>JBAQGO010000087.1:0-41679 GCA_049287825.1 Vitreimonas sp. | reverse complement strand
CCCCCGACGCTTGGCCACACCCAACCTGAGATTGATTAGCTACCGCAATTGGGCATTCGGCAAGAGTGATCACTGAATCAGTGGGGAATATTTTCTAGAATATTTTCCGGTGGATGACGCTTGCGCCCTAGGGGCGAACACCGGGGCCGCGCGCATGAGGCGCGGACCATCCGAATAGCCCGCGCGAGCCGCGCATCCAGGGACGCTGCGCTCGCCTTCGGACGCCCTGGACCCGCGTCTCTCCTTCGCGGACTCGAAAGCCAGAGCTGCCGCGCCTCACACGCGCGGCCCCGGCGAGCTTCCGCTCGCTGGGCGTTTAAGCGGAGCTCAGCTCATGTCGCATCAACTCATTCCACTCAATCAACTCGTCCCCTCGGACGCCAATGTGCGGCGCACCGATCGCAAGGCAGACCTTGATGCATTGATCGCGTCGATCAAGGCTCACGGTCTGTTGCAAAATCTGTCCGTGCAAAAACGCGACGACACTCATTTCGAAGTCGTCGCCGGCGGACGGCGCCTCACCGCGCTCAAAGCGCTGGCGAAGCAAGGTCACATCGCTCGCGACTTTCCCGTGCCCTGCAATCTGATCGACACAAGCAACGCTGGCGAAGCATCCCTGGCGGAGAACGTGCAACGCGTCGCCATGAACGCGATGGACGAAGCCGATGCGTTTCATGCATTGGCGGAGGATAACTTTACCGCGGACGCGATCGCCCAACGCTTTGGCGTCACCTCACGCCACGTAGAACAGCGGCTCGCTTTGGCTGCATTGTCGGCAAAGGTAAAAGCCGCCTATCGCCGCGGCGATCTCAATCTCGAGGCCGTTCGCGCCTTCTGCATTGAACCTGATCATGCAAGACAGGACGCCGCGCTCAAAGTGCTGGGCAAACCTGTCACACATGCTGGCGATGTTCGCGCCCTCCTCACCGAAGGCGCAATGAAAGCAAGCGATCGCGTTGCCCGTTTTGTCGGACTGGAAGCTTATGAGGCCGCCAGCGGCGTGCTGACGCGCGATCTTTTCGAAAGCGACATCGTCGTCATCGCCTACCCTGACCTGATGACGCGGCTTGCGACTGAGAAGCTTGAAGCGCTCCAGGCCGACTATCTGACCCAAGGCTGGGGTTGGGTAGAAACCGGCCTCGCTCAGACACAGTCACTGCCCGGCGGCCGGCGCATCCACCCACGCCATCGCGCGCCAACGCGCACGGAAAAGAAGAAGCTGCGCGAGCTCGATGCGGCAATCGATGCACTCGACGACGCTCTCGATACTTCCGAGGCGGAAAATGACGACGCGCGGATCGCGCAACGCGAAGAATTCGACGCCGAGCGCGACCGGCTGATGGAAGCGCTGATCGAATGGAATAAGGAAGAAATCTCCCGCGCCGGCGTCGTCATCGGCGTCGATTATTCCGGCCGGCCAAGCATCACCTGCGGCGTGGTTCGCAAAGCCGACGAGGCCGCGTTGAAGCGGATCGTATCGACTCGAAACTCCGCCAGCGGCGCCGAACCCGCCGGCGATGATACGGACGACTCGACGATGGCTTCGCGGTCACCACGGCAGTTTCCAAAGGATGTCACGCGCGATCTAACGAACGCCCGTGCCATCGCCTTGCGCGCAACGTTGATATCTCATCCAGACCTTGGGCTCGCACTGACCGTTTACGCCCTCGCCTCCACTTGGCATGGCGCACGGGCGACCGGCATCGGTATTACGTTCAGCCCAGTCGAACCCGCCGGTGAGAACGACATCGAGCGCGCTCGATTGTCGGTAATGGCCGAATTGCCGGAAGATGCCCGCGATCTGTTGCGTTGGTCTCTCGCCCAACCGCGGGAGCGCTTGCTCAACATTCTGGCAGTCGGCGCCGCAAGCGCTCTCGATCTCGTACACGAGGCCAACAGTGCTGCGGACGACGCCAAGCAAAACTTGGGCGATGCTCTGGCCACTCATATCGGCCTCAACATGTGTCAGCATTGGCGTGTCGATCTCAGCGTGTTGTCGCGCATGTCAAAGCATGCGCTGATAGAGGCGATTGAAGGCTCTGCGGCCATCACCAAGCTTTCGGAAGGCCGACGCACCAAGCAGCTTCAATCGCATGCCAAGTTGAAGCGCGATGATCTCGCCAAGGTCGCAGCCAGAATGCTGAAGGGCTCTGCCTGGTTGCCAGAGGTCCTGATCACGCCGACGCCGCACGGCGCACTTGCTTTGACGGACCAAGGTGAAGCAGCCGCAGCAGCCATTGCCGCTGAATAACGTTGGAGCGCCGTGGGCAACTGTGCTCGCGGCGCTTCTTCCCTTTCTTGATTTACGACGTTTTGACACTGTGCCGAGCGAGGCGGCGCGTGCCCAGTGCTTGCGGGAGCACGACAGCAGAGGCCCGGCAGTCGCATTCGCTTCTCACGTCCATTCAGCAACCGTCGGACCCGAGCGCAAGGGGCCGTGTGCTCAGGCTACGCCCTGCGCGCCGCCCCAACACCCCTTGCGCTCGCGACGCTGAGGCTTCCTGAGACGGCCGCTCTTCCATGGACGTCGCGAACGCGACCGCCGCGGGACTTCGCCCGCCGTGCATGGAGCAAGACAATGGACAAGGCTTCTTTTGAGATCGTCGGCAATGTCGGCAAAATCGAAATCAAGAATGTGAAAGGCAACAAGAAGATCGCCGTCATCTCAGTCGCCACCTCCGAACGGTGGAAGCGCGACAACGGTGAATGGTCCGAGAAGACCTATTGGCACCGCATCGCAGTGTTTGCGCCAGCCAAGGTCGAGCGCATCGAGACCATGGTGCAAAAAGGCACGCGCGTTCGTCTGGTTGGGCAAATCCGCCCCGGCTCCTACGAGAACGATCAGGGCCATACCCGCTACGTGGTCGAGTTCGTTATCGGCCCGTTCGGCGACATCGAAGTGCTCTCTCGCGGGAAGCCGCGCGAGGAAGCCTCACCTCCGGCATGAGCGCCGCGCAGGGACGCGAAAGCGTCCCTGCGTCCTCAGCCGGCCGAAGTGCTTCCGTTTTGGCGCGAATGCGCGGCTCGCCCGGCTGCGCAACGGGCGCATGGGCCCGTCCTCCGCTCCGCTGCGGCCTTTCAGGTGCGCACCCAATCGAGCCGCGCTGGACCCCGACGCCGGAAGCACTCCGGCCAAAGGAGGTCGCGATGTCACAACTATGCGCGTGCAAGCTCAGCGCAGCCCAACGTGTGACTGAAAGCGTGAAGGCAGCCCTCGAACAGGGTGTGCGTCCATGGATCAAGCCGTGGACTGACGATCACAGCAATCTGCTGACGTTGCCGCGACGCGCCAATGGCGAGCACTATCGCGGCATCAACGTCATCACACTTTGGGCGAACGCGACGCGCCGAAGCTTCAACTCACCCTATTGGCTCACCTTCAAACAGGCGCAGGGCCTGGCCGCCACCGTGCGCAAGGGCGAGCACGGTAGCTTTGTCGTGTTCTACAAGCCTGTCGAGAAACGAGATCCCGCAAACAACGAAGCAGAAGACGACAACGCGCGTCGGAGCGTCCTGCGCGGCTATATCGTGTTCAACCGCGATCAGATCGAGGGACTTGGCCAACACCTTGCGGACGGCCCGCCGCCGCCACGCATGCCGACGGATGCAATGGCCGCGTTGTTTGAGCGCGTGCCGGCCCACGTACGATTCGGCGGAAATCGCGCGTTCTATTCGCCGCCAACCGATCACGTGCAGATGCCGCCGGCTCCGTCGTTTACCGATGTAGGTCAATTCTACGCCACGCTGGCGCATGAATTCGGCCATTGGACGCGACACCCTGCCCGTCTTGATCGCGACTTCGGGGCCAAGCGCTTTGGCGACGCCGGTTACGCCTTAGAGGAGCTGGTCGCGGAATTGTGCGCAGCGTTTGTCGGCGCCGTCATCGGACTGCCAGCAGACCACATCGAAGATCACGCCGCTTACGTCGGCGAATGGATCGGCGTGCTCAAAGACAATCCTAACGCCTTCCTGACCGCGGCGGCGAAAGCCCAAGTGGCTGCTGATTACCTCTTGCGCTTGATGGGCGAGCTGCCGGCAAGCGCCGCGCCGGACCAATGATCGCGGCGCCGAGCCTCACACGCACGCGTCATAGTCGGGGCATGCGATGGTTCGTTGCTTTAACCGGATTGTTTTGCATTGCGGCCAGCTGCGCGCTGACGCCTGGCAAGCCATGGTTGATCTACAACGGCTCGCCGAGCGTGCCGATCGGCTTCTATGTCCGCAGCACAACCCGCCCCTCCCTCGGCGCTTTCGTGACGGTGCGGGCCGCGGCCGTCGCGTCCGATTACGCGCACGTCCGGCAATTCGACGGATCCCGCGATTGGTTCATCAAACGCGTCGCGGCCACGGCCGGCTCTCTAGTTTGCGCTCGCGAAGATCACGTCGACGTTGGACGAGTCCAGCTGGCGAGATTGGAACGCGATCGAGCTGGACGCCCGCTGCCTCAGTGGCGTGAGTGTCGCACGCTTCGACGCGACGAGTTCTTCCTCGCCGGTGACAGCGTCGACAGCTTCGACAGCCGCTATTGGGGACCAGTACACGCCGATGAAATCGAGGGCGTCTGGACGCCCTTGTATCCAACGCAGGGCAAGTCTTAGATTCCACATCATGCTTGCCGCCCTCTTCATCGCCGCTGCAGCACCGCTTCTGGTATTTGCGTTGCTGCGACTGTTGGCGCTGCGCGCCATTCCAATCTGTGTCGCCGGCGGAACCCTGTGGGCGATCGGCTCTGGCTCCGGCAATTGGGTAATCGCCGCTTTGGCTGCGCTCTCGATTGCGATTGTCGTCACCTATCTTCTGGACCAGTTGCGCGAACTCGCCGCAACCCGCGCCGGGATTGTCATGATCGAGACCCTGGCCGGTATTGGGCTCGCGACACTCTTCGCCTTCGCCGTGTTTTACTCGACTGGTACTCAAGGTTCGGCACTTTACATCGCGATGGCAGCGAGCGCGAGCATCGCGTTGGTGACCTCGCTGCGTTTTAATCCGCGCTGAGTACTCTCGCCTGAAAAGCGCGAACGTCTATGATACAAAAGCCGCTAGGAGACTCAAAACAAAGAAGAATGGAGTGAGGGCAAGATAAAGCGCACTTCGCGCAGATCGTCAGACGATTGAATGCGTTTGCGAAAATCCAATGCGTGGGCTCTCATCAAAATGTGCGCACACATTGCGCGACATTGAGCAGTCAGAATGCCTCCGACAAGTTTCAGCGAAATGTTTCGAGGTGGCGCGCTGCAACGCGATCCACTCGCGATGCCGAAACTCGCGCCGCGGAAACTCTTTGATCGCCGCGGGCCGGAGAACGCCAACGAGTTGCGCGGTAAAGTCCAGCGGTCTAGCAGCGGCGGAGGCTCGGGCGCCTCTGCTTCACGCCTCTCGAAGGGTTTGGATCAACGACTCGGTTCTGCGCGCCGCTTCGGGTTTCGGAAAACTACACCCTTCGGCGGCAGGTTCGACGCTCGTCAACGCGCCGTGGTGAAGGTCCACTATTTCGGACATAGTGGTGGCGGCGGCGCGGCCCTGAAGGCACATGCGCGCTACGTAGCGCGCGAGGCCGCCGCGCTTGAGCAACCCGCGCCCGCTCTTACCCCAGAGCGGCAGGCCGAAGCGCACAGTTCCTATCTCTCGCGTGATGGCCGCGAGAGCTTCTACGATGCATCATCCGAGCGCGTTGATGGGGCCACTCGCGCCGCCGAATGGGCGCATGCCGATCGACGGCATTTCCGCGTGATCCTCGCACCGGAAAACGGGGCCGAACTCGGCGATCTCAAACCCTATGTGCGTGGGGTCATGGCCCGGGCGGAGACCGCGTTAGGCGCCCGGCTGACTTGGGTGGCGATCGACCATTGGGACACTGACAACCCCCACACCCACGTCATCCTCCGCGGGCGCGACGCCACAGGTCGTTCTCTCATCCTGCCACGCGACTTCATCAAGCATGGCTTCCGCAATCTTGCGCGCGACGCGGCCACTGAGAGATTGGGCAATCGGACGCCCGCCGACGAACGGCGCGCGCTCGATCGCGAAGCGCGCGCACATCGGCCGACGCGACTTGACGCCATCCTGGCGCGACAGCTCAAGGACGATGGACGCTTACGCCTGAGAGATGTGCGCACTCCAGGTGAGCCGGCGCTCGAAAATGCTTTGAAAGCTCGCGCACGTGAACTGCACCGTCTCGGCTTGGCGGACGCGCTTGGTCGCAATGTGTTTCGATTTGACAGCGACTGGAGAGATCGACTGAAGGCGATGGAGCTGCATCTCGACGTGCGCAAACGCATCATGAAGAACCGCGCGATTGAGCAGACGCTGCCCCTGCCCGGAATACCGAAGTCACGCAGCGTTGAGCGCTGACGCGCTACTTGATGTAGCCACCGGCGTAAGCGGAGGCTTCTTCGTCACCGAGTATTTCGAGCGCGCTCGCGGGCAGCACGCGCGCCTGAATGGCTTCGATCTGCTCGGGCGGGGCGGAAAGCCATTCTTGGCAAGCGTCCGCGCCAATGAGAACAACCGGCATGGCCTTGGCATGGACCGGGCGCACGAGGTCGTTGGCGTCGGTGGTCAGGAAGCTGAAGAGCTTATGCTCGCCGACGTTCGGCTCCTTCTTGGACCCGTAGTCGCCCGACCATTCACCATGGATGCCGGCGAAAAAGAGCATGCCGCGGTTAGGCGGCGCAAACCACCGTATTTGCTTCTTCCCTTTGGGAGACGCGTCTTCGTACTCGCTGAAAGCTGTGAACGGCACGAGGCAGCGGTTCGGCACCTTCAGCAGCGCGCGCCAGTGTGGACTTTTGACGTTGCGAATGTTGGTGACGGGCGCCGAGCCGAATTGCGGCGGGCCAGGCAAACCCCAGCGCATCTTTGCCCATTCGGGTTTGCCATCGGCGTCGAGCTTGATCACCGGCCCAAAGCTCTTCGGAAACACTTCAAGCACGGCATTGCCAAGCACCGGCGTGATGCGCGTCTCACTCCATTCTTCGAACCCGTAATACTCGCGCTCCATGCCGGCTTTGCGAATATCGGAGGCGTATCTGTTGCACATGACGTCTTCCGTTTCCGTCAGCCAATTCCATCCTCGCTTGATCAGCGCGAGCGTCGCCTGCGAGAACGCAACGTCGACAATCGGCCAATTTGGCCCAAGCTCAAAGCCGCCGCCGGGATCTTCCTCGATCACCCAATGAACCCGAACATCGGATATCACGTGAGTTTGCGCCGCGCGTGCGCCGCACTCTCCGCACCTGAGGTCACGCGCAATATCGCGTGCACGAGCGCGCTCACCCCATAGTCGGAGCGCTGTATCCAAGCGCATGCGCGCTGAATGGTTGCACTTCATGCAGCTGATGAACAAGCCAAGCGTCGTGTTGTTGCCAAGGCGCGCGCCGCGCTCTCGGTCGTTGTAGGCAATCACGCGAGCCGCTCAGGCGATTGCTGCGGACAACGGCGCCCAAAACCCTACGCTGTCCAACGGTCTCAATTCGCCGTTGCGGCGCACCGACACCCACCCTTCTTCATCGCGAATGGCGATGAGGACGCGAATGGAATCCGGAGCACGCGCATAGACAGGCTTGCCAATCGGCGCGCTTTCGGGATCGCTCCGCCACGCTTGGCGCGCGGGCCTCGCGTCATAGAAAGGCGCAAGCGTCTCGACGGCCTGCTCATCGTCGAGCACCACTTCGGGCTCAGAGTCTTCTTCCAGCATGGCCTTCTGCTCGTTGCGGCTAGCCAATGATGTTCCCTTTTTGTTCTAGATGTCAAGTGTCGGCTTTGCCGTGTCCAAGCGCCCGAACATCAGACTAGCTGCGCTTTCTCTCAAGTGGATGCGCGAGCAGCCACGATCGCAGCGACTCCGCAGGAATAAGCGTCCGATTGCCGATCTTCACGGCCGTCAATGCGCCGTCACTAAGAGCTTTGTACAAAGACGACCTGCTTACACCGACCGCCGCGACTGCTTCTTTCATGTTGTACGTCAGCTTTTCCGTCGGCAGCGCGGCGGGCGTCGCCGGCACTAGCTGCGGCGATGGCGGAGGAGCGGTCGTCTCCTTCTTTTCCACAATGAAGGCCTCGGCGGCGATCCGCTCCCACAAATCGATTGCGCCACGTAGATGTTGGCACATCGCGAACACACGCACGTCGCGGTGTTTCATTTGCGACATTTGAAACGCACCTAAGCCCCTCACGCTTTCCTCCAACGGATAGATCCTGGAGGGTGACAATCGAGCGACAGAAATCCCGCAGACTTATCCCCGCAATGCGCGTGGGCTCATCGACGCATTGGCAGTGAGATGCGAATCCACGCGCAACTCCTGCATGACAAATGAAATTGGTGATCGCAGATCACATCGAACCCAATACCGACGCGCCGGAACGCTCCAATTGTGCAGGCCCGCGCCATGACCAAGAAGAATCGGGATACCAAACCAGCTCGAACACGGTGCCGCAAACGTTCACGTAAGCCGTCAGAGCACGCACAACGCCTTGCTCGCGTTCGACTAAAGCCCGTCAGAACGGCGCGCGCCCTCTCCTCGGTGTGGGATGACACCGACGATTTCGCGGACGCGCTGAGGCTGCACATGCAACGCCACGGCGAAAGCTCAGAGGTGCTTTGGGCCGCAGTTGTTGGCGACGACGAAGATTTGGATCCCTGCACGATCGGCGGTTGGCGGCGGGGGCGCATGGCGCCGCGAAGCGCGCGCAATCTCCTGGTTCTGGCGCGCATTGAGGCGCGCTACGGCCTGCCCAAGGGATATTTCTTGGGGAAGCTTCCCCACCCCTGCCGATCGGCAACGTTTGGCGCCGCCCCACGTCTCTCGAACGCTGAACGGCGTCGCCTTGCATGGCATTTGCCGCTCGACTTCGACACGCGCCCGCGCACCGAGCAAGACGAAATTCTCGAATGGGTGCGCCGCATCGTTGTCAGCGGCGCCACCGAATATCGGCGCTATCAATCCTCATCGCTCAAACAGCACTTCGGGATTCGATTCAATCGCAGAGCGCCTGATGATGGTGATTGCCGCGAGCCGAAGCCATCAACGATGCTGTTGCCTACACCACGGCTCGCCCAGGAGATGCGCGATCTCGTGGCTTTCAAGACTGCGATCCTAACGGAGCCTGGCTACGGCCGTCGCGGCGTCTGGGGAGGAGAGACCGCATCGCAGAAGATGGAGCACTTCGGCCTCATGCTCGGCGCTTTGTCGGCTTCGCCCGATGGCGCCGTACGCGGGTATGGGGTTGCTCCCGCAACGCTCACGCTGGCCCTTCTCGTATTCCCGCGTGTTTGGGACTGGTACCTCACATGGCGCGAGCGCAGACGTGGCTTTTACACAGTCTGGGAAGTCGACATGCTGAGCTCGATCATCGGGCTGACAGCAGCTGAAACGGGCTGGTTGGCGCAGACGCCATCAATCGTGGACCATCTCACGCCGATCGCCGGCCTAGTTGACGCTTCCGACATTGAACAAGCGCGCACAGACTGGCTCGCCGCGTGTGCGCGCGTGCGGACGCACGCCCTGGTGCGCGTCAAAGAGATCGAACGCGTCGCCCGCGTGCATCGCGATCCGTTCGAGCCCATTCTTCCCGTGCTTGAGGCGACCAGTCCACTTTCCGAATATCGCAAGATCGCCAACGAAGTCGTGCGGCTGATGCCAGACGCGCGGCGCTATCCGCGCGGTGCGGCCGAAGCCCAGCGCTCGCTGATGCTGCTGCGATTTGGGCTTCACCTTGGGGTCAGACAAAAGAACCTCCGCCAGCTCCTGCTCAAATTGCCGGGGCAGCCCCCTTCTTCCGAACGCACGCTGATGGATTTGAAGCGCGGCGAACTCCGCTGGTCGGATCGCGACAATGGCTGGGAGGCCTTTATCCCAGCGAATGCATTCAAGAACGCGGGCTCATCCTTCTTTGGCGGACGACCGTTTCGTTTGGCGCTGCCCGACCTGCAGGGTCT
Organism: Vitreimonas sp.; assembly: GCA_049287825.1. Taxonomy (GTDB): domain Bacteria; phylum Pseudomonadota; class Alphaproteobacteria; order Caulobacterales; family Aquidulcibacteraceae; genus Vitreimonas. The sequence goes on along the minus strand of JBAQGO010000087.1, from coordinate 31,742 downwards.
CTACGCACACATCGATCAATACGTTCGCGTAAGCCGCCCGCTTCTGTTGGGGTCGGCAAACGATCCGGGCACGTTCTTTGTCAAAACAGCCAAACGCACGAGCACGTGCGCTTCCTATGATTCAGCAACCTTCTACGAAGCTTGGCGGTTCATGACCCAGCGCTACGGGGTGTACAATCCGTACACGGGTCGCGGCGCCATCAAGGGATTGTTGCCGCACGGACCGCACAATGTGCGAGATGTGCTTGCTACACATATTTTGAAGCAAACCGGATCGTTCGAACAGGCCAGCTACGCCATTCAGGACACGCCCGAGATCGTCGCAAAACACTACGGACGCTTCCTACCAGAGAACAAAGCGTATCTTGCCGCGCAGATCCTGAACCGCGTTTGGGAAGCTCCTTAGCGATCCCCTTTGCAACCGCGTCTGACCAAGTTCTGGCGGTCGTTATCGGCCATATATGATCCTCTAGGCGGTATATTGGGCCTTATGTGACCCGTTATTGGACAAACGACTTGCTTGTCACACTATAATATGTCATATAAGGCCCACTATCGGACTTAGTGATCCTTATGCGAGCCATTACATGAAGACCTCCGGCGCCACCCAAGCCTTATCTCTCCCAGTCAAGCGGGCGTTGAAGAAACTCGGCGCCGATATCTCGGCCGCGCGCCGGCGGCGCGCGATCTCAACCGAGATCATGGCCGAGCGGGCGCTCATCGGACGGCGCACGCTGCGCCGCGCCGAGCAAGGCGATCCCAGCGTCTCGATGGGCGTCTATGCGACCTTGCTTTTCCTACTGGGGCTGACTGATCGGCTGGCCGGACTCGCCGATGCAAGCGCTGACCCTGTCGGCATGAGCCTCGCGGAGGACGCGCTGCCCCAACGCATCCGACGTCAAGAATCCGTCTATAGCGATGACAATGGAACGTGAGCTCTACGTTTACATAGATCTCAATCGCACGCCGGTTCACATCGGGCGGCTGTGGATTCGCCACAAGCAAGGCAAGGAGACCGCGACCTTCCAATACATGCCGGAATGGCTCGCGCACCCGTTGCGATTTGCCCTGGCTCCGAGCCTGCCGCTCGCATCGGGTCAGTTTCATTCCACCGGCAAATTGTTCAACGCCTTCAGTGATGCAGCACCTGATCGCTGGGGCAAAATGCTGATGCGTCACCACGAGCGCATTCGCGCCAAGGAATCAGATACCCAGCCCAAAACCTTGATCGAAGCCGACTTCCTCACCGGCGTCGACGACCAGACACGCATGGGCGCGCTTCGTTTCAAGGACGCCCGCGGCGGCGATTTCATCACCCAAACCGGTGCGACAGTCCCGCCTGTGCTTGAGCTGAAGAACCTCCTGTCGGCCACCGATCGGATTGAAAAAGGCAAGGCGCGAAAGAGCGACGTGGCGCTGGTGCTGGCGCCAGGCGCTTCCCTTGGAGGCGCGCGTCCAAAGGCGACGGTGCGCGATCGCGATGGTCGGCTCTGGCTCGCCAAATTTCCGTGGGTCAAAGACGAGTGGCCGGTCATCGAATGGGAGACGGCCCTTTTGACGATGGCGCAACAGGCCGGCGTCGTGGTTCCGAAATTTCGCGTCGAACCGATTGGAGCCAAGAGCGTGTTGATGATCGAGCGGTTCGATCGGCGCGCCGATCACGCGCGTCTTCCCTACATGTCGGCGTTCACGGCTTTGGACGGGCAAGACCACCAGGAGGATCGATCCTATCTCGAACTGGTGGATGCGCTTCGCCAACTTGGCGACGCACCGCGTGAGGATCTGCATCAGCTCTGGCGTCGCATGGCCTTCAATCTGCTGGTTTCCAATGTCGACGATCACCTCCGCAACCATGGCTTCTTGCGTGGCGCGGAAGGTTGGCGGCTCTCGCCCGCCTTCGACATGAACCCGTCGCCACTCGATGTGAGCGCGCGCATCCATGTGATGGCTTTCAACGAACTGGATCACACCAGCTCGCTGGAGACCTGCTTCTCGGTCGCCAACTATTTCGCCCTCAAAACCCATGAAGCGAGCGCGATCGCGGCTGAGATTGGCGCAGTCGTAGCAACGTGGCGTGATGCGGCGAAGAAATGCCACCTCACAAAAAGCGACATGGAGCGCATGGAAACTGCGTTCGAGCACGATGACCTGAGGTTGGCGCGCGCGACCGCTTCGCGGCCCGCAGCGCCGGCGCCCAAAGCCAAGCGCGTCGCGACGACCAAAGCTGCGCCCAAGCAAGCCGGCGCCAGAAAGAAAAGTGCGCCAGCGAGCAAACGGAAGAAGTCCTCGCGATAGCTCTCGGAGCCATCGTGCTCGCGCGCGTCAAGGGACGGCGTGACGCCTCTTCGCCCTTGACCCGCACTTGCTCGCGACGGCCTCGCTGGCGGCGTCGGGACGCGGGGCGTCCCTTAATCAACGTTCGCCCCTTCGCCCTCCGGACGGGGCCGAACACGGGGCAGGCGCAGGCAGGCAACCACGGAAAGCACCGTCCGATCTGTTCCAGCCACAATCCGGTTTTGGGGAAAATATTCGTGGGTGTTGCGCGAATATCGCAAACTTCAGCACAAGGGCGAGGCCGCCGTCGGCCCCGCCACAACGCGCCGGTTGGGCACGCAGCCGCCTTGCTCACGTCATTTTGGCATCCGAACGATGCCTGACGAGGACGGCTTTCTTGCTCGCGACGCCGCCAAATGCTGCGGCGGCGAAGCGGGCATCGGGCGGAGGAATATTCCGCGATGACAATCATTTGCGCGCGCGCTTTGCCGCGCGCGGCGGCGCGTCACAGCGATTGGCGCCGGGCGCGGCGCGCCCCAACATATGGTCTTGTGAGCCCCGGTCAGCCACCCGTCGTTAAGGCCGATCGCGTCGCCACCGCGCACCATGCCGGTCGGCGGAGGCAGAGTATGAACGGGGCGGCAAGCCCTTGCCTCACGGAAAGCCGCCCGCTATTGGCGCACAACCCTAGGATTGCCCTAGGGCGGCGTGGTGTCGGCGGCGTATCGAGCGCGGCCGCGTCCGCGCTCGTGTCGTTTTTCCTAGCGCGCCTTAACCGGTTGGAGTCTTTTGTTGCTTAATACTGCCCAGCGCGTGACAAAGGCGTCCGGGGGACATTCCGCCATGTGGAGTGGCGCGGTCATACGCGTTGGACGCCTGCTCGAAGCGACGCTTCGCGGCGAGCCGCATGGCTTCAAGCCCGAAGACGCCGTGCGTGCGATCAACGCCCTTAAAGACAACGCCCACAACTTCGATAAGGCCGCGCACCAAGCGATCAAGGGCTATGGTGCCGAGGTCGTCACCGGCGACGAACTCACACGCATTCTCGGCGCTTCTGTGCTCGACGAGGCGGAGCGCGCGCGCACGCTGATGCCGATCTTTGCGTTCGAAGAAATCCTCGTAAAGGTTCGCGTCAAGGGCGTCGTTCGGTACGTGCGCGTGCAGGTCGCGGTCACCGTGTGCGAGTGGCTCGGCTTGAAGATCGCCCGATCGAAAGCGTGGGTGCGTTGCAAGCCGATCATCGACGCTGCCGAAGCAGAACCGTCGCTTGAGGAGTTGCGGAGCTTCAGCGAGATCGCCGAGAGCTTGGCGCTTGCGATCATTGAACATCAGCGCGTCGTCTATGAAGAAGCTTTGAAGCTCGTTCTAGAGAACGACGACGATCGCGCACATTTCCACGTAAGCGTCTCGAACGACGTCTTCCGCATACTTGGTTTGCCGACCGAGAACTTGGACAATTTCAGGCAACTGTTCGACGACGTTCTCGACCGCAAGCCGCTGCGCGCGCTCGCCCAAACCCAAGGCGGAAGCCAACAGGACGCAAAAGCCTTGTGGGAGCTCCTCGGGCTTTTTGCGGACATGCCTTCGCCGGCGCATCTGCTTGAGCAGCCAGCAGAGCTTAAGAAGCTGAGCGAGGAGCCGCGCAAATTGGAAATCCTGCCGTTTGAAAGCTCGGATGAGCATCGCGGCCTTTTCCTGTGGCGATACGACCGCCCTCGCGCGCGCGTTGATGCGGTTGGCTATGCTGCGCCACCGCCGCGGGAGAGCGCCTCCAAGAAGGTGGGCGACGCGTCGCCCTACGGCCGCGCCGTCGCCGCCGTCACTGCCAGCCTAAGCGCCGATCTCGGATCCTCACTCTAAGTTGCTTTTCACGTGCTGGTTGTTCTAGCGTCCCTAGCTTCGACTGGGGGATGGGCGCGTGGCGGAAGACGACCAGAAAAAATCCGACAGGGATCGCACGCCTGTGCCACCCAACGTTAGATCCGAGGCTTCGGATCCGGTGGCGCAGGCGGAAGGTCGGGAGAGAGCAGCCATAACCGTAGCGCGAGCGCGCAACGTTTTTGAGACAGTCAAACTCGACGACGCCCGCCACCAGCGCGCACTCGTCAACAATCGTCTGCGCATTTGCTGCGTCTCGTCCGACCTTCGGATTGTCGACGACCCAAACAAGGACGGCAAATACGATCTCGACCTGAGGCTGAAGGACGAGGGGCAAGCGCGCATCACCGTGCCGCTGGGCGACATCGAGCTTTGGAAGCGCGACAGAGACGAGGAACTGACGGTAGCACTGGCGCTCGACCCCGACATTGTGGCTTTCAACGAACTTGCCTTTCCTCCGTGCGACGCGGCGGGGCGCGACGCGGTGGCGAAGGCAATGCTTGGAATGCTCCAGGCGAAGCAAACCAGCGCCTTCGTTTTCTGCGGCTCGCACCACACTGCTCCCGAAGGCGGCAGCAATGTTGGCATCATATTCCCATTCGGCGCTTTCGGATTTCAAGGCGATGAGGACGCTTACGACCCCGCCCGCCGACACATCGAGTACTACAAATCTACATCGATGCGCTCGGTGGGCGAAATCATCGCCAGTGGGTCGCGCGAATTCCGGCCCCCAGCCATCACGCGACGGGAAGGCGTCATCACAGTCTTGCAGTCTTCGGATGTTTTTGACTTCAAGCGCGTGCACGACCTTGCGGAACGCAATTTGCGCGAAACCACGACCAAGATGGACATCATTCTGGTGCCGTCCTGGGCGACCAAGTTGAACGAACCGGTGGACGCAATGTGCGCATACTTGTCTCGGTGGAGCGCAACCACCGTTGTCCATATCAACGCCAATTCCACGGACAGCGCATTCCAGCCAACATCGATTTTTGTCTGCGGTGAGCAGCCCGCGACATTCGCGACAACACGGCGACCGCACACGCTACCGAGCGGGCGAACCTCGCAATTGCTGGTGTTCGATCTCGATCTGAACGCAGTGACTGAGCAACGACGCGTCTGGATGGATTCTCCAGCGATGAAGCGGATGAAGACGCCAGTTATTATTGGCGGCGCCTCATTGTTATGAGAGCGAGCGGGGACGAGCGCAGCGTCGATTGGCGCGAAGACGAAGCTCGCCTCGCGCTCTCAGCCGTCGAAGGGCAAGAATTCGCTGGCAACGGCGCTGAAATTCGTTCCGAATTCGTACGCGCCCTACTCCTCGGCCTTCCGTTTCCAGGCGGATGGCACAAACAAACCGCCGATAAGTTCGACCGCTACAAATTGCACGTGACGCTAGAACCTCAGCCGGTCGCCGGTCTCGTGCCCGTCGCCGCTGCCGGCGTTCGCGCTAACCGAATCCGTCTTCGTGGAAAACTCGATCTTCGTGATTGTCTCGGCGCGGCCGGTCGAGGCCTGCCGGCGCTGTGTCTTGAGACGTGCGAATTCTTACCCCTCGAAGACGGCGGCGCGGACGACGGTTTAGATATTTCTCACGCGCGCCTCTCGCGGCTGTCGCTTCGTTTGTCGAAAATCCGGTTCGTGATGGCCAAGGAGAGCTTCCTTGACGGACCCCTCGATCTCTCAGGCTGTGGCCCACGATCGAGCAATCCAAGTTTCGATCCTGGCGTCGATCGGGTGCGTTGGCGCAACTGGCTGCAGCGCCAGCGCGCCGAAAAACGCCAAGAAGTTGCAACAAGGGTCGGGAAGCCGAAAATCCTAGATGAATGTTGCGCGGACAAACCCAACGACGCCGTCCCTGCACTCCCAGCCGACGACAACGACCACCAATGCTGGTTTGATTTTCACGGCGCACGCATCGATGGCGAGGTGCAGGCGTTTGGGCTCCGAGCTCGCGCACCCCGTGGCCAGTATGCGTTTGAATTTGGCGAAAGCGAAATATTGGGTTCGGTCCAAATCGGCGCGCGTGAGAGCGACGGCAAATCGATTGCGTCGGAGTTCATCGGCGGCGTTTCCTTCGAAGAGGCGACAATCCGCGGCGCTCTTTGGATATCGAGCGCAATTGTTGTAGGCACGAAGGACGATTGTGCGTTGCGCGCATTAGGGGCTCGCATTGACGGCCTTGTTGGGCTGACCGATGGTTTCGTAGCGTACGGATGCGTGCGCTTGCAGCAAGCGCACGTGGGTGGCTCGCTCCATATTGAGAACGCGACACTGTATGGCGCGGGGTCTGCGGCTTTGATTGCCGATGGGTTGACGCTCGGCGCGGGCACGATCATTCGCGACGAGGTATTTGTGAGCGGCATGGTTCGGCTGCGCAATGCCACGATTAACGGCGATCTTGATCTGCGCGGCGCGGTGCTCGATGGGGGAACCGGCGGCGCCATTCAAGCAAACTTCATCCAGGTCCGCGGCGCCGCCCTCTTCTCGGAGTGCTTCACCGCCCACGGCAGCATTGTTCTGGACGGCGCGAATATCACCGGATCGCTCGATTTCTCTCGCGCCGGCGTATTCGTCGATGGCGAGAAACCAGAGGCCTTGAGCGCTGAAAACATCGAGATCGGTGGAGATCTGCTTCTGCGCAACTGCCTCTTTGCCGGGGGCGTTCGCGCCGTCGGCGCTCGAATTGACGAGGATCTAGAGCTCACGGAGGCAGCGCTGAGCGCGGAAGGCAACGCGTTTTCCGGCGCCGGCATGACCATTCGTGGAAGCATCAAGATCGCCGACAACTTCATCGACGGCGATGTCAACCTACGCAACGCGCACACAACCGTCTTGCGTGATAATGCAAATGGATATCCCGACGGAGTGAGACCTGATAAGACGCGGCGCACGGTCCAACTCGATGGTCTGACCTACCGGCATCTGCATGACCCATGGATCGAGAACCGAGGCTGCGCGAAGAACCGCGAAAAGTGGCTTGCGCGCATGCCCAACTTCACGCCGCAGCCGTATGAGCAACTCGCTTCAGTCCTTGAACAGCAGGGTCTGCACGAAGACGCTCTCTACGTTGAGTGGATCGCGCGCGATCAACAGAACCAGCAAATGCGCGCACACATTCAGACAGGACCAAAACGCCCGGTGTCGTGGGTGCTCTGGGCTTGTGACTGGGTTTTCGGCCTCTGCTTCGGCTACGGGCTGAGGCCCCGCAGAGCCGTTTACACGCTCCTGTACACATTGGCGATTGGCTGCGCCGTCTTTATGTTCATGCAGTGGCGTGGCGCCTTGATCATCGACCAAGTGCCCGCCGCAGTCATCACGGACAGCGAGAAGATTGGCGCGTCGCACGCATCGCATTCGCCCTTGGTCGATAACATCCCTTGTGGCGGCGCCATTCGTCCAACCCTCTACGCGCTCGACGTATTCATTCCCCTTGTCGACCTGAAACAGGAGCAGCGATGCACCATAGGCGCGTCGACGCACTATCGAGCCGGTTGGTTTGACGTCCGGCTGCCCCGATGGACGCCAATCCTCGGCGACCGCTATCTCACCAACGAAATCGAGTTTTACTACTATTTCAAAGCGCTTTTCGCCGTCGTTGGCTGGATCGTGACATCTCTCTCGATCTTGACGTTCTCGGGCGCCTTCCAGCGGGGCATCGCTCGGCGCCAAGGTTAGCGAGCAGCGCCTGTCCATTTGGCCAGGTGTGCGCCCACACTGGAAGCATCATATGGCGTGTAGTCCCAAGCTGGAGCACGCCTCATGTCCGCCGACCCACTCATCGCACTATCTGACGCGCTTTCAAGCATTGTCGCGAAGACGGCCGCCAGCGTGGTCGCAATTGAAGCACACAGAACACGCGCAAGCGGCGTCGTTTGGCGGCCAGGCCTCGTAACCCGCTCCTCTTGGATTGATGCGCGTAGTTGGGTCGATCGTTCGAACCCGTTGCCCCTCGCCACTTCGCTTACTCGTGACCTGGACGGGAACCCGCTCGGCGCAAGCCGACATTTGTAACGTCTGCGCAGGTGCTGAAATCGCCGACGGCGGATGACCGACGATGTGCTAAACCGTAGGTGCGGCCAGGGTTCACAGGCTTCGACACCGTGCTCGTTCACGCATTTCTGAATGCGTCGCTCTTGTTGGTCTGCGGGGGCTGTGTGCCGTTCTCGACAATGCACCTCAGAGTGCGGGCATTTTGCTGGCCCCTGGTCGCGCATCATTGGAGGCGACGATGGCGCAACTGTTTGCCGGTCTCGATGTCTCAGACAAGACGACTGCAATTTGCGTAGTCAATAAACATGGAGAGACGGTCTGGGAGGGCTCGGCGAATACTGACCCACAAGCTCTCATCGTTGCATTGAAACCGTACAAATCACTGCTTCAAGCAGTGGGATTGGAAGCTGGCGTCAAGGCCGCCTGGTTACAGCGCGGCCTGTCTTCGAAACGCTATCCAATTGTTTGCCTGGACACGCGACATACTCACGCGGCCCTGTCGGCTCGCCGTAACAAGTCAGATGTGGGTGACGCTCACGGCATCGCGCTCTTGTTGTGCCAAGGCATCTTTGCGACCTCATACGTCAAGAGTCAGGACGCCCTGTACGCCCGTCTCTTGCTGAATAACCGCAAGGTGCTGCAATCAAAGGCGCACGATCTTCACGTGACGCTTCGCATGACCCTCAAGCAGTTTGGCGCGGCGATGCGACGTGATGGTGACAGGCTGGTCTATGACGAGTCCACGAAGCGTCCAGACCGCAACTTGGGGGCATTGGCAGAGCCCATTATCCGAGCTCATGGCCAACTCATGGCAGAATACAATGCGCTGAATCAGCGTGTTCACAGCGAGGCCAATAACGACGCTGTTTGCCGCCGGCTGATGACGATCCCTGGGGTGGGACCCATCACAGCATTGGCATTCAAGGCGGCTGTGGACGACCCAACTCGGTTCACATCTTCTCGGGACCTTGCGGCCTATTTCGGCCTGACCCCGACCCGTTTTCAATCGGGAGGAGTCGATGTGATGAGAAAGATATCCAAGCGTGGTGACAAGTCGATGCGAAGCCTCCTCTACGACGCAGCACACACGCTGTTAGTGGTATGCCGAACAAACGCCCCGCTCCGAGTGTGGGCGCTAGATCTCGCAAAGCGGAAGGGAGCAAAGCTGGCTAAAGTAGCGACGGCGCGAAAGCTCTGCGTAATCATGCACAGAATGTGGGTTACGGGTCGAGATTTCGACGCCAGCCCCACGACCTGAATGTGCGCTTCGAGCGCGTTGCCATATTGCCAAGCAGACCATCTTGGTCGCTAGCAACAGCGCGTGAGATGGAGTGAGACAGGAAGCGTGGCGCATGCGCATCAGCGGTATGGAAATGCGACTCGAACACGCGAACAGTTTCCAACCCGCGTCGGCTCGAAATAATTTCATGACCGACAGCGTCGCTCAACAATTGCCGTTGGCGCTCGCCCCTTACCGACGGCGTGCTCTCGCCGAAAGCGGTCATACAGCGTGCTAAGCGTGCGCCCCGACGAAGCTTACAAAGTCCGTCCGCAGGGAGGTACGGCCGCGAAAGCCGCGGGCGAGCGAAACTATGATGTCGATGTGTCCCGCATTCTCATATTCACGTACCGCGACCTCTGAGCCGACACTGCGAAGCCTCTGAGCAAACCGGCTCGTGTTACCGGGGTCCACAATGTTGTCTTTCAATCCCGTCGCCAGCAACATGGGTGCGACTGGGCGATCCACATGTTCGATCGGTTGCGTTTCCCTGACTCGATCACCGCCAAAGACGGCAGCCATGGTCTCACTCTTTATTGGGAGGAAATCATAGAGGCCCGAGATGCCTATAACTCCGCGCAGTGATGCACGCTCTTCGTCATTGAGACGCCGCCGATCGACGGCGAGCATGACTGCATTATAGGCCCCGGCGGAATGCCCGGCGAGAAACAGCCGTTGTGTATCGATGCCGCGCTTTGGGGCCTCCTCTCGCAGAAAGCGCAGGGCGGTTGCGTTGTCGTCCAAGAACGCCGGATAGGCGACCTCCGGATAGAGGCGATAGTCCGCGACAGCGACGGCGATGCCAGCGGATGTCAGCGCCTCGGCGAGGAACGGATAGATGCCCTTCCCGCCCTGCGTCCAACCGCCGCCATAAAAGAAAAGGACGAGCGGCGGCGATTCTGCGGCCTTGGGCACATACAGATCAAGGACGCCGCGTGGACCAGGGCCGTAGGCGAGGTTCTTCTCAAGCCGATATCCGTTGCTTGGGATGGCGGCATTCAGCACGTTCGCGCCAAAGTCGCGGCTCGCCTTACCCATCCGATTGGCGACGGCGCTCAGCATGAATCCCTCCGCATGAATTTAGCCGAGCGTCATGTGATTGGCGAGCCTGACCGCACGCGGCCGCGAACTCTCTTGGGGGCCTGCCGGATTGCTGCCAGTATAACAAATCATGCGGTGCGCCAGCTGCGACTCTAGCAACGCCAACAACGCCAAGTTCTGCAGCGAGTGCGGAGCCGCGATCACGCCGAGCTGCTCCAAATGTGGAGAAGCGATCTCGCCGAGCGCAAAATTTTGTTCGCAGTGCGGAACGCCCGTGGCGGCTGATACCGTAGCAAAGACGCAAGACCAGCCGGTCAGGGAGGGCGAACGGCGCCACCTCACCATTCTCTTCTGCGACGTCGTCGATTCGACTGAGATTGCTACGCGACTGGATGCTGAGCAATGGCACGATGTCGCCGCCCAATATCAACGCGCTTCCGCCCAAGTGATGTCCGCGCTAGGCGGGCACGTATTGAAGTTTCTAGGCGACGGCCTTGTTGTCTGCTTTGGCTATCCCCGCGCCATGGAGGATGCAGCGGAGCGCGCCGTACGCGCCGGTCTTGGCGTTATCCAAGCGGCCGCGAAGATAAGCGAACAGCTGGGCGATGCGCTCGATCGGAAACTGCAAGTCCGCGTCGGCGTCCACTCGGGCTCGGTGGTGATGGCCCAAGGAGGCGGCGGGGACATGGACATGTTCGGTGAAGCGCCCAATATCGCCGCGCGCGTGCAGGCAGTAGCGGCCCCCGATAGCGTCGTCATCACTGATGCGACCCATACGCTCGTTTCTGGATTGTTCGTGGTCGAGGATCTGGGCGCGCATTCGCTCAAGGGAATATCGGTGCCGATGCGTCTCCATCGCGTGCTCGGAGCGGGGCTTTCGCGCCGGCGTGATTTTTCCGCGCAGACGTCGACGCCGTTTGTCGGACGCGACGACGAGCTTCACGCTCTCAGGCGCCGTTGGGAGCACGTTCGCGCCGGCGAAGGACAGCATGTCCTGCTCACCGGGGAGCCGGGCATCGGCAAGTCGCGTCTCATCGAAGAGTTTCACGCTCTTATCAAGGGTGACGCGCATCTCTGGGTGGCTAGCGCTTGCGAAGAGCTGTTCAACAGCACCCCTCTCCACGCCGTGACTCAAATGCTCCACCAGGGTCTCGGATGGCGCGGCGATGAAACCGCCGATCAACGCGTGACATTGCTTGAGCGCGCGCTGCGCGCGAGCGAGGTCAATGTCGAGGAGGCCCTTCCCCTCATTGCCGAGCAGCTCGGCCTTCCATTGGTGACGCGCTCAGCCGCACAGCGCTACGCACCAGAACAAAAACGCAAGCGCCTGTTTGCTGCGATGACCGACTGGGTGCTGGGAGCTGCAAAACTTCAGCCCCTCGTAGTGATCGTGGAAGATCTGCACTGGGCTGACCCTTCGACCGTCGAGTGGCTGCAAATGTTGGCCGACCAAGGCGCGCATGCTCCGCTCCTGCTCCTGTGTACCGCGCGCCCCGAGTTTCGCTCGCCTTGGCCGACGCGCTCCCACCATGCGCAGCTCGCGCTCAATCGGCTAAGCGATCAGCAGACGCGCGACATGGTGTCGTTGCTCGCCGCCCGCTCTGGTCTTACCGACGCGGCTATCGAGGGTGTCGTAAAACGCACCGATGGCGTGCCGTTGTTCGCCGAGGAATTGGCCCGCCTCTTGTTCAGCGCCGACGCCAAAGCCAGCGAACACGATATTCCAGCCACGCTGAAGGACTCGCTGACCGCGCGCCTCGACCGCGTCGGCAACGCCAAAGATGCGGCGCTAATCGGTTCGGTGATCGGGCGCGAGTTTAGCTATGAACTCTTGGCCGCTGTTTGGCCGCAGGATGAAGCGACCCTGCTGGCGGCGTTAACCGCCCTAGCGAAGGCGGACATAATCAACACGCGGGGAATACCGCCGAACGCCACGTTTCAATTCAAGCACGCGCTCATTCAGGACGCTGCCTATGAGGCGCTGCTGAAGAGCCGGCGCGCACAATTGCACGCCCACGTCGCGCAAACCTTGGAAACCAAATTTCCCGAGCTGTCTGAATTCCAACCGCAGTTGTTGGCCAGGCAATGGAGCGGCGCAGGGCAAGCCGAACCCGCGATCGCAGCCTGGATCAAGATGGCGAGACAAGCAGACGAGCGCAGCGCCTTCAGGGAGGCTGAAGGCGCCTACCGGCAAGCCTTGTCGTTGCTCGGCACGTTGCCGAAGAGCCCAGAGCGCGATGAACGCGAAATAGACATTCTGACGCCGCTCATCGTCGTCGCCGCGTCCGCTGCGAACTGGAACTCGCGAGAAGTCATACAGCTCTCGGATCGCGCTGGCATTCTGGCGGCGCGAACAGGCAATCTGGCGCAGATCGTCATTCAACGGTTCGCCGCCACGGCGTCGTCGGTGTCGGGAGGTAACATAGCGCGTTCGAAGGCGCTCGCTGATCAGGTTAGCGATCTCGCTCAACGTGAGGGCGGCGAGCTAAGTTTGCGGTGCGCGCACGAGGCCCAGATCATGGCTCTATATCCGCTTGGCGATTTCGCCGGCGTCGAGCGCGAGCATGAGCAATGGGTGACGCTCTGTGAACGAGTCGGTTTTGGCCCGTTTCCCGGTGAAACGACCGGAGTTCTGGGCGTTGTCGCGCTCTGCGCCTGGCACTTGGGGAAATCCGACACCGCGCGCGAGCGCGCGGATCGCGCCGTCGAATTGGGCCGAAAATCGGCGAACCCCACCGACCTTCTTCAAGCGCTAAGGTCGCAAGCTACGCTCTTCATGATGGAAAGAGATCCAGGGCGCACCGACGCGGCAGCGGCCGAGGGACTCGCACTCTCGGAAACGCATGGTTTGGAAAGGACAGCCGATTCGTTCAGAACGAAACTTGCGTGGGCTCGCGCCTATGGCGGCGAGAGTGAAGCAAGCGCGCAGAAGATGCGCGAGTGCATTGCGCGGATTTTACAGGATGGAAGTCCCGGCGCAGTCAGCGATGCGATTGTACGTCTAGCGCACGTTCTCAAGGCGGCCGGCGCTCATGAAGAAGCCTTCGCCACGATAGACGGTTTTCTGCGCGACTATCCAGATCTTGTCCTCATACGCCCGAACGGGCTGCATCTACGGGGCGAGCTCCATCGCAAGCTTGGCCGATGCAAACTTGCCGAACTTGATTTCACCGCTGCGCTTGAGCTCGCTCACAGCCTTGGCACCAAGTTCGTTGAATTGCGTGCAGCGACAAGTCTCGGGCGCATACTGCACGAGCGAGGACAGGAGGCTGAAGCGCGAGACCTGGTGACTCCGCTCTACGGTGCCTTCACTCAAGGCTTCGACACCGCGGACCTCAAGGACGCTCAGGCCCTGTTGGACCAACTCGCCTAGGCGTCTCACTTAGACACCGTACTACGGCATGATATCGCCGCTGCGCCGCCGATTGAGCGGCAGGAATGGGCCAGCTTTCGACGCAGCGCCAATTTCACGAGCGTCTGGTCTCCGCCGTGAACCAGCCATTCGCGCCCGCACACGGCGAGCGGCTGGACGTCGCCGATTGCAGTCGCTCGCCAAACGTGGCCCAATTTCGCAGATTGGTGCAGTGGAGTTCGCCCTTGCCATCTCCAACTTCCAAAATTGTGACGGCGGGCATGAACCGACTTTGCGGTGATTTCGGTAACCGCATTGCACCGCTCGGTTTTACCAAGTCGGGTTCGAAGGTCTGGTCTCGACAGAATGGTCCGACAATCGAGAGCATCCAGCTGCAGCGCAAAGGGAGCTCTTACGGCGCTCCTCTCAACGCATCCGTTCATGTTCGCGTGGTGCTCGGCACCAAAAACGTTGGCGATAACTCTTCCGGTGCAGGGCGAGTGGTTTACAGCGACGCTTCTCGGAAAACGGACGGTCGCGCCTATCATCACAAGTTCAATGCCGAGACTTGGAGCACGTACGAACGCTGTCTCGATGAGCTATCGCAGTACGTTGCGGAAGTCGCAGAGTCGTGGTTTCGAGAGAAACACAAATAGTACCAAACGACCGGCTTGGGCCAATCCGCGACCTGCCGACAAATCTTTGCGAACGACGGGAAACGCTCGCACTGCAGTCAATCCCAGTCAGCCCCAACGCGAAAAACATGGCGACCACGAGATAAGTGCGGCGAGCGAACCATCGTCAAGGGATCGATACCTCTGGCGCTTTGAGGCACCGTTCGCGATGACACGACATGAGACGGATTGAGTGTAGCGCACTCGCACCAGCTTCAAATTAAACGACGCGGCTGCAAAAGAATTCGCGAGTGTTGGCAACGTTGGCAAAAATTACCAACAGCCCTCGCCGCATCGATCTGTAATTGTGCGGTTTTTCTGGGCTTCACGAGTCACCTAGGCGGCACCATAAAATCAAACGCTTGGCGTAAAATCTTGACGATGACTCGAGCGCAGCGATCATCAGCGCTGCGAACCAGTGTCGCACGCACATGCGATCTCAACTCTGACGCCATCGCGAGTGACCGATCTTGACGTCGCCATACTGGCGGGCGTCATCGGCGCGCACGAAACTGCCAAACATCCTGCGCTGGCGTCACCACCCGCTTCCGCCGCCGCCACCACCGCCACCGCCGGAGAAGCCGCCGCCACCCGAACCGGATGAACTCGAACTCTGCGGCATCGCGCTCGACACACCAGAATTCATGTTTGACACCAGCGCCTGGCTCATGCCGGTGAATGCGTGCGACGAGCTCCAGCCGCCGACTGCCCAAGCCGGGGAATACGACGCAGCCTCCTTCGGCAACAGCCGTTCAAAGTGATGTGTCCACGGCGCTTCAACGCCCAGCGCCACGGCGTAGGGCAAAAAGGTTTCGTAGCGCTGTGTCGTCATCGGCGGGGGCGCCTCGCTTCCGACCTCGACTGCATTGAGCTGCAACTTTTCAGCCGTCTCCATGTACAGCCGGAAGCCTTCGATCTGCGTGCGGATGTCTTGTCCAAGCTGGCTTGGCGCTGGAATGAAATACATGAAGGCGATGTTGAGCGCGGCGAGCGCCAACACCGCCAAAGTGTCCCAACCGGTCCATTGCGAAGCGCTCAGGGCTGCCAAGACCACAACCGCTACCGTCGCCAGAATAGCCAATATTGTATAGCCGGCGTTCCAGCGAAAATAGGCGCTGCCGTATTTCGCCGCGAGCCGCTCCCTGAACTTCTCATAGGCCTCGGTGAACGCAGAATCGTATTGTCCGCCTAGCGTCTTCACATCGGCCTCCGCGAAAACACTGCGCTCCAATGCAAGATCCTCACTTGCGAAGGCGCCGGCGGACGGCGGATTTCGTGCTGCCGTCAGCGTTGTCGCCTTCTTGTCGGAGGCATCGATGGTGAGACGTCCCTTCATCGCCAAGTTCATGATCGTCGCGATCAGTGCGCGATTTTCGCGCAAGCCACGATAGAAAATGTAATGGGTCGCGGCGGGCGAATAATCAGCTGGCGGTTCGTAACGAGCGAACACGGGCCCCTTGACGGGGTCGCGCCCCACCTGGTCGTAAGCGCGGTAGAGAAACCACGACAAGCCGGCGATCGACAGTAACAGGATCGCGAGCGCGCCGTTGCGTTGCCACCAGAGCCAAGTTTGGTCGGCGCGCGATGGCGGATCAATCAACCCTTTTGCAAACCCAACCGCGACCGAAAGTCCCTCGCCGGCCCCAAGAGCGCGCGTCGCCGTAAACACATGTTCGTCGCCCGAACGCGAATAGGTGAAATCCTGCCCCTTCTCGCCAAAGGCGCCGGTATAGCCTGCAGTCTGCGTGACGTTGGCGCCGGGCGGCAACGCGATGATCGCGCGTGCGTGGAGAATAGGAAACGTCCAATAGCTGCCAGTAGCGTTCCAATACACTTCGTCATAGCGCTCGAAGCGGCGAACCTGCCGGTGAACGCGATAGCGAACGACATATTCATGCGCGCCAGCGCTCAATATCTCGTCGCCATTACCTATGCGCACACGAAAATCGTTACCATCGTGACTGGTTTGGTAGTGCTCGGCGTGTCCATCGCGCTCGATGCGGAGAATGTCATAGGCGTAGGGCAACCGGCCACTTGCATCTGTATAATAGCGCGGCAGATCGCGATTGATGCCGTGGCGGATCTGATCGCCTTCCGCAATCAGATCGATGGTTTCCGTGACGACGATGTCGCCGTTGCGCGCCACATCGACGCGCACATTGAACTGATCGATCAGCTCCTTCGCCGATGCTGGCGCGGCGATGCCGATCGCCAAGATCGTCGCGAGCAGCGCAAGCATTCGCTTCATGATGATTTCAACGTGACCTGCGGCGTAGCGCCTTCCCCGGCGGCGATTTCGAAGAATGCGCGCTTCCCAACGCCGCCGATCGAAGCAACCAAGTTCGAAGGAAAGCTCTCAACCGCCGTATTGAGTTCACGCACCGCGCCATTGTAGAAGCGCCGCGCCATTTCGATCTTGTTCTCGGTGTCAGCGAGTTGGCCCTGCAGATCGAGAAAGTTCTGACTGGCCTTGAGTTCTGGATACCCCTCGCCGACGGCAATAAGGCGGCCCAGCGGCTTAGTGAGGTCGGTCTCCGCCGCTCCGCGGCGTTGCGGGTCGTCACCGGCGGCCAAGGCTTGTGTTCGCTTCTCAGCGACCTCAATGAACAGTTGCCGTTCATGAGCGGCATAACCCTGCACGACCGAGACAAGTTGTGGCAGGAGGTCGGCGCGACGCTTCAATTGCACATCTATATCGGCCCAGCCATTGTTGGCCATTTGCCGCCGTGCAATCAGCTGATTGTAAAGAACCGCCAACGCGACCACCACGACGACGCCGAATATGGCAAGCACAGCGGTCACACGCGTCTCCTCGTCAAACTTCAATGGCTAGAAACGATGATTTCGTCCGAATGGGAAGACGTCGTCCGCCTGCGGCGACGAATGGCGCGGTCCTCAACCCGCCCAAAAGGCGACTTCGACCTCACCCGGCGAATTGCGGGCCGTTGTCGGTCCGTCATGCTCTGACTGCGGACCTCCATCACCGTCAGGCGTCCACGACCGCGCGGATGGCTCTGGCAAGTTGATCTGTGCGCGTCCGGGACTGACCCGCGTTCACTGAGTTTGTCGGTTCCAACACGGACTCCGCCCCGGCGTGTGCGAGACTCAAGTCCGCTGATGCGTTGAGCGAAACTCGCGCGGGCTCTGGCCGGTCCAGCGCTTAAAAGCCCGAGAAAACGCTGCGGGATCCGAAAATCCGACCAGATAGGCGGTTTCGTTTACAGAGAGCTTCTTGGTGATCAGGAATTCCAGAGCGAGCTTATGACGCAAATCGTTCAGGACGGTTTCGAATGTTGCCCCTTCCTGTTTTAAACGCGTGTAGAGCGTCTGCCGGCTAAGCCCCAGCTTCCGCGCAACCGCTTCTATGCTGTGATGACCCTTATGAAGAGCGGGCAGAAGCGCATCCTCAACCCGCCCCCGCGTCGTCTGTGAGGCGTTGAGGTTTTGCAGGAGCCTTTCTGCGTGTTCGCTCAACACGCCCAGCACATAAGCCGGCTGCTTCGCTTGTGGGAGCGGCGCATCTAGCCAGGCATCTCCCCTCATCAACAGGGCGTTGCGATCGCTCTCAAAAACGATTGGCAGTTGAAAGACCCTATCGTAGTCCGCGCGATGGCCGGGTGCGGCGTGGGTAAAATGGATCTCGTCGATGTAGTCCAATTGGGTGCGCATTCGCTGCGACGCGGCGGCCATGCGCGCAAACGAGGCCTCGCTCAGCTCAGGGAATTCGTTCGGATTTGAACGCGTGTCGAGCATCCAGACTTTACCGCCTTCGCGCGACAGACGATGCCGGCAGCCGTCCGGGTCATCCACCGGCACGTCAATAATCAGCTGACCAAAGCGCCCGAGCTGCTCGATCCCCTCAGCAATAGTTGCGCTCGCCATGCCAATGAAACCCACGATCGACAGCTCAGACATTTGAAACGCCTCGCCGAAATGCAGTGCTAGCGCGGGATCATGCGTCAGCGCCTTCGCGGCGCGCATAAGCGCTACATATTTCGCGTAGGCAACGCGCGCATCGGGGTCCGCCAGCGCATCTCCCGACAATTCGGAACGTTCAGAAAGAAGTTCGGCACCGGCGCCTCTTTGCACCGCGAAATCAAAAAGCCCGCGCGCGGTGGCGGCGGCAACGGTCGGCTCACGCCCTGGGAGGCCATTACCAGCGATCAGGTTTTTTGTGCGGGCGATCATGGAGAGCAACTAGCACAAAAGCCATGCTGAGCGGGACTCGCAAGCATACCCAGGCTGCGGTGCTTGATTAGTGTGGGGAAGTGCATTGCCGGAAACAGCGGTGAAAGTCGAAGCGCCCCCGCCTGTCCGGTTGGCGGGTGTGCTCTATTTGATAGTTCTCGCATCCGGCACGTTTGGCGAGTTCGTCGTCAAGAATAGCCTTGTGTCCAACGACGCCGCCGCGACAGCGCGTAACATCCTGACCTCTGAGCAATTCTTCCGGCTCGGCTTTGCCGGCGATCTTGTCGACATCGCCTGCTATGTCGGCGTCACGATAATTCTTTATCTTTTGCTGAAACCGGTAACCCCCGGGCTGGCAATGGCGTCCGCAGTTTTCAGTTTTATTGGCGCCGCGATCGGAGCGGCTGTCTCGCTCCTGTATTTTACGCCGCTCGCGCTTCTGAGCGGCGCGCCGTACACGGCAGCCTTCGCGAGTGACGAACTCGCCTCCCTCGCGCGTATGGCTCTGCGCCTTCACACCTTGGGCTACAATATCTGCCTCTTGTTCTTCGGTCTTCACATGATCTTGGCCGGATTTGTCATGCAAGCTGCGCCATTCTTGCCGCGCGTTCTGGGCTGGTTGCTGGCGCTCGGCGGCCTTTGCTATCTCATCAATAGCGGCGCGCTCTTTGTTTGGCCTTCACTCTTCATGCTCATTTATCCCTACATTCTCGTACCTGCGGTAGCCTCAGAACTTCTCCTCGCGCTCTGGCTCTTGCTTGCCGGCATCGACAGCAAAAAATGGCGGGCATCTGTGAATCTTCGCCTATAGGCTGACGTTCACCAACTATGAGTGCTGTTTGATCCCAGGCCACACCCTCTGTGACGCATCTCCATGCTTATTGAGCAGATCGTCGCGACGCCGGGAGTGCAGGGATGATGATGTCGCCGACAATCGCGTCACGCTCCAGATTCCAAAGTCCGCTGCGATAATTCCCGGCGGTGAACATGACCGCCAGATCGAACTCCGGTACAATCAGCAGCAATTGTCCGCCATTGCCGTTGGCGTGATAGGCCTGATAGCGATGATCGCCTGATTGCACCCAGATGTGATGCCAAGCGTAGCCGTCGGGAACTTCGTAATAAACTCTTCGGAAAGCGTCGCCTTCCAGGCCGGTGGTGGCTGAATTGATCTGTACTTGAGCTGCAAGCGAGCGGCGCACCCAATCTCGGCTCACGATACGACGGCCGTTCCAGACGCCGCCATCGAGATAGGTCTGGCCGAGCTTCAGAAAGTCGCGTGTGCGGATGCGCCCGCCGCCGCCAACATAACCATCGCCATTGCTCATCAGATTCCAATAATAGTTCTGGAATTGGAGTGGGCGCGCGACAGTGCGGTCAAACAATGCAGGCAGCCATTCGCCTGTGCCCAGGGTGAGCACGCCCCCGGCGAGATTGATGCCGCCCGAGCAATAGGCGTAATGGACGCCCGGATCGTAAGCCATTGGCAGGTTAAGCGTGAAGCGCCACCAATTTGGTTCTTGGCTTTGGGCTTGCATCTCGCCCTCGTCGCCAGGCGAGGTTGGTCGGCCGGTGTCTTCGGTGTTGTCATCGCAAGCGAGCCCCGTTGTGTGCGTCATCGCTTGGCCGAGGGTGATTTGCGCTTTGCGCGGATCGGGATTGGCGAAGGGACCCAAAGGCGCCATTACGTCATAGACGCGCGTGTCCGGCGAAAGGCGCGAGCCTTCCCGCATCACCGCGCCCAAGATCACCGACGAAAACGTCTTGCTGGCCGAGCGCAGGTCGTGCGGCGTACTCGCGTCTTCGCCGTAGAAATACTCGTCGAGGATGAGACGGCCGCGATAAGCCACCGCCATGGAGTGCACCATCCATGCGCGCTGGGCGGTTGGATCTATGGCGGTGATCCATCCCACTGCGCGCTCAAGCCCGCGCTCATCGACACCAAGGTCGCGGGCGCGTGCAATGCGCCAGCCGTCGTGCATATTTTGTGGGACGCGATAAACATAAGGCGCAGCGCCCGGCGGACGCGCCGAGAAGAGATCGCGTTGCGCCGGCGTGGCGCGCATCATTGTCAAAGTGTGCTCGAATTCCGCCCAATATAGTTCGATGTGCTCGGGATTGGCGACGTAATGCGCCTCTAAGCCGCCCCCTTGCGCCGGTGTTTGCGTGCCCGCTGATGGGCCGCCTTGGCGATTGGGCGCGCTCAGGCGCAATGCATCGCCTTGTTGGGTTACATCGAGCACCATGGCGGGGCCATGGTGATTTTGTTCAGGATTTCGAATGGCCGCCTTCAACGCGCCGGTAGAGTCGCGGAAAATGGAGAGATAAAGCGTGAAGGAATCGGGTAGCGGATGCACATCGCCCTGCCAGCGATTGCCGCCCGCGAGGCGGAGATTGATGGGACCAGCGTAGCTTTGCGCCGCGCCTTCCGAGAAGCGCGGGTCATCGCGCATTTCACGGCGCACCCAATAGCCGCGTTCGAGACTGCCGTTCGCGTTGAGAGTTCCGCGAAACAAGCCGCCTTGATTTGGAAACTGAAGGGCGACGTCGCGCCCGTGTGCTTGAGCCTCGGCGGCGACGCCGGCGATCTCGCCGTGCCAGCGCGTCCCGCGGCGGGTGAGCGTCAATTCGCCCCCAAGACCCGTTGGGAAACTGGTTTGGAAAAACCAAAGCCCGAGGGGAGAGTTGGTTGCAGGCGCCTCCGCCGACGCAGCTGTGGCGAAGGCGATCATCAGCAGTGAGAGGGCCAGACGGCAAAGACCAAGCATAAGGCAATCTCCATCGTTCGCGGTCGTGAGCGCGACAGCGGCGGGTTTGATGCAGCAGGACGTTTCGTGCGCGCAGACTCGCGCGCTACGTCGGTGGGATCGGCGGCAGTGCGGGTTGGGCGGGAACGGACGGTAGCGCTGCGAGCGGCTGAACCGGCGATAAGGGTGATAAGGGCGACGCTGGGCTGACCGGCGTCACGGCCGGCAGCGGCGCGAGCGGTGGAACGTCAGCGAGATGGGCGATGTTTGCCGGCGTTACGAGAACGTGTGTTGACGCGGTTGCGGCGACAGCCCGCCTAACACTGGGCGTCCGCGGCGAAACGGGCGTGGCGCCTGCGCTTTCTGGTGTTGGGGGTGCCGGAATTGCGGGCACAGCTTGTATCGGCTGCGCGATCGAGGGCGCGCCCGCCGAGGCGAGCGCCAAACCAAACGCCCCAACGATGATGGCAGCGAACAGCGCGAGCAAACTGCCGCGGCGCGTTTCGCGGCGCGACGCGGCTGCATCAAGAAGTGCGATGAGGCGGCGGCGCATCGGCGAGCCGTTGGCCATACCTGTTGCCGCAGCGAGCCGGGGTTCGACGTTCAAGGCCATCAGCAGGCTTGCGTATGCTGACGGCCGTGCGCCGGCCTCTAGCACGCGATCGTCGCAAGCTTCTTCTTGAAGGCGTAGCGCTTCGCCGGCGGCTATCCATACCAGTGGATTGTACCAATGCGTGGCGCAAGCCATGCGCACGATCAGGGCGCTTAAGCAATCGAGGCGCTCGATGTGCGCCAATTCATGGATGAGTGCATCGCGGCGCTGGTTTTCGCTCCAGTTCTCACCGTTGGCCGGCAGCAAGAGTGTAGGGCGCAGCACCCCCCAAGTGCACGGTCCGGCGACCGTCATGCTCTCAAGCACACGAACCTTACGCCAGCGCGGCAGCCGCGCCCGCAAGGAGGAAAGTGTCGCTTGCCAAAGCGGCGAGCGAAGCGGGATGGCTGTGCGCGTCCAGCGAGACAAGGATATCTGCGCGCGGATCGAGAGCGCTAGAACGAGGGACGCGCCAGCAGCCCAGATGATAGTCAGAAGCACAAACCAATCGAGGCTGGGTGGCGCGGAGCGCGCGCTTTGATCGATACTCGTTGCCATTGACGGCGCGATCCAAGGCGCTTCGATAGTCGCGAGCGGTGGCAAAATGAGCGCCGCAACGGGCGCCGCCAACGCCATGATAAGCACGGTGATCCAAAGCGCGTGGCGAGAGGCTGCCGGACGTTTCCAATACGCCGCGGCAAGCGCGCCCGCGCCAAGCAGTAAGGCCATCTTCAAGGCCAAGCCGATGGCGTTGACGAGAAGCAGGGACATCGGCGCTATCTTCCCTTCTTCCGTTCGGCCTGGATGAGCGCGCTCAACTCGTCGAGTTCTTCGCGCGACAGCTTCTTGGGTGAAGCCCCGAGCAGCGCTTGCACGGCTTGGGCCAGCGAACCTTCGAAAAAAGTGTTGAGGAGCTGGCGAACCGCACCGGTCCGGGCTTTCTCGAGCGAAAGCGTCGGGGTGTAAATGTAACGTGGACCGTCTTCGCGGTAGCTCAAATGACCCTTCTCAACCAGAAGTCCCATCAGCTTGCGCAAGCTCGAATAGCTCGAAGCATCGTCGATGGCGGCCAAGACCTCGGCGACAGTCGCTTCGCCCAGCTTATAGACGGCGTCCATAATCTGGCGTTCTCGACGCGAGAATTCCGGCTTTCCACGGGTCATGCGAATTTTTTAGCATAATGCGAATTTATTAGCAAGGCCGCGTACACGCCGCATCAGCCTTGACCGCCAAGTGCTTGGGCGCGGCGACGCTATTTCTTATGACTGTCCTGGCGTTTACGTCCAGCGCGAGCGCGCCTTCGCGGAAAGATCGACAGGCGCGATGCTGCCACGCGCCGCTGCGGCGCCCGCGCCTGGTCGCGCATAGCTGACGCGATCGAAATGGTGGGTGATTTCTGCTGGAATGAAGCGCGTGCGCGCCGCGAAGATATTGCGGTCGCCACTCTTGGTCTGCTGCGTCACGTAGAAACGTTGCGGCACGACGATGTGCAGATTGTCCTTGGCGCGCGTCATGGCCACGTAGAGCAAGCGCCGTTCTTCTTCGAGTTCAGCAGTCGAGCCGGTGCCGAGATCGCTCGGAATGCACCCGTCCACAGCGTTCAGCACGAACACATTCTTCCACTCCTGCCCCTTGGCGGAATGGATGGTGGAGAGAATGACGAAATCATCGTCACGATGCGGCGGTCCGCTTTCATCGCTGGTGGCATTGGGCGGATCGAGCGTGATATCGGTCAGAAAGCTTTCGCGCGACGCGTAGTTCGCGCCGAGGCGCGTAAGCGTCGCGATGTCCGCGGCCCGCACCCGCGCATCATCGTACTTCGCTTCCAACACTGGCGCATACCATTGCGCCGCGCGCTCCAGTTCGGACGGCCAATCGCCGCCGCCGCGCATCCCGTTCACGACATCGCGCAACGCGTCCCACGCATCAGCGCCTTCGCGCGGCGCCGATGTCGACTCGAACGACAGCGCTGCATTGGCGTCGAGCACTTTAGCTGCCTTGGCCGGTCCTACGCCGGGCACCAGCTGCAACGTGCGGAAACCAGCAAGCCGATCGCTTGCATTCTGACCCCAGCGTAAGATGGCGATCAGATCCTTGACATGCGCGGCTTCGAGAAACTTGAGTCCACCGAACTTGATGAACGGAATGTCGCGCCGCTGCAGCTCAAGCTCGACTTGCGCGCTCGCGTCAGCCGCGCGGAACAGCACCGCTTGCTGCTTCAGCTCCAGCCCCTCCTCGCGCGCCTCGAGGATAGCGTCGCAGACATAGTGCGCCTGCTCCGCCTCATCGCGGACGTCGACCAACTTCGGCATCGCGCCCGCCGCGCGCGCCGTGCGTAGATTTTTCGTGAAACGCTCGACTGCGCGATCGATCACCGCATTCGATGCGCCCAGGATCGCCGCCGTCGAGCGATAGTTCTGCTCCAGTGTCACCACGCGCGCCGCCGGCGCATACGCCGCCGGAAAATCCAGAATGTTGCGCACGGTGGCAGCGCGGAACGAATAGATGGATTGCGCGTCGTCGCCGACTACAGTCACACCCCGCCCATCCGGCTTCAGCCGCATCAAGATCCGCGACTGCAGTTTGTTGGTGTCTTGATACTCATCTACCAGCACATGATCGAAGCGCGTCGCGACTTCCGCCGCCAATTCCGGCGCCTCCATCAGATCGGCCCAGTAAAGCAGTAGATCGTCATAATCCAAGACGTTCTGGGCCTGCTTCATCTCCACATACTTGGCGAACAGCGTCTTGAGCTCCGCCTCCCAGTTCCGGCACCACGGAAATGTCGACGCCAGCGCATCCGCAAGCGGCTCATCCGCATTCACGCAGCGCGAATAGATGGCCAGACACGTCCCCTTCATCGGAAAGCGCTTCACGCCGGACCCAAATCCAGCTTCATGCCGCGCCATTCCCATCAGGTCAGCGCTGTCGCCGCGATCATGGATGGTGAAATCGGCGCTGAGCCCAATCGCCGGCGCCAATTCGCGCAGCAAACGCGCGCCGATGGCGTGAAAGGTGCCAGACCATGGCAGCTGAATATCCGCGGCTGAGATCGTCGCGCCCACGCGGCGGCTCATCTCGGCGGCGGCGCGGCGTGAAAACGTCAGCAGCAAAATGCGGTTGGGATCAGCGCCACGCTGCAGCAGATGCGCGACACGGCAACTCAGCGTTTTGGTTTTGCCTGAGCCTGCGCCGGCAATAACGAGCAGCGGCCCATCGCCATGTTCGACGGCCGCGCGCTGCGCGTCGTTCAAGTCCTCGAAGGCGTGTCTTTTCGTTGCGCTGCCGATTCGGCTCATAGGCGAAGCGTGCCGAGCGTCGAACAAATAAGCAACGCTCAAACCGTTAACGGGTTTGACGCCGCGCGCCGCCGCGCGTTTAGCTTCGCGCCATGGGGCTCGACCGCGCACGCAATATCGCCGACCTCCGCGCGCTCGCGCGTAGACGCCTGCCGCGCATGGTGTTCGATTACATCGATGGCGGCGCCGACGATGAGATTACGCTCAAGCGCAACGTCGAACGCTTCCGCGATATCGAGCTGACCTGGGATGCGCTCGTCGATGTGGAAAAAATCGACACGTCGACGACCATTATGGGCGCACAAACGCGTCTGCCCTTCTTCGTCAGCCCCACCGCATCCTCTCGTCTGTTCCATCCGCGTGGTGGCGAATGCGCGGTGGCGCGCGCAGCGCAAGCCGCGGGGATTGTGTACGCATGTTCGACGCTTGCCTCGACGACGCTCGAAGACATCGCTGCGGTTCACCAAGGTCCGCGCTGGCTGCAAGTGTATGTCTGGCGTGATCGCGCACCGGTCGAAGACTTGCTTGCACGCGCCAAGGCCGCGGGCTTTACCGGCATCGCGCTGACCGTGGATTTGCCCGTCGCCGGAAATCGCGAACGCGATGGGCGCAACGATTTCACCATTCCTCCGCGTGTGACGCTTCGCACCGCCATGCAAGCGCTCGCGGCTCCCGCGTATATGTTTGATCTCTTCACTACCCCACCCATCACCGCCGCAAACTTCGCGCACATAAAAATGGACGGTGGGCTCATTCAGTTCGTCAATGCGCAATTCTCGCGCAGTGTAACATGGGATGACGCGCGGTGGATGCGTGAGACGTGGGGTGGCAAATTCACGATCAAAGGCATTGCAACGCCTGACGATGCGCGTCGCGCTATCGGCATCGGCGCAGATGCTGTCTGGGTTTCCAACCATGGCGGCCGCCAACTCGACACCGCGCCCGCCAGCATCGACACCCTGCCCGCAATCGCCGACGCAACACGCGGCGATGCTGAGATCATCTTCGATGGGGGCATTCGCCGTGGGACCGACATCATCAAAGCGCTCGCACTGGGCGCCAATGCTGTCGCGATCGGCCGCGCTCATCTTTATGGGCTCGCGGCCGCTGGCGAGCGTGGCGTTACGCGTGCCCTTGAGATCCTCGAAACTGAATTGAAGCGCGACATGATGCTGCTTGGCCGCACGCGGATAAACCAACTCACGCGCGATCTCATCTTTCAGCGCCGCTTCTGAGTCTTAAGCTCCACTTCTCTGCTCCGGCGGCAGCGCCCGGTCTGGCACCGCATCGAGCGGCGCCCCGCGCGGCATCGAGCGCAGCACGCCGAGCCAGAACACCGGCAGGAGGAGCAGGATCAGTCCGAATTTCACGGGCGCCGCATAGGGCGTCGCGTCGAGCGGCGTTGGAATGAGCAGCAACGCCATGGCGAGCGCCGCGACGGCGAACAGCGCGAAGAGCATCAGAAAAAAATAACGCTTCTGAGTTTCGCCAATTAGCAAGCGCGCTTTCGGATTGGCCTCGGCGATGTGCGCGAGAGCCGCGCGTACGAACGGCGTATAGCTGGCGGAGCGATCCTCGAATTGGCGCGCGTTTTGACAATGGGCGTTGTCGATCACGATGCGTGCGCCCTGCTTTGTGTGCAGCTCAAAGGCGTAGCGCCACGGCCGGTTGCGCAGCTGCTCGTGATAGAGGCGTACGCCGATCACATCTTTCCAAGCGGTGCGCTTCTCGCCGCCGGAGGGGCTCACCATCACCAGCGCATCGTCGCCCACGCGCCATTCTCGTTCGCCGCCGGAAACGGGGCCGCGCCGTCGTCGATAGCTTATGGCTGGCATCGTTCGATCGAGCACCGGGGGTCTCCCGCGAAAGGCTTACCATCCTGCGGAGAAGCCGGGCAAACAATATACTGCGTTCGCTTGCGAAGATTGCGCCGGCGCGCGGAACCGCGTCGCCAAGCATGGGCCGGCGACGGGAACGGTTATGCGGCGGTGCAGCAGTAAGACGTCAGGAGGTATCTTCGGCGAAAGCAGACGCCGCGTTTGGCGCGGATGCGAGAAGCGGCGACGGCATGCGCCGCGCCTTGATCGGGCGGCGTCGGGTGAGGCCGCGCGGAAGACGTCTCACGAGACGCGCGACCAGGCGGTCGAGGTTTTGCGACAGCGCCTCGATGCGGGCGTGCAGAGATTTGCGCCGGAGCAGCCGGCGCATAGCAGAGCCGGCGACAGCGCGGCGCAAGCCCGTGTCTTTGCGACGAAGCGCGTTGAAGTGCGGACGCGGAGTGAGCCGGCGCACCTGCGTTGCCGCGCGCAGCAGCACGATGCTGAGGATGATGCGCTCGACCCGATTGAGCCAATGATGGGCGATGCTCTCGGCGTGACGCGAGAGCGGCGCTAGCGCGCCCGCCCCTTCCAGGAACGCCGCGAACCATTTCAGCCATAGCATCGCCCAGCGGTGAAACCGCAAGAGGCGATAGGGTGAAATGGGTTCGGCGACAAAGCGCATGAGCGCGAGTGTATGCGCGGTGGCGGCAGGTCGGATTGGGGGCGGCGACTCGGCAGAATTTGGACCCGTAGTGTTGTGAATTCAAGGAGCTGGACGTTCGCACCCCAACTGAATTGGAAGCACGGTTTCCATCAGGTCGATTGAGCGCGGCTGAGGAGGCGCGCTATTTCGCTCGCGAGCTGGGGCTGCGTGTACGGTTTGCCGATCCTGGGGATGTCTTCATGCTTTCCGCTCGGAAGCTCCGCGTAGCCAGTCGCTAACAACACCGGCAGTTCCGGAAATTGGGCGCGCACAGCGTCGATCAGCTGCGCGCCGCTCATGCCGGGCATGGCGAAGTCCGTAATCAAAAGATCCACTGAACCGTTGGCGCCCAGAAGTTCGAGCGCCTGTTTGCCGGAGTTGGCCTCGATCACTTCGTGACCGAGATCTTCGAGCATGTCGACGCTGATCATGGCAACCAATGCGTCGTCGTCGACCAGCAGAATGCGCGATCGCTTGGTGGCCGGCGCCGCGTCATCTTGAGTATGGGGCGCCGGTTCTTGCGCACGCTCGTGCGTCACCGGAAGGAGCAATTCCGCGCGCGTTCCCTTACCTGGTGCGCTGCGGAGGCGGAACGCGCCCTGCTGCTGGACCGCGAGCCCATGCACCATCGAAAGGCCGAGACCGGTGCCCTTCCCCAATTCCTTGGTCGAGAAAAAGGGATCGATCGCCCGTTCAAGTGTCGCTGCGTCCATGCCAGCGCCGGTGTCGACGACCCAGATGCGGACGAACTCTGCCGCAGGGAGATCTGGCGCGGGGCCGCTTACATGATCAACACCAATGCGAAGCTTGCCCCCATCCGGCATGGCGTCGCGCGCATTCACCGCGAGGTTTAAGAGCGCCAGTTCGACTTGGTTGGCGTCGATCAACGAAATGGACGGATCGGTGGTGAGTTCAAACAAGAGTTCGATCTCAGGCCCGATCGACCGCTCGAGCAATTCCTTCATGCCCGATACGAGTTGGACGACATTTGTTGGCGCCAATTCAAGGCTCTGCCGGCGCGAGAAGGCCAACAATCGCTGTGTCAGCGATGCGCCGCGATTGGCGCCCTGAACGGCGCCCTCGATAAGACGCTGAGCACGGGCGTCATGCGCTGGAAGATGACGTTGCAACAGGCTGAGGTTGCCGAGCACCGCGGTCAGCAAATTGTTGAAGTCGTGCGCAACGCCGCCAGTGAGCTGGCCAATCATCTCCATTTTTTGCACTTGCCTGAGTTGCTCTTCGGCTGCTTGCCGCTGGGCAATCTCTTCCGTCATCTTTTGATTAGCGGCTTCAAGTTCGGCGGTTCTTTCGCGGACGCGCTGTTCGAGCAATTCGTTGGCTTCGGTCAAACGCTGGCGGCGTTCGCTGAGTTCAACCAATCGCGCGCGCGCTTCGTATTGGCGCCGCCGGCCACGCAAAGCCGACGTGCTGATGCTGACAAGCGTGGTGGGGTGAAACGGTCGCTCCAGGAAACTGACGTTGCCAAGCGTTTTCAGGTGGCGAGCGGCGCCAGGGTTGCGTTCCAGTCCGCCACCGCGCTGCGTCAGCAAGATAAAGGGGAAGTCGGACCATTCAGGTTGCGCAGCCAACCAATCCGCCAGCGGACGAAGATCGACGCGGCGCAAAGCTTCTTCGGTGACTAAGACAAAGCCAGCCCCATTGCTCAGCTCCTCGACGAGGTTTGCAATCGAAGTGCAAACGTCGCTTAGGATCCCCGCCTCGCCAAGCATTGAGACGGCGACCTGCGCATCTCGGCCTTGCGGCGCTAAGACAAGCCCGCGTTCGGAGAGTTCAGGACTCACTCAGTTTCCGGCTTCAAGAGAGCCGTATCCTCTCCGACGAGTGTCGGGACGCCGCGCAAGACGCCATGGAAATTTGCGAGCGGTTGGCCAAGCGTCAGTCCGCGCTTGTCGATGACGTATTCGCGAATGGTATTCTCATGAGCACTGGTGCGCTTCTTGATCACCGAGATCGCTCGGCGCACGCGACCCAACGCTTCGAAATAGCGCAACAGCACAACGGTGTCGGCGAGATAAGTGAGGTCGACTGGCGACTTCATGTCACCGACTAGGCCGTGTTGAGCGACCGTCAAGAACGTAGTGGCGCCCTGACGGTTTGCATATTGGAGGAGCTCGTGCATGTGCAGCAGCAAGGCGTGCTCCTGCGGCATGGCGGCTTGGTAGCCATTCAAGCTGTCGATGACGATCGTCTTGGCGCCGCTGTCGATGCACTTGCGTACACTGTGCGCAAACTCACCTGGCGAAAGTTCGGCGGCATCCACCTGTTGCATGACGAGATTGCCGGACTGCAGCATCGCGTCCAGATCGAAGTTGAGCGCCTTGGATCGCTCGACAAGCAACGCGCGCTCTTCGTCAAACAAGAATATCGCGGCCTTTTCTCCGCGTGCGATTGCGTTGGCGACGAAGGTCAAAATGAGAATGGATTTGCCTGAGCCGGCAGGACCCAGCGCCAAAACACTCGACCCGCGTTCAATACCGCCGCCCAGCAGCGCATTGAGCTCTGCGCTCTTCGAGGTGAGCAATTCACGCCTGAAGCCAGTCTTATGTTCCGCAGACACCAACCGCGGAAAAACTTCGACCCCGCCGGTCTTGATGCAGAAGTCGTGGAAGCCACCTCTGAAACGCTGCCCTCTGTACTTGCCAACCTTCAAACGCCTGCGGTCAGCGCCGTAATCGGGCGCGAGTTCTTGCAACGTTACGACGCCGTGCGCCACGCTGTGCACAGACTTATCGTTGGTCTCGGTCGTCAGATCGTCCAGCAGAATAACCGTGACGTTGCGGGTCGCGAAGTAATGCTTCAGCGCCAAGATTTGCCGCCGGTAGCGAAGTGAACTCTGCGCCAGCAGCCGGATCTCGGACAGCGAATCCAGGATCACCCTATCCGGCTTGGCGGCCTCAAACGCTTCAAAGATGCGCTTCGTAGTCTCCCCGAGTTCAAGGTCAGAGGAATAGAGCAGGCTTTGCTGCTGCTCGTCGTCGAGCAGGCTTTCAGGTGGCAACAATTCGAAGATGTCGATGCCGTCGAGGGACCAGCCATGCGACTTGGCGCTGCTGATGAGTTCTTCCGTAGTTTCCGAGAGCGTGATGTAGAGCCCGCGCTCGCCGGCGCGGCGGCCTTCGATCAAGAATTGCAGCGCGATTGTGGTTTTGCCGGTGCCGGGACTGCCCTCCAGGAGAAAGACGCGGTTGCGCGCAAGTCCTCCCCGGAGCACGTCGTCCAAACCCTCGATGCCCGTTGAGGCGAGAGGGCCCATCTCATCGCCACTTTTTTTCTTAGCCACGCACGCCCCTCCGCAAGCAACCCATCCAGACCACCCCGAACCTACACACCCGAGGCTCGGACTTCCCGAGATATCTTGGCCTTCGTGCGAGAACGCCGGTGAGCCGGGTTGAGGTTCCATCATACCGCGCCGGAGGTTCGCGCGAGCACAGATTAGAGGAAAGCAATGCCATGGAATGACAAGCGCTGGCGCACCGCCGACGATGAAAGTGCGTACTGGAGGATATCGATCCTCCGATGACCCCCCATTAGTTGGCTTTGGCGCGCGGTCGAGATGGCACGCCTTTCGCATCTCGCACCTCCGGCGAGATATCGAGGCAAAACGGTGAGGCCGTTGATCTCGGCGATTTTGTACCAAAGATTTGAATCGCCCCAGAGCTGCGCGGCGATGCCTTGCAGCGTCTCGCCCGCTTGCACCGTCCAGCTCGAGGCGCTGGAGCCTTGGTTGAAGGAGTTCAGAGAGTTGTAGGAGCCATCGTAATCTGAGTACGAACTCGGCGTGGTCGCGCCATCGCGATAGGCGCCCGTGCCTTGGCTGACGGTGCGCTCCTTGACTGAGTCTGTGTCGGAAATATTCGCGGTGCCGTTGTTGCCGACATAGC
>JBAQGO010000086.1:0-38072 GCA_049287825.1 Vitreimonas sp. | reverse complement strand
CCCCCGGGAGGAGAAGCGTCCGCGCGGGAGGCGCCTCAGACGCTGGGCAGTACCTTACCGGGCAGCAGCAGACGCTGGCGTCGCGCCGAGCGGCGGCGTGATCGCGGCGACTTGCAGCGTGCCCGCTTCGCCGCGCGTGACGTCGCAACGGACGTGTTGATTGCCGCGAACGCTCAGGTCGACGCGCACATTGCGAAGCGCGGCGCGAACATTGGTGAGGCGAACGCTGACCAGATCGACACCGGCTTGCTGCGCCACTTGTGTGCGGCAGAGCGAGACGGCGGCGGCGCGGTCGCCGACCGTGTCGGCGGAAGCAAAGCTCGGCGCCAGCACCGCACCAAGGGCCAAAATCGAAAAGAGAGTTGTACGCATTGATAGTCTCCCGGGGAGGAAAACCCGGCCGTGATCCACTATGACGACCGGTCTATTTACAGCTATCACTAGACCGGTCGTCATACAAGTGCTATCTTGTCGCCATGGCAAAAGTTTCATCCGCCCGCGAGGGCCTGATCGAGGCCGCGGTCGAGCTCTTCCGCGCCCGCGGCTATGAAGGCGTCGGCGTGGCGGAATTGCTTGAAAAATCAGGGGCTCCGCGCGGCTCGCTGTATTTCCATTTCCCTGGCGGGAAGGAGGAAATCGGGGTGGAAGCGGTCAGCCGTGTTGGCGAAAATGTGAAGAGCCAATTCCGCGCCCTGCACGAGACCGGCTGCGACATAGCCTTTTACATCGACCAAGTTTTCAAGACGAC
The DNA here is from genome assembly GCA_049287825.1 of Vitreimonas sp. GTDB lineage: Bacteria > Pseudomonadota > Alphaproteobacteria > Caulobacterales > Aquidulcibacteraceae > Vitreimonas. The sequence goes on along the minus strand of JBAQGO010000086.1, from coordinate 37,324 downwards.
CGCCAAGGGCATCAAGGATCGCGACTACAAATGCTCCTGCCCGATCGCCGCCATCGCCGCTGGCATGGGCGAGGCCAATCCCAAGCTCAATGAAACCGTGCGCGCCGTGTTCGCAGGCTGGGAAAAGGAAATGTCTGAAGCCGCACGCGCCCGCGGCATGACCCCGAAGAACGCCACGGCGTTTGCCTCCGCCATGCTCGCGTCGATCGAGGGCGCGATGGTGGTGTCAAAAGCGCAAGGCTCCGTGGCCCCGCACGTCAATTCCGCGCGCGCCATGAAGGCCCTCGCCGCCACCATGTTGATGAACTAAGCGCGATCGAACCGCGCCGCGTAACAGCCACGCTTGGCATAATGCGCGTGAATGTAAGCAACCTCCGGATTGCAGAAGAAGCGTTCAACCAGCGGCGCTGCGGCCGCGCCGTCAACGATATCCGCCGCAATCATCATGTGATCAGCATCAAAACCGCGCAGTGAGAGCGGCCGCAGCGCCAACGCTGGCGGAATGACATCAATTGCATTGAACCGATCCTTGGCAGCGCGAACGAATATCGGCCCTTGCTGGCGATACGGCGTATCGGCTGGCTGGTGATCATAGTTCAGCAGCACGACCATCTCGCCCACTTCCGCATCATCGAGCGAAATCCGGCACGGCGCGTCCGGCTTTTGCTCGACGCGCATGCGCTGCATGCCGCGCGCGGCCAACGCGCCGTCGCTCAGCGCGTGCAAATCCGCAAACAGATCGGGGTCAAGGCCGGTAACGCGAAAGCTCATGATCAACTCCTAGCGCAAAATATGGACCGATCACGCACGGATGACTGGCCGAATTCGGACGCGGCGCTAAATAAAGGAAATGCGCCTCAATCAAGTGACCACCGCCTGCAGCGACCTCGATGCTTCGATCGGATTTTATCGCCAGCTCGGCCTTAAGCTCATTGTCAAAAACGCGTATTACGCGCGCTTCGAACTCCCCGACGGCGGATCGACATTCTCACTGCACATCACCAGCAAAGAGATTCCGCGTGAACACGCGCCGCACATCTATTTCGAGTGCGACAACGTTGATGCCGAAGTCGCCCGACTGAAAGCCGCGGGCATCGAGTTCGAGCATGAGCCGACGATGCAGACGTGGCTCTGGTACGAAGCCTGGCTGCGCGATCCGGCCGGCAACGCGCTCTGCCTCTATCATGCGGGCGACAATCGCACGCATCCGCCATGGCGCATTGAGAGCTAGAAAGCACTTGCCCTTGCCCGCCCGCGGCAGTTGAAGGACGCTCATGGAGCACTTGATCGAAGGCTATCGCGTCTATCGCGAAAAGCGCTGGCCGGAACTCCGCGCATTGCATCGCCGCTTGGCGGAGCGCGGACAATCGCCGCGGACGTTAGTCATCGCCTGCTCCGACAGCCGCGTCGATCCGGCAACCATCTTCAACGCCGACCCCGGCGAGCTGTTCGTCATCCGCAACGTGGCTAACCTCGCGCCGCCCTGCGAAGACGGAAAACTCGGCTATCACGGCACCAGCGCCGCGATCGAGTTCGCGGTCGTGAAGCTTTACGTGGAAACCATCCTAGTGCTTGGGCACGCCCAATGCGGCGGCGTGGCGGCGGCGTTAAGCAAAGAACCGCGGGATCCGAGCTCATTTCTGGATCATTGGATCGACCTGCTTGAACCCGCCAAAGCCCGCATCGAAGGCTGTGGCGGCGATCCCACCGAAGCGTTGGAACACGAGTCCATCCGCGTCACGCTCGAGAACTTGCAGACCTTCCCGTTCGTCCGCAGAGCCATCGAAGAAAACGGCTTGAAGCTCGCCGGCGCCCGCTACGGCGTCGCCGACGGCAGCCTCGAAGTGCTTAACCTGGAAACAGGGGCTTTCGAACTGGTGGTTTGACGGGAATTCATCCCGCAACCGACGTTCTCCGTGTTCACGCCATAATGTTCCGTGTTATTGGCCTAGCTTCCGCTCGGGGGCCTGAGGGACACAGGAGTCGGTATGGCGGACGTGCTTATCGTTTGCGTTCGCGAGGATGAACCGCAGGCCAAAGCCTTGGCCGAGATGTTCGAAGCCGCGGGGTTCAGTATTGGCGGCGCTCCTTCGAGCGACGGCGCCCTGCGCTCCAGCGGCGCCGGCGTCGTGGTCTGGTCGCACGCCTCGATCCGCTCGCGACCGTTCCTAGACGCCGCTCAGCGGGTGATTAACGCCGACAAGGCGGTGGTCGCCAGTTTGATTGAACCGCCGCCGCCATCAAGTGTCGGGAACTCGCCCTCCTTCGATCTCTCGGACTGGAATGGCGATCCCAACGATCCGTCTCTCGATCCGCTGTTCTTCGCGGTCGACCGCATGGTCAACTCACAGCGCGCCAACGCCGGCGCCGGTTCGGTCGCCGAGCCCGAACCGCCGGCCTACGAGCCGCCTCCGCAGCGCGCCGCGCCCCCGCCACGTGCGCCCACCCGGCCGCCGCCGCCTCCGCCTGGCGATGCGTTGCAGTCAGAGTCCGAGCACTGGCGCGCCATCCGCGACAGCCGCAACCCAGCAGACTTCATGGACTACCTGGCGCGCTACGGCCCTGACGGCGCCTTTTCGGAAGTCGCTGAACTCCGCTTGAAGCAGCTCACTGGCGCCGCCGAACGCGGCCAACCCCGTCCTCGGATGGACGCGTCCCCAAGTCGGCGCGAGCCGCCGCCACGGCGTGAACCGAGCGTGCGTCCGCCGCCGCCCCCGCCGCGTCGCGCCATGGAGACGCAGCCACCGCCGGTGCGCCGCTATGAGCCGCCGCGCCCGCAACCCACTTTTGACAAGCCGCCGTCGCGCGGCGCTTATCACGAGCGCCCGGAATTGCGCGAGCCGCCGAAGGGCGAAGGCGGTCCGTTGCGTGCGTTTGTGCTGATCGCCATTCTAGGTGGGCTAGCCCTCGCAGGAGGCCTCTACTTCGGTAATGGCAGCCTCCTGAATTTCGGCCAAGACCGTACAACTTCGCAGTCGCAAGCGCCGGCCGCCGCGCCGTCGCTCGAGCCTCCTTCGGCGTCGGAAAATAGTGGCACGTCGCTCTCGCAGTTGACGACGCCCTCGCGCCCCGCTCCGATCCAGCAGCCGCAACAACAGCGTCGCGAACCCCAACCCCAGCCGCAACGCGTCGCCTCCTCGCAACCGGCGCGTGATCTAAACGCAGCTGCTTCCCCGGCGACATCCGCGCCACGGACATCAAGCAACGCCACGGGAGGTGGCCCAATCTCGCTGTTCGGGCCGCAAACCAATACCTCGCAAGGCCCAAACAATTCCGCGCGTATTGGCACACAAAGCGGCGCCGCCCCGTTGGGACCGCAACAAGATGCGCCGCCTCCGACCGTAGTGGCGATGAATACACAGCCACAGAGCGTGGAAGCGCCGCAGCAGGGCGTGGTGCGCTGGACTTCACGTCCAACCGCGCGTCGGATCGCCGATCTTTATCCTGAGGCGGCTGCTCGCCAAGGAGTCGGTGGCCGCGTTGAATTGAATTGCACAGTGACGTCCTCGTTGGGACTGGCCTGCGGCGTTGCCAACGAGTCGCCGGCCGGGCTGGGATTTGCCCGCGCCGCACTCAGTGTCGCCAATTCCTACCGTGTCGCGTCGACACTGAGCGACGGCGGCGGCGCAGTCGGCACCCGAACCCGCATTGCTGTGCAGTTCCAGGCGCCGTCGCAATAGCCGTTAGTGCGAGATTCGCAACTGCGTGATCTGGTTGGCGATATCTTGGAACGCCGCCTGTAAGTCCGCGCCAGTCGCCGCATCGTAGAAGTGTTGGGCGTTGGTCGCGCAATTGGTCAGCAGCGAGATGGCGTTCTGATCACCCTGCAGGTCGAAGCCCACCGTATAGACCGTGACGCCTTGCGCTTTCATCGCCGAGCAGACGGCCAACGCTTGGGTTGGAGAGTCTCCGTTGGCTGAGTTGCAGTTGATGTGGTTCGAGGTGCTGCCACTGCCTGAGCCGGCGGTCTGACTGATCACGCCGTTGCAATAGGAGGTATTGAAGGCGCCGTCCGTCATCAGCACGGCGATCTTCATTGTGCTCGGCGCGCCGTACGCCGCCGGCTGATTGGGCGCCGACCACAGATAGCTAAAGTTTGGGGACAACAGATACCAGCCCCATGCGAAGCCAATGTGACCCGCCGTCGAGCCAGCCGCTGTGAGCGAGCTGATACGCGTGTTGAGCGCGTTGGTGTCCGTGGTGAGCGGCATGATCGGGTTGGGGCTCGCGCAAGGATTATCCGAGCCAACCGAATAGTTCATACCGAAAGGCGAAGCGCTTGGCGCCGCATCGGTAAACGCATTCGCCCCAGTACGTTCCGATACGCAAGTCGTCACGCCGAACACACGCGTTGCGCCGGTCTGGCTCGTGAAGCGCTCGTACTGACAGCCGTACGTCGTGCAGTAAGATGTGCCGCCAGATGTGTAGGCGCTGAAGCCGCCGCCTGGTCCGTTGGTCCCCGACAGCGCGTAGGTGTTGGCGGTCACGTTGGAGACCAGCCAGGCTGTATTTGTAGCGCTGTTGATCTGGGTCATGCCGTTGACGCCTGTGATGTAGGCGTACGCGCCATTGGCCAGGCCGTGGCTGTTGGCGGTAACGACAATCTCGCATGCCGCGGTCCCGCATCGCGTCGCAGATCCACCGGACGTGAAAGTCGACGAGCCGCTAACGCCTGTCACCTGGTACGTGGCCAAGGTGGCGCCGGAAACGACCCAGCTCCTGTTGTTGAGCTGCGTGATGCCGCCGACGCCCGTGATGTACACAGTGTCGCCATTGGAGAAGCCGTGCGCCGCTGACGTAATGGTGACTGTCGATCCGGAACGGATCGCCGCCGTGATGTTTCGAGCGGGACTACTGCGCCAGTCGGCGGCGCTGATCGAGTGGCCGCTTGTGACGTTGCCGCGGATTTGGCTCGCAGCACCGCCGGCGTCCACGCCCACGGAGAAGGTGGCTAGGGCAACCTTCGAATAGAACGGGCTCTGCTGGGCGCGAACGACGGTGTTCACGAGATTGGTGGCCGCGTTGCGCAAGTCAATGATCTTCTGACCGCCCATCGATCCCGTCGTATCGAGCACCAGCGCGACTTCGAGGTTGACGCCGCTCTGGACTGCATCCGAAGCGACCGCGATGGTCCACGGATTGTTGGAGATGACCGAAGCCAAGCTCATTTGCATCGGCGCAGACGCCTGAACCCGGTAGGTCCCGTCGGGCAGCGCCGTCAGGGTGAAGTTGGCGGCCGCGCCGCCGTAGTCGCCGGCCTCGGCGTCAAAGTATGCCCTAGAGACGGAGGTGCGCTGGGCCAGGGTCGCGCCATAATCGCGCGCAGCAGCCAGCGCCGCGCCGTCGGCGGCATTTTGGAGCTGCACCCGGATCATCTGCGCGCGCGTGAAATCGACGCTGATCCCGACGGTGCCCACCAGGACCGTCGCCATGATCGCCCACAACATCGCGACGTTGCCGCGACGACTCCGGCGAAAGGCTCCAAAAGAGCCTTTGCCGCCAAACCACCAGCTACCCATTTTCGGCCTCAAAACCGATATTTACCGGCCTGCACCGTACCAAAGCGCCGTTAAGGGCCGATTTACCCGCGTGGTGAACGGGAACCGATTTCGCTTGCATTTTGCGATTCGACGGTATTAAAGTGATATCACTTTGATTTCAAACGGAGGGAAATTCAATGGCTGCCGCCGCTCTCAAACGCACCGAAGAACGCAAGGCCAGCGCCGCCAATGGCGGGCTGATGCTGCTGCTGACCTTCATCGTGCTGGCGCTGATGGTGTGGAGTTTGGTTGATCTGATCAGCCACGAAGAGGTCGGGATGGTGATCATCCTGAGTTCGCTGACCCTAATCTTGGTGCTGCTGCTCAGCGGCTTCTACTCGCTCCAGCCCAACGAAGCGGCCGTCATCACCCTCTTCGGCAATTATGAGGGAACCGACCGGGTCTCGGGTCTGCGCTGGGTGCTGCCCTGGTATAAGCGCACCAAGATTTCTCTGCGCGTGCGCAACGTCACCGGCGAAAAGCTGAAGGTAAACGACAAGCGCGGAAACCCGATCGAAATCGCCGCCGTCGTGGTTTGGCACGTGACCGATACGGCGAGCGCCCTCTTCGACGTCGATCAATATCAATCCTTCATCGACATTCAGATCGAAACCGCCGTGCGCGAGATCGCCTCGCACTTTGCCTACGACCACTCAGAGCACGAAGAGCCGACGCTGCGCGGCGACGCCGATCAAGTCTCGGCGCTCCTGCGTGAGAAACTTCAGGATCGCGTCGCCGTCGCCGGTGTAGCGGTTGACGAAACCAAGCTCTCGCACCTTGCCTACGCGCCAGAGATCGCCGGCGCCATGTTGCGCCGTCAGCAGGCGGAAGCGGTGATAGCGGCGCGTACTTTGATCGTCGAAGGCGCGGTGTCGATGGTGGAGAATGCGCTGAAGCAGCTCTCCGAACGCGACATCGTCTCGCTCGACGACGAACGTCGCGCGGCGATGGTATCCAACCTGCTCGTGGTGCTCTGCGCCGATCGCGACGCCCAACCGATCGTGAACGCCGGCTCGCTCTACCAATAGGCCCGCGTCATGGCTTCGCCTGACAAGAAAGCCTTCGCGCTTCGCCTCGATCCAGCGCTGTACGCCGCGCTGGCGAGGCTGGCGAACACCGATTTGCGCAGTGTGAATGCGCAAATCGAGTTCCTGCTGCGCGAAGCGCTGAAGGCGCGCGGCGTGCGGGTCGAGCAACAAGCCGATGAAGAGCAAAGCGGGGAAAAGTGATGTCGACGACGCGCAGAGCAGCCACCTTCTTGGCTTTGACATTCCTTATTAGCTGGGGCGTGACCATCAGCGCCTCGGCGCTTCATCTGAACCGCGATCCGCTCACAACCACCATCATCCTCGTCGGAATGATGGCTGGTCCCGCAATTGCGGCATTCATTTGCGCCATGCTGTTCGAAAGGGGCCGGCGTATCGATGCGCTCGGCTTGCGCTTCACGGTGAACATTTGGTGGCTATGGGCTTTGCTCATTCCGTTTGTGCTCGCTGCCATCTCGGTCATTGCCACCGTGCTGTTGGGCGGCCGCCATTTCGTCGATCCGGCGAAGCAGATATTGGTCATGGCGCAAGGCCAGGTGCCCGACTCAAAGATGGCAGAGTTGCGCGCATTAGCGCCGATGCTTGACCTGATCCTGCCGGTGCAGCTCATCATCGGCAGCGCGATCAACGCCATCATTCTCACCTTCACCGAGGAGCTGGGCTGGCGCGGCTATCTCTACGATCTATGGCGGCGCTTCGGCTTCTGGCGCTGTGCGCTGGCGACCGGCTTCATCTGGGGCGTCTGGCACGCGCCCGCGATTTATCTCTACGGCCTCAACTATCCGGACAACCGCGCGATCGGCATTCCGATCTTCATCGTGTTCTGCACGCTGACCGCGCCGATCATGACACTGATCCGCGACCGCGGCCGCGCCACCTGGACCGCGGGCATCGCGCACGGAACCATCAACGCGCTCGGCGGTGTGACCATGCTCGTCGTCAATGACGCCCACTTCCCTTGGGGCGGCATCGTCGGCATTGGCGGCTTCGTTGCATTGGCGCTCGGCGTTTTCGCTGTAGCTCTGGCGCGCCCGAACCTTGCGCCGGAGCCCGCCGCCGCGTAAGCACGCGCGATCCGTCAATTGGATCGATTCTGCCGCTAGAAACGCGGGCCGGAGACGCATGCCGAAACGGACTGACATCAAATCGATCCTGATCATCGGCGCCGGCCCCATCATTATCGGCCAGGCCTGCGAATTCGATTATTCCGGCGTGCAAGCGGTGAAGGCGCTAAAGGCCGAGGGCTACCGCGTCATCCTGGTCAATTCGAACCCAGCGACGATCATGACCGATCCGGAGCTGGCAGATGCGACCTACATCGAGCCGATTACACCGGAGATGGTCGCAAAGATCATCGCGCTAGAAAAGCCCGACGCGATCTTGCCGACCATGGGCGGCCAGACCGCGCTCAATTGCGCGCTGACGCTCGATCGCAGCGGCGTGTTGAAGAAATACAAAGTCGAGATGATCGGCGCCGATGCGGATGTCATCGAGAAGGCCGAGCACCGGATGAAGTTCCGCGACGCGATGGACAAGATCGGCCTCGAAAGTCCGCGCTCGCGTCTATGCAATACCATGGACGAAGCGCTCGCGGCGCTCGATCACGTGCAGCTGCCATCAATCATACGCCCATCGCTGACGCTCGGTGGCCTCGGCGGCGGCGTCGCCTACAATCTCGAAGAGTTTAAAGAGATTATCGAGCGCGGTCTCGCCGCCTCCCCGATCGGCGAAGTGCTGGTCGAAGAAAGCATCATCGGTTGGAAAGAGTACGAGATGGAGGTCGTCCGCGACCGCGCGGACAATTGCATCATCATCTGCTCGATCGAAAACATCGATCCGATGGGGGTCCACACCGGCGACAGCATCACGGTCGCGCCGGCGTTGACGCTGAGCGATCGCGAATATCAGATCATGCGCAACGCAAGCATTGCGGTGCTGCGCGAGATCGGCGTCGAGACCGGCGGCTCCAACGTGCAGTTCGCCATCAATCCGCGCGACGGCCGCATGGTGGTGATCGAGATGAACCCGCGCGTGTCGCGCAGTTCGGCTTTGGCGTCGAAAGCCACCGGCTTCCCGATCGCCAAGGTCGCCGCCAAATGCGCCATCGGCTACACGCTCGACGAAATCGCCAACGACATCACCGGCGGCGCCATGCCGGCGGCGTTCGAACCGACCATCGATTACGTCGTCACCAAAATCCCGCGCTTCGCGTTCGAGCGCTTCCCGGGTTCAGACACCACGCTGACCACCTCGATGAAGAGCGTCGGCGAAGCCATGGCGATTGGGCGGACATTCAAGGAGTCGCTGCAAAAGGCGTTGCGCTCACTCGATACCGGGCTCGTTGGTTTCGATGAAGTCGCCGTCGAAGGCGGCGCCGATGAAGACCAAGGCCGCGCCGCCGTGCGTGCGCGCTTGGTAGCTCCCAAGGCGGATCGTTTACTGGTCGCAGCGGAAGCGCTGCGCCGCGGACTAACGGTCGAAGAAATTTGCGCCGCGGCGCACTACGATCCCTGGTTCATCCGCCAAATCGCGGAAATCATCGAAACCGAAGCGCAAGTGCGCAAGGACGGCCTGCCAAAAGATGCTGTCGGTTTTCGCGCCCTAAAAGCCGACGGCTTCTCCGATGCGCGCCTCGCCAAGCTCACCGGCACGCGCGAACGCGATGTGCGCGCCGCGCGCCGCAAACTCGGCGTGCGCCCGCAATTCAAGCGCATCGACAGCTGCGCCGCCGAATTCCGCGCGACGACGCCGTACATGTATTCGACCTACGAGTTTCCGGCGTACGGCCGGACGCAAGCGGATTGCGAATCCGAGCCCTCTTCCGCGAAGAAGATCATCATCCTTGGCGGCGGACCAAACCGCATCGGCCAAGGCATCGAATTTGACTATTGCTGCTGCCACGCCGCGTTCGCGTGCGCAGACCTTGGCGTCGAGTCGATCATGGTCAATTGCAATCCGGAAACCGTATCGACCGACTACGACACATCCGACCGACTCTATTTCGAGCCGCTCACCACAGAGGACGTCCTCGAAATTCTGGAAACCGAGAAAGCAGCCGGCGAAGTTCTCGGCCTCATCGTGCAGTTCGGCGGGCAAACACCGCTCAAACTCGCCCAGCCGCTCGCCGATGAAGGCGCACCGATCCTCGGCACCAGCGTCGACGCCATCGATCTCGCCGAAGATCGCGACCGCTTCCAAGCGTTGCTGCGCAAGATTGGGTTAAAACAGCCGGACAACACCATCGCGCCCTCACTGGACGCGGCGCGCGCAGCCGCCGGCAAGATTGGCTACCCGGTGATGTTGCGCCCCAGCTACGTGCTCGGCGGCCTCGCCATGCGCATCGTGCACACGGAAGGCGAACTCACGGAGTATGTCGATCAAATCTCGCGCGCGCTTGGCGGCCCCTCCGAACTCATCGTTTCAGATAAGCGCCCCTTGCTGGTCGATCGTTATCTGCGCGATGCCATCGAAGTGGACGTCGACGCGATCTGCGACGGCGAGGACGTGTTCGTCGCCGGCGTGATGGAGCACATCGAGGAAGCCGGCGTACACTCGGGCGACAGCGCCTGTGCGTTGCCGCCTTACTCGTTGCCACCGGAGATCGTGACCGAGATCGAAGCGCAGACCAAGAAGCTGGCGCGCGCGCTCGATGTGCGCGGGCTGATCAACATTCAATTCGCGGTGAAGGACGGCGACATCTATATCCTCGAAGCCAACCCACGCGCCTCTCGCACCGCGCCGTTTGTGGCGAAGGCCATCGGCCTGCCAATCGCCGCTGCGGCGGCCAAGGTGATGGCGGGCGTGAAACTGAAAGACCTGAAGCTTTCGCATCGCAGTCGGCCGCATGTCGCCGTGAAGGAAGCGGTGTTTCCGTTCGCGCGCTTCCCGGGTGTCGATCCGGTGCTCGGTCCGGAGATGCGCTCGACAGGCGAGGTCATGGGCCTCGACACGAATTTCGATGTTGCCTTCGCCAAGAGCCAGATCGCCTCGGGCATCAACTTGCCGACATCGGGGTGCGTGTTCATCTCGGTGAAGAATGCCGACAAGGCAGGCCTTGCCCCTGTGGCGCGCGATCTGATCGCGTTGGGCTTCACCATCATGGCTACGGGGGGAACCGCCGATTTTCTCAAGGCCGAGGGCATCCAGATCGAGCGGGTGAACAAGGTGGCCGAGGGCCGGCCTCACGTGGTGGACGCCATGAAGAATGGCGGCGTCCAGCTGGTCTTCAACACCACTGAAGGCGCCCAATCCTACCGGGACAGCTATTCAATTCGTCGCACAGCGCTGACGCAGAATATCCCCTATTATACGACTGCCTCGGGCGCTCGGGCGGCCGTTCAGGCTATTCGTCGCTTGAAAACTGGGGCGCCTCTAGGCGTTCGGGCCCTTCAGGCCTATGCTTGACGAATAGCCGGTCAGGGCACAATTTTGTTTTCCTAGACGGACGAAAAACCACACACCGATGGATAAAATTCCAATGACCGCCGAGGGTTATCAGGCCCTCGACGCAGAACTGAAGCGTTTGAAGACCATCGAACGCCCTTCCGTGATCGCGGCGATCGCGGAAGCGCGCCAGCATGGCGACCTGTCTGAGAACGCCGAGTACCACGCGGCCAAAGAGCGCCAGAGTTTCATCGAGGGCCGCCTTGCTGAGCTTGAGGACAAAATAGCCCGCGCTCAGATCATCGACGTCTCCAAGCTGTCGGGCAAACAGGTCAAATTCGGCGCGACCGTGAACCTGGTCGACGAGGATTCCGGCGACAAGTCTAAGTACAAGATCGTCGGCGAGGACGAGAGCGACGTGAAGGGCGGCAAGATTTCGATCACCTCCCCGATCGCGCGTGCGCTCATCGGCAAGGAAGAAGGCGATGTCATCGAGGTGATGGCGCCAGGCGGGCCGAAATCCTACGAGATCACCAAGGTCAAATACCTCTGAGCGAAGTTGAGGCGCGGGGCTGATGCGCAGCGTCGGTTTCCAACCTGCTGAACCGCTCAATGTGTGGACGGTTACCGACGGACGCGCGGGCATCGAAGCGCAAGCTGTCGGCTTGGCCGAAGCGCTTGCGCGCAAGACGCCAATCCGGTTGACCACCAAGCGGGTGCAAGTGCGCGCGCCTTGGTCCTGGCTGCCTGCTGGTTTCGTACCGGCCTCACGCGACGCACTCAGCATCGAGTCCGACGACATCACGCCGGTGTGGCCGGACATCTGGATCGGTTGTGGGCGCGCCTCCATTCCGCTCTCAATGGGCGTGCGCCAATGGTCGCACCGGCGCACCTTCGTTGTTCAGCTTCAAGATCCACGCGTGAACGCGCGTGAGTTCGATGTCGTGGTGCCGCCAATTCACGACGGTCTTGAAGGGTCGAACGTCCTGCCGATTGTGGGCGCCTGCCATCGGGTCACACCGGAAAAACTCGACCAATCCGTGCTCGATTTTCCCCGTCAATTGGATGAATTAGCGCCGCCGCGCTTCGCGGTGCTAATTGGCGGCAGATCCAAGCGTCAGGACATTTCAGCCAAACGCGCGCGCGAAATTTCGGAATCGCTGGCCAATGTGCAGCGTGAAACCGGCGGGACGCTGATGGCGACGCTGTCACGCCGTACGAGCGAGGCGGCGCGCATGCAATTCCAGACACATCTCGCGCCACACTGCGCGCTCTTCTACGAAGGCGAAGGCGCCAACCCGTACTTCGCGATGCTGGGCGCGGCCGACCACATCTTCGTCACCGCCGATAGTGTGAACATGGCGACAGAAGCCGCCGCCACCGGCAAGCCGGTGCACGTGCTTGCCGTTGACGGCCCAGCCGGCAAGCTTGAACGCTTCCATCAAAGCTTGGTGCGGCGCGGCTGCGCACGGCCATACACGGGCCGGCTTGAGACTTGGAATTATCCGCCACTACTTGAAACGGATCGTGTCGCCGCCGCTGTGCTCACCGCCTACGCGGCGCGCGCACAACGCTAAGGAAGTAAAGCCTTCAAGGCTGCCGCAAGCGCATCGTCGCTGATAGGCTTGGTGAGGATCGGCGCCTTCGCCAGCTCCGGCGGCAAATTCTTGATCGCGTCGTAGCCCGTGCAAAACGCCACCGGTACGCCCATCGCCGCGAGCTTTGCGCCGAGCGGAACGCTTGAGACGCCAGCGAGATTTGCGTCCAACAACGCCGCCGCGGGCCGTTGCGATTGAAGCAGCGCTTCCGCGGCTTCGATGGTCCGCGCCGGTTCGAGCGGCGCGTAGCCGAGGTCCTCAAGCCGCTCACCCATTTCCATGGCGATCAGCGCATCATCTTCCACCACAAGAATCTTGTGTCGGTCGCCCATTCAAACCCACCATGTCCCCACACCTAGCGTAGCAAGGTGTGGCCGCAGAGCAATTGGCGCTATCAGTTTGTGATCACAAGACTTTATCGTGCGCTATGCCGTTCGAGATAGAGGTTTGCGAACCACTCTTAGCTACCGGCCTGCGCCTGGCGTAACCATATAGGCGGAGCCGCGAATCCCTTGCAAAAGGTCGCTCATGTCAGAACCCGTCGCCCGCCACGCTCCCATTGTGATCATCGGCTCCGGCCCCGCTGGCTACAGCGCCGCCATCTATGCCGCGCGCGCCATGCGCAAGCCGATGCTAATCGCGGGTCTACAGCCGGGCGGACAGCTCACGATCACCACCGATGTCGAAAACTATCCCGGCTTCGCCGACGTGATCCAAGGTCCATGGCTGATGGAGCAGATGCGCGCGCAGGCCAAACATGTCGGCACCGAACTGGTCGACGACATCATCGTCAAAGCTGAACTCGACAAACGCCCTTTCCGCCTCACCGGCGACAGCGGCCAAGTCTATCTCGCCGACAGCGTCATCATCGCCACCGGCGCCCAAGCCAAGTGGCTGGGACATCCCAAGGAGCAGCACTTCGGGGGCCACGGTGTCAGCGCCTGCGCCACGTGCGACGGTTTCTTCTATCGCGGCAAGGACGTCGCGGTGATCGGTGGCGGCAACAGTGCTGTTGAGGAAGCGCTCTATCTCGCGCATTTGGCGCGCAGCGTCACAATTATCCACCGACGCGACAGCTTCAAGGCTGAGAAGATTCTTCAGGAACGCTTGTTCAATCATCCCGCCATTGAAGTGGTGTGGGACACCGTGCTCGAAGACATTGAAGGCACGGAAGAGCCGAAGAGCGTTACAGGCATCGTCATTCGCAACGTGAAGACCGGTGCGCGCGAAGAGCGCAAGCTCGACGGCGTCTTCATTGCCATCGGCCACGCGCCGGCGACTGAGATCTTCAAAGGCCAAGTCGAAATGCGAGACAATGGCTACATCAAGGTCAAGCCGGGCACGACGGAGACCAACATTCCTGGTGTGTTCGCCGCCGGCGACGTCGCCGACGATGTTTATCGTCAAGCGGTCACCGCCGCTGGCCTCGGTTGCATGGCCGCGCTGGAAGCGGAAAAATTCCTGGCGAACGCTGAACTCGATCACGCTAAGGCAAAGACTGGCGCGGCGGCCTAAGCATCATGCAAACAAGCACCTTGCCGATGAGCCCAACCCAGCTCGCCATCGCGATTGGCGTTTTCTTGCTCTTCTTCCTGTTGCGCATGCGGCGCGCATCGCAGACACGGCCGCTTAAGACTGAGCAATTGTGGATCGTGCCGCTAATCTTCGCGGGCTTCGCCGCGCTTACCTTCTTGCAGGCGCCCCCGGCGATGGCAGACATGCCTTGGCTCGCTGGCGTCGCACTCTTGGGCGCGATCGTCGGCTGGTATCGCGGCAAGATGATGCGCATCACCGTCGACCCGCAAACACACAATCTGAGCCAAGCCGCTTCACCTCTCGCGCTTCTCTTCCTGCTCGCCGTCTTCGGCTTGCGCTACGGGTTGCGTTACTTGCTCGGCGAAGAGGCGCACGCGTGGGGAATTAGCCTGAACTTACTTGCTGACGCTCCCATGGTGTTCGCCGTTGCGATGTTCGCACTCACGCGTGTGGAGATGTTCATTCGCGCTGAGCGGCTGCTGGCCGAGGCCCGCGCCGCGCACACAACGGCGCAGGTGACGAGCGGATCTGACGCTTAAGTCCGTCCACCACAAAGCGCCTAGATACCAACACGCTATCGACCGGCTGTCGAAGCTATGCAATATTGCAAGCCGTGGGCGCGCGAGCGGGCGCCTCGGGGCGGGCCTACATGGACTGGGACAAGCTGAAGACATTTCACTTCGCCGCCGAGACCGGCAGCCTTACGGCGGCCGCGGAAAAGCTCGGCGTCAGCCAATCATCGGTGAGCCGGCAAATCGCGGCGCTCGAGAACGACATGAGTGTGCCGCTGTTTCAGCGCCACGCGCGCGGTTTGCTTCTGACCGGCCCAGGCATGGCGTTGCGCGAGTTCACCCGCGAAATGGCAGGCGCGGCAGTCATCGCGGAATCAACCCTGAAGGACGCGCGCGAAAAGGTGATGGGTGACTTGAAAGTCACCGCGCCGATCGCCTTCGGCGCCACATGGCTGGCGCCCCGGCTCACGCACTTCGCCGACACTTACCCCGAAACCCGCGTGCAACTCCTGCTCGATGATCGCGAGTATGATCTGCTGAAGCTGGAAGCCGAATGCGCAATCCGTCTCTGGGCGGCGACGCATGCCGATCTGATCCAACGCAAACTGCTGGAAGTGACCGTCAGCCTCTATGCATCGAACGCCTACATCCAACGCCACGGCGCGCCAAAGAAAGTGGATGATCTCGATCATCACCGCATCGTCGCCTACACAGCCGGCGTTCCCTCGCCGATGCGCGAATTGGATTGGGCGCAGCGCGCCGGGCGCGAAGACGCCAAACCGCGCGCGCCGCTGTTAGAGATCAACAACGTCTACGGCATGTTGCGCGCGGTCGAGTCCGGCTTCGGCATCGCCAGCGTGCCGGACTACATGGCGCGTGAGAATCCTGACTTAGTGAAAGTGCTGCCAGATCTGCCAGGACCGAGCTTCGAGGTGTATTTCATCTACCCAAGCGACCTCAAACGATCGAAGCGCATCGCCGCGTTCCGGCAATTCCTCATCGACCAGGCCGCGGGCTGGCAGTCTTAGAGCTGGTTGTAGTCCTGCACGCCCCAAGTATCGCATTGCCGCGCGTCACCTGAATCAAAGCCGCGGCGGAACCAGCGCATGCGCTGATCGCTGGTGCCGTGCGTGTATTCGCGCGGATCGCCGCCATGGCTGAGGGTATCGTCACCGATTTGGTGAGCCGCGTTCAGCGCTTCGCGCAAATCCGCATCGTCGATCGACAACGACGCTTGCGCCGTGTGTCCCCAAACGCCGGCGAAGCAATCTGCCTGCAATTCGGTGCGGACCGAGGTTTGGTTCTGGCTCTCACCTTGGATTGGGTGATCCATAGCGCCAATGAGCTTCTGTACGTGGTGACCCACTTCGTGCGCGATCACGTAGGCTTGCGCGAAATCACCGGGCGCCTGCAGGCGTTGCGCCATCATCTGATAGAAGCCCGGGTCGAGATAGAGATTGCCGTCTTGCGGGCAATAGAACGGACCGACGGCCGATGTCGCGGCGCCGCAGCCCGTCTCCACAGAATTGGAATACACAACCAATGTCGGCTTTGTGTAGGCGCCCACTTGAGCGCCGTAATTCGGTAAGCGCCCAGCCTGAAATTGCTGCGTCCATACATCTTCCGTCGAGCCGAGAACCCGGCGGGAGAAATCGCAGGCTTGCTGATTGCTCGCGCAAGTGCTGCCGCCGCTGCCGGCCGTTTGCGACTGACCCGCGGTGCTGCCAGCGAGCGAGCCAAAGATCGCGTCGCGAATGCCGAACGGGTTGAACAGATAGACCGCGCCCAGCACGACAATCGCGATAAGCATGCCCCGAAAGCCCAAAATCCGGAACAAACCGAACAGCGCCATGGCGCCCACGCCGCCGCCCCCGCCTCCGCCCGAGCCTCGATCCTGGAAATTGTCGGATGGGCGTTGGTTGTCGATGCGCATGCGTCTTGTCCTTCCGCTGGCGCCGGTAGCTTAGCCCGCGCGTCCCGCGTTCGGCAACGCACTTGCAGGCGCAAGCGCCCGCAACACGATGATCAACGAGAGCAGCGCCAGTGTCGAAGCCAGAATAAAAGCAGCACCCGGGAAGTAGATTGGCGCGCCCGGCGCGGAGAAGCGCCCAAGCGTTTGCGTCATGATCAGCGGACCGAGAATGGTGGTGAGGCTCATCATCGATGCAACGCCGCCCTGTAGTTCCCCCTGCTCGTTGGGCGGGACTTGCTTCGACATGATGGCGTTCATCGACGGGTACACGAGCCCCTGCAGCAAGCCCGCCGCCATGCCGGCATAGGCGGTCCAACTTTGCGTCGCGAAGGCGAGGACCATCATGCTGAGCACGCCAGAGCCAATCCCAAGCAGAATGGCGCGATGCTCGCCGATGCGCGGCACGATCTTGCCGGTGAGATAGCCTTGCGTGAATGCCATCAAGATTCCGACGAACGCCAACGATGCGCCGATCTCCAACTCCGACCACTGAAAACGGATCTTCGCGAAGAACGCCCAGGTGCTTGGATACACTTGGTGTCCCAGTTGCCAGAGGAACACCGCGCCTGCGAAGGCCACGACAGCCGGATAGCGGCGCAGCGCCAGAAGTGTGCCGAGCGGATTGGCGCGCTTCCACTCGAACTTGCGCCGCCGCTCACGCGGCAAGCTCTCAGGCAGAACGAAATAGCCGTAGAGCAAATTAAGTCCCGCCAGCGCCGCCGCTACGAAGAACGGCGCGCGCGGTCCAAGCGCACCGAGCAAGCCGCCAATGGCGGGGCCCAGGATGAACCCAATTCCAAACGCCGCGCCCATCACGCCGAAACTCTGCGCGCGTTTCTCCGGCGGCGACACATCGGCGATGTAGGCCATGGCCGGCGAGTACACGGCGCCCGCGATCCCCGCGATGGCGCGGCCGAGAAACAGCCACGCCACCGTCGGCGCAAAGCCCATCAGCAAATAGTCAAAGGCGAACGCCGCGAGCGAGAGCAGCAGCACGGGTCTGCGGCCGTAGCGGTCGCCAAGATTGCCCATGATCGGCCCGCACACGAATTGCAGCACCGCGTATGTCGACAACAGAAAGCCGGCGATCAGCGTGACTTGCGCGGTCGTCTCGCCGGTCAGCGCCGTCAGCAGGCGGGGCATCACCGGCAGGATGATCCCGAAGCCGATGGTGTCGATCAGCACGGTGAAAAAGATGAAGGCAAGCGCGTGCCGGCTGGGCTCAGTTGTCATCGCGAACGCGCCTCCTTGCCGGCTTGATTGCTACATTGAACAATATTTGTCAATTATGACAAATATCTTCTTCACTGTTGTGGAACAAGTCTGGCTGACCGCCCGCTTCGACCGGACGTCTGAATTGCGTATGGTCGAGCGCCAAGCGAGGCTTGTCGAGCCCGAACTTGCGGGCTGCGCGCGCGAAACGATCAGCGATGAGACGCGCGTACGGACCCTCGCCCTTCTGCCGCTTGCCCCATTCCGGATCATAGTCGCGCCCGTTGCGCATGGACCGCACGATCGACATGACGCGCGCACGGCGATCCGGGAAATATTTCTGCAGCCATTCCTGGAAGAGATCCTTGATCTCCAGCGGCAAGCGCAGAACCACGTATCCCGCGCCCGTCGCGCCTGCCCTTGCGGCCTCCTCGAGGATTTGCTCGATCTCGCTGTCATTGATGCCGGGAATGATCGGCGCGACCATGACCGTGACGGGAATGCCGGCGTCCGCCAGTGCGCGGATCGCCTCGATGCGCCGGTGTGGCGCAGCCGCGCGCGGCTCCATCACGCGCGCGATGCGGCGTTCCAATGTGGTCACCGATATCGCCGCTTTCGCGAGCCCGCGTTCCGCCATCGGCGCGAGAATATCGATATCGCGGATCACCAGCTGCGACTTGGTGATCAACGCCGTCGGATGCCGCCACCGATCCAGTACTTCCAGAAGCGAACGCGTGACGCCGTAGCCGCGCTCGATCGGCTGATAGATGTCGGTGACGCCGCCCAGCATGATTGTGCGTGGGCGATAGCTCGGCTTGGCCAATTCCTTCTCAAGCAACTCCGCCGCATTCGATTTCACGAACAGCTTGGTCTCGAAGTCGACGCCGGGCGAAAGACCGACATAGGCGTGGTTGGGGCGCGCATAGCAGTAGATGCAGCCGTGCTCGCAGCCCCGGTACGGATTGATCGATTGATCGAAGGAGATGTCCGGGCTTTGGTTGGTGGAGATGATCGTTTTCGCCAGCTCTGGCGTCACAATGGTCTCCAGCGGACGCACCTCTTCGGGGGTCCAGCCGTCGTCAAAGGCTTCGCGAGCGAAGCGTTCGTAGCGGCCGCTCGCATTGGTGCGCGCGCCGCGCCCGTGCAGCGCGTCCTTTGACATAAGCCTGGGAGTATAGTCCTAGATAGGAACATATCAAGAACATTTCTAGCGTCAAAAAAGGGCGCGGTGTGCTCCGCGCCCCTTCAAACGTTGGTTTTCATGGTCAGCCCCTCGATTTAGCCCTCAAGCGATCATTTGAGTGGCTTGGACGAGGGCGGCGTACGCAACCGGTGCGAAGAGCACGAAGGCCGCGCAGAAGGCGATCAGTCGAAACATTTTCAGCTCCATCCCGGATCGACCATCGATCCGATGAGATGAAGGTAAGCGGGAATTGACCCTGCGGCTGTGACACGGGGCACGGGCGAAACCAACCGCCCTACATGAAGCCCATGTCTCGTTCGTAAGAACGAAAGCGCCGGCCCGCGTCGACGTAAATGGTCTGACCGGTCACCGCTTCATTCTCGATTAGAAAGCGTGCGGCGTGCGCGATGTCTTGCGGTGTCGGTCCGCGCTCAAGCGGTGTGTCGGTATGCAAGCGCTTGTAGTCGGCATCGCTTTGGCCAGGCGCCGCCAACACGTAACCCGGGGCAACTGCGTTGACGCGCACACGCGGCGCCAGCGCCCGCGCCAACAACTCCGTCGCGCCGGCCAATGCGTATTTCGACAACGTGTAGGAGAAATGATCTGGGTACGGGCTCGCCAATTTGAAATCGAGGAAGTTCACGACAACGCCACGCTCGCCGTCAGGCAGAGCTTCCGCGAATTCTCGCGCCAACAGCGATGGTGTGAACGTATTCAGTGCGATATGCCGCTGCAACAACTCTTCACTCAGTGTGTCGATGGTGTCGTGCTCAAACATCGCGGCACAATTGACCAACGCGCAGAGCGGCCCTGCCTCCCGCGTTGCATTGCTGATGAGCGCATGGCGCGCAGCCGCATCATCAAGATCAGCGCCAACGACAACGGCCTTCGAATGCTTGCGCGCTTCGGCAGCCACCGCTTCTGCTTCGTCCGAAGAGTGCCGATAGTGGATCGCCACGCCCCAACCGTGCTCCGCGAGATCCAAGGCAACGGCGCGTCCGAGGCGCTGCGCCGCGCCCGTGACAAGCGCCCACTTCATGGCCGCTCCCGGCGAATGCTGACTGCAACCATGCCATCGCCCGAAAGCACGGATGGCTTCTTCACGGTCACCTCAACCCAGCGCGTGCGCGGGGAAAGCGACAAGCAATGCCCCGCCACACGATCGGCCAGCGTCTCCACAAGGTGCGCGGGCTCGCCGAGGTCATCGCGGATGAAATGCAAGATGCGGTCATAGTCGACGGTAGCGCCGATGCGGTCGTGACGCGCGTAGTTCGGCGGCTCGTCCAGCGCCATGGTCACGGAGATGCGCACCTCCTGCTGCGCGGCGCGCTCTGGCTCAGGCACGCCCACGCGCACCAGCGCCTTGGCGTCGTCGATGCGGATGATCTGCAGATCGGCCATTGCGGGCGAGTTTAGCTCAGCCAAACGCAATGAGGCCAGCGCCGAGCGCGACAATCGTAGCGCCCAACCAGCGCCGCAGGCCGAGCTGTTCACGAAGGAACACAAAGGCGATCAAAGCGCCCCACACCACAGAGGTTTCGCGCAGCGCCGTCACCTGGGCTATCGGCGCAAACGTCTGCGCCCACAGCACAAGTCCGTAACCAGCGAAGCTGATCACTCCGATGAAAATGCCACGCCAAGGGGCGATGCTGGCGTCAGCCAACAATTGCTTGCTCCCACGCCGCCACATCGCAAATGCCACCATGGGCACGCCCATGACGCCGCTGGTCCAGCCAACATAGAGCGCGGCATTGCCTGAAATCCGCGCGCCCAGAGCGTCGACCAGCGAATAAGAAGCGATGCAGATGCCGATCGATAGCGCCCACAACGTCGCCTTCAGCGGCGCGTTGGGGCTGGCGCCCACCGCCAACACGCCCGCCGAAACCAACACAACACCTAAAGCCTTCAGCGGCGGCGGTATCTCATGCGCCACCAGCATCGCGCCAAGCGTCACCAGCAGCGGCGCCGAGCCGCGCGACAGCGTGTAGATGTGCGAGAGATCGCCGAGATCGTAGGCTTTGAACAGCGTCACCCAATAGAACAGATGGATGATCACCGAGGCCACGAGGTACGGCCATGACGCTGCGTTCGGCACGCCCATGAAGGCGAACAGCACTAAAGCCGTCGCCATGCCGCCAATCGCGATCAAGAAGGCATCGACGACGCGATCGCCGCGGCCGCCCTTGAGCGCGGCGTTCCAGCTCGCATGGATGATGGCCGAAGTAATGGCGGCGGCGATGGCGAGCGGCGGCACGGCCCGTGTGTGAGCGCGTGCGCGCGCACGCGCAAGCTTGACGCTACGGACGACATTCCGCGGTGGCGCATGCGTGCTATGCGTGGACGCGGACCACTCCACGCACACACTGGGGGCGAAATGAGCGACGCGCGGGAATTCGATGTCATCGTCTACGGCGCCAGCGGCTTCACCGGCCGGCTGGTGGCTGAGTACATGCAGCGCACGTACGGCGCGGGGTCTAACGTCACCTGGGCGATGGCGGGGCGCGACACAGCGAAACTCAATGGGATTAAAGGCGAGATCGGCGCCAATGCGCCCGTTATCGCCGCCAACGCACGCGATCCAGCCTCGCTCGAAGCTCTGGCCAAGCGCGCGAAAGTGGTGCTGACCACTGTCGGCCCCTACCAGCTCTACGGCGAACCGCTCGTAGCAGCATGCGTGAAAACCGGGACGGACTACGTCGATCTTTGCGGCGAGCCGAACTGGATGGCCGAGATGATCGCCAAACACGATGCGCCGGCGAAGGCATCGGGCGCGCGCATCACCTTCTCATGCGGCTTTGATTCCATTCCGTTCGACGGTGGCGTCTTCTTCCTTCAGCAGGAAACGCAGAGGCGCTTTGGCGCACCGGCGGTGCGCGTGCGCGGCCGCGTCCGCAAAATGAAGGGCGGCTTCTCCGGCGGCACCATGGCCTCGATGCTGGAGACCATGAAAGCCGTGAAAGCCAATCCGCGCATCGGCGCGGTGCTCGTCGACCCGTTCGCGTTGTCGCCCGCCAAAGGCGCGCCGCAACCGAACGGAGAGATCGCCGTCTATGATGCGATCATTCCATCGTGGTCGGCGCCGTTCGTGATGGCGGCGATCAACACCAAGAACGTCCACCGCACCAACGCCCTGCTCGGCTACGCCTACGGGCGCGATTTCGCTTATGACGAAATGATGCTGACCGGCGACGGGGCTTCCGGCGAGAAACGCGCCAAGGCAGGCGTGTCGTCCGCTAAGATGCAGCGCAAGCTGCTGGGCTTCGCGCCAACGCGAGCAATCCTGACGACCTTCGTTTTGCCAAAGCCCGGTCAAGGACCTTCCAAGGAAGAACGCGAGAACGGCTCGTACGAAGTGCTCTATGTCGGCGAGACGGCGAAGGGCGAGGTGCTGCGCGCCGTCGTCAGCGGCGACAAGGATCCGGGTTACGCATCAACCTCAAAGATGATCTCAGAAGCAGCTTTATGTTTGGCGCAAGACGTGGACCGCGGCGCGACCGCCGGCGGCATCTGGACGCCGATGAGCGCGATGGGCGCCAAACTGATCGAGCGCTTGCAAGCAAAGGCAGGCCTGACATTCACAATCGCGAGCTAGCGCAGGCTGCCGCAGAAACGCTGAATGCGCGCGCATGCATCTTCCAACTCGGCGTTCGACGCCGCGTATGACACGCGAAAGCATGGGCCCAATCCGAAGGCTTCACCGTGCACGATCGCGACGCCTTCCGCTTCGAGTAACTCCGATGCAAACGCTTCGTCATTAACAATCTTATTGCCGCTTGGCGCGGTCTTGCCGATCAGCGCTGCAATCGAGGGATAGACATAGAACGCGCCTTCCGGCGTTGGACAGCTGATCCCTTTCGCCTGATTGAGCATCGACACCACCAGATCGCGGCGGCCTTGAAACAGCAGTTTGTTCTTCGGAATGAAACCCTGCGGCCCGTTGAGGGCTTCCGCCGCCGCCCATTGCGCGATCGATGAGGCGCACGATGTCGTCTGCCCCATAACGCCGGCCATCGCTTTGATAACGTGCTCAGGGCCCGCCGCATAGCCGATGCGCCAGCCTGTCATCGCGTACGCCTTCGACACACCGTTCATGGTCAGTGTGCGCTCGTACAAACGCGGCTCGACCTGCGCGATGGTCGTGAACTTGAAATCGCCGTAGGTCAGGTGTTCGTACATGTCGTCAGTGAGAACATGCACGTTCGGAAAACCCAGCAGCACTTCCGCCAGCGCCTTCAGCTCAGCTTCTGTGTACGCCGCGCCCGACGGGTTCGACGGCGAATTGAGGATCAGCCACTTAGTCTTCGCCGTCAGCGCCTTCGCCAAATCCTGCGGGCGCACTTTGAATTCACATTCCAATGTCGTCGGCACAAACACGGGCGTGCCACCGCAGAAGAGCACGATATCGGGATAGCTCACCCAATACGGCGACGGGATCACCACTTCATCGCCCGGATTGAGCGTCGCCATCATGGCATTGAAGATCACCGTCTTGCCGCCGGGCGACACGTTCACTTGCGTGCGCTTATAGGTGAGCCCGTTCTCGCGCTTGAACTTGGCGACCACCGCGTCCTTCAGTTCCGGAATGCCGTCGACATCCGTGTACTTGGTCTTACCTTCCGCCATGGCGCGCGCGGCGGCTTCCTTGATGTTGTCCGGCGTATCGAAGTCAGGCTCCCCCGCGGCAAGTGCGATGACGTCTCGCCCCTCCGCCTTCAGCGCGCGAGCCTTTCTGCTCATTTCGGCCGTGGCCGGCGGCTTCACGCGCTTCAGCGCGGCGGAGAGTTCAATGCTCATGATGGACGCCCGATTCGCACGCAGACGAGATTAGGGCAACACACAAAACGTGTCAGATTCAGACCTTATTTCTCTGACAAAAATCACGAATTCAGCGAGGCTGAACGCTGAGGGTGAGGCAGCGATGGCGGGGCATTGGCGATGGCTTTCGGCCACAGCGGCGGTCGCGCTGGCGGCTGCGCCAACTGCGAAGGCTCAGCAGACGGGCAGCGTCAATCCCGCCACGCCGGCTCATGCCGCCTCTCAGGATGACGACGAAATTGTGGTTCGCGCCGATGCGGACCAGGTGCGCATTGACAGGCGCGTTTACGCGCTGCGCAACGACCCGATTGCCCAATCCACCGACATGTTCGACGTGCTGGGACGCATTCCTTCCGTCAGCGTTGCGCCAACGGGAACAGTGACGCTGCTGGGCGCCGGCAATCCGACGATCCAGATCAATGGCCAGCCGTTGCCGCCGGGCGCCAACCTCGAACAGGTGTTACGCGGGCTTACTGGCGCCGACGTCGAACGCATCGAGGTCATTACCAACCCTTCCGCGCAATATTCCGCCGCCACCTCAGGCGGCATCATTAACATCGTCACGCATCAGCGCTTCAACAGCGGCTTCACCGGCAATGCGAGCGTCATGGCCGATACGTACGGCGCGACCAGGCTGAACCTCGCGCCCAACTGGTCTGAAGGGCCTTGGTCATTTGGCGGACGCCTCAGCTACTACGACTACCAGACGCACTTTCGCACCGAGCGGGCTCACAACGATCTGAGCAGCGGGATCATCACGACCGATCTCGGTCATCAGTCGGTCGAAAACGTCAGCAACGGAGTCACTCTGCAGACGACTTACCAGCCCAATCACGCCGACAAGGCCTCGCTCAGTCTCGACTATTATTCGAGCGATTCCGCTCGGCCAGGATCGATCAACCGCACCAGCGCTGGCGTTCCGCTTTTTCAGCAAGATCAAAACCAAACCGGTTCAAACCAATTCGGCCGCCTCAATCTCTTGATCCAGCACGATGGACACACGCCGCGCGAGCAGGTCCGTTTCAACGCTGCGTTGACGCACTTTGGCGGCAGCGACGACACCATCCTCGCGCTAACACCAGCAAGCGGACCGGCGCCGAGCCCTTTCTTGACTGGCAACGACCAAAGCGATGACGAAGCAAACATCACGCTGGACTACGACCACCCCCTTTCGGGTGATCAATTTTTGACCGCGGGGATTTCCCTCGACGCCGAGCGGCTCGAAATCAACGATGAGCAACGCACGCTCGTGGGCCCACCCGGTGCCGGTGATTTCCGGTCGACTCTGAACGGCAACGCTCAGACCCTCGCTTTGTACTCAACCTATCAAGTCGGCGCCTTTGATTGGGTGTTCTTGCCGGGTTTGCGCGCGGAATATTATCGGCGTGACGTGTCATCGCTTGGCGCCGGGACCGATCACGGCGACCTCCGCGTTTTCCCGACGCTGCATATCAGGCGATCGTTCTCCGCGATTGATCTCGACCTCAGTTACACAAGCCGTATTCGCCGCCCTGATCTTTCCGACCTCGACCCTGCCGTGCACTTCGAAGACGCAACCCACGCATCCGGCGGCAACCCAGACCTTCAACCCAGCACCGTGGATGCGTACGAGGCCAATTTCACTCACCAGACGCACAGTGCGATGTTTGGCCTCACCTTCTACGACCGGATTAACCGCGACGTGTTCTCACCGTTCGTGTCGCAAGTCGGAGGCGTGACGCTGTCGACTACGGTCAATGGCGGCGAGCAAGAGCAGCGCGGGTTGCAAGCGGTGATGCGCGGGCCATTGGGGCGGCACTGGGTGTATTCGGTGACGGCAAACGCGCTCAACAGCGCGTTCGACACGCTGCACAACGGCATCATCGCGCGCGACAGCGCGGTTGAGTACAACGGCAACGCATCGCTTGAATATCGCGACATCAACCAGCGCGAAATCGGCGCCGACGACGTCCAGTTCGAAGTGCGCTTCCAAAGTGCGCAACACTCGCTGCAGCAAGCATCGGGTCAGTTCTACTACACCAACCTCAATTGGCGGCGCCGGCTGAGCGACCGCCTCTTTGCGTTCCTTCAGGTGTACCACGTGTTCGGGACATTGCGGAACGAGTCGCTGACGCGCGGCGACGACTTCATCGAGCGCTCCATCACGCAAAACCCGGGGATTCGCTTTCGCCTCTCGCTGACATATCAGTTCGGCGCGCCGAGCGATCGGCCGCCGCCCGAACCGTCCGATAGCTCGGGCGGGCCGCAGCACTAAAGGAAAACGGCCCGGGATTGCTCCCGGGCCGTTCGTTTAGGCGTTTCCTCGTCTTCTTATTCAGCCGCTTCGGGCTGTGGGATCCGCGCGGCGTCTTCCGCGCGGTCGATGGCCAATTGCGCGTCGCGTTCGGCGGCGAGCTTCTGGTAGCGGCGGAGTTGGCCGCCTGTGCCCGCCGGGATCAGACGCCCGACGATCACGTTTTCCTTCAGGCCCTCCAGCGTGTCCGACTTGCCGTAGGACGCCGCCTCGGTGAGCACGCGCGTGGTTTCCTGGAACGACGCCGCCGAGATGAAGCTGCGCGTTTGCAGCGACGCCTTAGTGATGCCGAGCAGCATGGGCTGCGCGGTCGCGCCTTTGAGGCCGAGTTCTTGCACGCGCTTGTTCTCGTCTTCGAGATCGAGCGCTTCCACCGCTTCCCCTTTCAGGAACTCGGTATCGCCGCCTTCTATGATTTCCACCTTCTGCAGCATTTGCCGGACAATCACTTCGATGTGCTTGTCATTAATCGGCACGCCTTGCAGGCGGTAGACCTTCTGAATTTCCTCGACGAGATAGTTCGCCAGCGCTTCGACGCCGAGAATGGCGAGGATGTCCTGCGGCGCGGGGTTTCCGTCGAGCAGGTAATCGCCCTTCTTCACGAAGTCGCCTTCTTGCACCGGAATGTGCTTGCCTTTCGGGATCATGTACTCGATCGCCTCGAGGCTTTCGTCTTCCGGAACAACGCGCAAACGGCGCTTGTTCTTGTAGTCCTTGCCGAACTCGACGCGGCCGTCGCCTTCCGAGATGATCGCGTGATCCTTCGGGCGGCGCGCTTCGAACAACTCAGCCACACGCGGCAGACCGCCCGTGATGTCGCGCGTCTTGGCGCCGCCCGTGGGGATACGCGCCAAGTCTTGGCCCGGCGTGGCGTCATCGCCCTCGACCACCGACAGAATGGCGCCGACCGGAAGCGCATAGGTTTTCACCGCCACGCCCTTGCCGTTGAGCACCGAGACCGATGGCTTCAGCTCAGAACCCTTCGCCGTGGAGCGCCAATCGATAACGACCTTAGACGAAATGCCGGTGGCTTCGTCGAACTCATCCCGAACCGACACGCCCTCGATCAGATCTTCAAAGCGCACCTTGCCCGCCGCTTCGGTGAGAATCGGCGTCGCGTACGGATCCCACTCGGCGATGCGGTCGCCGCGCGCGATCTTGCCTTTGTCATCGACCTTGAGGCGGGCGCCGAATGGCAATTTGAACGATTGCCGCTCTTTGTCGTCGGCGTCGACCACCACAACTTGCATGTTGCGGCTCATCACCATGAGATCGCCGTGCGCGTTCTTGACGGTGTTGCGGTTGACAAAGCGGATCTTGCCTTCGTGCGCGCTTTCCATCGCCGAGGTTTCCGCAACTTGCGCTGCGCCTCCGATGTGGAACGTCCGCATCGTGAGCTGCGTACCCGGCTCGCCGATCGATTGCGCCGCGATGACGCCGACCGCTTCGCCGATATTGACGCGCGTGCCGCGTGCGAGGTCGCGGCCATAGCAGGCGCCGCAAACACCGGTGCGGGTTTCGCAAGTCAGCACTGAGCGAACCTTCACAGCTTGCACCGCTGATTTCTCGATCAGCACCACAGTGTCTTCGTCGAGGAAGGTGCCGGCCGGCACGATCACCTTGCCGGTGCCCGGATCGTTGATTGCAACAGCAGCCGTGCGGCCGAGGATGCGCGTACCCAGACTGACCACGATGTCGGCGCCGTCGATGACGGCGATCATCTGGATGCCGTCGGTGGTGCCGCAATCTTCCTCGGTGATGATGCAGTCCTGCGCGACGTCGACTAGACGGCGCGTCAGATACCCCGAGTTCGCGGTCTTCAACGCGGTGTCCGCGAGGCCCTTGCGGGCGCCGTGTGTCGAGTTGAAGTATTCGAGAACCGAGAGGCCTTCCTTGAAGTTCGAGATGATCGGCGTCTCGATGATTTCACCCGACGGCTTGGCCATGAGGCCGCGCATGCCGGCGAGCTGCTTCATTTGGTTCTTCGAACCGCGCGCGCCCGAGTGCGCCATCATGAACACGGAGTTGAGTTCGCCCGTGCGGCCATCCTTGAGTTTGGCCGGCTTGGAGGCTTCGTCCATCATCGCGTCGGCGACTTTGTCGGTGCACTTCGACCAGGCGTCGACGACCTTGTTGTACTTCTCACCTTTGGTGATCAGGCCGTCAGCGTATTGCTTCTCGTATTCCGCAGCACGCTTGCGCGTATCCTCAACGAGCTTTTCCTTCGCCGCAGGCACGACCATGTCGGCCATACCGAACGAGATGCCGGCCTTCGCCGCTTCCTTGAAGCCGAGCTGCATGATGCGATCGGCGAAGATCACCGTCGCCTTCTGGCCGCAGAAACGATAAACCTGATCGATGAGGTTGCCGATTTCCTTCTTGGTCAGCGTCTGATCCAAGAGCGAGTAGCTGATCTTCGGGTGACGCGGCAGCAGCTCGGCCAGTTTCATCCGGCCAGGCGTTGTGTCGATGGTCAGACGAACCGGCTTGTTGTTCGCGTCAACCGTGTCGTAGCGGCCCTTGATCTTGCTGTGCAGCGAGACCACGCCCGCCTCCAGCGCGCTTTCCACTTCGCCAACGTTCGCGAACAGCTTGCCTTCGCCCGGCTCGCCATCCTTCATCAGCGACAGATAATAGAGCCCCAGAACGATGTCCTGAGACGGCACGATAATCGGCTTACCGTTGGCGGGGCTGAGGATGTTGTTGGTCGACATCATCAGCACGCGCGCTTCCAGCTGGGCCTCAAGCGACAGCGGCACGTGGACGGCCATCTGGTCGCCGTCGAAGTCGGCGTTGAACGCCGCGCAGACGAGCGGGTGCAGCTGGATCGCTTTTCCTTCAATCAGCTTCGGCTCGAACGCCTGGATGCCCAAGCGGTGCAGCGTCGGCGCACGGTTCAGCAACACGGGGTGTTCGCGGATCACTTCTTCGAGCACATCCCAAACTTCCGGACGTTCCTTTTCCACCATGCGTCGCGATTGCTTCACGGTGCCGGAGAGACCCTTCACGTCAAGGCGCGCGTAGATGAATGGCTTGAACAGCTCGAGCGCCATCTTCTTCGGCAGACCGCACTGATGCAGCTTCAGGTCCGGACCGACGACGATGACCGAACGGCCGGAATAGTCGACGCGCTTGCCGAGCAAGTTTTGGCGGAAGCGCCCTTGCTTGCCCTTCAGCATGTCGGCGAGCGACTTCAGCGGGCGCTTGTTGGCGCCGGTGATGACACGGCCGCGGCGGCCGTTGTCGAACAGAGCGTCGACAGCTTCCTGCAGCATCCGCTTTTCGTTGCGGATGATGATGTCCGGCGCGCGCAACTCCATCAGCCGCTTCAAGCGGTTGTTGCGGTTGATGACACGGCGATAGAGGTCGTTCAAATCCGAGGTCGCAAAGCGGCCGCCATCGAGCGGCACCAGCGGACGCAGTTCCGGCGGAATCACCGGCACCACCGTGAGGATCATCCATTCCGGCTTGTTGCCCGAACGAATGAACGCTTCGACCAGCTTCAGGCGCTTCGCCAGCTTTTTCGGCTTCAGCTCCGACGTGGACTCGGCGATTTCCTTGCGCAGCTGCTCGGCCTCTTTTTCGAGGTTGAGGCCCATCAGCAATTCGCGCACGGCCTCAGCGCCGATCGCAGCCGTGAAGCTGTCTTCGCCGTACTCATCTTGAGCGCGGAGGTAATCTTCTTCGGTTAGAAGCTGCTTGGTTTCGAGCGGCGTCAGGCCGGGTTCGAGCACAATGTACTGCTCAAAATAGAGAACCTTCTCAATGTCCTTCAGCGCCATGTCGAGCATCAGCGCAATGCGGCTCGGCAGCGACTTCAAGAACCAGATGTGCGCGACAGGTGCTGCGAGCTCGATGTGGCCCATGCGCTCACGGCGCACGCGCTGCAACGTCACTTGCACACCGCACTTTTCGCAGATGATGTCCTTGTACTTCATGCGCTTGTACTTGCCGCACAAGCATTCGTAGTCCTTGATCGGCCCGAAGATGCGGGCGCAGAACAGCCCGTCGCGTTCAGGCTTGAACGTACGATAGTTGATGGTTTCCGGCTTTTTGATTTCGCCGAACGACCAGGAGCGGATCTGCTCCGGCGAAGCGATCGAAATCTTGATCTGATCGAACACCGGCGCCGGCGGTTGGTTGCCGAAGGTGTTGTTGATCAGGTCTTGGTTCATTGCATTCATCGTTTTCTACCTTCCGGCGTTCCGGTGTGCGGCCGGAACCTTGGGGGCATTTTCAAATTCAGCGCCCGCGCGCTTCGTGGAAAGCGCGCGGGGTAATCAGAGGCGGCTATTCGGCCGCCTTCAACTTCACGCCGTCCAACAGCTCGACGTTCAAGCTGAGCGAGCGCATTTCCTTGACGAGGACATTGAAGCTTTCCGGGATGCCGGCCTCGAACGTGTCGTGGCCACGCGTGATCGCTTCGTAGACCTTGGTACGGCCGGCGACGTCGTCGGACTTCACCGTCAGCATTTCCTGTAAGGTGTACGCAGCGCCGTAAGCTTCGAGCGCCCACACTTCCATTTCGCCGAAGCGCTGACCGCCGAACTGCGCCTTGCCACCCAGTGGTTGCTGCGTGACGAGCGAGTACGGGCCAATCGATCGCGCGTGGATCTTGTCGTCCACCAGATGGTGCAGCTTCAGCATGTAGATGTAGCCGACGGTCACCGCGCGCTTGAACGTCTCGCCGGTTTGACCGTCCTTCAGCATCACCTGGCCGGTTTCAGAGAAGCCGGCTTCCTTCAGCATGGCGCGGATGTCGCTGTCCTTGGCGCCATCGAACACAGGCGTCGCCACCGGCACGCCCTTCTCGATGTTGTGCGCGAGAACGCGGAGGTCTTCTTGGTCCTTCGGCAATTCGACGCCGGGCCCATAGACTTCCTTCAGCTTCTTCTCGAGCGGCTTCTTGTCGCCATCGCGTTCGAGAACATCGAGCGCTTGGCGCACTTGCTTGCCGAGGCCTGCGCAGGCCCAGCCCAAGTGGGTTTCGAGAATTTGCCCAACGTTCATGCGCGACGGCACGCCCAGCGGATTGAGCACGATGTCGACATGGGTGCCGTCATCGAGGAACGGCATGTCTTCCACCGGCACGATCTTCGAGATGACGCCCTTATTGCCGTGACGGCCGGCCATCTTGTCGCCCGGCTGCAGCTTGCGCTTCACCGCCACGAACACTTTAACGACCTTCATGACGCCAGGCGGCAGCTCATCGCCGCGTTGCAGCTTGTCGACCTTGTCCGCGAAGCGCGCATCGAGCCGCTTCTTGGCGTCGTCGTACTGCTTCTTCAGCGCTTCGATTTCGACCATCGCGTTTTCGTCGTCGAGGCCGATCTGCCACCACTGGCCGCGCGAGAGCTGGTCAAGCGAGTCTTGCGTGACTTCGCCCTTCTTGAAGCCCTTCGGGCCGGAAGCCGCTGTCTTGCCGACAATGATTTCCTGCAAGCGGCCGAAGATGTTGCGCTCGAGGATCGCGAGTTCGTCGTCGCGGTCCTTGGAGAGACGCTCGATTTCTTCGCGTTCGATTTGCAGAGCGCGTTGGTCCTTATCGACGCCGTGGCGGTTGAACACGCGCACTTCGACGACCGTACCGTTGACGCCCGGCGGCAGACGCAGAGACGTGTCGCGCACGTCGCTGGCCTTTTCACCGAAGATGGCGCGCAGCAGCTTTTCTTCCGGCGTCATGGGGCTTTCACCCTTCGGCGTCACTTTGCCAACTAGAATGTCGCCCGGCTCCAGTTCGGCGCCGATCGCCACGATGCCCGCTTCGTCGAGGTTGCGCAGTGCTTCCTCGCCGACGTTGGGGATGTCGCGAGTGATTTCTTCCGGACCAAGCTTCGTATCGCGGGCGGCGACTTCGAACTCTTCGATGTGGATCGAGGTGAATACGTCGTCTTTGACGATGCGTTCGCTGATCAGGATCGAGTCTTCGAAGTTGTAGCCGTTCCACGGCATGAACGCGACGAGCACGTTGCGGCCGAGCGCCAGTTCACCGAGATCGGTCGAGGGGCCGTCAGCGATGATGTCGCCTTCGCGCACGATGTCGCCAACCTTCACGATCGGACGCTGCGTGATGCAGGTGTTCTGGTTCGAACGCTGGAATTTCAGCAAGCGGAAGATATCGACACCCGGCTTCGATGCATCGGTCTCTTCGGTGGCGCGCACGACGATACGCTGCGAGTCCACTTGTTCGACGATGCCTGTCCGGCGCGCGGTGATGGCGGCGCCTGAGTCACGCGCGACCGTACCTTCCATGCCTGTACCAACGATCGGCGCATCTGCACGCAGCAGCGGCACCGCTTGGCGTTGCATGTTCGAGCCCATGAGCGCGCGATTGGCGTCGTCGTTCTCGAGGAACGGGATGAGCGCCGCAGCCACCGAAACAACCTGCTTCGGCGACACGTCCATCAGATCGATTTCATCGCGCGGAATGAGTTGCGCTTCGCCGTTCTCGCGCGCTTGCACGAGATCTTCCGTCAGCTTGCCCTTGTCATCGAGCACAGCATTGGCTTGGGCGATCTTGTGCTTCGCCTCTTCCATTGCCGAGAGATAGTGGATCTCTTCCGTCGGCTTGCCGTGCACGACTTTGCGGTACGGGCTTTCGATGAAGCCGTACTTGTTGACGCGGGCGTGCGTCGCCAGCGAGTTGATCAGACCGATGTTCGGGCCTTCCGGCGTTTCGATCGGGCAGATGCGGCCATAGTGTGTCAAGTGCACGTCGCGGACTTCGAAGCCCGCGCGTTCGCGCGTCAGACCACCCGGCCCGAGCGCCGAGAGCCGCCGCTTGTGCGTGATCTCGGAGAGCGGATTGGTTTGGTCCATGAACTGCGAGAGCTGCGAGGAGCCGAAGAATTCGCGCACCGCAGCAGCAGCAGGTTTCGCGTTGATCAAATCGTGCGGCATCACCGTCTCAATATCGACGGATGACATGCGTTCCTTGATCGCGCGCTCCATGCGCAGGAGGCCAATGCGATACTGATTTTCCATCAGCTCGCCGACCGAGCGCACACGCCGGTTGCCGAGGTTGTCGATGTCGTCGACTTCGCCGCGACCGTCACGCAGATCGTTCAGCGTGCGCAGCACTTCGATGATGTCTTCCAGGCGCAACGTGCGGATGCCATCATCCGTATCGAGGCCCAGGCGCATGTTCATCTTCACGCGGCCGACCGCTGAGAGATCGTAACGCTCGCTGTCCGAGAACAGGCCGTTGAACAGAACTTCCGCCGTGTCGATGGTCGGCGGCTCACCCGGGCGCATGACGCGATAGATGTCGAACAGCGCCTGCTCGCGGTTCTCGTTCTTGTCGAGCTTCACCGTGTTGCGGATGTACGGGCCGACGGTCAGCGGATCGATGTCGAGGATCGGCAATTCGTCGATGCCCGCTTCGATCAACGTCGCCAGCACGCCTTCGCTGAGGCCATCGCCGGCTTCAACGTAGATTTCACCGGTTTCCGGATTGACGATGTCTTCCGCGATAAAGCGGTCGAACAGGTCTTCCGACGGCACCTGAATGTCGGCGACGCCGTCTTCCACGAGCTTGTTGGCCAAGCGCGCGGCGATCTTCTTGCCCGCTTCCGCGACGACCTTGCCGGTTTTCGCGTCGACCAGGTCGTAGGTCGGCTTCACACCGCGCCAGCGCTCAGCGCGATACTTCGTCGTCCAGCCAGAGCGCGTGCGCTTGTAGGTGGAGGATTGATAGAACGTCGACAGTATCTGTTCGCTCGACATGCCGAGCGCATAGAGCAGCGTCGTCGCCGGCAGCTTGCGCTTGCGATCGATGCGGACGAACAGAATGTCCTTGGCGTCAAATTCGAAGTCGAGCCACGAGCCGCGGTACGGGATCACGCGCGCCGCGAACAGCAGCTTGCCGCTCGCGTGGGTCTTGCCCTTGTCGTGGTCGAAGAAGACGCCCGGCGAACGGTGCATCTGAGACACGATCACGCGCTCGGTGCCGTTCACGACGAACGTGCCTTTGTCCGTCATCAGCGGGATGTCGCCGAGATAGACGTCTTGTTCTTTAATGTCCTTGACCGACTTGGCGCCGGTTTCCTCGTCGGTTTCAAAGACGATCAGGCGCAGTTTGACCTTCAGCGGCGCCGCATAGGTCATGTCGCGCTGCTGGCATTCTTCGACGTCGAACTTCGGCTCTTCGAATTCGTACGAGACGTATTCGAGCACGGCCCGATCGGAAAAATCGCGGATCGGGAACACCGACTTGAAAACAGCCTGCAGGCCCTCTTCGATGCGCTCGTAGGAACGCTCGTCCTTCTGCAGGAATTGATCGTAGGAGCTCTTTTGCACCTCGATCAGGTTCGGCATGCGCCCGGCTTCCGGGATTTTGCCGAAGGATTTACGGATACGCTTCTTACCAGTGTACGATAGAGTCATCTGTTCTTCCCAATGCGCGCTGCGCTTTGACGCGAACCCCGGCCACTAGGCTCGCCAAGCGCGGCGCATGAGCCGCCTATCGCCCTGGATCCGCGCTTCGCGCCGCGAACCCGACCCCTCAACGGAACGCCCTGGGCGGGGACATTCCGGCGCGCTGGCGACTGACCAGACACGCAATGGCGGAAGCGGAGCCCGTTGCCGGGTCCGGCTTCCGCTTTGCTGTTTGCGAGTTACTTCAGATCGACCTTGGCGCCGGCTTTTTCAAGTTGTGCCTTGAACTTTTCGGCATCGGCCTTGTTCACGCCTTCCTTCACCGGCTTCGGCGCGCCTTCGACCAGATCCTTGGCTTCCTTGAGGCCCAGGCCGGTGATCGCGCGCACTTCCTTGATGACTTCGATCTTCTTGTCGCCCGCCGCGGTGAGTTGGACCGTGAATTCGGTCTTCTCTTCAGCGGCAGCTGCCGGAGCGGCGCCCGCCGCGGCGGCGACGGCCATCGGAGCAGCAGCGGAAACGCCCCACTTTTCTTCGAGCAGCTTCGAGAGCTCGGCCGCTTCCATAACGGTGAGCTTTGACAGGTCGTCTACGATTTTATTGAGGTCTGCCATGATCTTAGTTCCTGACGTTTGTCTGTGTTTCGATGTGAAATGCGGAAATGACGGTTAAGCGGCTTCCTTGGTGGCGTATGCGTTGAGCACGCGCGCCAATTGACCGCCCGGCGCTGCCAGCACACCGGCGATCTTGGTCGCGGGCGCCTGCACGAGGCCGATGAGTTTTCCCCGGAGCTCGTCGAGCGAAGGCAAGCTGGCCAGAGCTTGGATGCCTTGAACGTCGAGCAGCTGGTCGCCGAACAAGCCGCCGCGAACGACGAACTGTTCCTTTTCCTTGGCGTACGCGACAGCGACCTTGGCGGCTGCGATCGGATCTTCGGAGTAGGCGATTGCTACAGGGCCGGTGAACAGCTTGGCGGCGGCCGATTTGGCCGTGCCGTCGATAGCGCGTTGCACCAGGCGGTTTTTCACCACTTGCAGCGCAGCGCCCTCTTTACGAAGGCGGGTGCGCAGCACCGTCAAATCCGCAACGGTCAAACCAGAGTAATGGCCGATGACCACCACTCCGGCCCCGGCAAACACGCCTTTCAGCGATTCCACCGTTTCGGCCTTCTGAGCACGATCCATTGCGGTCTCCTCAGTTGGGCCCCCGGCCAATCCGGGCGCCCTAAAGCGCGCGCGGACCAGCCGGCCGGCGGAAATGACCCCCGAGCGGCGCGCGGACCACGCGCAGCCTGTCCCAGGAGCCGGCCTGCGGGAGACGGCTTGACAGCCACCCCCGAAAAACGTCAGCTTCTGTCTATTGCGGGCCCCGAAAACGATGGCTTTAAGCCAAAGTTTTCAACGGATTAAGCCACGCGCACAGGACCCTTTCGGGCGAACCATGCATGTGGCGCCTGCAGTCTCGGACAGGTCGCCGAGGGTTAACCCTCGGCGGATCGCGCGATATGCACGCTTTATTGCACTGCCGCAAGCCCGGCAGGCACAATTCCCTGTGCCTGGCAAGCACCCGCCAACGGGTGTCTCCAAGGCGGCACGGTTTGGGTGGGATTCACTGTGCGCGAAAGGCAACTTTCAGCGCCCAGATCAACGCGATCCAGAACGCTAGATCAGCGAGCAGCACATGAGCGATGGGGCTGAGCCGAGGCATCCGCATACCGGCTGAAACAGCTTCCGAGGTATTTGGTTCCAGTTATCCACCGCCGCCGAATACCGCCGCGATCAACCCGACCACCACCGACATCACCGACACCCAGAGCCCGGCCACCAGTTGCGCCAGCCGCGCCGTCGCCGCCTGCTGCGTAAAGGCTGCAAGAGCGAAAGCGCCGATGAGCACAAGGAGCGCGCCGAGCAATTTCGGCCTGGATCGCGGATTGGCTGCCACGGGAGACAGCCTAACAAAGCGAATGGCCCGGCGCGAACGCTTCGTCGTTCCGAGCCGCACATTGCCGTCGCTTGGTCAAACTGCCCAGCGCTCCACACGCTCTTCCTGCGCGATGAGCGCTAGGCCATAGGCGATGGAAACGAGCTGATCGCCCGTCTCGATCTTCTCCGCGCCAAACCGCGTTTCAAACTGCTTGCGCACCGCGGGCACGAAGGACGATCCGCCCGTCAGAAAGACCCGATCGATCGCGCCCTCTTTAAGGCCCGCTTCGGTCAGCGCGCGATCGACGGCGCCGCCAATGTCTTCAAGTTCTGGCGCGATCCATTTCTCAAAATCCGCGCGCTTGATCTCGCGCTCAATATCGACGCCGGCAACGTGCAGCGACAGCGTGGCGGCGTCTGCTTGGCTGAGCTGCAGCTTTGCGGCGGAGACCGCGCGGTTCATCTCATAGCCAGCGTCGGCATCGAGGAAATTTAAGAAGGCGCGAATTTTCTCCGGCGTCAGGCTTGTCTTCTCGAGTTGCTGCAAGTCGCGATAGTCGCGCGAGTGCCGCATCACCGAGAGTTCGTTCCAACGGCTGAA
This sequence comes from Vitreimonas sp., assembly GCA_049287825.1. Classification (GTDB taxonomy): domain Bacteria; phylum Pseudomonadota; class Alphaproteobacteria; order Caulobacterales; family Aquidulcibacteraceae; genus Vitreimonas. The sequence continues at coordinate 335 of JBAQGO010000086.1, read as the reverse complement.
CTTGGTGAAGTAGCCGTTCGGCACCGGCAGGATCTTGCCCCATGACATGTACTCGGAGCCCTTGCCGAACGCCCGCGCGATGACCTGATCGATGATGCGATAGTCGAATGCGTCACCCGCGATCCCCACGCCTGAGTGCGCTAGTGGCGCATAATCCAGCCCATCCGCGCCGCGCGTGAAGCGCACGACCGAGAAGTCGCTGGTGCCGCCGCCGAAATCCGCGACGAGAATGGTCGCATCCGCGTTGAGCCGCTGCGCAAAGAAGTATGCGGCGGCGACCGGCTCATAGACGTGATGGATTTCCTCGAAACCAACAGCCCGCAGCGCCGCTTCGT
>JBAQGO010000085.1:0-2376 GCA_049287825.1 Vitreimonas sp. | reverse complement strand
GTCTTACCGATGAGCTAAGGTCAACCAGGAGCCAAACATGCGCGTGATGGTGTTTTCGAAAGCAGCCCAAGACGCTCCGTCGGTCGACAATCCCACCCCGGAAATGCTGGAGGCGTTTGCGGCGATGGACCGCTACATCGAGGAGCTGGTCCAGGCCGGTGTCTTCGTCGCCGCCGCCGGCCTCAAGAACGACGCCACCGCCAAGCGCGTCGTGTTCGACGGCGCCGCGCGCACCATCACCGACGGGCCGTTCACCGAGAGCAAGGAAGTGATCGCCGGCTTCTCGATCTGGGAAGTGAAGGACATGGATGAGGCGATCGCCTGGGCCAAGCGCGCCCCCAATGCGATGTCCGCCAAAGGCGAGATGGAAATCCGCCCCTTCTACGAAGCCGAAGACCTGGGCGAGTTCGTCACGGACGAAGAACGCGCCAACCCCCGCACTGGCGAACGCGGCAAACTCGGCGTGGCTTGACTCTCGTGCTCCCCCGCCAGGGGAGCTGTCAGCGCGAGGCGCTGACTGAGGGGGCGGCGCAAACGTCAGCCAATGCCAGCGCCGCCCTCTCCGTCGCGTGCTGACGCACGCGCCACCTAATCGGGAGAGGACGAAATCCCTGCCGCAATCACGATCCAATCCTCGGCTGCGGCCCCACTAGCGAGCCGCTCTTGACATACTGTGTGTCACACTGTATTATATGATCTATGGTACTGGATGACACCTATGACAAGCTAGAGAGCGATCTCCGCCGCAGCGTGATCGTGCTAGCGACGCTGTCGCAGCTCAGGACAGCGCAATACGGCTACTCACTCCGGCAATCGCTGTCCGAGCAGGGCATGGAGATTGAGGAAGGCACGCTCTATCCGCTGTTGCGGCGATTGGAGACACAGGGCCTTTTGACCAGCGAGTGGCGGATCGAGGATGGCCCGCCACGGCGATACTATACGCTCAGCGCAGAGGGCCGCCGTCTGTACCCAAAGCTCGTGAAGGCCTGGCGCGTCCTCACCGGCGTGATGGACGATCTCATCGAAGAAGGGCGCACGAAATGATCACGCCCGATATCCTGCGCTTCGCGCAAGGCGAACTGCAAACGCGGCTCACAGAGAGTCGGCTCGGCGGACCGCACGCGGCTCATCCGGGCATACCTCTAATCATAGTTGATCACATGCATACACGCTTGTTCGCAAAGATATTCATAGGTCTGCTTGGCGGGCTTGCCGTTCTGACGCTTGCCTACGCCTTCACACTCCCGACTCCCATTTCTGCCGCTCGCTTGGCGCAGATGTATTTCGGAGCTGCGCTGCGGATATTCTGCTCTCTCGTCGCGACATTTTGGGTCGTCGATGTGCTGCAACGGCGCCGCGTTGGCGGCGGCCTTAGTGAAAAGGACGTCTGATATGACTCCGAACGACATGATCGCACGCTACGCCCAAGATGTCGCGCGCCGCCTGCCGAAAGAGATGCGCGCGGATGTGCAAGCGGAATTACAAGCACTGCTCACCGATAGCTTGCGCGAGCGCGCGGCAAACGCTGCGCCAACCAATGCGATGGCGGCCGACCTGCTCGTGTCCTTCGGCGCGCCCCGTGACGTGGCTCTGCGCTATCATACGCCGCCAGCCATTGTTGAACCGGTTGATGCGCGGCTGTTCGCTCAACTGGCGGCCTCCTTCCTGGGCGGCCTCGCTATCGTGACGATTGGCTTTGCGCTCGCGGCGCCAAGTGGAACGCCAGACGTCGCACCCCAAGCACAGCAAAAATATCTTGAAGCCGCGCTGCAGGTGCTCGGCTTACTGGTCGCCATCTTCTGGGCCATCGGCGCGCTCCGCCGGCGTAATCCGCAATGGAGTGCGTGGAAGCCTAGTGCTTTGCCGCGCTTGATCGATCCCGATCACGTCGACCGTCTCGGTATGGCGCTAACGGTTTTGGCCGGAGCGTGCGGCACACTCGTGCTGAGCAACCCGGCAGTGATGTTCAACATCATTTGGAGCGGACACCCCGCGCCCGCACTGCTGCACGCGTTCGCGTACGATGGGGATTTCTTGCTGGTGCGCGCGCCACTGCTGTTCTCATGCCTTGGCCTTAGCCTCGCGGTGCTTGCATGGGTGGCGATCGAAGGCCGTTGGCGCAAACTAACCCGTCGCGTCGAATTGGTTCTGACGCTCGCCATTTGCGCGGTCATGGCCTGGAGTATCTTGGCCGGGCCCATCTTCCAGGCGGCGCCCACCGATCAGCTCATGAAGCTGTGCGTCGCGATCATTGGCGGCTTTGCACTCACCAATGCGTGGAGCGACCGCGATCGGCGGTGGGGCGACACCGATCATATCGATGCGCACCATCACCCATTGGTCCCAAACGACGGCGCTTAACACAAAGGATTTTGC
>JBAQGO010000084.1:0-67647 GCA_049287825.1 Vitreimonas sp. | reverse complement strand
AGAGGCTTGTTCGGCTTAGGAAAATTCCAACGCGAACCGGCGATAGTGGAAAGTCCATGTCCCAGACCGCCCCCTCCTTAGCTCCTGCCCCGCCTCCCAAAGGCGCGCCAGCGACTCAGGAAGGCGTGGCCTCGTTTCGCGTGCATACGGCGGCTTTGTCACGCCCAGCCAGCCCCGTTCGCGCCGATCCGAGCATGGTGCTCATCACCACGGAGGATGGCGGCGTGGTCGTCTATCCGCCGAGCGACAAACTCGCGATCCTGGCGGCCGAACGCACCAAGCGCGGAAAGAAGCCGGCAAACGGCTGATACAATTCGGCCGAGAAAAAAATGGCGCGCCCTAAGAGATTCGAACTCCTGACCCCCAGATTCGTAGTCTGGTGCTCTATCCAGCTGAGCTAAGGGCGCGAGGGGGCGGTGCATAACCCTCGCCTGGCGGCGTGGCAAGCGGCGGCGCGCGTTTTAACCCCTCGCACACAGGGCGTAGTGCAGCGGGCGGCGCCTCCCGTCGTGCAAAGCGACGCCTTGCGGTCAGTACGGTCCGCAGGCTCTCTAGGTGTTGATGTTTCGAACGATAACATCGCGCCCTTGCGCGATTGCCGTGTTCGTCTCGCCGCCGTGATCGATATTATTGGCGAGCTCCATCAGACGCGGCCCAGTGATGGAGCCGTTCTCGGCTTCCTCGACAAGCCGCACGCCGCGTTGCGCATTGATCACCCGCTCCCACTCGGCGCGAATGGCGGCCCAATAGTCGCGGGTATGCGCCCAATAACTTTCGCCCGCGGCGATCGGAAAATCAGATGCGCGATCGTAGGTGTTAATCACCGTCTCATGCACGAACATCGCCGAGGCGCCGTTGTGCATGCCCAGCTTGGCATTGTCTTGTTCATGCACCCAGCCCGTTGGCGTGATCGAATGCCGGTTGATGCCGCGATAATGGTCGTAAGGGGGATGGCGAACGGCGTCGCGGCGCGCGAGCGGACGTAGCGTCGGTTCGCTCGTCCAGGCCGAGACGCCATCTGAGTGATCCCACCGTCCCGTGCCGCCGTACCTCGGTGAATCGTCAGTCTGCCACACAGTTTGGGACCACGCGTTGGCGCGTGCGCGGTTCTCGACATTGGCGATGCGCCACTGGTTCAGGCGCTGATACTGCAGCACGCTGCGTGGCTCATAAGTCCAATCCTGACGCCAATGCTTGACGATCACGGGCTGGCCTTGGTCTTCAACAACCAGGATGTGTTGCAGCTGGATGAGGTTTCCGGTGTCTTGGATGACGCGCACGATTTCGTGGCCGTTGCTGACGTGCGGCTCAATCGGATGGTAACCGTCGAGGAACGAAACAGTCTCGCGGAAGTCGAAGCGAACATGGAAATCGCCGGTCATCGCCAAGATCGCGCGGCGATCGGCTTCAAATTTGCTGCGAGGCGGCGACGAGACGGCCGCTGATTGCGCCAACGCGGGCGCGCCCGCTGCGGCAAGGCTAGCGAGAAGCAGAGCCGCCGATCCACGGCGCGTCACACGTATCGATGTCATAGACGGTCTCCAGAATTAAAAGCGATAGCCGAGCGAAACGCTGAAGTTGCGTCCAGGCTGGGTGTAAGCATCAAGAGTGGGATTACTCGCCGCATTGCCGCGGACATCGCCCCACCACCAATATTTTTCATCGGTGAGATTGAAAGCGCCGACACGAAGCGCTGCGTTCTGGGTGAGATTCCAGTAGGCTGTCAGATCCAGGATTGTGAAATTGCCCGGTGCGAAGCAGGGGCCGCTGCACTGACTCTGATCAATGTCGCGCGCGTCTTTGCCTTCGGAATGGGTGGCGATCAGCTGGCCACCGAAGCGCCCATCCGGATCGTCGTAACTCAAGCCTGCCACAAACTTCCACGGATCGATTGTGTTGAGCGGCGTATGTCCGCCGCCCGTGGTGTTGGTTCCGGTCGCGGTGGAGGCCGCCAAATGCAATCCAAAACCGTTGTTCCAGCTCGCGTCACCGCGCGCCTCGGCGCCGGAAATCTCAACCGAGCCTAGATTGATATATTGGAAGACTAATGGATCGCCTGGCGCGCCACTGCCGCTCACCACCTGTTGCGAGATGAAATCATCGTACCAGCCGCTGAAAACCGAAACGCTGGCATGCCAAGTGGCGCCGGCGAAACCGACATCGCGGAAGCGCAGCCCGCCCTCAATCGACGTGCTGGTTTCCGGGCGAAGATCAGGGTTTGGAATGGACGTGTAGCCGAAAATGGGATTCTGGAAGAAGTTGTTCACTTGGCTCGGCGCCGGCGCTTTGAAGCCTTCCGCGTAGTTGACGAACGCGCCGAAATGATCCGATGGCCAGAAAACAATTCCGAACTTCGGGGAGAGATGTGAGTCACTCTGTGCGGCTGTCGCCGCTGCGAAAAGCGCATCGGGTTTTGGAGAGAGGTCATAGTAATCGTAGCGCAGCGCAGGAAAGATCTGCAGCGCGCCGTTGCCCGTCGAAATCTCATCCTGCGCGAACGCGCCCGCCAGCGTGTAGTCGGTTGTCGGGAAAGGCCGCTGCGGGAAGAAGTCGCCCAGTGAGGGCACTGTGCCGTCGCGAAGACCTTCTTGATGCGTCAGCGAATAATCGGCGCCGTACACCAGATGATGGTCCAAGATGCCCGTGCCGAATTCGCTTTCGAGCTGTATCGCGCCGCCCCAAACACTGTTGTCGAACGTGGTGAGCCGCGTGCGGTCCGCCGCCGTGAGCCGGTCTTCGCGACTAAACTCCGAGCTGTGGCTCTCTTGCCAATAAATCGCCCATTGGCCGCGCGTGATGAAGCTGCCGTCCACTTCGAAATGATGATCGAAGGAAATGCGCTGACGATCCGATTTATCGAAGCCGTCGAGGTCGATGACGCTTGTGGCGGAAGGTAGCGTGGGCGGGACCGGCGGCGGCGTACGGCCGCTGTATGCCTCCGTGTCGACTTCGCGGTTGCCCCAATCATAGGTGAGCCGGAAGCGCTGATGATCGGACGGCGCATAAACCACGCGCGCCAACGCTGCGTTCGACGTGGCATCCTGAGGGTTGGGCGTGGTGCGCGTGGCGTTGAGCGCATCGTTGTCACCCTGATTGTCGAGTTCGTGTCCGTCGCGGCGCGTATAAGAGACGTACGCGCTCCAATTGCCTGCGCGTCCCGCGCCGATCAAATTTTCCGCCCAGCTCTCATCGGCGCTTGCGTAGGTGACGCGCGCACGGCCCGCGAAATTCTGATGGCCCTGCAGGAAGTCTTGCGGGTCGCGTGTGATAAAGCTCACGGCGCCGGCCAAGCCGTCGCTGCCGTAGAGCGCCGATGCTGGACCGCGCACAATTTCAACGGAGCGTAACAGATCGAGGTCCACATAATCGCCGCGACCGAACGCGGCCGGGCCATACGCGAAGCCATCTGGAATGCGAATGCCGTCGACCGTCATCAGCACGCGGTTGTCTTCAAGGCCGCGAATGTTGAAGCCGCTGTTGCCGTCACGACCTGTGGACGCGAGGGCTGCGCCAAAGCGCGATGGCGACGCGCGAACTGACACGCCCGGCTCATAGCGGACGATATCCTTGATGCTTTCCGCCAGCTGGTTCTCGATGTCCCGATCGGTAATTACAGAGACGGTCGCGGGGACGTTGTCCACATTTTGGGCTGTGCGGGTCGCCGTCACCACGACTGTTTCAGGGCGGGCGTCATCACTGCTTTGTTGGGCGTGCGCTGCGCCTACCAAACCGAGCGAAATGGCCGCGCTCGTCATCAAAACCTTACGCATAGGTCCCACAAACTACCCTGTGGCCACGCGTCCTGCGGAATGACCTCGAAAACCGGCCCCCGCATACCGCCACCGAATGCAACTAAGAATAACTCGCACCTCCTTCTAAGTGAGATGCGAGTGACTCGCAATAGCAAAATATTGGCGGGGATGTCGGGCGTGACCTTTCGAACTTTGGCCGGTCACTTCACGTCAGCTGGCGGACGCTCTGCTTCGATTATTTCAAATCACGCCAGGCGCGCGCGCCGCCAATCGCGTGGGCCGCATAGACAGCGCGCGCTATGGCGCGTGCGAGGCAATCAGCGGCGATCGAGCCAAAGCGCGCAACGGCAAGCGGACGCGGCGCGGGTGTTTGTTTGGCGCCCGTGGCCAATGCAAAAACCACGTCGCCATCGAACGGCGCAAACACCGGGCGGATCGCCCGCGCGATACCGGCGCTCGCCATCTGCGCGACGCGCTTGGCTTCGGCAGGCGTAAGCTCCGCATCGACGGCGACACAGGCGATCGTGGTGTTGGCGCGCGGCTGCGGATTGAACTTGGCGCCGGTCCAGTCCTCAGCATCCGCATGCGGGTTGGTGTCTGGGCGGACGCCGCCAAACTCGCCATCAACTTCAAACGGCCAGGCCCAAAACGCACGTGAACCAGGCATGGTTGTTGAGCCCCAGCAATTCACGCATGCAAGCGCGCCAATGGTGAGGCCATCGCCGGTCACAAGGCTTGCACTGCCCTGCCCGCCTTTTAGCCCGCCAGCGTGCGCGCCAAAGCCAGCGCCCGCGTTTCCGAGGGCGACATCCTTCGAACGCGCTGTGTAAGCGTACTTGCCGAGCGCTGCATAAGGCGGCGCATCACCCCACTCTTTGTTTCCGCCGTTGGCGAGATCATAGAGAATAGCTGCGGGCACAACCGGCGAACGCGGCACACCGGGCAACTCGATCAAACCAAAGCCGCGACCTTCCGCGCCCATCGCCGCGACAACGCCATCGGCGGCGCCAAGTCCATACACAGAGCCGCCGGAGAGCACGACCGCATCAACCGCATCCACCAAATTTTCCGGCTGCAACGCATCCGTTTCCCGTGTGCCCGGACCTCCGCCGCGCACGTCAACGGCGCACACCGCGCGATTTTCCGGAACAAGCACAGTAACGCCCGTTCCCGCAGCGCTATCTTCAGCACATCCAACCTCGATGCCCGCGACATCGCAGATCGAATTCAAGGGCCCAGGTCGCGCCATCGGGGTATCCGCGTTTGCCAGTTTGGCTTCGCCGTGTAGGAAACACGTCCATGACTGACAAGCAAAGCCCACTAGCCTGGCTGGTTGCGCCGCTCGCCGCGTTCGTCCTGTGCGCATGCGCGGACACGCCAACGCTTGCCGACCCGCCTGCTGCGACAAACACGCCGGCGACACGCGGCGAAGCAATGGCGGCTGCCGCCAATCCGTATGCAGTGAATGCCGCTGCGCAGATTCTGCGCGAAGGCGGCAGCGCCGTCGACGCGGCAATCGCTGCGGAAATGGTTCTGGGTTTGGTTGAGCCGCAATCGTCCGGCATCGGCGGCGGCGGTTTTCTGGTTTTTTACGACGGCCAATCACACGCCATCGGCGCCTATGACGGCCGCGAACGCGCCCCGGCTGGCGCAACGGCCACCATGTTCCTCGATGCCAACGGTCAGCCGATGACTTCGCTCGACGCGCGCGCCAGCGGCCTCTCCATAGGTACGCCGCTCGTCGTCGCCATGCTGAAGTTGGCGCATGAGGATCATGGACGCTTGCCGTGGGCGCGCTTGTTCGAGCCTGCGATCCAACTTGCGACAAGCGGATTTCAAGTCTCACCGCGCCTCAATGGGTTCCTCACCTATTCCGGCACGCGCGAACGCTTGAAAGACGACCGCAATGCGCGCGCCTACTTCTTCGATCGCCGCGGCAATCCCTGGCCGGTTGGGCATGTGCTGCGCAATCTTCCCTATGCGGCCACGCTGCGCGCCATCGCGCAGCAAGGTCCAAGCGCGCTCACCCAAGGACCGATCGCGGAAGACATTGTCACAGCTGCGCAACGCGCGCCGCGCGCGGGAACGCTTTCGCTCGCTGATCTACAATGGGCCCAGCCGCGACGCATTCCAGCGATCTGCGGCGCCTACCGCGTCTATCGCGTCTGTACCGCAAGCCCACCGAGCTCCGGCAATGCCGTCATCGCCATTCTCGGCCTCTACCAGCGCGCGCGCCCGCATCCTCAAGGCCCAACCAATGCCGACGATTGGTCGGCGTTCTTGTGGGCAAGCCGCCTCGCGTACGCCGATCGCGACCATTACATGGCTGACGATCAGTTTGTGCCCACGCCAACCCAGCAACTGATTTCGCCGCAATATTTGGATCAGCGCGCGCGGCTGATCGATGTTGCGCATGCGCCGGCGCGCGTCGAAGCGGGCATCCCGGCCGGTCAGCGCGAAGTGTTCGAGCACTGGGGCCGCGATGCCAGCGACGATCCCGGCACGTCGCATGTCGTCATCGTCGACCAATGGGGCAATGCTGTTTCGATGACAGCGACGGTGGAGAGCCCGTTCGGCGCACAGCGCATGGTGCGCGGCTTTGTGCTGAACAACCAGCTGACCGATTTTTCGTTCTCGCCAACCCTCAATGGACACCCTGTCGCCAATGCCGTGGAGCCGCATAAGGCGCCGCGTTCTTCGATGTCGCCGCTCATCGTCACCGGCCGCGATGGGCAACTCGCACTGGTCGTGGGTTCACCGGGCGGGTCGTCGATCATCGACTACGTGGCGCGCACGACAATTGCGATCCTGGATTGGAATATGCCCGTGCAGGAAGCGATAAATCAGGGCAACGCCATTGCACGCGATGCGCCAGTAGTGATCGAGTCAAGCCGCATGCCCGCAGGCATTGTCGACGCGCTCCACACACGCGGCTGGGCAACCCGCGAACTGACGCTCGGCGAAGTCAGCGGCATCCAAGCCATCCGCGTGACGCCGCAAAGCCTGCAGGGCGGCGCCGATCCGCGCCGCGAAGGTACTGTCGTCAGCATCGCGCCGGGAGAAACGGTCACGCCGCCGGCAAGGTGATCTTGAAGGTCGAGCCTTCGGCGCCGGTGCGAGTCAGTTCCAATTCGCCACCCATGGCGCGCGTGAGTTCACGCGCGATTGCCAAGCCGAGCCCTGTGCCGCCGGCCTCTGGCGCAGCCGACACGAACGGTTCGAACAACCGGTCACGCAAGTTTTCGCGCACACCTGCGCCGTGATCGATGATTTCGATCTCACATCGCGTCTCGAAACGCGCTGCGCGCACAATCACGTCTCTGGGCCCTGCTGAATCCTGACGCATGGCCTGCGCCGCGTTGCGCACAAGGTTGGTCACGATACGGTGGAAGTGCTCAGGGTCGGCGACGCATGCGAGCTCTGCTTCGATCTCCGGCTTGTAGGTGATCTCATCGAAACCGACCAAACCATCGTCGACCGCATCTTCCACCGCCGCCGCCACGTCCACGCGCTGCAGTTCCGGCGCCTTCTCATCGGCCCGCCCATACTTCAGGGTCCCCGTCGCCAACCCCGAAGCACGAGCAATGGTGCGCTCCAAACGCTGCGCCTGCCGCTGCACTTCCGGATCCTCGAATTTGCTCAGCCGGTCCGCCACCATCTGCGCGGTTGAAAGCATATTGCGCAAATCATGCCCGATGCGCGCCACCGCTGCGCCGAGCGCGGCGAGCCGGTCTTTCTGCCGCATCGAGTTGCGCACCTGCTCGGCCATGTCGGCCGCCGCGCGCTGCGCGCGCCCAATCTCGTCAGCACTTGGACTGCGCGGAAACGCGATTGATACGTCCTCTGGCCTGTCACGAAAGCGTTCGATGGCCTTTGTGAGGTCTCGCATGGGCCGCACGAACGCGACGGTCAGCATGCCGTAGATCAACGCCGCCGCCGCCATCAAGATCAACGTCGACGCCCACAAGAAATTCCAGGCGTACGTTTCCATCGCCCGCTTCAGCGCCGCTTCGCGCAGCACGATCTCGATGAAGTCGCCGGTTTCGAAGCGCGGCTTGGCGAGCACCCGCAACACCCGCGAGGGCGGCGCGAAGAACGTGTCGTACGCCCAGACGAAACGCTGCGACGCGGTGGCGTTGGTATAATCATACGTCACCGGCGGGGTCGCCGGCGGGCCTGCATTCGGATCGCCCAGCAGCAACACACGCTCACCTTCGCGCTGCAGCGCCACGTGCTGGACCTCAGCGTTGGTGAGCAATTGGTCTTCAAGCGTGTCGGCAATCTCGTTGCCCGGCTCGAGCGCCAGCGCCGCGATCTGAGCCTGATTGATCCGCTCCCTGATCCAATCTTCATGGAAGCGCGCGAGCGCAGGCACGAACACACAGATCTCGATGGCCAGCACGATGGCCGCCGTCAGCCCCAGCAGCCGTCCGGCTAGACTATCGGTAAAGTCACGGAGGCCGCCCCAGAGGCCATCGCGCCGTTTCGGAGGCTGGGGGAGTGTCATTGTTGCTGGTAGCTAACCGAAACCGCCCCGCCTTGTCGCCGCCGCTCACCTTGACGTATCCGGCCCCGGTGAGGTAAGGCCCCGCCTCTTTCCAAAACCCCAGATTTCTGACCTAGAGGCCAGTCGTGAGCACCAAGCGGACCTATCAGCCGAGCCGTCTCGTACGGAAGCGCCGGCATGGCTTCCGCGCCCGCATGGCCACCGCGGGCGGGCGCAAGGTTCTGTCGCGCCGCCGCGCCAAGGGTCGCAAGAAGCTCTCGGCCTGAAGCCGCCGCCTTGAGTTCCGCGCCCAAAGCGGCGCATTTCCACTCCATGACAGCGCTCGTCATCGAACGCCTTCGCACGCGCGCCCAGTTCCTGGCCGTGCGCAATGGCGCACGCGCCCCGCGCCCGACCGTCCTGGTCGAAGCCAAGCGCCGGGCGGGAAGTGGGCCAATCGGACTTGGGCTGACCGCTACCAAGAAGATCGGCGGCGCCGTGGTTCGCAATCGGGCCCGGCGGCGCCTACGTGAGGCGGCGCGGCGCCTGTTGCCGCTGCATGGTTTGGCGGGCGTGGATTACGTACTCGTGGCGCGGCAAAGCACCCCAGAGGCAGCCTGGGAGGCGTTGCTTGACGATCTTCAAAGCGCGCTGATAAGGCTCGCCGCCGCCTTGGAGAGCGGCGAATCTCCGCCGCAAGCACGCGCACCCAAGCGCCCCTCCCGGAAGTGAAACAAGCACATGGCCTATCGCGGCAGTCAGAACCCTGACCAAACCCGCAATCTGATCATCGCCGGCGTTTTGAGCGTGCTGATCCTGGTTGGGTTCGAATTCTTCTACAACATTCCCGCTCAGCAACGCCTGCAGGCCGCCCAACGCGCGCAAGCAGCCCAGCAGCATTCCCAGCAGCAGCAGGCCGGGGCGCCGCCGGCGCCCGCTATCGCCTTGCCCGCAGAGCAAGTGATTGCCGCAAGCGCGGCCCAACGCGTCACCATCGACACGCCGGCAGTGGACGGCTCGATCTCGCTGGTCGGCGCGCGTCTTGATAATTTGAACCTGAAGCAATATCGCCGCACCATTGACCGCAACAGCGGCGAAGTCGGCCTGCTTGCGCCCTACGATTCACAACATGGCTACGACGCCTTCGTCGGCTGGGAAGATCGCAATGCTGCCGCCAATGCATCCGGCGCCTGCACCTCCAATTGCGGCGTCGGCGCATCGGATGTGTGGACCGCTGCAGCGGGCTCGCGCCTTACACCGCAGACCCCCGTTGTGCTCACATTTACCTCACCCGAGGGTTTGCAAGTCACCCGCACCATCTCGATTGATCAGAACTACATGTTCACGATCAGCGATGTCGTTCACAACACGAGTGGGCAATCGCGGACGCTGCGTCCATTCGGCGTCGTTCGCCGTGACGGCAAGCCCGCAGATTGGTTGAACAGCGGTATTGTGCACCAAGGCTATGCCGGCGCCTTCGGTCCGCGCCAAGAATTGCATACAGAAACGTACGCTCGTGGTGAGAGCCATGTTCGCGATCGCGCTCAAGGCAAGGTCACATCCGATGCACATATCACCGACGCGCAAGGGCGCGGCGGTTGGATCGGCATCAGCGACCACTATTGGCTGGGGGCGCTTATCCCCGATCAAAACGAGCAAATTGAAGGCTATTTCGATAGCCGCGCCGCTGACAACAATCAGGTCGACTATCGGTCCGCCTATCGCGGCCAGTGGCGTGACATTCCTGCCGGCGGCAGCGTCACCTACACACAGCGCGTCTTCGCCGGCGCCAAGCGGTTGGACATTCTGCAATCGTATCAGCACACGCTGAGCATTCCGAAGTTCGATGAGGCCATCGACTGGGGCAATCTTACGTGGCCGCTAACCAGGCCCTTTTTCACATGGCTGCTGCATCCGCTCGCCAGCTGGCTCGCGAGCATCGGCGTGAGCCTCAACTTCGCGGTCGCGATCCTGCTCTCGACCGTCGTTATCAAGTTGCTGCTGTTTCCGCTCGTCTATCAGTCGTCAAAATCGATGGCGAAGATGCGGGCGCTTATGCCGAAGCAGAAGGAACTCCAAGAGCGCTACGCCGCGGACCCGCAGCGCCAACAACAGGAAATGCTGAAGCTCTATCAGACCGAAAAGGTCAACCCCGCCGCCGGGTGTTTGCCAATCCTACTGACCATCCCGGTGTTTTTCGCGCTCTACAAAACCTTGAGCGTCACCATCGAGATGCGTCACGCGCCGTTCTTTGGCTGGGTGCACGATCTTTCGGCGCCCGATCCCGCGTCGGTGATCAATCTCTTTGGCTTGCTGCCGTTCAATCCGCATACCATTCCGCTGATTGGCGCTTGGATTTCGATCGGCGTCTTTCCCATCCTCTACGGCATCTCGATGCTGGCGCTGCAGAAGCTTTCACCGCCGCCGACCGATCCAACGCAAGCCGCGATCTTCCAATGGCTGCCGATCGTTTATATGTTCCTGTTCGCGAGCTTCCCAGCAGGCCTCGTCATCTATTGGACGTGGTCAAACCTCATCACCATCATCCAGCAATACGCGATCATGCGCCGCCAAGGCGTCGACACCGAGTTCGACAAGTGGTTGGCGCGGATGCGGAGTTCGTCTGCAGCGCCAGCGGAGTAGTCGGAATCCGGCAGTCGGCAGGTCGGCAGTCGGCGCTCTGATTTGAAGGGAGCGATATGAGCGACGACGCAATAAAATCCTACCGCGACCTTCGCGTTTGGCGTGAGGCCATGCTTCTCGCGGAATTATCCTACCGACATACGAAACAATTTCCACGTGACGGATTGTTTGGCCTTACTGCTCAGATTCGGCGCGCGGCGGCATCGATTCCGGCGAATATTGCTGAGGGCTACGGTCGCGAAAGCACCGGCAACTACATTCAATTCCTTCGCATCTCTCAAGGCTCGTGCAAGGAGGTGGAAACTCACCTGCTGCTTGCCGCGCGGGTTCTTGAGGGAATTGGTCCTGCCGACGCACCTCTTGAACAGTGCGACGTGGTCGGAAAAATGCTGCATGGCTTAGTCAGGTCCTTGCAGTGACCGACTGCCGACTGCCGATTGCCGACTGCCGATGACGCCGGACGAGGAAATCGCATGGCTTGAAGCGGGACGCTTGCTCTTTGCCGGACCGATCGATTTTGAGCGCGGCGTCCCCGCCATGGAATTCTTACCGGACTCGTCACTCCCTGAAGTTGCGTTTGCTGGCCGCTCAAACGTTGGAAAATCATCGCTGATCAACGCCATCACCGGCCGCAACAAACTCGCCCGCGCGTCCACCGAACCCGGCCGCACGCGCGAGCTCAACTTCTTTCGCATGGGCGATCAGCTTCGGCTCGTCGACATGCCCGGTTACGGCTACGCCAAAGCTGGCAAAGCCGACATTGAGCGCTGGACAGGTTTGGTGCGTGACTATCTTCGTGGTCGCGCCCCGCTGAAGCGCGTTATCCTGCTGATCGATGCGCGTCACGGCCTGAAGCCGCATGACAAGGATGTCATGGACGCGCTCGATAAGGCCGCCGTTACGTACGAAATTGTGCTCACCAAAGCCGATAAACTTAAGCCCACCGAAGTCGCCGAAATCACCGCGGCGACGCGCGCCGCCATCGCCAAGCGCACCGCCGCCTACCCTGAGGTCCGGACAACGTCCGCGGAGACGGGTCTCGGCATTGACCTGCTCCGCGCCGACATCGCGGCCTTGGCGTGAGCGGCGTTACCGCCTAAGCAGCGCCGGTGACGAAACCCATCCCCAAGGATCGACTGGCCGCACTGGAAAACGGCCTCGCGACGGCGAAGACGCTCGCTGAAGCGCTGCCGTTCATCCAGATCTACGATCGGGAAACGGTGGTCGTGAAATATGGCGGCAACGCCATGGGCGATACCGAAACTGCCCGTAAATTCGCCGCAGACGTCGTCTTGTTGAAGTTGGTGGGCATCCACCCGGTGGTGGTGCATGGCGGCGGCCCTCAGATCAGCCGCATGCTCGACAAGGCCGGCGTGAAATCGGAATTCGTGGACGGGCTGCGTGTGACCAACGCCGATACTATGGAAGTCGCGGAGATGGTGCTGTCAGGCAGCGTCAATAAAGAGCTCGCGCACTTGATCACCGCGGCCGGCCGCGAGGCGGACGTGCGCGGCGTCGGGTTGTCGGGCAAGGACGCGCGTTTGATCACCGTCGAGAAGGTCAAGCGCACGCGCAAGGATCCTGACAGTAAGATCGAGCAGGCGATCGATCTTGGATTGGTCGGAGAACCGACTGAAGTTGATCCGACGCTGATCCAAGCGCTCATCAACGCGCCAGAGGACTACATCCCCGTGATCGCGCCCATCGGCGTGGCTGACGACGGCAAAACTTACAACATAAATGCCGACACCGCCGCCGGCGCGATCGCCAAGTCGCTCTCGGCGAAGCGTTTCCTCCTGCTCTCGGATGTGGCGGGCGTCCTCGATGCTGGCGGCGACCTCGTGCGCGAAATGACTGTCGCGCAAGCGCGCCAAATGATTGCCGACGGAACGGCCACCGGCGGCATGATCCCAAAACTCGAAACCTGCATCGCCGCTCTCGATCACGGCGTCGAAGCGGCAGTCATCCTCGACGGGCGCACGCCGCACGTCCTGCTCATGGAATTGTTCACCGAACATGGCGTTGGCACGCTTATTCACTAGATCGCGCACGCTCGTCGCGCTGGCCGCCGCCGCGTTCGCGGCGGTGTTGGCGTTTGCCGGGCACGCTATCGCGCAAGGCGCGAACGGCTGGCAGGTCTGCAACGAGACCAGCTATGTTCTCGAAGCCGCCACCGCGCGCCCTGATGGCCAAGCCATTCTCGTGCAAGGCTGGACGCATTTGCGCCCCGGCGAATGCCGTGTGGCGATCTCCGCACCCTTGGCGCGCGGCACCCACTATCTCTACGCGCGCACCTCCGCCGCTCACAGGGGCGGGCGCAACCAATGGGGCGGCGATGCACGCATTTGCATCGATCCCAACCGCCAATTCTCGTTTGAAAATCCGCCAGACTGCGCTGTGCAAGGTTTGGAAGAGCGCCTCTTTCGCCGTGTTCAGATCAACAAGCGCGATGCCTGGCGCACTTCGTTCGCGGAAGCCGAGCCCTACACGCTCGCACGCGCACGCCAAGCTGGCCTGCAACGCTTGCTCGATGACGCCGGCTACGATCTGTACGCCAACCAGCGCAGCGTGGACGCCCGCGCCATCGCCGGCGCCATAGCGCAATTCCGCGCCGCCGCCCGGCTCGCGCCCAATGCCAGCGAAAATCAGCTCATCGACGCGCTCGAAGTCGCCGCGCGCCAACGCGCCAATCAAGTCGGCCTCACGCTCTGCAACCGCACTCATGGCCATGTCTGGACCGCTGTCGCACGGCGTCGCGGCGAAGGTTGGGAAAGCCGCGGCTGGTGGGGCCTCAATCCGGGCGGCTGCGTGCGCACCATCGACGAAGTGCTCTTTCAGGACGTCTATTACGTCTATGCGAGCCTCGACAGCGAAGACGGCGCGCGCCTACTCGCGCAAGGCGGCGAGCCGTTCTGCGCAAGCCCTTCGCGCTTCGCTATTCTCGGCCGCGAACATTGCGATCAGCGCTATTACAACACCGCGCTGTTCACACCGATCTCGGCGCACCAACGCCAGGGCCTGGTGGTGGATTTCGGCGAGCGCGACTTCCTGCCGGCCGGCGCGCAACCGCGGCAGCTGCAAGTCAGCCAAACCAATACCCCCGATGTCGTAACGCAGCAAATGGCGCCGGCGCACGGTCTTGCGCCACCGACCGCGCCGCAAGGCAGCGGCGATTAATGGCGAACCCGTTCGCCTCCATCGAGGCGTGGGTCTTCGACCTGGACAACACGCTCTACTCGACGCCGCTGCTCTACGACGCCGTCGGCGAGCGCATGACTGCCTACATCGCCCGCGCGCTTGCGATCAGCGATGCCGAAGCCTTGGTTCTGCGTGAGCGCTACTTCGACGACTACGGCGCTACTGTCGTCGGCCTCTCGCGCCATCACGCTATGGATGCGCACGACTTCCTCGCGCACGCGCACGACGTCGACTATTCGGTGCTCGATCCAGATCCGGAGCTCGGCGCGCTCATTGAACGACTGCCTGGCCGCAAGATCGTGTTCACCAATGGCGGTGGCGGTCATGGCCAACGCGCCTTGGCGCAACTGGCGATCGCGCATTGCTTCGAGTTGGTGTTCGACATCGAAGCGGCGGGCCTCGCCCCGAAACCACAGCGGGCGGCCTACGAACGATTGATCGCGGCGTGCGCGATCAATCCGGCGCGGAGCGTGCTGATCGAGGATTCCGCGCGCAATCTTGAACCCGCCCGTGCGCTCGGCTTTGCCACGGTGCTGATCGGTGCGGAGAGCACCCATGCAGACCACACGGCCCCCGACACCAAGGCGTTTCTGCGCTCGGTCCTCTCGACGCTGAGCGGCGAACCGCGCTAGCTGTTGGCTATGAGCCAACCCGAGATCGTCGCCGTCATCGAAGCCGCCTGGGAGCGGCGCGATACGCTGACGCCGCAAACCCAAGGCGCCGATCGCGAGGCCGTTGAGGCGGCGCTGGAGTTGCTGGACAGCGGCAAAGCCCGCGTCGCATCGCGGAGTGGCAATGGCGAATGGACGACGCAGCAATGGTTGAAGAAGGCAGTGCTGCTTTCCTTCCGGCTCTCGGCCAATCGCATGTATGCCGCGGAAACACCTGGCTATTTGTTGGGCCAATCGACCTACTTCGGTCACGCTTGGGACAAGGTGCCTCAAAAAACGGCGGGCTGGGTCAAACCGCAATTTGAAGCTGCCGGTTTTCGCATGGTTCCCGGCGCGGTCGTTCGCCACGGCGCCTACGTCGCCAAGAACGTGGTGCTGATGCCCTCCTTCGTGAACATCGGCGCGTATGTCGATGAAGGTACGATGGTCGACACTTGGGCGACGGTCGGATCGTGCGCGCAAATTGGTAAGAACGTGCACATCTCCGGCGGCGCCGGCATAGGCGGCGTACTGGAGCCGCTGCAAGCCAACCCGACCATCATTGAAGATGATTGCTTCATCGGCGCCCGCTCGGAAGTGGCGGAAGGCGTGATCGTGCGCCAAGGCGCGGTGTTGGCGATGGGTACGTTCATCAGCCAATCCACCAAGATTATCGATCGCGCCACTGGTGAAGTCATGCGTGGAGAAGTGCCGGCGTACAGCGTTATCGTTCCAGGTTCGCTCCCCGATCCTAAGGGCGGCCCGAGTCTCGCTTGCGTGGTGATCGTGAAGCGTGTCGATGCACAGACGCGGTCCAAAACCAGCGTCAACGAATTGCTACGCGAATGATCAGGACGCCTGCGGCCGGCGCACCTTGACCGTGGCGCCGTGCACCGAGGCGACCTCGACTTGATCGCCGGCTTGCAGCGTCTCTTCGCTTTCCGCGCGCCAGATGCTGTCGTTGATCTTCATGGCGCCGACGCCGTTGGCGAACGCGGTCAACACACCGCGGGTGCCGACCATGTGTGTCGCGCGTTCGTTGATGGCGCGGCCGCTGCGTTCTTCGCGCCACTTCTTTACCAGCGGATGGCCGAAGGCGGTGAGCACTATGGTGAGCGCGGCGAAGATGGCGATTTGCATGAAGCCATTATCGACCCCGACCAACGCCAGGAATGACGTGATCAGCGCCGCCACGGCGGGCCAAAGAATGTAGGTGGTGCCCGTCGCCATCTCGGCGATCAGCAGCGCTAGGCCGAACACCAGCCAGTGCTGGGGGCCGAGGGCAACTAGAAAGTCGAGTAGGTCTTTCATGGGGCTAATGTAGCGATGCTGGGCTGGGTGCGCGAGGGCCCAACGAGCCTTTATCTTCTTTGTGCATCCTTCTTGATCTTCGTGTTTCAACACGAAGGCACAAAGGATGTACGGAGGACACCAAGCTCACTTGGCTAAGACGTGTCGGCGGCGCGCGCTGGCCCAAACAGTGAAGTGCGCGCGTCGGCGGCGCGTAGCTCAGGCGCGGCGACGATCGGACGGCGGCGGGTGAGGCCGTGCGGAAGACGACGCAGCAAACGCGCGACAAGGGCCGCCACGCTTTGGCTGAGCGCTTCAATGCGTTGGTGCAAATTCTTGCGGCGCAGCGCCCGGCGCAAGTGTGAGCCGACGATGGCGCGTCGCACGGCGGCGTCATTGCGCCGGCGCCGGCTGACGCCTTTGTGCGGTTGGTTTCGGCGCACGCTAGGGGCCGCGCGCAACATGACAATGTTTAGGATGATACGCTCGATGTCATCGAGCCAACGATGGCCGATTGCGCCGGCCTGTTCGGAGATCGGCGCGAAGGCGCCGGCGCCATCGAGAAACGAGACAAGCCATTTCAGCCACAGCATCGCCCAGCGGTGAAACCGCTGGAGGCGAAGATCGGAAATGGGTTCGGCGACGAAGCGCATGGGCGGGAGTTTAGGCGCTTTTCAACCCGGTCGAATTGCGCGCGGCTCATCCCCCTGTTCTTCGCGATGTGCGCCAATGTTTTCAAATCAATGGCCGCCATCGACTCGGCCAAGTTAGACGCGCGCAATCCATACGCCCTATCCTAGTGCGCCATCCTAGTGCGCCAGCGCAATTCTCTATCAAATGATAGGAGGGCCGAGCGCCTGCGGCGAAGCTTGCGCGCGGTTGGGTTTAAGGGTTGCTCGGCGGCGCCGAATACCGTGTTCTCCCACGATTGCGTGCGAGCAGTGTCTTATGAATCCCAAAATCGCGCCTTCGGCATCAGCGACGCGCATCGTCTATCTCGCGGCCGACGTGACCTGCCACACGGTCAATCTGCGCGTGACCTCCTTCATCAGAGCAGGCGCCGTCGTCGACGCCTTCACGTTCCGGCGCAACAAATTCAATGCGCAATTCCAACCGAGCTGGCCAAACACACATCTCGGCGACATGCGCGACGCCGCCTATTTGACGAGGCTGCCGGCTCTGTTCAAGGCTTGGCTCATATTGCTTCGCCATCGCGCGGTGTTGCGTCGCGCCGATGTCATCTATGCGCGGCTCTTCGATTCTGCAGTCCTAGGTCTTCTGGCCAAGTGGGCGACGGGCTCTCGCGCGCGGATGGTGTACGAAATCGAGGACATCCAGCGCATCTTTTTCAAGCAGACGCCCGCTGGCGCCATCTTCCGCTGGTTGGAGCAGCGCTTACTCAAGCGCATTGATCATCTGGTCGTGCTCTCGCCCGGTTTTCTGCGTGGCTATTATGAACCCGTGCAAAACTATTGCGGCGCATCTTCCGTTCTTGAAAACAAGATTCAGCTTCCGAGTCCGCCGCCCGCATTGACAAGCGCCGCGCACCGCTGGCGGGAACGGCGCGACAAATGGGTGATCGGCTGGAACGGTACGCTTCGATGCGAGCGCAGCATTGAACTGCTCTCAACCATCGCGGAGCGTTTCCCGGATCGCGTCGAAATTCGCACGCGCGGTTATCCCACCGAGACGGGCATGAAGCGTTTCATGGATGTCGTCAGCCGCCTGCCCAACTGGATGCATGGCGGAGAATATCGAATTCCTGACGATCTGGAGGCGATCTACGGCGCCGTACACTTTTCATGGTGCTTCGACTTTCACGATCCGCTTGGCAATTCGCCGCTTTTATTGGCGTGCCGCATGTACCAAGGCGGCTATTACGGCGCCGTGCCGCTCGTCAGCGCAGGCTCCGAGATGGAGCGGTTTTTGGCGCCGCACGGCATCGGTCATGCGTTCGCCGAGCCGTTGGCCGACCGCATTTGCGCCTTTCTTCAGAGCGGCACATGGGAAAACTATGTCGCGGAGCGCGAACGAGTCTTGAGCTATGCGCCGACCCTGTTTTTAGAAACGGGCGGCGATACCCGGCGCCTATTGCATACCCTGCGGCGCAGCAACCTCGCGCCTGAGCTCGCGCGGCGCTCTGCGTTTACGCGCTGAACCCGCCGGCGCGATGACTGACCGATCCGCGCGATGTGCGTAACGCGCAGCCACATCGCGAATTTCGGCGAGCAATCCCTCCTTGATCAAACGCGGCGTCAGGCCGAGCGATCGGAAGCCCTCGTTGGAAAGCGCGAACTCGTTTGACGCCGGCTCGTCGCGTGGATTGTCCAACGCATCGACGGTGACGCCCGGCCAGACTTGCCGAGCCAGGTTGGCGATATCCCTGACGCGCATGGTTTCCGCGATCTGGTTGAAAACTTGCATCCGCTCGCCACGGGTGGGCGGATTGTCGAGCGCAATCTGAACGCAGCGCATCACATCGCCAATGTGAATGAAAGCGCGTGTCTGCCCGCCGCCGCCGTACACCGTGAGCGGATAGCCAAGCGCGGCTTGCAACGCAAAGCGATTGAGGACGGTGCCGTATGTGGCGTCATAGTCAAAGCGGTTGATCAAGCGTTCGTCGCGCGCCGTTTCTGCGGTCTGTGTGCCCCACACGGTGCCTTGCACCAATTCGGTGACGCGAATGCCTTCGTGTTTGGCGAAGAAGGCCAGCGCGAGTTGGTCTTGAGCTTTGGTCAAATGGTAGATCGAAAGCGGATTGGCCGGGTGCAGAATGTCAAGGGTTTTCGATGGCGACCCGTCGGCGTGCAAGTGGGCGCGGATATAGCCCTCGGGCACGCAATAGCCGAGCGTCTCGTAACCGTAGATTCCAGTCGAGCCGATATGCACGAGATGCGCGTCGAGACCGCTGTCCTTCAGTGCAATCAAAACGTTGGTCGTGGCGCGGAGATTGTTGCTGAACGTATAGCGGCGCTGCGATGCCGGGCCCATTGAATAAGGCACTGCTCTTTGCTCCGCGAGGTGAACGAGGGCGGCAGGCCGCTCCTCCACCAGCAAGCTTCGAAACTGGCGAAAACCGCTGGCGAGATCGATTTCCGCGACATTGATTGCGCGTCCGCTGATGTCACGCCACGCCGCAACGCGTTCCTGCAATTGCGCGATGGGTGTGAGCGAGCCTGTGCCGAGGTGAGCATCGATTTGGCGCCGCGAACCATTGTCGACGATGGTGACGTCGTGCCCGCAATCCGACAGCCGCAGCGCCAGCGGCCAACCGCAAAAGCCGTCGCCTCCAAGAACAAATGTCTTCATCGCAATCCGCTGGCGCGCAGCAAGCCACGAGGTGGGACTGCGGGGCAATTGCTCTCGCTCGCCGCGATAGTGCAGCAGGGTTAGCGGCTATCAAATGTTAGTTTCGACAAGCGTTGCTCAGGTCTGACAACTCGAATCACGCCAATGTCGGGAACGTCGTCGGTACGCGTGCAGTGACTTACCGCGTCCCGCCGCCGCTGGCGCCGCCTTGTTGCGCGTTGAGTGTGCGCAGACCTTCGACGAGGCCGGCGAGGCCGCCGAGATCGGTTGGTACGATCACGGTGCGTTGCTGATTTGAATTGGCGAGTTGCGAGAACGCTTCGACGTATTTGAGACCGAGGAAATAGCGGATGGCGTTGACGTCGCCCTTGGCGATGGCCGCCGACACCGCTTCCGTCGCTTTGGCTTCGGCTTCAGCGGAACGTTCGCGCGCTTCGGCGTTGCGGAACGCAGCTTCGCGCTGGCCCTCGGCTTGCAGGATGGCCGATTGCTTGGCGCCTTCGGCACGCAGGATGGCGGCTTGCTTTTCGCCTTCCGCTTCGAGGATCAGCGCACGGCGTTCGCGCTCGGCTTTCATCTGGCGCGCCATCGCGGCAGTGAGATCGGCCGGCGGCGTCAGATCCTTGATTTCGATACGCGTGCACTTCACGCCCCACGGATGGGTCGCGGCATCGAGCACGGTGAGCAAGCGCGCGTTGATCTGTTCGCGTTCGGAAAGCACTGCGTCGAGTTCCAGGCCGCCGACAACGGTCCGGACGTTGGTGACCGACAGATTGAGGATGGCCTGATTGAGGTTCTGCACCTCGTAGGCCGCTTGCGCCGGATCGATCACTTGAATGAACACAACCGCATCGACCGACACGATGGCATTGTCCTTGGTGATCACTTCCTGGCGAGGCACGTCGAGCACCATCTCCATCATGGAGAGCTTGCGCCCGATGCGATCGGCGAATGGCATCAGAAACGAAATGCCGGGCTTTATGACGCGCGTGAAACGCCCGAAGCGCTCAACGGTCCATTGATAGCCTTGCGGCACGACCTTGATGGCGCTGAACGCCAGAAAAATCGCGGCGACCGCCAGTACGAGAACGACCGAACCCATCTCTTAATCCGCCTTCTGCGGTTTGCGGCGCGCGATTAGCTCAATTGGGTGAGCATATGCTCGGCGCTGGAAACCTTGTATTCACCAGCTTCTTCAACGTTTAGCGTCTGTACCACGCCATCCTTGACGATCATTGAATAGCGCTTGGAACGCGAACCCATCCCGAATTTGGAGAAATCAGCGTCAAGCCCGACGGCCTTGGCGAACTCGCCGGAACCGTCGGCAAGCATCATGATGTCGTCACCCGTGTTCTGATCTTTGGCCCAGGCGTTCATCACAAAGTAATCGTTGACCGACGTGCAGGCGATTGTGTCGACGCCCTTGGCTTTCAGGTCAGCGACGTGATCGCGAAAGCTTGGCAAATGGCGGGCTGAGCACGTGGGCGTGAAGGCGCCGGGGACGGCGAACAGCGCCACGGTTTTGCCGCCGAAAATCTCGGACGTGCGCATGTCCTTGCGTCCTTCGTTGGTCGGCACGCTGAACTGCACGTCCGGAAGCTTTTCGCCTACTTTGATCATACGCTGTCTCCTCTTCGCATCGCCCATGTAGGGCGAAGCCGCGCCAGATGCGAGCGCCACTTGCGCGGAACCGCGCGGAGCGCGACGATTGGGCGATGAGCGACACACTCGGAGATACGGTGGCGGGCAAGCTCTTGGTGGCGATGCCGGAGATGGGCGATCCCCGCTTCAACCGCGCTGTCATCATGATGTGCTCGCACGACGCCCAACACGCCATGGGCGTAGTGATTAACAAACCGAAGGACGAAGTGACGCTGAGTGAAGTGCTCGGCCATCTCGGCCTCAGCGCCACTGACCCGATCGGCGCGCGCACGGTGATGGATGGCGGCCCGGTGCGGCCCGATCGGGGCTATGTGCTGCACTCGGCGGATTTCGCGGCGGGCGAAGGCACGCAAGACGTGGCGCCTGGTATTCGCTTGACTGCCACACGCGAGGTGCTTGAGGCCGTTGCGAAGGCCGATGCGCCGAAGGAGTTTGTACTGGCGCTCGGTTGCTCTGGCTGGGGCGCGGGGCAACTGGAAAATGAACTGAAGCAAAATGCTTGGCTAGTCGTGGATGCGAACAACGCCATCGTCTTTGACGAAGCGCATGACAAGAAGTGGGAGCGCGCGATTAAGTCGCTCGGCTTCGATCCGTCACAACTCTCGTCAGCGCAAGGCAGCGCCTAGCTGAAGCGCCGCACAAACGGATTTCCCGAGAAGATAAGCCGCATCGGGCGGCCGTTGATGACGCTGTCGAAGCGCACGCGCTCTGGTGACCAATCTTCATCGCCGAAGCGCCAGAGCCCATTGCTCAGTGGCGTGATCACGTCGGTATTGCCTGCCCATAGCTTGCCATCGCGTGCCACGACGGTGATCGGCCCGTACCAGGGATCGTCATTGTCATAGCGGCCCGCGAGCGCGCGCAGTTCTGCCGACGCTGCGGGTTTGTAGGTCCGCCCCGCGCCAGCAAGGTATTCGCGATCATCTACCCAAGCGCGCACGGCGTGATCGCTCTCAACGTCGATCACCAAGCCGCTCACTGCGAACGCCGGCTCCTCACACGCAAAGCCGCCGCCCGAGGACTGCATTTTGGTTTCGCGCCCCTGATAGAGCAGCTTCAGCTGATCTCCATTGGGTCGCACTTCGAATGCGTCGCCGTTGGCGGCAGTGAACACGCCGGCGTAACGCTCGGGATGCTCTACCGCAGCGCGCGTCGGCCTTGGCGGCGGCGCGGCAGCACCATCGCGCGCCGCTTTGAACAGCTTGCACGCATGCAGCGTCACGTCGCGCGGCCGATAGTTGAGGCCGCCGCCGACATTCGACGAAGCAAACGCCGCGATCCCCGCTTCGCTATCGACGTGGATTGCGGAAGAAAACGAGATCATGCCGCCGGTGTGGTGCAAATAGCTGCGGCCATCGATGGTGATGCGCGCGATGCCGTTTCCGTAGGCGCCGGTGGCGTCCCAACCTGGCGTCGACGCCGCCATGAATTGCGCTGCGGTCGCATCGGAGAGCACCGGGCCGCCGTGTCCTTGCGCTAAGCCTGTCAGGAAACGCGCAAAGATCGCCATGTCGTGCGCGGTGGATGCGACGCAGCCGGCGCCACGGTCCAGATCGACCCACGGCATCGGCGCCATCGGGCCCGGACGAAGGTTGGCGCGGTCGTTGTACGGGGGGCCGTAGCCCTGCGCATAGCGCGCGCGATCGCCGACGCGGATTGCGCTCAATGTTTGGGTCATCCCAAGCGGATGAAACAGGCGCGCTTCCATCGCTGCCTGCAACGAACGTCCATCGCGCCGCGCTACGATCAGGCCGAGAATGTCGTAACCGAGATTGCAGTAGGACCAGTGCGAACCCGGCGCATAGCCGCTCCACAGGCCGCCCTCCGGAAACAGCGGCGCATCGTCTGGCATGCCGGTGGTGTGATTGAGCAAATGTTGCAGCGTGATGTCGCCGCCATTGGCGACGGTCAGTTCCGGCATCAGCGCGGTGAGCCTATCGGCCGGCGACAGCTTGCCTTCCTGGATCATCGACCACGCCGTCAGCGCTACCATCATTTTGGTGATCGAGCCGATCTGGAAAATGTGCTCCTCGCGCACCGGCTCGCGGCGTTCAAGGTTCGCGAGCCCCGAGCGAATGAAGCCCGTGTAGCCGTCGCGATCGACGACGCATACAGTCATCCCCGGCAAGCCCCAATCGGTGCGGTGCTGCTCGACGTAGCGGCTCAGCTGCTCGAGGGCGCGCCGCTGCATGGCGTTGCCGGCGCCCACCGATGCAGCTGCTTGCGTTGCGGTCGCCAGCACCGCGCCGCCCGCAACAAAGGCTCTTCGATTCAGCTGCATGTTGTCCCCCTCGTCGCGAGCAACATTAGCGGCCGCATCATTCCGCGCCAGATGGCGTGAGCGCCAATCTCTCAGGCACAGGGCGTCTTGTGATGCACCCGCTCACTTGACGGCGGATATTTCAGCAGCTTCTCCGCAGGCCGTATCGGGCGCGGGACGAAGTTGCCGCCGCAGTTTGGGCAAACGCCCTTGAGCACGCCTTCCACACACGAGGCGCAGAACGTACACTCAAACGTGCATATCCGTGCCTCTGCGCTCTCGGGCGGCAAATCTTTATCGCAGCATTCGCAGTTCGGGCGCAGCGCCAACATCAGGCGTTCCCCGCCAGCGTCTCGATGGCCTTGCGCCTTTGCTCGGCGAACGCGGCGAAGCGCGACTTCACAGCGTTGATGGTTTCCGGCGACGCCGTCTCCGGGCGGCCCGAATTGAACGGCGGCGCTGGTGCATATTCGATCATCAATTGAATCATCTTCGCCGTCTCTTCGCCCGCGATATCAGCGACGATGGTCAGCGCAATGTCGATGCCGGCCGTGACGCCGCCGCCGGTGAAGATGTTGCCGTCGCGCACGACGCGCGCCGGATCAGGAATGGCGCCGAACGACGCCAGCAATTCGCGATACGCCCAATGGCTGCCGGCGTGCTTGCCTTTGAGCAGCCCCGCCGCCGCGAGAATCAGCGAGCCCGTGCAAACGGACGTGATGTACGTCGCGCCGTGGCCGAGCCGCTTCACTTCGCTCATAAACTCCGGGTCGAGCATGGCGTCGGTTTGGCCTGGGCCGCCGGGGATCATGATCATGTCGGCATGATCGATATCGGCGAGGCAACGCATGCCGCCGAAAATCAAACCGGTTTCGGAAACGAGCGAGCCGCCATCTTTCGAAGCGAGCACGATCTCCGCATTCGGCATGCGCGCCAGCACCTCGTACGGACCGGTGAAATCGAGCTGCGTCAGCCGCGGGTACAGAATGAAAACAATGCGAAGCGGCTCTGACATGTGCGTTCTCCGGCGTTGACGTGAGCTTGTAGCGGCGCCATCTCTTGGCGGAAATGTCAAAGAACCCTCCCTTTCCGCCAAAGCCGCGCGACATCGCTTTCCTGGTCTTCCCGGATTTTCAGCTGCTCGACGCCGCAGGCCCCATCGCTGCCTTCGAAATCGCCAATCGTGAAGCCAAGGCGACCTATCGGCTGCGCGTCGTCGCCGTAGCCGGCGGATTGGTGCGATCGTCCTCAGCCGTGTCTATGCCCGCCGAGCCGCTTAGCCGCCTGCGCGAGGCTGACACGCTGATCCTTGCCGGCGGCCAAGGCACACGCGCGATGATGAGCAACGACGCGCTCAAGGCGTCACTCAAGCGTCTGCTGCTGCGCGTGCGCCGTATGTCTAGCGTGTGCTCCGGCGCCTTCTTGCTCGCCGCAGCCGGTTTGCTCGACGGCAAGAGCGCCACCACGCATTGGCGCCAAGCGCCGCGCTTAGCGCGCTTATTTCCAAACGTGACCGTCGAGCCCGACCGCATTCACGTGCGTGATGGCAAGCTCTGGACGTCTGCCGGCGTCACCGCCGGCATCGACCTCGCCCTCGCAATGATCGGCGAGGATCTAGGCGAAGAAATCGCCACCGCCGTCGCGCGTGAGATGGTGGTGTACGCCAAACGCCCTGGTGGACAGGCACAACACTCGGCGCTGCTCGATCTCGACTCTGAGAACGATCGCTTCGCCAAACTCAACGCCTGGATGCGCGAGCACTTGGCCGATGACCTCAGCGTCGAGCGTCTCGCCAGCGAAGCCGCCATGAGCGAACGCAACTTCGCACGCGCCTACGCAGAGGAAACCGGCGTCACGCCGGCCAAGGCGGTGGAGCGACTCCGTGCTGACGCCGCGCGCGCGGCGCTCGAACGCGGTGGTCAGATCCAGGAGATCGCGCGCAAGACCGGCTTCGGCGATCCTGAGCGCATGCGCCGCGCGTTCATCCGCCTCTACGGCGCCCCGCCGGCTGCGCTGCGCCGCACGTTGCGGCATGCTTGACGGGGCGCGGGCAACGTCGGACGACGACGCCCATGACCGCACAAGACGCACAAAAAACCATTTTCGTCACCGGCGCAGGCTCCGGCATCGGGCGCGCCACCGCCAAGCTCTTCGCTGAGCGCGGCTGGTTCGTCGGCCTCTTCGATGTGAACCAGAAAGGCCTCGACGAGACCTCCGCGATGCTGCCCGAAGGTCAGCGCATGTCGATGGCCTTCGATGTGCGCGATCGCAGCGGCTGGACACGCGCGGTCGAAGCGTTCGGCAACGCCACCAATCGACGCATGCATGTGCTCTTCAACAATGCCGGTGTCGGCAAAGGCGGCTTCATCGAGGAGATGAAGGACGAAGATATCGACCTGGTGCTCGATGTGAATCTCAAGGGCGTGATCAATGGCGTGAACGCAGCGATTCCATTGCTGCGCGGAACACCGGGCGCACGCATCATCAACACAGCGTCTGTTGCTGGCGTCTTCGGTGCGCCACGGCTGGCGGTTTATTGCGCGACGAAGTTCGGCGTGCGCGGGCTCACGGAAGCGCTCGATGTCGAGTTTTCACGCTTTGGCGTGCGCGTGGTGAGTTTGATGCCGTGGTTCGTCGACACCGCGATCCTGGACGGAATCGCAGCGGCGGAATCCAACCGCACCATTCGTGACTCTCTCACCGAAAACAAAACACCGATTTATCCGGTGAGCATGGCCGCTGAGCGCGCATGGGACGCCGCGCACGGCAAAGAGATCCACTACATGGTCGGACAAGAAGCGGAGAAGGCGCGCTTCTTCGCGCGCTTCTTCCCAGGCGCGATGCGCAAGCAGATTGCGAAGAACTTTGTGCCCGACGCCTAAAGCTTAGGCCGAGCTTCCGGCTGGCGTGGCTTGCGCTGAGCGCTCACCGGGGGCCGGCGCGGCTTCCGACGGCGTCGCGGTCGTCGGCTTCGCGGCGCTGTCGCCAGCAGCGGTCGCAGCGGCTTCAGCAGCAGCTTGATCGGCCGGCGGGATCAACGGCGCTTCCTGCGGGCTGACCACCGGGGCGCGGCGATGCACGGCGGCATCCATGAGCTCAGCGCGTTCGGCCGCATTCGGCATCCGGTAGAAGACGTGGCTGCCGATGGTGGTGGTTTCGATCAGCATCGACGACCAACCCGGGCTGACCGCGTTGGTGTGATAGTGCGTGGCGTGCTGAGTGATCGGGCGCGTGTAGCCCATCATCACCGCCGTCGCGAGGTGCTGCGCTTGGATCCAAGCGCGGCCGCGCGGGTTGGAATTGACCGAGCCGTCGCAGGTGAAGGTGAACTGGCAGCCAGTGCTGCGGTCGGAGCCCTGATAGACCACCGCACAGATCGACTTCGGATAAAACGGCGAGTGAACCCGGTTCATCACCACTTCGGCGACGGCGACTTGGCCCTGTTGGGTCTCGCCGCGGGCTTCGTAGTAAATTGCCTGCGACAGGCAGTTCTGTTCGCGGGCGTTGATCGTGGGCTGAGCCGGGGCGACCGGTTCGGCTGACGGGCCGCGCAACACCGCTTGCACCATCAGAGCGCGAGAGTCCGCGCTATCGAACAACGTCGCCGTGCCGCGGGCCCGTAAACCGTCACCGGTGTGGAAAGAGGTCAGCTCAACGCGGGCGTTCGGGTTGCCGGCGTTTTGCAGCAAGTTATCTTGGAAGGCTTGGCGGAACGCGGTGGACGTAGCCGTCCATTCAGCGCCCTCACGCTGTTCGGCAGCGCGATACGAAATCACGGGCATAGCGACAGCAGCTGCCGCCAAGCACATGATCGTCGCTGCGCCCTGGCGCACGGCCAGGGGGTTACGTTCGATCTCAACCATCACCTGGGTCCGAATCTCACCCGCAAAGATAGCCAGTCGACGCCAGAACAACGACAAATGCATTAAGCCCCGCTTAATTGCGTGCAGTTTTGGCACAGATGACCGCCAAGCAAACTGCCGTGACCGCAATAGTAACGCCTCGCCAACAACCTGACGCGAAGCTGGGCGGGCATACACGCCGCTCACCGGGGCGGCGATTGACTTTTTGTTCATAGTCTCGCTTTCCCGTATACTTGCCTGCACTTCCGCACCGCCTGCGGCGTGAGGGTCACGCCGAGAAAGCCCAAAGTGGCCAAAGCCTTGCCAGGACCGTGCCGGTTCACCTGTTAAGCGAACCGGGGCGCGACCTCCGGCCGCGCTGCACTGCGGGATATGACGTAGCGGCGCCTGGCTCGGTTGAGGGGCGCTAACGCTTTCCGGATAGCACGGCCTGGGCTGCCGCCAGGCGAGCGATGGGCACCCGGTAGGGTGAACAGGACACGTAATCGAGCCCAGCGCGTTCAAAGAACGCAACCGAGGCGGGATCGCCTCCGTGCTCTCCACATATGCCAAGCTTCAGCCCCACACGTGCTGCTCGCCCGCGTTCGCAAGCAAGCCCCACCAGCTCCCCCACGCCTTCGGCGTCTATGGAAACGAACGGGTCGTGCGGTAACACGCCCCGCTCGACGAAGGTTCCGAGGAATTTCCCGGAATCGTCGCGCGACAGGCCCATCGTGGTTTGGGTGAGATCGTTGGTGCCGAAGGAAAAGAATTCGGCGGACTCGGCGATCTCCTTGGCGCGCAACGCCGCGCGCGGCAGCTCGATCATCGTACCGACGGAGTAATCGAGCTTACGGTTCTTTTCCGCGAACACCTCGCCCGCAACTTTATCGACGCGCTGCTTGACGAAATCGAACTCCGCCTTCGAGATCACGAACGGCACCATGATTTCAGGAACCGGTGCAACGCCGATTTCCTCCGCGACCTCGCATGCGGCTTCGAACACGGCGCGCGCCTGCATCTCGTAGATTTCCGGATAGACGATTGCGAGACGGCAGCCGCGAAAGCCAAGCATCGGATTTACTTCCGCGAGTTCCTTCACGCGCGCCATCAACGCCTTTGCGTCAATGCCGAGCGTCTTGGCGACTTCGATGGAGTCTTCTTCGGTGTGCGGCAGGAATTCGTGCAGCGGCGGATCCAGAAAACGGATCGTCACCGAACGCGCGCCCATGATGCGGAAGATTTCGACAAAATCCTTGCGCTGATGCGGCTCAAGCTTCGCCAACGCGGCCACGCGTCCGCTTTGCGTTTCCGCCAAGATCATCTCGCGCACGGCGGCGATGCGTTCGGCGTCGAAGAACATGTGCTCAGTGCGGCAAAGGCCAATGCCTTCAGCGCCGAACTTCACGGCGGTGCGCGCGTCTTCCGGCGTTTCGGCGTTGGCGCGCACTTTCATGCGGCGGGCTTTGTCGGCCCACTCCATCAGCGTGCCGAAATCGCCGGTGAGCTCTGGCTGCACCATATCAGCCGCGCCTTGCAGCACTTCGCCGCTGGAGCCGTCGACGGTGATGGTGTCGCCCTTCTTCACGACGCGGGCGCCCACGCGGAAGACGCCTTCCTTCATGTCGATGCGGATTTCGCCTGCGCCTGAAACGCACGGCCGTCCCATGCCGCGCGCCACGACAGCGGCGTGCGAAGTCATGCCGCCGCGTGCGGTGACGATGGCTTTCGAGGCATGCATGCCGTGAATGTCTTCGGGGCTGGTCTCTTCGCGCACGAGAATGACGCTTTTGCCGGCGCTAGCGAGATCGGCGGCTTCGTCCGGATCAAAGACCACCGCGCCTACAGCGGCGCCCGGCGATGCCGGCAAGCCTTTGACGATCAAGCTGCGGTGATAGCTCGGCGAGATGGTCGGATGCAGCAACTGATCCAGCGCCATCGGATCGATGCGCAGGATCGCTTCGTTTTCGGTGATCAGTTTTTCGCTCGCCATATCGACGGCGATTTTGAGTGCGGCTTTGGCGGTGCGTTTGCCGTTACGAGTCTGCAGCATGTAGAGGCGGCCGCGTTCGACCGTGAACTCCAGATCCTGCATGTCGCGATAATGTGCTTCGAGCGATTGATAGAAGCGCGTCAACTCGGCGAACACTTCGGGCATCGCTTCTTCGAGCGATTGGCCGCCCTCGCCCATGGCTTCGCGTGAAGCTTTGGTCAGCGGCTTCGGCGTGCGGATGCCAGCGACGACGTCTTCGCCTTGCGCGTTGATGAGATATTCGCCGTAGAATTTCTTCTCGCCCGTGGACGGATCGCGCGTGAAGGCGACGCCGGTGGCGGAGGTTTCGCCCATATTGCCGAACACCATCGCCTGCACATTGACGGCAGTGCCCCAGCTTTCGGGGATGTTGTTGTGCTTGCGATAGAAGATGGCGCGATCGTTCATCCAGCTTGAGAAGACGGCGCCGACTGCGCCCCACAGCTGCTCCTTCGGATCGGACGGAAACGGTTTGCCGAGCTGGCGCTCGACGATGCGTTTGAACTCGGAGACGATTTGCTTCCAATCGTCGGCGCTGAGTTCGGTATCGGCGCGATAGTCGCGTTCGTCTTTCAGCGCGCCGAGCGTTTCTTCGAAGGCGCCATGCTCGAGTTCGAGCACGACGTCAGAATACATTTGGATGAAGCGGCGATAGCTGTCGTACGCAAAGCGCGGATCACCGGAGAGTTTGGCGAGGCCTTCGACGGTTTCGTCGTTGAGGCCGAGATTGAGCACCGTATCCATCATGCCCGGCATCGACGCGCGCGCGCCGGAGCGGACGGAGACGAGCAATGGGTTGGCGGTGTCGCCGAATGTCTTGCCTGTTTTGGCTTCGAGCGATGCGAGTGCGGCATCGACTTGAGCGCTGAGTTCGGCGGGATAGTTGCGGTTGTTCTTGTAGAACTCGGTGCAGACTTCGGTGGTGAGCGTGAAGCCTGGCGGCACCGCCAGGCCGAGCTTCGACATCTCAGCCAGGTTTGCGCCCTTGCCGCCGAGCAGCGCCTTCATCGACGCATCGCCCGCGCTCTCGCCGCCGCCGAAGCCATAAACCCATTGCTTCGCTTGCGACGCAGCCATGCCGCCTATCCTTCGATTTTCGAGAAATCCGCCACCGCGGACGTCGCTTCAACTAAGCGCGTGAGCAGCAAAAGTCGATTGCGGCGAAGTTGTTCCTGCGGATCGTTGACCAGCACTTTTTCGAAGAACGCATCGACCGGCGCGCGCAAACCCGAGAGCGCCTTCATGGCGGCGGCGAAGTCTTCTTTCTCCACCGCGGCGCGCGCGGCGGGCAGCGCCGTGGCGAGCGCGTCGTGCAGCGCTTTCTCGGCGGGCTCGGCGAGTTTGGAGGCGTCGACTTGGCCTTCAGCTTCCGCCGCGCTCCATTTGCCCTTCTTCTCTTCGGCCGCGAGAATGTTGGCGGCGCGCTTGTAGCCGGCGAGCAGGTTCTTGCCGTCTTCGGTTTTCAGGAACGCGTCGAGTGCTTCGACGCGCGCGACGATGCGAACGAGATCGTCATCTCCGAGCGCGAAGACGGCATCGACGAGATCGTGGCGCTTGCCTTGATCGCGGAGCTGAACTTTGAGGCGATCGGCTAAGAAGGCGAGAACGTCCCAGGCGATAACAGAACATGCGGACTTGAGTTCTTCGAGCGCGTACTCAAGGTCGCCGCCGGTCTTGGTAAGAAGGGTCCGCAGATTGTTAGCCTCGTCTTTTGAAGACCAATGCGTTCTCAAAACAGCATCGCGCGCGGGCGCGACGGCGGCAAAGCCGGGCTCGGCTCCCCCTCTCCTGAATCCCAGCGCCCGCTCTAGAGCGACGTAGGCCCAATCTTGCGCCTCGATGCGCAAACTATTGTCGCGCAGAATTCGGACCAAACCGAGCGCTGCTCTCCGCAGCGCAAACGGATCGCTTGATCCTGTCGGTTTCTCATCAATCGCCCAGAAACCCACAAGCGTATCCAGCTTGTCCGCCAGCGCGAGCGTGACGGCGACTTTGTCCGTTGGCACGCGATCGTTGGGGCCGAGGGGGCGGTAGTGATCTTCGATGGCGATGGCGACGCTTTGATCTCCCTCGCCCCCTTGTGGGGCGAGGGTCGGGGAGTGGGGGGCGTTCAGACGATCAGGCGCCGGAGCGTTTGCACGCCCCCCACCCCCTGCCCCCGCCCCACCGGGGGGCGGGGAGGCGCCTAGTTCTGCGAGATAGAGCTCTGTCCCGATCTGGCCTTGCAGTTCGGGGAATTCGCCGACGGTTTCCGTCACCAGATCCATTTTGCAGAGATCGGCGGCGCGGGTGACTTGGTCTTTGTCGGCGCCGGTGACGGTGCAGAGTTCGACCGCCAGCGCTTTCACGCGCTCGACTTTGTCCCACACGCTGCCGAGCTTCTGGTGGAAGACGATCTTCTTGAGCTTCTCTTTGCGCTCTTCGGTGAAGAGCGGCGTCTTCTTATCCGTCTCCCAGAAGAAGCGCGCATCGTTCAGGCGCGCCGAGAGCACGCGGCGATTGCCGGCGGCGATGGCCTTGCCGCCGTCCTTGGCTTCGATGTTGGCGAAGGCGATGAAGTGCGGCGCGAGCTTTTTCGTCTTCGGGTCGCGCACTGCGAAATACTTTTGGTGCGTGCGCATTGAGAGGCGGATGACTTCGCCCGGCAGATCGAGAAACGCTGGGTCCATGTCGCCGAAAATGATTTGCGGCCATTCGCAAAGGCCTGCGACCTCTTCCAGCAAGCCCGGATCTTCCACCCATTCGAGGCCGCGCTCGGCGCACGCCTTCTTGGCGGCGTCGACGATGTAGGTTTTTCGATCATCGCGCAGCGGGATGACCTTCGCGGCTCGGAGATCGCGATCCCATTGCGCGGACGAGGTCACCGCGATTTTCGCGGGTGCGTGGAAGCGATGGCCCCAGGTCGCGGCTTCGCTACCAACGCCAGCGACATCGATCTTCACTTCGCGGCCATCGAAGGTGCAGCAGATATTGTGCAGCGGGCGCACCCATTGCAGGTCGCTCGATTGCGAGCGCATCGATTTCGGCCACGGGAATTGGCGAACGATCTCGGGCAGCACTTGCTGCACGATCGCCGCGGTCGCCTCGCCTGCGCGCTCGATGCGCGCGACGTAGAAAGCGCCCTTCTTGTCCTCGACCACTTGCGCTTCGCCGATCACCTTCAGCCCGGCGCTTTTCAGAAAGCCCTGGATCGCTTGATCGGGCGCGCCGACGCGTGGCCCCTTCTTCTCTTCGTTCACGTCCGCCGCTTTGGCCGGCAGATCGGCGATGCTGACGCCGAGGCGGCGCGGCGAAGAAAATGTGTGCGCGTCCTTGAACGCCAGCCCCCGCGCCTCGAGCTTCTCGCGCAGCAGCTTCAGCAAATCCTCCTCCGCGCGCTTCTGCATGCGCGCCGGGATTTCTTCGCTGAACAGTTCAATGAACAATTCGGCCATGCGCTACTCGTCCCCCGCCCCCTTGCGGGGCGGGGTTAGGGGTGGGGGGCGATCCGACAAGCAGGCGTTCAATGCATCGCGCACCTGCGCGACGACCCACGCGGGACGATCCCAGACATCATTGTTCGCGAAGCGGAGCACGCGGAAGCCGTTCGCGATGGCATGAATGGTTTTGGCTTTGTCGTTGGCTTGAACGTCGGCGCGTTCGTGAATTGAGCCGTCGATCTCAACAAGCAGCCGCGCTGAGAGCCAGCCGAAGTCGAAGACATAATCGTCAACGGCGACCTCCTTGCGGAAGTGCGCGCCTTCGATGGTGCGGAGCAAATCTCGTAGCTTCTTCTCAGACAGCGTCAGCTCTTTGCGCAGGCCTTGGGCGCGGAGTTTTGTGCGGGTGCGGTCCTTTTGGCGCGTTGCTCCGTTTGGGTCGGGAGCCCAGCCGTGGCCGAGTTTTGAGGAACGGGCCTCGGGCGCCGGCGCGTTTGAACGCCCCCCACCCCCTGCCCCCGCCCCGCGAGGGGGCGGGGAAGTGTTTGCGTCATCACGCGGCGTCATTGTTGTGACTCCGCCCACGCGCTCGCGCAGCCCTTGGCCAGATCGCGCACGCGGGCGATGAAACTTTGGCGTTCGGTGGGCGAGACCACGCCGCGGGCGTCGAGCAGGTTGAAGAGATGCGACGCCTTCAGCGTGTAGTCGAACGCCGGCAGTACGGCGCCGGCTTCGAGCAAGCGCTTCGCCGTCGCCTCCGCGTCGGTGAACCAGCGTAGGTTTTGCTCAGCGTCGCTGAGTTCGAAATTGAAGCGTGATTGCTGCTTTTCGTTTTCGAGGAAGATGTCGCCATAGGTGAGCGGCGTGGCGCTCGCGGGATCGTTGAACGGCAGGTCGTAGACGCGATCGACGCCGAACACGTACATCGCCAAGCGCTCGAGGCCATCGGTGAGTTCGCCACTGACGGGGCGCACATCGAAACCGCCGACTTGTTGGAAGTAGGTGTACTGCGACACCTCCATGCCGTCGCACCACACTTCCCATCCCAAGCCCCAAGCGCCGACGGTTGGATTTTCCCAATCGTCTTCGACGAAGCGGATATCGTGCAGCAGCGGATCGATGCCGATGCGCACAAGCGATTGCAGGTAGAGATCCTGCAAGTTCGGTGGGTTCGGCTTCAGGATGACCTGGAACTGATAATAGTGCTGCAGCCGGTTCGGGTTCTCGCCGTAGCGGCCGTCCTTCGGGCGGCGCGACGGCTGTACATAAGCGGCGCGCCAAGGCTTGGGGCCGAGGGCGCGTAGAGTGGTGGCCGGGTGCAGCGTGCCCGCGCCAACCTGTTCGTCATAGGGCTGCAGGATCGCGCAACCTTGCTCCGCCCAGTAAGTCTGGAGCGTCAGGATGACGTCCTGAAAACAGCGTGGAGTGTTGCCGGGCATGCTGCGGACGCGTAACGGCGCCCGCCCCGGCGATCAAGTCAGGCCGCCACTTTGGCCCGACCGATGAAGGCGGCCACGGCGATCGAGGTGGCGGTGGTGAGCACCATAATGTCCCATGCGGTCAGCGGCGGCGTGAGCCCGAGGCGCTCAGCGCCGGCATAGGCAATCAGCGCGGTCTGGCTGACAAAGTATGTCCACCACGCCACTTGCCGCGTGCGTTGGCGCGCGAATTCGTCGGTGGTGCGCCACATCACCAGTGTGTAGCCCACGCGGATGACGATGAAGATCGCGGTGACAGCGTAAGCCCACACGGGCGCCGGCCAGCCGTTCAAGGTGGCGATCACCGGCCAAACGATGGAAACGCCGAGCGCGATCAGCAGCACGGCTTGCACGCGCGCACTGTTGGCTTCCTTCGGCGTGGTCTCGCCCTCCACCTCCATGCGCACGGCGAGCTTCTTGGGATCGAGCGACTCGCCAAACAATCGCACCGCGGCGATGAAGCAGATGAGCGACACCGCGATGGCAACGCCGTCGGCCCATCGAATTTCGGCAGCGTGGGTCATGTAGAGATAGAGCGCGCCGCCGCCGAGCGCTGCCCCGATCGTCATACGAACGAGCGATGCGCCAACATTGATGCGTGGCGGATTTGCGGTCTGGGTCATGCCGGTTGCTCTGCTTCGTCGGAGAAAATTTGTTCAATGGGCATTGCAAACACGCGCGCGATCTTGAAGGCGAGTGGCAGCGACGGATCGTACTTGCCGGTCTCGATCGCATTCACGCTCTGGCGTGAGACCTCCAGACGATCCGCGAGATCCGCCTGACTCCAATTGCGCTCGGCGCGCAGCACTTTGAGGCGGTTTTTCATTTGTAGCGCCGCCGCACGTAAAATGTGGCGATGCCCCAAAAGAAGATCAGCGCTGGAAAAATCCAAACCAGATCGATGCGCGGGAAATGCGCCCACTCTTCCAGGAAGCTGTACGTAAAGGTGCCGAGCCCCACGACGGCAGCGGAGATCAACCACGCTTCTGTCTGAATGCGGCGGCCAAGTTCATCCATGAAGCGCAGATACGTCATATACGTGCGCACCATCATCAGCGCCGGCATCAGCGGCGTCAGCGCGACGATCACTACCAGCCATTGCGGCAGGCTAAACGGCATGTGCCGGATGAGCGTCACCGCGCCGAACACGACGCCGACATAGACGACCGCGGCGATTGCCATATCGCGCATGTAGGCGCGCGACGCTTGCTTGGCCTTCGGCGGCAAATCGCCGGGGTCACAGGTCATGTCAGAGTCTCACGTCCACGGACACGCGCGCATTGGCGAGATCAATGTCGAGCGTCACCGGCGCCAGTTCAAACGCCACATGCGTCGCCGGCGCGCTGATTGTGTGTTGCGCCGGCAGCGCTGCGTGAGCGCCCCAATGCTTCTCAGCAAACGTAAAAATCAGGATCGCCGCCGCAGCGATCAAACCCATTATGATGCCGAGACCGTTTTCATTTCCGCACATTGTACCCTCCGTCGAATTTGTTTGAGGCGTTAGTGATTGAGAGCGACCGAGAGCGCGGTCGCCACGCCAATGGCGATCGCCACCCAGCCGCCAAACCCAAGCTCTCCGCAGCGCAGCCAATTCGGCATGTCATGTACCCTCGTCTAAATGACAAGCTTACTATACATGACGCAATCCAGATGTCAAGCACCATTGTCTAAATGTCGGGCGACCTTGCGGATTGCCTGGGGAGCGGTTTCGGCCATGCTCGCGCGTATGGCGATTTGTGGGATCGATGAGGCGGGGCGCGGGCCGCTGGCAGGGCCGGTAGTCGCCGCGGCCGTCATCCTCCCCCGCAAGGGCCGGCCCAAGGGGCTGGACGATTCAAAGCAATTGACGGCGGAAGCGCGCGAAGAGCTAGCGGCGAAGATCCGCGCGGTGGCGATCGTCGGCGTCGGCGTTGCAAGCGTTGAAGAGATCGACACGATCAACATTTTGCGCGCCTCGCATCTGGCCATGCGGCGCGCCTTCCATGCGCTAAGCGAGACGCCGGTCGCCGCGATCGTCGACGGCAACATGACGCCCGATCTGCCGTGCCCGGTGGAATGGGTGATCGATGGCGATGTGATCGTGCCGATTGTCTCCGCCGCTTCGATCATCGCCAAGGTCGAGCGCGACCGGATGATGACGGAGCTCTGCGCGCAATATCCGGGCTACGCGTTTTCGAAGCACAAGGGCTATTCAACGCCGGAGCATCAAGAAGCGCTGGCGCGGCTTGGCCCTTGCGCCATTCACCGGCGCAGTTTCAAGCCAGTGCAAGACGCGCTGCAAGCGCAGCTTCAGTTGCGCGCCGCGAGCTGAACGGTTCCGATAGTCAGTGTTACGCGATCGCCATTGCCGATATTGCGCGCACGCACCGGCTCGCCCGATGGCGCAAACGCAAGATCGCGTGAATTGAGCGCGCCTTGTAGCGCGCTGAGATCTTCTTGGTCGACGATCAGCGCATCGCCAGGAGCGGCGTGCTGGCCTGCATCTTCAGCAGAGGTCAGGCGTGCATCAGTGCGGGTTGAGAACACCAGACTGGTTTCGCGATAGCCGATAACCCAAAGCGGGCGCGTGCTGAGCCGGGCGCGCTCTAGCGCGGCGACGGCTTGGCCGGTCGGCTGAACGCCATCAGCGCGTGGCAGCAAGACTTGGCGCACGCTGAACGAAAGTAGCAGCGCACAGATCACGCCGGCCGCGACGCGCGGCGCCAGTTTGCTCACGAACGCAAACACCAAAAGCGTCGCTATGACAGCGATCGCCGCGCCGATTTCCAAGGCGAGCACCAGCCCGCGCATCTCGACACTCACCAAAGGCGCGGCCTGGGTGATCAATGCCACAAAGGCCGCGCCCACCAGCGTTGACAACGCCACACCGATCCACTTGGTCACGCGCGCGCCGCCTTCGAACGCTGCCGCGAGGCCCGCGCCGCAGAGCAGCGCAATCGCGCCGTAAACCGGCAGTGTGTAATGCGGCAGCTTGTTGGGTGTCAGCTCAAACATCAGGAAGCTTGGCAGCGCCCAGGCGATCACAAAGCGCAATCCGCGCAAGGTTTCCTCGGCGCGCGGCGCACGCAGTGTCCGCCACATCAGCCGCGCGGCGAACGGCAACGCAAACGTCGCCGGGAAGATCAGCAACGGCAGCAGCAGCGTGTGATAGCCGGGCCAACCGGAATGACCTTCCGAGCCGCCGGTGACCTTGCCGCCGAGATCGTGCCCAATCGCTTCCGCGAAGAAGCGCCCATCCGTCGCGAAATAGATCGCGATCATCCAGGGCAGCACGATCAGCAGCATCAGCAGCGGCCCGGGCCACCACGCCAGCGGCTTCATCCAACGCCAGCGCCGCTCCCAAACTCCGAGCGGCACGAGCGTCAGCGCTACGACCAATGGCGCGATCGGCCCTTTGATCAAAATCGCCGCGCCAAGTGCTGCCCAAAACACCAAAGCCAA
Source organism: Vitreimonas sp. (assembly GCA_049287825.1). Lineage (GTDB taxonomy): Bacteria > Pseudomonadota > Alphaproteobacteria > Caulobacterales > Aquidulcibacteraceae > Vitreimonas. The sequence continues at coordinate 30,185 of JBAQGO010000084.1, read as the reverse complement.
CGCGCGCGGACGTTCGGCGCCCATGTGCAATTGCGCAGCCGCGGCCAGCGTGAGCGCCGTGAAGCCGCACAGCACCGCATCGGTTTTCGCGGTCATGCCCTCGAAGCCGAGCAGCACGCTCGATGCAAACAAGGCCGCGCCCCAAAACGCTGCGCGCGCGCCGATGAGCCGCGTGCCCGCCCACAAAGTCGCCAGCGCCGCCATCAGCGCGCCGAGCGCGGACGGCACGCGATACATCCAGATCGCATTCAGCCGATGTGCAAACGGCTCGAACACCCGCACCGACGCCGCTTGCAGCCAATGAATGCCAACTGGCTTCTTGCTGCGTTCCTCATCCTGCACGCGGATGCGCACGTAATCGCCGCTTTCCACCATCTGGCGGCTGGCCTGCGCAAACCGCGCTTCGTCGCGATCCATCACCGGCACGGCGCCCGTCCCGAACAACGCCGACGCTAGCGCGATCAGCGCGATCAGCGCGTAAGCTCGCCAGGATTGGGCGAAACGGTCGAATGACTCTGCGTCAGCGCTCATGCGCCGGATGTGATAACGGCGCCGGGGGCGGCTGTCTCTGCAGATGAACGTGGTTAATGGCCGCTGGCGCCCATTGATTCGGGGACTCATTCAAGCTTCAAATCTTCCCCGGTGGGATGAATGGCGCGGCACTTCAAAGACAAGATCATCGAAGGCGATTGCGTCGAGGCGATGCGCTCGGTTGCGGACGGGTCTGTCGACCTCGTCTTTGCCGACCCGCCGTACAATATGCAGCTCGGCGGCGAGCTTACGCGGCCGGACCAATCGGTGGTCGATGGCGTCGACGACGAGTGGGACAAGTTCGCAGACTTCGCGACCTATGACGCATTCACGCGCGCCTGGCTCGCGGAAGCGCGCCGCGTGCTGAAGCCGAACGGCGCCATCTGGGTGATCGGCGCCTATCACAATATCTTCCGCGTCGGCGCAGCCATGCAGGACGCCGGCTTCTGGATCCTGAACGACATCGTCTGGCGTAAGACCAATCCGATGCCGAACTTCAAAGGCACCCGCTTCACCAACGCGCACGAGACGCTAATCTGGGCCTCGCGCGCGAAAGAGTCGAAATACACCTTCCACTACGACGCGCTGAAAATGCTCAATGATGAGCTGCAAATGCGCAGCGACTGGACGTTGCCGCTCTGCACCGGCGCCGAGCGCTTGAAGGACGAAGAAGGCCGCAAGCTGCACTCGACGCAAAAGCCGGAAGCGCTGCTGCACCGCGTGGTGCTCGCGACAACCAAGCCCGGCGAAGTGATCCTCGATCCGTTTTTCGGCACCGGCACCACCGGCGCTGCCGCCAAGCGCTTGGGCCGCCACTACATCGGTATCGAGCGCGATCCGGCTTACGCCGCTGCCGCCCGCGCGCGGATCAAGAAAGTAACGCCCGTGGCTGCAGAAGATTTGATGGTGACGCGCTCCAAGAAAGAAGAGCCACGCGTGCCCTTTGGGCAGCTGATCGAAGCAGGATTAGTGCAGCCGGGAGAAATTCTGGTCTCGCCGAACGGCAAAAAAGCGCGTGTGCGCGCCGACGGCAGCGTGGCGCTCGGCGATATGACCGGTTCGATTCATCGCATCGGCGCAGTCGCGGCGGACGCGCCCGCCTGCAACGGCTGGACGTTCTGGCGCCTCGCCAGCCAACCGGACGGTCACAACATCGATCTGCTGCGCCGCGAAATCCGTCGCCAAATGGCGCTGGCGCCGGCAGCGCACTAACGTCATTCGTCGACGCCAGAGGCGCGCTTATCGCTGCGCTCATATTTTGCGCGACTTCCTGACGTGAACTGGCAGTAACGCCGCCCGCCCTGTCGCTGGACATCAACTCTCCGTCGCAAATTCTCGCGTTCGCCACACCCGACACAATCTTGTCGCGCATCTTTCCTCTCGCGGGTTCGAAACTGTTTCGAAACAGGGAGTCCAACATGAAGCGCATACTTTCAATTGTTGTGGCGCTAGCCGCGCTGGCGCCATTCTCGGCGAACGCAGCGGATGCACGCATGAGCGATGCACGCTATCTCGCGGCGTCGCGTTGTCTTGCTTATGCCGACCTGCCGGAGCTGCGATCCGATCCCGGGAATTTCAGCGCACTGCGTGCGGCTGCCGCACTCGGCTTTCGAAGCAGCTCGGTTGCCTCCGATGCGCGTGACAACGCCGCCCGCATCCGCGCCACCGCGCGCCGATTGAGCAACATGGAAACCGGCCCGCAGCAGCTACGCGAGGAACGGAGCGCGGCGTGCGCCGGCTTCGTTGCGGGGGGACTCGTGCAATTGGAGGCCTCCAGCGCGCCATCCTAGCGCCATAGCCGATTTTCGCCGCTCCCGGCGACGTGAAGCGCGCGTCAGTGATTGACGCGCCGCTTCGCGGCGGCGATCTTGCGCGCCATGGCGGGCGCCGATCTCCAGAACGTCGAAGCTGCGTTGGCGAAGTCAGAATTGCTGGCTGCGCTGTCTGAAGCGACGCGCGCACGCTTGGCCAAACAAGGCGGACCCTTTACGGTGGAACCCGGCAATCTCCTCTTCGCCAAGGGCGACAAGGGTGATGCGCTCTATGTGCTGCTCGAAGGCGAAGTCGAAGTGCGCAGCTCAACTGAAGCCGGCAAGGACGTGCGCCTCGCGTCGCTGAAGCCGCCCGCGGTCATTGGTGAAATGGCTGTGCTGGATGGTGGCAGGCGCTCCGCTGACATCTGCGCCATCCGCCGTTCGCGCTTTTTGCGCATCGGCCGCGATCAGGCGCTCGCCGTGCTTGAGAGTGAGCCGCGCGCGCTTCTGAAGCTGATCGCGGAAATGAGCCGCCGCTTGCGCCATGCCGACGCCGCGCTCGAAGACGCACAAGTGCTCGACCTCGGCGGACGCCTCGCGCAGCGTTTGCTTGAAGAAGCAGGCGACAGCGCCAACGTCACGCTCACCCAAACCGAACTCGCGCGCCGCATCGGCGCTTCACGCGAGAAGGTGAATCGCAAGCTGCACGAGTGGTCCGATGAAGGTTGGATCACCATGGGCCGCAGCGGCATCAAGCTCACGGCGCGTGATAAGCTCAATGCACTGATCCAGGAATCCCGAACCGGTTGAGGTCGCGGAGGGTAATCTACCTCTGCGCACTCGCACTGGTTTTGTATGTTGCCCTTATCATCGCGGCGAACTTCGGCATCGACGCGCCAGTCCACGTCACCGCGCCGTGACTTAGCTCAGCGCCGCACCGGCTCCCATTCGTGCGGCAGCGGGCCCCACAGCTCCACCCGATTTTTTGGCGTATCGCCGGCGGGCTCGAACGCGCTTGCATCGGCATTCCAGTGAATGGCGTGATTGGAGGTCGGGTCGGCGCTTTCGCCGGCTGTCTTCCAAGACCAGAACGCTCGGCCGTCCTTCGGCGCGGTGTCGAGCGGGTGACGTTTGGGGGCGGATTTGTGTTTCATCCCCCTGCATACGACTAAAACTGGCGAAACCCTAATCGCGTGCGTGAGCGTGCCCGCGGTCACAGCGTTAAGACCACCGCGCCCGTATGTTGTTTTCATCGAAACAGAAACACCAACGGGCGCAGCAAATGTCACTCTCGCACAAATTCTTCAGCCTGGCTCTAGCGGCCGCATTTATCCTTCCTGCTGCGCTAGCCGTGATGAGTCAGGCTGCTCAGATCGTCGTCTAACGCCGAGCCTTTGACGATCTGAACTGAAGCAAGGACGCAGAGATCGCTCCCCTCTGCGTCCTTCGCTTTATGCGCTTTTTGAAGCCGCCTCGCGCCGCGCCATGCTGTCAGCCGGCCATTCCTGCTTCATGTCATAGAAAATCTCGAAGGCGCGCGCGTTCGGCGGCAATCCAACCCACGGCACTTTGCTTTTCGTGAAAATGTGCGCGTCCGGCTCGATGGCGTGCGGCTCGTCCAGCGTGCTCACGCGCACAAAGCGCAGATACGGCCTGCGCCCGTAATCGCTCCACACCGCCACTTCACATTTTCCGCAGCGATAAACGTCATGCCCCCGCCCACTCGGGCTCGGCATCTCAACCTTTACGGGCTCGCCCGTCAGCATCTCAATGCGCGACGTCTCCATCAGCGCATTGATCGCAAACGCACCGCCCGTCTGCTTCTGGCAATCGAGGCAATGGCAGCAATGCGTAAACATGGGCCGCGACGCGAGCTTGAAGCGCACCGCGCCACAGCTGCAGCCGCCTTCGAACGTTTCAGTCATCGCTTCCCTCCAACAGCGCGGCCTTCTTGAACACGGTCGGTAGCGCGGCAGCGTCGCCCCAGCGGCCATCGCCGGCAAGTTCGGCGCGCGCCGCATAAACATCAAGCGTCAGCGCGAAGTGCGTGAAGATGTGGCGCACTGCGCCGATGTGCTTCCACTTGGCCTTCGCGGGTGCGTGCCTCAGCGCTTCAGCGCGTGACCACGCTTCGCCGCGCCATTCCGTCGTCGGCAAGCCCGCCATGCCGCCGAGCAAACCTTTGTCGGGACGCCGCACGAGCCAGATCGCGCCGTCGCGCTCAGCGCGGAAAGCAACGCCGAAGCGCTCCGGCCTCGCCACCTTCGCCGCCCGGCGCGGATAGCTCTCGGGCGCACCCGTCGCGAAGGCTGCGCACGCTGCGCGCCACGGACACAGCAAACACTTCGGCGCCTTCGGCGTGCAGATGGTGGCGCCCAGGTCCATCAGCGCCTGCGCCCAATCGCCGGGGCGATCACTCGCCACCAGATCGCTGGCGAGCGCGCGCAACTCCGCCTTCGCCTCCGGCAACGGCCTCTCCACCGCGCGCAACCGCGCGATCACGCGCTCAACATTGCCGTCGACAACATTGGTCGCTTCATCAAACGCAATCGCCGCGATGGCGGCCGCCGTGTAGGCGCCGACACCCGGCAACTTGCGCCACCCTGCTTCGTCGCGCGGGAAGCCGTCGCGGGCGAGCGCTTGCGCTGCCGCATGCAAATTGCGCGCGCGTGAATAATAACCGAGCCCGGCCCACCCCTCGAGCACGTCGTCGCGCGGCGCAGCCGCAAGCGCGTCCACATCTGGCCAGCGATCCAGAAATTTCGCGAAGTACGGCCCGACCGCTGCCACTGTGGTCTGCTGCAGCATCACTTCGCTGAGCCACACGCGGTACGGCTCGGCCCGCCCGCCGCGCACGCGCCATGGAAGTTCCCGCCCGTTGCGGTCGTACCAGTTGAGCAACGACTTCCGCAGGTTTTCCCGAGTCGCCCCGGGCTTGCTCACAGTTGCGGCAGCGGATTGGGCGAGCGCGGGCATGGGGCGTCTTTACTCTTTCTTCATGGTTTTTCGATTCGCTAGCCGCCCCGTGTCTCTGCGCGACAAATTCCGGCCGGCGCCAGCGCCAGCGACAGACCCGCATGCGGAGACGCGCGCCGCCCAAAGCCTGAATGGTCAGCGTGGCCGGCTTGCCCCACGCGGGGCGCCTCAGGCGTCGGGCCAATTTGCCCGCGTCCTAAGGCCCTTGTTGCCCAAGGGAACGGTCGGCCTTTCTCAGCTTCAGCGCCGTTGGGCAGAATTTGTCGGTGAGCCGTTCTGCTCATTCTGCCAACCCACCAAGCTAAAGGGTGGGGTTCTAACCCTTTCCGCGCCTAGCGCGCGGACTCCGGTTCTAACCCACAACGAGGACCTAATTATCAAAAAGCTGAGGGTTTCAGCCGGTATCGAACTCACCGCAATTAAGCTGGAGCACCGATCAACCCCCCTTCCGACGCGCCCCTCCAACGTCCGCCGCCTCAACCAACCCTTGACTGAGGCCGAGGAAACCACGCTTTCCAGGACGCTGGGCCCAGTTGACGACCCCGACCTCAAATCAGCCCTCATGCGGCTTGGCCGCGCACTCAAGCAGGGCTGAGGTTTTCTAAGCTCCAAAAAAACTCTATGCCTCCAGGCAGTTTCTGGAGGGTTCCGCGCATGAGCGTTGTCGGTCGTAGGCAATTGATTTTGGGCGGCGCAAGCCTGTTGGCGCTGGCTGCTTGCAGCGGCGGCGCGAGCGGCTCTTCCAGCAGTGCGCCGAGCCCGGACGATATGGCGATTGGCGCTGCCAATGCGCCGGTGACCTTGATCGAGTACGCGTCTGTGACCTGCCCGCACTGCAAGGAGTGGCATGATACTGTCTGGGCGCAGTTCAAAACGCATTACGTCGACACCGGAAGAGTCCGTTTTGTTATGCGTGAAATGGCCACTCCGGCGGGCGCGGCAGCGGTGGCGGTCGCAGGCTTTCAAATCGCGCGCTGCGGGGGCGCTGCGCCTGAGCAGTACATGGCGCGCGTCGATGAATTGTTCCGCCAACAAGAAGCGATCTTCGCCACTGGCACCATGGCGGGTGTCCGCGCCAAACTGATGGAGATCGGCGTTTCAACCGGTCTTACCGAAGCGCAAGTTGATCAGTGCATCGCTGACGAAGGCGGTGGTCAGCGCATTCAGCGGATCGCCGACCAGGCGGACCGCGACTTCCAGATAACCGGCACGCCCACCTTCATCCTCAACGGACACAAAATCGACGATCCGGGCGTGCTGACTTACGAGGGTCTGTCGCGGCTGCTCGATCAGGCGTTGGCGGGACATTGAGGATAGCGATGAATGTACTGAACGCCAGCCGCCGCGCATTGCTTCTCGGCGCCTCCGCCTTTGCAGTCGCCGCGAGCTTGCCCCGCGCAGAAGCGCAGACATTCGTCACCCCTGACGACATGGTTCTGGGCTCATCGAACGCTCGGGTGACACTCATCGAATACGCGTCTGCGGCTTGCCCGCATTGCGCGCATTTCCACGAGACCGTCTTTCCGCAACTCAAGGCCAACTACATCGACACCGGCAAAGTGTTCTTCGTCTTCCGCGAGATCCTCACGGCGCCGGCGCCAGTGGCGCTCGCCGGATTCCAAGTCGCGCGCTGCAATGGCGCGAGCAACGATCAGTACTTCTCCCGCATCGGGGAAATCTTCGCCGATCAACAGCAAATGTTCGCCACCGGCACGATGCAAGGCGTGCTCGATACGCTCGACGAGGTTGGCGCGCACAACGGCCTGTCGCCCGAACAGGTCATGCAATGCATCCAAGATCAGTCGGGACAAGCGCGCATCCAGCGCATTGATCAAGGCTCTACCCAATTCAACGTCACCGGCACGCCCACCTTCATCCTGAACGGGCAAAAGGTCGATGATCCCTCCGTCACCACCTATGATGGCCTGTCGCATATGCTCGACCAAGCTTTGGCGGCACATCACTAAGGCATGAGGCGCTAGCTCACAGTGCAGATTACCGAGCTGCGCCTTCTTGGGTTCAAGAGCTTTGTTGACCCCACACGCGCCCCGATCGAAGCGGGGCTGACCGGCGTTGTCGGCCCAAATGGTTGCGGCAAATCCAATCTGCTTGAAGGCGTGCGCTGGGTGATGGGCGCGACCAGCGCGAAATCCATGCGCGCCAGCGATATGGACGATGTGATCTTCTCGGGCACGGCCGGGCGCCCTGCCCGCGAGCACGCTGAGGTCACGCTAATGTTGTCCAACGCCGCCGGCCGCGCGCCGGCGCCGCATGACAAGGAAGATCTGCTCGAAGTGACACGCCGCATTCGCCGCGGCATCGGCTCGACCTATCGCATCAACGGCCGCGAAGTCCGCGCCAAAGACGTGCAGCTGTTGTTTGCAGACGCCGCCACCGGCGCCAATTCACCTGCTCTCGTTCGGCAAGGGCAAGTCAGCGAGCTAATCGCGGCAAAGCCGGAAAATCGACGCCGCATCCTCGAAGACGCTGCGGGCATTGCTGGCCTGCATGCGCGCCGGCACGAAGCCGATCTCAAACTGAAAGCCGCCGAAGCCAATCTCACGCGGCTAGACGAAATTCTGGCGGAGATCGACGCGCAAGCGCAGGCGTTGAAGAAACAAGCGCGGCAGGCCGAACGCTATCGGGGTCTGGCGCAGACACTGCGCGAAACCGAGGCGCTGCTCCTGCATCGGCGCTGGACCGAAGCGCGCGAGCGCGATGCGGAAGCGCAAGGCCATCTCCGCAGGGCTGAACGCGCGGTCGCAAAGGCCGCAGCCGATGCGAGCGCTGCGGAACGCGGCGCCGAAACCGCGCGCGATGGTTTGGCGCCACTGCGCGAAGCGGAGATGATCGCCGCTGCCGTGTTGCGCCGTTTCGAGGGCTTGCGCGTCGGGCTGGAGCGCGATCTCGCCGAAGCCGACGCTGTCATCGCGCGCTGCGACGCGGACGCGACGCGCGCGCGTGATGAAAGCGGACGTATCGAAGCGTTGAAACGCGACGCTGAGGGAGCGCTGGCGCGGCTGGACGACGAATTGAAGGCGCTTGGCCCCGGCGATGGCGCAAAGGCGCAGGCAGCGCTGAAAGTTGCGCAGAGCGCCGAGCAAGCGGCGGCGACGAAGCGTGCTGAAGCGGAAGCTAAGCTGGAAGCGCTCGCCGCAGGCGCGGCGGCGCATCGCGCGCGAGCGCAAGCATTGTCGCATGCCGCAGAAGATGCGCGCGGCCGCCACCAGCGCTTGGAGCAGCGCAAGCAATCGCTGGCTTCGCAGATTGGGGCGCTACCGGGCGAAGACGCGTTGGCCAAGCGCATCGCGGATGCTGAGGTTGCGGCGAAAGCAGCGACGAAGCGCAGCGGCGACGTCCGTACCGCCCTTGTTGACGTCGAAACGGCGTTGAAGCGCGCGGAAGCTGCGGATGAGGCTGCCTGGCGCGCATCGCGCGGGGCAGATGCAGCGTTTCATCAGCTCGAAGCCGAAGTGAAAGCGCTCGATAAATTGGCGACGCCGGCGAACGCGAAGTTTCCACCGGTGCTGGCTTCGATTGAAGTAGAGGCGGGATACGAGCGAGCGCTGGCAGCAGCGCTTGGCGATGATTTGGATGCATCGATCAGCGCCGATGCGCCGGTGCGTTGGGCTGGCGCCGAGGCCCCTGCTCCGCACTTGCCGCCGGAGGCGCACTCGCTGGCGCGGTTCGTGAAGGCGCCGGCGGCGCTGGCGGCGCGGCTTTCGCTCGTGGGCGTTGTTGAGGCGAGCGCGGGCGCGGCGCTGGCGCGCAAGTTGCCGCCGGGCGGACGCTTGGTGTCGCGCGAGGGCGATCTTTGGCGCTGGGATGGCTTCGTACGCCGGGCCGACGCACCGCAACCAGCTGCGGCGCGATTGGAGCACAAGAATCGCCTCGCCGCTGCGCGCGCTGAATTGGCCAGCGCTGAGAAGCGTGCGGCGAAAGCAAAGCTGGCTTGGGAAGCAGCCAAAACGGAGCGGCAATCGCTTGATGCCAAGGCGCGAGCGTTGCGGAGCGAGGCGCCTAAGCTCGCGGCGGCGGCGGCGGATTCGGTGCGTGAGGCGGAGCGGCTTGAGGCAGAGCGCACGCGGATGAGCGAGCGGCGCGGCGAGTTGGATGCGCAATTGCGCGCGACGGATACGGAGATTGATGAGGCGCGCACGCTGCTCGACCAATCGGCCGGCGCAGCGGCCGGGGCGGACATGGCGCCGCCGGATGAGAGTGCGCTCAACGCGGCGCGGGCGGACGCGGATGTGGCGCGGTTGGCGGCGGCCGAGGCGGCTGCAACGGCGCAGAGTCTGGTGCGCGATCGGGTGCAGCGGGATGCGCGGCGTAGCGCGGTCGATACCGAGTTGAAGCAGTGGCGTGGGCGCATTGCTGACGCGGATAAGCGACTGGCCGCCCTCGCCGCTGAGTTGGATGACATCGAGCGTCGGCGTGATGCGGCTAAGGCCGCGCCGGTTGCGGCGCGGGCTAAGCTTGAGACGCTGATGGATGAGGCCGGCGCGGCTGAGGCCAAGCGTGCTGAGGCGAGTGATCGGGTTGCGGAGTCTGAGGCGGCGGCGCGGGTTGCTGGCGATGCGGCGCGCAGTGCGGAGCACGCGCACAGCGGTGCGCGCGAGCAGCGGGCGAGTGCCGAGGCACACGCGCAGGCGGCTCACGCGCGGGTGGCGGGTATTGCGGCGGCGGCGCTGGAGCAAACGGGCAAGCCAATCGAGTCGATGGCCGAGGTCGCGGGCGGGCTGTTGCATGCGGCGCTGGGATCGGCGCCCCTCAGCGAGGTGGAGCGGCGGTTTGAGCGGTTGCGGGCGGAGCGCGATGCGGCGGGGCCGGTAAATTTGCGCGCCGACGAGGAGTTCGCCGAGGCGCGCGAGCGGGTGGCTTCGCTGACGCGCGAAAAAGACGATGTGGCTGCGGCCATCACCAAATTGCGCCGGGCGATCACCACTTTGAACAATGAGGGGCGCGCGCGGCTGATGCGGGCGTTCGAACAGGTCGATGCGCACTTTGCGCAATTGTTCGCGACATTGTTCGAGGGCGGCCAGGCGGCGCTCAAGCTCACCGAGAGCGAGGATCCGCTTGCGGCGGGGCTTGAGATTTATGCGCAGCCGCCGGGCAAACGGCTGACGCATCTTTCGCTGCTCTCGGGGGGCGAACAGGCGCTGACGGCGACGGCGCTGATCTTTGCGGTGTTTCTCTCCAATCCGGCGCCGCTGTGCGTGCTCGACGAAATCGACGCGCCGCTCGATGACGCCAATGTCGACCGCTTCTGCTCGCTGCTGGATGAGATGAAGCGGCTCACCACCACGCGCTTCATCGTCATCACCCACAATCCGGTGACCATGTCGCGCATGGACCGGCTCTATGGCGTGACCATGCCGGAGCAAGGCTTATCGCAACTGGTCAGCGTCGATCTGGGGCGTGCGCAGGCGCTTGCCGCGGAGTAGGCTGGCGATCCAGGATCGGGTCTCACGCGTATGAGGCGGCTGGAGGATTTCATGACATCGCTTTCGATCGCCATCACCGGCGCGGGTTCGGGTTTGGGATATGGCGCAGCGCTTGGATTGGCGCTGGCCGGGCATCGGGTGTTGGCGGCCGTGCAGTTCGACGCGCAGGTCGCCGAAATCGCGGCGCTGAATGAGCCGAATTTGCGCGCGGAGAAAATCGACCTGCTGGCCAGCGTCGATCGCGGGCGCTTGGCGGCGCAAGAGATCGACGTGCTGATCAACAATGCGGCGGTGAGCGAGACTGGGCCGATTGCAGAGCAACCCATCGAGCTGGTGCGCAAGGTGTTCGAGGTCAACGTGTTCTCGAGCTTGGCGCTGACGCAGGCGGTGGCGCGCAAAATGGTGGAGCGCGGACGCGGGCGCATTGTGTTTGTATCGTCCATGGTTGGCCTGATGCCGATCCCTTATGTCGGCGCCTACAGCGCGTCCAAGCACGCGCTTGAGGCGATCGCGACGGTGATGCAGGCGGAATTGGCGCCGCATGGGGTTGAGGTCATCACCTTCCAGCCAGGACCGTACAAAACCGGCTTCAACGACCGCATGTGGGCCACGCAAAAAGCCTGGTTCAAGCCGGGCGTGCATTTCACGCGCGCCGAAGACATGGCCAAGACCGCCGCCCTGCTCGACGGCCAATTCGATCCGCAAGGCGCTGTCGATGCTTTGGTGGCGCTGGCGGCCGAGCCTTCGCCGCACTTCCGCAACGTGGTGCCGATGCCGATCGAAGAAGCGATCAAGGCGACGCAAGCGGAAGCCTGGACGCGGCGGATTTAGCCGCACGCGCATCGTGCGCTGCGGGTTCGCTTCAAGGTCACCCGCGCGAAGGCGGGCTTGCCCCGCCGAAGCTCGCAAGGCGAGCGAAGGCGGGAGCGTGGGGCGCGCAAGAAGCTTGCGCGGGAAAGTCCGGTAGTGGTGGTGCTGCTTACGCGCCCCACGTGAATTGTTTTGGCGGCCGGCGAAGACGTAGCGGCGTTTCTACAGAACCAACGGGGGCCATGCGTTTCAGAGACAAGTCTACGCTGCTGCGCAGCTTCGCCTTGCAAGCAAGCCTGAGCTGCGAAACATCGCAGATGAAGACCGGCGCTAACTCTTCGCCAAACCGGGTTGCCCCCGGACCGATCCTCGCGACGCTGGGTATCCGTTGCGCTCTTAGCGCCCCATCTTCGTTCCCGGCCGGCGCGCATGACGAAGACAACGACTTCGTCTGGGCCTTTCGAGTTTCGTTTTCTCTCCTCGAAACAGCGGTTTTGATCCTCGCGGACCTCTGCCGCATCGCGTCCAATTCACGTCCCCTGCGCTGATGGTCGTTGGTGCACCGTCAACCTCCCGACAGGAGACGCGAGGAGTGTACGGCGGGTTTGGAGCGGTCGAATTGGATAGCGCCAACCCAACATAATTTTCCGCGCAAGCGTTTGATTGTATGAAAGCCGACGCGCGAAATGTCCGCGGGATTGGAGGGCGGGGTTTCCGCGGAATTTGAGACGGTCGCCTCAATCAAGAACGAACTTGCGTGCTACGAATTCCCGACGAGGCTACGGCGGCAGTTGGGGGCTCCGAGTGCGTTGAGTTCGGAAAAGTTCAGGACGTTCATCCTGTGGACGGTTTGCGCCACGATCGGCATCGCGCTCGTGGTCGGCGCATACATCGTTCTTACTCCCATCTTTTTTGGTCTGGTCGACCAAGCATATCAGCACGCTGATTACGCAGCGCGCGCAACCCACCAAGTGTCGCATGAGCTCCCAAGCGCCGAAGACCGCGTGGCGTACTTCACACTGTTGCTCTTCATTGGAACGGCTATTCTTGCTGCGTTCACCGCCGGATTGTTTTGGGTCACTTATAGGGCGCTACGCGAAGGCACGACCACTTCTCGGCGGCAAGCACACGAATTTGCGGAGCAATTGGCGGTTGCTGAGAAGGCCGCAAACGCTGCAACAAGCAATGCTCAAGCATCAATCCAAGCAATGGAGTTCGCTGCGGATACAGAGCGTGCCTATATTTTGCCAGTTATCGACGAAGGCAGTGTGGTCGATCTCATCCGCGATTTTGATCATATGATCGACTGGGCATCCGATCACATTGGTGAAGTCGTTCTCCGATTTTCCATGTCCAACTTCGGAAAGACTCCAGGCACGATTTTGCAAATCCAAGCGGGACTTTACTTGGCTGAGAAGCCAGATGAACTGAAACACCACTTTGCCAGCAATCCTGTTCTAGCTGCTGGTGACGGGACCGAGGGCTTCTTCGAAGTCACCATGTCATTGCACCCAAGTGAGGCAGCGTGGCTTGCAGCACCGATCGATCTTGAGGCCGATGAAACTGACGGCTTCACGTTCGAGGGTATGGTGTATTTCCAAGACGTATTTCGGCGCGCTCACACGGAATACTTCGTTTGGCGCTACAATCGACGTCACCGCAAACTCATCCCAATGCTCTTCCCGCGCACCATTCGAACTCGGTGATGGCGGTACGCCGCGCTTGACATTCCATATTTCCACGATACTGGAAATATGGAATGAAAAACTCCCACGCCGTCGAAGCGCTTGCGGCGCTGGCTAACGAGCATCGCTTGGCGATCTATCGTCTCCTCGTGCAGGCGGGGGCGGAGGGGCGTGCGGCGGGGGCGATTGCGGAGAAGCTGGGGCTGCCGGCGTCGTCGCTGTCGTTTCATCTGGCGCACCTGACTCGTGCGGGACTGATCGAGCAGCGGCGCGAAAGCCGGTCGCTGATCTATTCCGCCGATTTCGACGCCATGAATGGGCTGGTCGGGTTTCTTACCGAGAATTGCTGCGGCGGCGCCAGCTGCGCGCCGGGCGTCCAAACGTCCAAGAAGCGGAAAGCATCATGAGCCGTCCCTACAACGTGCTCTTCCTGTGCACCGGCAATTCGGCGCGCTCGATTTTGGCGGAGGCGATTTTGCAGCGCTTCGGCGCGGGCAAGTTCGTCGCCTACTCGGCGGGCTCGCATCCGAAGGGCGAGGTCAATCCGCACGCGATCACGCTGCTGAAGCGCTTCAACTACAAGACCGACGGATTCCGCTCGAAGTCTTGGGATGAGTTCGCGCAAGACGGTGCGCCGCAACTCGATTTCGTGTTCACGGTTTGCGACAATGCGGCGGGCGAAGTGTGCCCGATCTGGCCGGGCCAGCCGATGAGTGCGCATTGGGGCGTGCCCGATCCGGCGGCGGTTGAAGGCAGTGAAGCGGAGATCGCGGCGGCGTTCGCGGATACGTACGGGCGGCTGCAAAACCGCATCACGATTTTCACGAGCTTGCCGATTGCGGGGCTCGACCGGCTCTCGCTGCAGAAGCGTCTCGATAACATCGGGGCGACCAAGGACGATCAGGCGGGCGCTGCGTGAGCGAACAGTTGTGGCGCCGGGTGGCGGCGGAGTTCGTGGGCTCGCTGTTGCTGACGGGCGTGGTGATTGGCTCGGGCATTCTCGCGTCACGGCTGGCGGGCGGCAATGACGCGGTGGCGCTGCTCGGCAACACCGGCGCGACGGCGGCGATTTTGTTCGTGCTGATCACGGCGCTGGGGCCGGTCTCGGGCGCGCATTTCAATCCAGCGGTGACGTTGGTGATGACGTTGCGGCGCGCGCTGAGTGCGGCTGACGCAGCGAGCTATGTAGTGGCGCAGATCGCGGGCTGCGTGGCGGGCGCGATGTTGGCGCATGCGATGTTTGAGCTGCCGCTGGTGCAGGTGGCGACGCATGCGCGGGCGGGGTTCGCGCAGGATTTATCGGAAGCTGTGGCGACGTTTGCTTTGGTGTTTGCGATCCTGATGACCTCGCGCGTGCGGCCGCAGGCGGTGGCGGCGGCAGTCGCGCTGACCATTGCGGCGGGCTATTGGTGGACGGCGTCGACGTCGTTCGCAAACCCCGCGATCACCATCGCGCGCGCGATGAGCGATACGTTCGCAGGCGTGCGGCCGGAAGATGTGCCTGGGTTTATCGCGGGACAGATCGTGGGCGCGTTGACAGCTTGGGCGCTCTGCACCCTGCTCGCGCCTAAGCAGGCGGCCGCGGCTTAGCGGCGGCGAAACAGTCTCGCCACGAACAGCAGAACCACCGCGCCCATGGTGGCGGTGATGATGCTGCTGATCATGCCTGTGCCGACGGCGATGCCGAGTTGCGGGAAGAGCCAGCCACCGACGACGGCGCCGACGATGCCGATCACGATATTGCCGACAAGGCCAAACCCGCCCGTGCGCATGAGCGCGCCAGCGAGCCAACCGGCGATGGCGCCAACCAGGAGCCAAACTAAGATTGTCCCAACACTCATGAGCACCCTTTCGAACTAGCCTTGGTTTCGGGGCCGAAGGTCCGCCTGAGGGAACAAAGACCTGCGGCCGGCGTCAAGTTCCCATGGCAAACGCAAGAAAACCGCCGCCCACGGTTAGGCAGCTTTGCGAGGGTATCGATCCCGACGCGGCGTTCGAGCATCTCGTGATCTGCTCTGTGTGCGGACAAATGCTGGACTGCCGGGACCAAGTCGACATCGCCCACCACAGCACGTTTGATCACCATGCCAGGCTGAAATAACGAGAAACCGCGCGACACGCGAAACGATCGGCTTATGGTGAGCCATCGTTGGCAGCGACCTTGGGCGCCAACGGCCGAGAGATGCGCAAAGCTCCCGCATTTAATGGACATGGGAGGAGCGCATGCACAACGCTCCGAGACATTCGCACAAGCTTCCAGTGGCGCTCGCTTTGGCGTGGGCGCTGCTGTCTGTCTCCGCGCTGGGGTGGGTCGCGTATGACGCACTGATAGCGCACTAGCCTGCTGGTCCGCTGAGCATACTCCCCCCGCAACGCGGTCCAGATCGGAAAGCGGCCCCATTCACCAACCCTGGGTGCCGCTTTCTTTTTGCTCGCGCTTCCGTAGCTGCGTACCGCATGCGCGCATTTGACGAAGTGCGTACAAACTTCGGCAATTACTGTGTCGCAATGCTAAGATGAAACGGGCTTCGTCGTTTTCGCCTGACGCGGGATGGAATGCCGGACAGCATTGACCCTTACGCCAAGGATGTGGCCGCAATCGCCAGCATCGCGGCGGTGCCGACGATGCTGGACATCGTCTGCCGTATCACGGGCATGGGCTTCGCGGCAGTGGCGCGGGTCAGCGAAGATCGCTGGATCGCCTGCAGCGTCAAAGACGACATCGCGTTTGGGCTGACGCCGGGCGGCGAATTGGTGGTGGAGTCCACCATCTGCCACGAAATCCGCCAGAGCCGCGAGGCGGTGGTGATCGACGATGTGGCTTGCGATGCGCAGTGGAGCACGCATCACACACCGCAGCAGTACGGTTTCCGCAGCTATATCTCGATGCCGATCGTGCTGGCGGATGGCACCTTCTTCGGCACCCTGTGCGCCATCGATCCAAAGCCGGCGGCGCTCAATCGCGTCGAAGTGGTCGGCATGTTTCGCAGCTTCGCGGAGCTGATCGCCTTCCATCTCGATGCGCAAACACGGCTGGCCGAAGAACAGCTGCTCTCGCGGCGGCGCGATCAATTTATCGCGGTGCTCGGTCACGATCTGCGCAATCCGGTGGCGTCGATCAGCGCCGGCGCGTCGTCGCTGGCAAGACTCAAGCTCGATCCCAAAGCCGCGAGCGTGGTGGCGCTCATCCAGGGAAGCGCAGTGCGGATGGCGGGGTTGGTCGACAACGTGCTCGACTTCGCGCGCGGTCGTTTGGGCGGCGGGCTTACGGTGCACCGCAAGCCCACAGCGCTTGAGCCGGTGCTGCGGCATGTGGTGGATGAGTTGCGGGTGCTGGCGGGCGAGCGGCGGATCGAGGCGCGCTTTGCGGTGCCGCGCGAGGTGAATGTGGATGGCGCGCGGGTGGGACAATTGTTCTCGAACCTGTTGGCGAACGCGCTGGCGCACGGCGCGCCTGGCACTCCGGTTGCGGTGAGCGCAGAGATGACGGCGCGCGGGTTTGAGCTGTCGGTGGCCAATGCCGGCGCGGCGATCGCACCTGAGGTCATGGCGCGGCTGTTTCAACCGTTCTTCCGTGGCGAAAACAGACACAACGCCGAAGGGCTGGGATTAGGGCTTTATATCGCCTCAGAGATCGCGCAGGCGCATCGGGGCGAATTGTTGGCGTCCTCCACGGCGGAAGGAACGCAGTTCACTTTTGTTGTGCCGGACGCGTGAGCACAGCGCGCATGTAGAAAGAGCGCTGGATCGGGCGATCCAGCGCTCTTCATGTCGGATGGTGAAAGAGGCGACTATTTCTTCTTCGCGTCTTTTTCCTTCTTGGGTTTGCGCTTCTCTTTGTTGGAACGCATTTGACCTTTGGCCATGGCTCGCTCTCCGTCGTTGGCAGGTGTGAGACTTGCCATGATTTGCGGAGAGTTCAACCCGCCTTCGCTGAAGCTACGGCGGGCGCGGGCGCTGGTGCGCGTTAGAGGCGAAGGCCGAAGCGCGGGGCGAGCCAGACAATCAGGCTGTAGAGCACGAGCGTCAGCGTCGAGCCGGCGACCAGAGCCGGCCAGAACCCGACGCCGCGGCGGAGCAACTCCGGGATGAGCAGGAACATCGGCAGCGACGGCAGCACAAACCAGAATGTGCCGGTCGCGTGCTGAGCCATACGTGCGGGGTCATGCGTGTCGCGCCAAAGCCAGATCATGCCGAGCACCGAGACCAGCGGCAACGAGGCAATGAGGCCGCCGAAGCCGGGGTAGCGTTTGGCCACCTCTGAGATGATGGCGACGATCACGCCGGAGATGACGGACTTGAGAATGAAGTAGAGCATAGGCCGAGCTTACGGCGCGGCTCACTGCGGTGGCGGCGCGCCGTTGACGCATGACGTGTCCGACGCGCGCTCGCGATGGCACTCGTGCTCACCCGTTAGGGGGAGCTGTCATCGCGTAGCGATGACTGAGGGGGCAGCGCTAGAGTTTGCAGAATTGGCGCTCACCCCTCCGTCGCGTGCTTCGCACGCGCCACCTCCCCCTAACGGAGGGAGAACGAGAATGACCGACCTTCTAAGCCCGCACTTCGTTGACGCCGCGGCCGAGAGCAAGGAGTGCGGCGTTGACGATGGCGTCGGCGTCAAGGCCGGCGGCGGCGTATTGAAGCTCCGGCTTGTCCTGGTCCTGGAAAATATCAGGCAGCGTCAGCGTGCGGATCTTGAGGCCGCGGTCGAGGCCGCCGTCCCGCGCCAAGAAGTGCAGCACGAAAGCGCCGAAGCCGCCCATGGCGCCCTCCTCGATGGTGAGCAGCACTTCGTGCTCGCGCGCGAGGCGGCGGATGAGGTCTTCGTCGAGCGGCTTGGCGAAACGCGCGTCGGCGAGCGTGGTGGAAAGGCCCATAGCGGCGAGTTTGTCGGCGGCTTTGTTGGCCTCGCTCATGCGCGCGCCGAAATTGAGCAGCGCGACGGTCGTGCCTTCGCGGAGGATGCGGCCTTTGCCAATCTCCAGCGGCGTCGCGGTATCAGCCAGCATCGGCCCTTCGGCGTCGCCGCGCGGATAGCGGACGGCGGACGGCGTGTCGTCGATGGCCGCGCAGGTGGCGACCATGCGCGAGAGTTCGTTGCCGTCAGCGGCGGCCATGACGATGAAGCCGGGCAGCGCGCCGAGATAGCCGACGTCAAAGCTGCCTGCGTGCGTGGCGCCATCGGCGCCGACGAGGCCAGCGCGATCCATGGCGAAGCGCACCGGCAGCTTCTGAATGGCGACATCGTGGACGACTTGATCGTAGCCGCGCTGCAGGAACGTCGAATAAATGGTGGCGAACGGCTTCATGCCGTCGGCGGCGAGGCCCGCGGCGAAGGTGACCGCGTGCTGTTCGGCGATGCCGACATCGTAGGTGCGGTCCGGAAATCTGGCGCCGAACAGATCGAGGCCGGTGCCGGAGGGCATGGCGGCGGTGATCGCGACGATTCGGTCGTTCTTCTCGGCTTCGCGGATCAAAGATTGCGCGAACACCTTGGTGTAGCTCGGCGCGCTCGCGCCTTTCGACTGCTCGCCGGTGATGACATTGAACTTGGTGACGCCGTGATATTTGTCAGCGGCGTTCTCGGCGGGGCCGTAGCCTTTGCCCTTCTTGGTGACGACGTGGATGAGGACAGGGCGATCGGCGTAATCCTTGGCGTTGCTGAGCACGCGATAAAGCATGTCGACGTCGTGGCCGTCGAAGGGGCCGAGATAGTGGAAGCCGAGTTCTTCAAAAAAGGTGCCGCCGGTGACCAGGCCGCGGGCGTATTCTTCGGTCTTCTTGGCGAAGTCGTGCACAGTCTCGCCGAGCGCGGAGGCAATGCCCTTGGCGGTCTTGCGGACGCGGCGGTAGGTCTTGGATGAGACCAAGCGCGCGAGATACGTGGACATGCCGCCGACGGGCGGCGCGATCGACATGTCGTTGTCGTTCAAGATGACGATGAGACGCTTGGTGCTCTCAGCGGCGTTGTTCATGGCTTCGTAGGCCATGCCAGCCGACATCGAGCCGTCGCCGATGACGGCAATGACGTTGTTGTTGTCGCCGCGCTTATCGCGAGCGACGGCGAAACCGAGAGCCGCAGAGATCGAGGTGGCCGCATGGGCGGCGCCGAAGGGATCGTATTCGCTCTCGCTGCGCTTGGTGAAACCGGAGAGCCCACCGCCTTGGCGAAGCGTGCGGATGCGCTCGCGGCGGCCGGTGAGAATTTTGTGCGGATAGGCCTGGTGACCGACATCCCAGATCAGAATGTCGCGAGGGGTGTCGAAGACGTAATGCAGCGCTGTCGTCAGTTCGACGACGCCAAGGCCCGCACCCAAATGGCCACCGGTTTGGCTGACGGCGCTGATCATCTCGGCGCGGAGTTCATCGGCGAGCTGGCGAAGCTGCGATGGCTCAAGCTTCCGGAGATCGGCCGGAAACGTCACCTGATCGAGCAAGGGCGTGGTTGTTTGTCCTTGGGGCGCCATGTTTCCTCGGAAGCCTGCCCACTCAAGCTAGCGACGTTCGCCGCCCAAAGCGACGCCCCACTCGCACCCTGCCTGCGGTTTTCCCTCAAGTTTCCGTGCGGCTAGGCAGCGCAGGGCTAGCGCTTAACCTAGCCAGGCTGAAAGGGGGCCAAGCGAGATGACGACACGGACCATAGCGCACGCCCCAACGATCAAGCCTGCCGCCGCTGGAATGAGCGAAAACCAAAACAGCCACCGCACGCGGGCCAGCGCGCAGATGGCCAGAAGCGCCGTGGCGATCGAGAGCAGCGCGTCGGAGAGATCGTATTGATCGCCGAGCGGTTGCATGCTGGCGAGATCGCTGTCGGAGCGGCGCGCCAGGGTTTGCACTTCGTCCTTGCGCTGACGGATGTGCGCGATCTCACCGTTTTGAGCGGTGATTTCTGTGGCGAGGCGCGCACGTTCGCCGGCATCGTGCGCATTGCGCTGGAGACGCTGCAGGTTGGACAATTCGTACGTCCCCATATCCTCGCGGACGCGAACAGCTTGGTACCAAGCCCAATTGTCGATGCGCTCTGCCTGAGTTTGCGCGATGGCTTTGTCGAGATTGCCGCTCTTGATCGCTGACAGCGCCATGAAGGTGGCGACAAAGGCGATGCTGATGGCAATGAGATTGTTGAAGCGGCGGTCGCTTTCGGATTCTTCCTGTTCGGCCATCGTCCCCTCCCCCGAAGGTTTGCCTCAATAGCGTCTCGTGATGATGAAATCCACGGCGTCTAGGAGCATTCTAGCGCGTGGTCCGAACGCCGCGAGGTGGCGCTTGGCTTGGGCTGCGAGCATGCCGACGCGCTCGCGCGTGGCTTCAACGCCGAGCACCGTCACGAAATTGACTTTGCCGCGGGCGCCATCCTTGTGCACCGCCTTGCCGGTGTCGCGGACGACGCCTTCGGCATCAAGCAAATCGTCGACCATTTGGAATGCGAGGCCGACATCGTGTGCGTACCGTGAGAGCGCGAGCTTCTCAGCTTCCGTCGCGCACCCAATGAGTGCGCCGGCGTCGACCGAGAAGTTGATGAGGCAGCCGGTCTTCAACCGATTCATGCGCGTGACGGCGATGAGGTCCGAACCAATCTCGCCGCCCTCCATGTCGGCCGCTTGGCCGGCGACCATGCCGATCGGGCCGGCGGCGCGCGCAAGGCCCGAGACAAGCAGACAACGCATTTGCGGATCGCGGTGCGTGGCGGGGTCGGCTAGAATCTCGAACGCGAAAGTCAGGAGCGCATCGCCTGCAAGCAGCGCCATCGCCTCTCCGAATTCGCGATGCAGGGTCGGGCGGCCGCGGCGGAGATCGTCGTCGTCCATGCACGGCAGGTCGTCGTGGATGAGCGAATAGGTGTGGACGCATTCGATGGCGACGGCGGTGCGCAGCAGCGCGGTCTCGTCGGCGTCGAACATGCGACCGGCTTCCAGCGTGAAGAACGGACGCAAGCGCTTGCCGCCATCGAGCGCCGAATAACGGAGCGCACGCATAAGGCGCTCCTCCGGGCCGTCGGCGCGCGGCAACAGCGCATCGAGCGCGACGTTTACGCGCTCGGCTGCTTCCTTGAGATGGGCTTCGAGCTGTTTCGACATGGGGCGCCTGCGTTAGCAGAGGCCCGGGCGCGTGCCTACGCCCACTAGGACTCACATACAGACACCGGATTTTCCGCTGGCCTGTGGACTTCCCAACACCATGCCTTCCGGGGCATCATGGGATGGGCTGGGCGCAGGTCCGGCCGCGGGTTGACGCGGCCGGGGCGAGTGGCCGCGCTTCTTGATTGAGAACGTGGGGAAATTTGTATGGCAACGGTCGTCATCATTCATGCTGCCGATGACACGCTGCCGGCGCGGGCGCTGGCCGAAAAACTGCGCCTGGCCAAACTAACCGTGGTGCTGGAAAAACAGGGCGACGATTTGCGCGACGCCGTCAGGTCGGCCCAGGCTGGCGTGGCGCTGTGGTCACCGCGCTCAGCGGCGGATGCCGGCATGGTGGATGACGTGAGCTTCGCGCGTGGCAAGACTAAGCTGGTGCACGCGCTGATGCAGAACACGCCGCTGCCGGACGCCTTTCGCGGTGACAAAGCGGCGAACCTGACCGGATGGCGCGGCGAAGACGATTTCGCGGGCTGGCGTGACTTGGCGAAGCTGGTGACCGAGCGGGCTGGAGTGGCGCCGTTGCCGCCGCCTGCGCCGCGTGTCGATAGCGGGTTTTTTGCGCCGGGGCGCGTTGACTCGGAGAACGTCGCGGGCGCCGCTCAGTCGGCGCAGGCAGCACCACGCCGGGCGGCGCCGCCACCCCAACGTCAGGCGCCGCAGAGCGCGCCGCGCGCGGCTGCACCGCCGCCACGGGCGCCAGCACCACGGCCGGCGCCGATTCAGCGCGATTACGCGCCCGAGCCAGAGCGGGAGAAAAAGGGCGGGGGCATGATGATGATCGTCATCGCCGTGGCCGTGCTCGCAATTGGCGGTGGTGGCGGATATTTCTGGTGGTCGCAGCAGCAGAGTGCGCACGCCGCTTCGACGGCGTTTGAGTCCATTGACCGCAACGATCCGGCCGCCCTGCGCGCGTTCATCGCGGCGCAATCGGGCCCGGCGAAGGCGCAGGCGGAAACTGCGCTCAGCGAATTGGAAGAGCGCAGCTTCGAAGCGGCCAGTGACACCGACACCGTCGAAGCGCTGCAAGGCTTCGTGCGCGATTTCCCAGACAGTCAGCACGGGCTTGCAGCGCGTGGGCGCATCGCTGAATTGCAAGCCAACGCCGCCAATGGCGCGCCTGCGACGGCGACAACAACCGCAACGACGACGAGTCCCAATCTAGTGCCGCCTGGCGCCGCAACGACAACGACGGCTGCACCAACGCCCTCGCCCGCCGCGCCAGCAAGTGGCGGCCCCGCACCGCTGACGCCGCCGGCTGAGCCAAGCACGTCGCAGGACACATCAGCCCCGACGCCTTAGGCGATAACCCAAAACAAAAAAAGCGGCCTCGTTTATACGAGGCCGCTTTCTTTTGCCGATCCGCTGCCGACGTTTTTCGTGGGGCCGTAGGTCAGGAGCGCTTCGGGCGATAAACGCCGAAGCGTGATCCTGGTTCCGGCTTAGTAGAGACGACCGCCCGTTGTGGCTGGGCGGTCGATGTTGAGAAGCACGACGTTGCCATTGCGGTCCGGAAAGCCGAGGCACAGCACTTCGCTCATGAACTTGCCAATCTGCTTCGGCTCGAAGTTCACGACGGCGGCGACGCGGCGGCCGAGCAGCTCACCAAGATCGTAATTCTGCACGACCTGCGCACTCGACTTCTTGACGCCGAGCGGATCGCCGAAATCGATCCACAGCTGGTAGGCGGCTTTTTTGGCCTCCTCGAACACCTTCACGTCGATGATGGTGCCGAGCCGAATGTCGACCTTCAGGAAGTCCTCGAAGGAGATGATCGGCAATCGGGCGTTGGCTTGCGGGTCGTCGGCCATGGGCGTTTCTCTATCCCCCTATCCCTTTTGGGCGTTTTACTGTCCGAGCTTCGCGGGCTCGACGCGTGGGCCATCGGGACCCATCACGATTTGATCGACTTCCAGCTGCGCGTCTTTCAGTTGGCTTTCGCAGCGGGCCTTGAGGGCCGCGCCGCGCTTGTAAATCCGAATCGAGTCGGCCAGCGGAACGTCGCCGCGCTCCAGATGCGACACGATTTTCTCCAACTCCGACAAGGAGTCTTCAAAGCTCAATTGAGAAGGGTCGCGATTTTCCTGGCTCATTTGTTCCGAAAGGTATGGGTTTCAGGGCATTACGACAATGGACGAGATTGGGATCAGTTCGGCCGTTCATCTCATTATTTTCTCGTAGCGGCGGAACGACCAATAGGCGTCGCCGCCATCCTCGACCTCCCGCCAGCCCTGTTTGCGCAGCACTGGGCGCATCATGCGGTTGAACCAGCCATGGGCGCACAGGAGCACGTTGTGGCCGCGCAAAGCTTGGGCTGCCAAGGTGGCGACCGCGGCTTCGGCGCGGATTTCCGCGTCGCGCCGGGTTTCGCCACCGTCGTGACGGCCCATCCACCAAGCCACGCGAGCCCAAACGCCCCACTCGTTTGGCCGCCGCTTGCCCCAGATGGGCGGCGGCGGCAGGGGCGCTTCAATGAAAACCGGATCCGTGATGACTTGGCGTCCGCCCGAGAGCATGGCGGCCGTGTGCATGGCGCGGGGTAGAGTGGACGCGAAGATCACGTCGCTTTTGGCGGCCAAGCCCAGCAACGTTTCCGGCGGCTTTTCATCGGGATGCAATTGACTGCGGTCGTAACCGGCCCACCATTCGCGATAGCCGCGTTGGTCGACGCGCACGGTGCGGTCGGCGTGCGGTTGGCCGTGCCTTACGATCACGATCGAGCCGATGTTCACGGCCGAACGGCGATCTAGCGTCTCACTGGGCGCCACGGTCGTCGTCATTCTGACCCTTCCGCACCCGAAACGCCCCCTCCCCTGAGAGGGTCTCAAGCGCGCTGGAGCGCGCCCAGAAAAGCCGCAGCTGACCGGGCGAGCGCGGGCAAGTCGTATCCGCCCTCCAGAGTCGAGACAAGTTTGCCCTTGCAGTGGCGTAATGAAACCTGGTGCAGAACCTGCCCGGCCCAGGCGAAATCCTCCTCGTCGAGTTCCATCTGGGCGAGCGGATCGGCCCGGTGGGCGTCAAAACCGGCGGAGACGAACAGCAGTTCCGGGGCAAACGCCTCGAGCGCCGGGAGAACTTTGCTCTCCATAGCGGCGCGCCATTCGGCGCTGCCGGCGCCAGCGGGAAGCGGGGCGTTGACGACGTTGTGGTCGCGCCCGTGCTCGTTGGCGGCGCCGGTGCCGGGATAGAGCGGCGACTGGTGTGTGGAGCAGAACATCACGCGCGCGTCCTTCTCGGCGACGGTCTGCGTGCCGTTGCCGTGATGGACGTCGAAATCAACGACGGCGACGCGCTTGAGATTGTGCGCGTCGAGCGCGTGCAACGCGCCGATGACGACATTGTTGAAAATGCAAAAGCCCATCGGCGCTTCGGGCTCGGCGTGATGGCCGGGCGGACGCACCGCGCAGAAAGCGATGTCGTCTTCGCCGCTCATCACGGCGTCCACGGCGGCGGTGACGGCGCCGGCGCCACGATAGCAGGCTTCGCGCGATGCCGATGACAGATAGGTGTCGGGATCAAGTTGCACGATTTGATCATCGCGCGTCTCGGCGAAGGCGCCTTCAAGCGCATCGATGTAGCGCTGTGGGTGCACACGCGCGATGGCGTCGCGCGACGCAAACGGCGCTTCACGGCGGTCGGCCTCAATGTGCGCGATGCCATCGAGCACGGCTTTCAAGCGCTCCGGGCGCTCGGCGTGGCCACGCGGCGGCGCGTGATCGAGCATGGAGGGGTGTGTATAGATAAGCATGCGCCTTACTTACGGTCCCCGCGGCGCCGGCGCCACGTGCGCGACCCTGTCACCTGTATTTTCCCGCCGACTCTGGGCGTAGATCAACGGCATGGACGGAAAGCCGCTGGCTTTGGTGACGGGTGCGTCGGCTGGGATCGGCGCGGCGTTTGCGCGGGCGCTGGCGGCGCGGGGCGAAGACGTGGCGTTGGTAGCGCGGCGGCTGGATCGGCTGGAAACGCTGGCAGCGGAGCTGAAGGCGCAGCACCGCGTCGAGGCGATCCCGATCCAAGCTGATCTGTCGATCGTCGATGCGCATGTGCCGGTGATGGCAGCGCTGGGCGCGCGCGGCCGCAGCATTGGAACGCTGGTGAACAATGCCGGCTTCTCGATCCCACAGACCTACGACAGGACAACGTGGGCGCAGCAACGCGATTTCGTGATGACATTGGTGATGGCGGTCTCTGGCCTCACGCATGTGGCGATCCCAGGCATGATCGCGCGGGGTCGCGGTCGCATCATAAATGTGAGCTCGATAACCGCGCTCTCGCCTGGCGGGGCCGGTCACACGCTTTATCCGGCGGCAAAAGCGTTCGTGTATAAGTTCTCGCTGTCACTGGACGCAGAGCTGCGCGCCAAGGGGATCAAAGTCACCTGCCTCATCCCCGGCACCACTGAGAGTGAGTTTGCGCACGCCAACCACACGGACACAATCATGGCCAAATCCCCTCGCAGCTTCATGATGCGGGCGGAGGACGTGGTTGCGGCGGCGCTAAAAGCGAACGATCGCGGGCAAGTCATTTCCATTCCAGGCATGCACAACAAAATTGCTGCCGGCCTGATGAAGTATTTGCCGGACGGCCTCACGACGCCGCTCATTCGCAGCGCCGCCGAGAAATACCGCGTGAAAGACTGAACGGAGGCGGCGGATGGCTGCGGCAAACCATTTTGACGTTGTGGTCGTGGGCTCGGGCGCCGGCGGTGCATCGCTGGCGCAGAGCTTGGCCGCGACGGGGCTGAAGATTTTGATTTTGGAACGCGGTGATCATCTCGAGCGCGGACCGCAGAATTGGAATTCGACTTACGTGTTCGTGGATCGCGGCTATCGCACCAAGGATTATTGGTACGACAAAACCGGCAAGGCGTTTCATCCCAACACGCATTATTGGGTCGGCGGCAACACGACGTTCTATGGCGCGGCGTTGTTTCGCTTGCGGCCCAGCGACTTCAAGGAAATGCGCCATGCGGGCGGCGTATCTCCGGCGTGGCCAATCGCTTACGAAGAATTGGCCCCCTATTATCTCGACGCCGAGAAGCTTTGGTATGTGCACGGCAAGCGCAATGTCGATCCCAGTGAGTTGGGCGGCGAGCCGGAGTATTTCTATCCGCCGCTGAAGCATGATCCGACGATTGCGGAGCTGGAGACTTATTTCAAATCGCTCGGCTGGAATCCGTCGGCGCTGCCGATTGGGGTCATGCGCGATGACGCCTCGCCGCCGACGTCGGTCTGCATTCGCTGCGGCACTTGCGGGGGCTATCCGTGCTTGGTAAGCGCCAAGGCCGATGCGCGCACGATCGCCATCGATCCGATTTTGCGCCTGCCGAACGTGACGCTGCTGCCGCGGCGCAAGGTGACACGGCTTGAAACCGACGCTTCCGGCAAAACCATTACACGTGTGCATGTCGAGGGCCCGGACGGTCCCGAGGACTATTCGGGTGACATCGTCGTGCTGGCTGCGGGCGCGGTGAACACGGCGGCGCTCATGCTCGGCTCGAAGAACCCGGGACACGATAACGGCTTGGCAAACGGCTCGGATCAAGTTGGGCGCAACTACATGTTCCACACTATGTCGGCGATGGTGTCAGTGACGCCGACCCAGTTCGATGCGCCGTTTCCAAAGACCATGTGCGTGAATGACTTCTACACGCGAGATCCTGCGGGCGGCTTTGACTATCCGATGGGGCACATCCAGCTTTTGGAGCACATGGATGGGCACGTGCTGGAGGGCCAAGCCGAAGAAGAAGGCATTGCGCCGCTGCTGATCCCGGATTTCCTCTCAGACGCGGCGGCGGAGCGGATGCTGGCGTTTCTGTGCATCTCGGAAGATCTGCCGGACGCCGACAATCGCGTGCGGCTCGACGGTGAAAAGATTTTTCTCGAGTACACGCACGGTGATCTGAGTGGACACATGCGGCTGACGCAGAAACTCGATCACGCGCTCGACGGCTTTATGGGCAATGAAGGCATCCTGAAGCATCACTTCCAGGTGCAGAAGATGCTGCCGCTCTATGGTACGGCGCATATGTGCGGGACGACGCGGTTTGGCGACGACGCGAAAAACAGTGTGCTCGATCGGGAGTGCAAGGCGCACGAACTCAACAATCTCTACGTCACCGACGCGAGTTTCTTCCCCTCTTCAGCGGCGGTAAACCCGACGCTGACCATCGTCGCCAACGCTTGGCGCGTTGGTGACCACCTGAAACAGCGGCTGGGCGTGCGCGACCTCGCTTAGTGCGGCATTTGCCCTGATTGCTGCATCTGCGCTTGGCAATGCATTTGCTCAAGCGTGTGCTCATCGCTTGCATGCGGTTTTGGTCGATGCCGGCCATGGAATTGTTGACGCGGTCCATCTGCGCCTGCATGCGGGCTTGCTGACGCGGCGCATCAGCTTGCGCTTGCTGCGCCTGATGTTGCTGCTGTGCGGCGCACGCCATGCCCACGAATGGAATGAAGCAAGCAGGGTTCATCGCCTGCTGCTGCGCCTCACGCTGCTTCTGCTGAGCCTCATTCGCCATGGCTTCGGCTTCGACACCGAATTGCGGATCCAACTGGCTGTGCATTTGCTGACCGGCCGTGGTCATCTCGGCGATCATTTGATCGCAGTTCATGGTGTCGACCGGCGGCGGCGCCGTTTGTGTTTGAGCGGCCGGCGCTGTGAATTGCGGCTCGGCGAAGGCAGCGGCGGTCGCGAGCACGGCAAGAGCAGCGAACGCGGAGAGCGGCTTCAGCATGGAGAGCTCCTGTAAGGGCCCGCTTCAAAGTCCCTTCGGCAATCTGCTCCGAATGTCTCATCTCGTGAAGGAGGCCTGGAGGTTGTTCACCTCCAGGCCCGCCCTTTTCCGTCCAGATGTTGCGGGGAGCTTACGCAACAATGTGGGCGGCTTGACCCATCACGCTCATTGCGACTGGCACGAAAACGAAGAGAGCGGCGAGCAAAGCGTGGATCTTGGTCATTGCAATAACTTGGTCAGTCTTCTTGTTAGGCAGTGATCTGCGCAGCCTGAGCGAGCATCGCGTAGGCGATGGGCGCACACAGCAACGCCGCGAGAGCGAAACTGTAGAATTTGGCGGCGCGGGTCATTGATCTCTAGCTCCTGGTTCGAAGCACCATCGCTTCGATGAGGAGAAGGTAAGCGCGATTTAGCCCTGGCGCTGTGACGTGGGACACGCGCCCGCGGGCGGCGGCTATTCCGCCGCGAGCGTTACTGGCGCGCGTTGTGGTCCGCGGATGAGGCGGCCGGGATGGACGTGCTGATATTCGCCCTTCCGGAAGGTGATTTGGCCGGACTTGATGGTGATCTCGTAGCCGTCCGCTTTTTGCAGCAGGCGCTTTCCGCCTGCGGGCAGATCGAAGGCGAGCCAGGGCTTGCCGAGTTTCAGCTTTTCGAGATCGATGACGTTGATGTCGGCGAGATGACCGGGCGCCAGCAAGCCGCGATCGCTGAGGCCGTAGAGCAGCGCGGTGTCGCGGCATTGGCGCTTCACGGCGTGTTCGAGGCTGACGCGCCCAGCGGCGCGATCGCGCACCCAATGCTGCAGCATGAAAGTTGGCGAAGCGGCGTCACAGATGGTGCCGCAATGGGCGCCGCCGTCCGAGAGTGAATTCACGGTGTCGTCGGCATGCTGGAGGGCTTCGAGGAAATCGAGATTGCCGTCAGCGTAATTGAGGATCGGGAAGTAGATGAAACCCTTGCCCTCATCGCGCATAAGTAGGTCGTAGGCGTATTCCTCGCCACTCACGCCAGCAGCGGCGGCGCGGGCCATGATGGTGTCGCCCTGTTTCGGCTCGTAGTTGAAGTCGGCCGCCATTTCGAACTGCATAAACCAGCCGCCGGCCACGATCTGGATCAGGCCGATGAGATCGCTTTCCGGAAACTGGTTGGGCTCGGTGAGCATGCGCTGTTTGAACGCGGAGTCCTTCAAATGCGCGAGCTGCTCGTCCCATGGCTTGCCCATGATTTCGAGCCAAGCCGGGCGGAAGCGGAACGGGTGCACCGTGCCGCGCCAAGCCATGATGATGCCGGTGGCGCGCAAGGCGATCTGCGCGACAATGTTGGCGCCTCTGGCGTTTTGCGCGCGCATTTCGCTGATCTGTTCTTCGAGCGGCAATTCCTTGGCGATCGATTGCAGCGCCGCGAAGGTCACCGGCAGTTTAGTTTCGCGCGAGAGTTCGCCCATCCAGCCGAACTCGTCCCAATCGCGCTTCAAGTCAGACGCCATCTCGAAGACGCCGTAGCCAACGCGGCCCATGGCGCGACCGATGCCGATCAACTCTTCCTTGGTGGCGGAAGTGCCGGGCACCAATTCGCCATCGACGGACTTGTGCAGGATGGTGCGCGAGGTGGAGAAGCCGAGCGCGCCGGCGCGCAGGCCCTCTTCCACAATCTTCGACATGCGCGCGAT
This sequence comes from Vitreimonas sp., assembly GCA_049287825.1. Taxonomy (GTDB): domain Bacteria; phylum Pseudomonadota; class Alphaproteobacteria; order Caulobacterales; family Aquidulcibacteraceae; genus Vitreimonas. The sequence goes on along the minus strand of JBAQGO010000084.1, from coordinate 436 downwards.
TTCGAGTTCGGTCGGCTCCTCGCTGCGCGCGCCCCGCTCATCCATGACATAAGCGCGCACAGCGCCGTGCGGGACGTGCGTGCCGACATCAACCGTGCGCGGCAAACGTTCGAGTTCGTCGAGATATTCGGCGAAAGTTTCCCAGCCCCAGCTCATGCCTTCGGCGAGCGCCGTGCCGGGAATATCTTCAACGCCTTCCATGAGGCCGATGAGCCAATCGTGCTTGTCGGGCTTGGCGGGCGCGAAGCCGACGCCGCAATTGCCCATCACCACGGTGGTGACGCCGTGCCATGACGACGGCGCCATTTCCTGATCCCAAGTGGCTTGGCCATCATAGTGCGTGTGAATGTCGACCCAGCCGGGCGCGACAATTCTGCCGCGCGCGTCGATCTCTTGTTTGCCGGGGCCGATCTCGGAACCGATCGCGCTGATGAGG
>JBAQGO010000083.1:0-4755 GCA_049287825.1 Vitreimonas sp. | reverse complement strand
CCAAACAGGCCCCATGTGGGACACGCTCTGGCTCGACGCGCATCTGGCGACGATGACGCCAAGAAACGCGTCTGACAGCACGCCGCCCTACGGCGCGATCGAGGACGGCGCCATCGCCGCCAAGGATGGCCGCATCGCTTGGATCGGCAAGCGTGCCGATCTGCCCGCCGACGCAGCGTCGCAAGCCCACGAAATCCGCAAGCTCGGCGGCGCCTGCATCACGCCGGGTTTTGTGGACTGCCACACGCACCTCGTGTTCGGCGGTGACCGCGCACGCGAGTTCGAGATGCGCTTGCAGGGTAAGAGCTACGAAGAGATCGCCCGCGCCGGCGGCGGTATCGTCTCTACCGTCGCGGCCACGCGCGCCGCCTCGAAAGAAGCACTGATCGAAAGCGCTGCGCTGCGGCTCGGCGGTTTGGTGCGCGAGGGCGTCACCACTGTTGAGATCAAATCGGGCTATGGCCTGGATCTTGAGAACGAACTGAAACAACTCGAAGCCGCCGCCGCACTGGGAGAAATCGGCAACGTCCGCGTGCGTCGCACGTTCCTGGGACTGCATGCGCTGCCGCCGGAGTTTAACGACGATCGCGCCGCCTACGTTCAACTTGTCGCCGATGTCATGATCCCAGCGATCGCCGCCGCTGGTGCCGCTGATGCGGTCGACGCCTTCTGTGAAAACATTGGCTTCACGGCGGAGGAGGTGGACTACGTCTTCTCCGCCGCGCGTGCCGCAGGCCTTGACGTAAAGCTTCACGCCGAACAGCTGAGCAATCAGAACGGCGCGGCCCTCGCGGCGCGCTACCAGGCGCTCTCCGCCGATCATCTTGAATATCTCGACGACGCCGGCATCGCGGCGATGGCCAAAGCTGGCATGGTCGCCGTGCTGTTGCCAGGCGCCTTCTACTTCTTGCGCGAAAAGCAGCTGCCACCGATCGACGCGCTGCGCAACGCCGGCGTGCCTATGGCTGTCGCCAGCGATTGCAACCCCGGCACCTCACCCATGACCTCGCCGCTCGCCGCGCTCAACATGGCCTGCACGCTGTTCCGCCTGACACCCGAAGAAGCACTCGCGGGCATCACCCGCGAAGGCGCGCGCGCGGTGGGTCTGCTTGATGAGATTGGCACGCTTGAAGTGGGCAAGGCCGCTGACTTCGCCATCTGGGACATCAAACATCCCGCCGAATTGAGCTACTGGCTCGGTGCGCCGCTGCTGCGCGAGCGCGTGTTCGCGGGCCACAGCGTTTAAGGCTCCATCCTCAGAGTCATTCCGGGCGAGCGGAGCGAGACCCGCCTGCGCGGCCGAAGCCGCTTCGGCGCGGCGAAGGCCCGGAACCCAGGGATCGTAGAGCTGTGCCGGTGGCCCTGGGTTCCGGATCGCGCCTCCGGCGCGTCCGGAATGACTCTGGATCAAGACGAACGTGCAAGCTAAACCCGCGCATGAATCCGAGAGTTGATAAAACCCGCGTCATTCGCGCTCCGCGTGGCGCAGCGCTGACCTGCAAGAGTTGGCTCACCGAAGCGCCGCTGCGCATGCTGATGAACAATCTCGATCCGGATGTCGCCGAGCACCCGGAAGAACTGGTGGTGTACGGCGGCATCGGCCGCGCCGCGCGTGATTGGGTTGCCTACGACAAGATCGTTGAAACACTGCACCGTCTCGAAGACGATGAGACGTTGCTGATCCAAAGCGGCAAGCCGGTCGGCGTGTTCAAGACCCACGCCGATGCGCCACGCGTGCTGCTCGCCAACTCCAACCTCGTGCCGCGCTGGGCCACGTGGGAGCACTTCGACGAACTCGATCGCAAGGGCCTGATGATGTACGGCCAGATGACGGCCGGTTCGTGGATCTATATCGGCACCCAAGGCATCGTGCAGGGCACTTACGAAACCTTCGCCGAAATGGGCCGTAAGCATTATGGCGGCGATTGGTCGGGCAAATGGATTCTGACCGCAGGCCTCGGCGGCATGGGTGGTGCGCAACCGCTGGCCGCGGTGATGGCTGGCGCGTGCTGTCTCGCCATCGAGTGCCAAGGCGACCGCATCGAGAAAAGGTTGCAGACGCGCTATCTCGATAAGCGTGCAGAATCGTTGGACGAGGCGCTGAAGCTCATCAACGACGCCTGCGCGAAGAAAGAAGCGATTTCGGTCGGCTTGCTCGGCAACGCCGCGGAGATTTTGCCGGAGATGGTGAAACGCGGCATCAAGCCGGACGCGGTCACCGACCAAACCTCAGCGCACGATCTGGTGAACGGTTATTTGCCCGCAGGCTGGACCGTCGAACGTTGGATCGCCGCGCGCGCACAAAATCCGGAAGCCGTGCGCGAAGCCGCACGCGCCTCGATCGCCGTGCACGTGCGCGCCATGCTCGACTTCCAGAAGCAGGGCATTCCAACCGTCGATTATGGCAACAACATCCGCCAAGTCGCCAAGGACGAAGGCGTCACCGACGCTTTCGCGTATCCAGGTTTCGTGCCGGCCTATGTGCGTCCGCTGTTTTGCCGCGGCGTCGGCCCGTTCCGCTGGGTAGCGCTCACGGGCAACCCCGACGATATCGCCAAGACCGACGCCAAGGTGAAAGAGCTCATTCCGAACGACGCGCACCTGCATCGCTGGCTCGAGATGGCGAAGGAACGCATCGCCTTCCAAGGTTTACCGGCGCGCATCTGCTGGGTGGGCCTGGGCCAACGCCATCGGCTTGGCCTCGCGTTCAACGAAATGGTGGCAAAAGGGGAGATCGGGCCCGTCGTGATCGGCCGTGATCATTTAGACTCCGGTTCTGTCGCGTCACCCAACCGCGAAACCGAGAAGATGCGCGACGGCAGCGACGCGGTTTCTGATTGGCCATTGCTCAATGCACTGCTCAACACGGCAAGCGGAGCAACCTGGGTGTCGCTGCACCATGGCGGCGGCGTCGGCATGGGCTATTCCCAGCATTCAGGTGTGGTGATCGTGTGCGACGGCACCGAGGCAGCCGCCAAGCGCATCGAACGCGTGCTTTGGAACGATCCCGCCAGCGGCGTCATGCGTCATGCCGACGCCGGCTACGAAGAAGCGATCGCGTGCGCGAAGCAGCAGAAGCTGGATCTGCCCTCGCTCAGTTAGCAGCCTTCAGGATCGATCATCCACCCCAGCACATTGCCGCTCGCGTCACGAACTTCCGGCGCCTGATAGCACTCGCCGCCGGGGTTTGCGCCCGGTCCGCGCACGAACTCCGCGTCACCGTCGCCAGGCGGATTGAGCGCGTCACTGTGTGCACTAATTTGAGCAACGCCATTGTTCACCCGGCAATCGACCGCTTGATCGCCCTGCATGCGCACCAATACCGCGCCGTGAGAATTGCCGGCATAAGTGATCATCCGGGTTTGCGGGGATTGGGCGATGCACGCGTCGATTTGCGGCATGAGCGCGAGCAGATTGCGGTCCCAGGAGCGCGCGCTTGCAGCATCCCACACCGGGACTGCCTCGCCGCTTGTCGAGACTGTTGACGTCGTCGTCGTTGTCACCGCCGATGGGGCGAGCGGTGTTGTCGTTGCTGGCGCGGGCGCATTCGCAGGTCCGCACGCCGAGAGCGCGAGAATGAAGGAAAAGAAGAGCCACCGCATGTTTCTATCCTTGCACAGCAAGCACGCGCACGATGCCCCAGACGATGAGCACCTGCGCGGTGGCATAAGTCCACCACACAATCGGCACAGTGACGCGCCGCGCAGGCGCATCCGGCGCGAGGCGAAAAAGCTCAGCCGATAAAACGAAGTCGCTGATCAAGAATAAGATGACGCCAATCATTGCCGGCCAGCCCCGCCATGGCAGCAGGAACGCCGCGCACGCCATGGCGCAAATCGCGACGGAGTATGCGATCACCGGAACGGTCATCGCGCCGAGTTTCGGCCCCATCCAAATCAGGAAGGAGATCGCCGTCGCCAGAACGAGCGCCATTGCGGCATGTCGGAGGAGGGGAGAATCTATCGCCGCGCCGTCTCCGTGGTTGGTCCAGAAGATGTAGAGATAGGCAAGCTGGCAGAGCAGGAACGCTAGGATGCCCAGCGGCAGGATCGCGGGCTTATCGAACGCCAGCACGAAATCGCCAACCGCCGCCGCTGCCAGGGCTAGCAGCAAGACCCAAGGCGCGCCGATGCTCGCGAAGGCCGCGGTCAGGCCCGCCATGAACAGCGTTTTGACGATGGCGCGCGGCATGCTCTCGGTGCGGCGCAGGTAAAAGAGTCCGTAGCCGACGGCCGTGATTACGCCGCCGCCTGCAAGCGCCCAGAACAAGGCTCCGAAGTCTGTGCTCATCATGCCCCCGCTGCGATGACGCGCCGGAACCCTCGCACATTTGCCTTCGCGCGCACAGCCGTTAGAAAACGCGCAAAGGTTTGGAGGAAACGATGCGTCTTTCGGCTGATGTGGCGGCGGTGGTGACGGGCGGCGCGTCTGGTTTGGGGTTGGCCACGGTCAAGCAGCTACGCGGCCACGGCGTCAAAGTGGCGATTTTCGATCGAGACGAAGATCGCGGACGCATCGCCGCTGAGGAAACCGGCTCGCTGTTCTGCAAGGTCGACGTCACTAGCGAAGAGAGTGTGGACGCAGGCTTTGCCGCGGCGCGTGGCGCCAATGGTCAGGAGCGCATTCTGGTGTGCTGCGCCGGCATTGGCAGCGCCGCCAAAACCGCCGGCCGCGCCAAGGATACGGGCGTGATCAAATCGTTCCCGCTCGAAATCTTCAACCTGACCATTCAGATCAATCTGGTCGGCACCTTCC
>JBAQGO010000082.1:0-3852 GCA_049287825.1 Vitreimonas sp. | reverse complement strand
TCGAAGCGGGGCTTGCCGCTGCCGTCTACAATCGTGCCGCCGCGAATGACGATATCGTGCATCGTCTGCTCCCTTGATCGCTTCTTGGGGCGTGTCTCGTCGCGAAGAGACTAGCAGGGATCGGCGGCGCGAGAAGCCGGTTACGCCGCGAGAGGGCTAACGTCTTCCCAGGAACGCGGCGAAAGCGGCCGCAGCTTCGGGAGATTTGAGACGTTCGGCGAAGAGTTCTCCCTCTTCTTGAACACGTGCGAGCAAGCGCTCGCGGTTGCGCATGAGGTTCTTGGTGAGGCGCAGGGACTCTGCCGGCTTCTTGGCGAGCGCAAGCGCAGCTGCGCGGGCACGAGGTTCAACTTCGGCGGCGGCGAGTGCTGCGTTGGCGAGACCGTAACCAGCAGCGTCGCGCCCGAGCAGCGGTTCGGCGAGGCCGAGCATGGCGAAGGCGCGGGCGTGGCCGAGGCGATCGACCAGCGTCAAGCTCGAAGCGTTCTCGGGAACGAGCCCGAGATCGATAAACGGCGTGGTGAGTTTCGCGCTCTCGGCGATGTAAACGAGATCGCAGTGCAACAGCATGGTGACGCCGACGCCGACGGCATTGCCTTGCACAGCGGCGACGATCGGCTTCTCGGCTTCGATGGCCCGTTGCAGGAATCGGCCAACGTGGCGCGGGCCTTCGAAGGCGCCGGACGATTGTGCGGCGAAGTCGACGAGGTCGTTGCCAGCAGTGAAGAAGTCTCCCTCGGCGGTGAACAGGATGGCGCGGATGGCGGCGTCAGACGCCGCGCTTTCCAGGGCGTCGGCCATGGCGCCGTACATGGCGTTGGTGATGGCGTTCTTCTTGGCCGGGCGGTTGAAGCGGATTTCGAGGACGCCGCCATCGCGTTGGATCAGGATATCGCTCATGGCGATGTTCTAGCGGCTAGCGCAGCGCTGCAAAGGAACCGCCGCTAGGGAAGCGGCTTATTTCGTCGTTCGCCCCTTCCTTTCACCGTTTACCGGCCCCTGCCTGCCGCAAAGGGGTTGCGTAGGGCGGCCCTGCTCTCCTAGGCCGCCCTGTCGTTTTGTCTGAGGCTTCCATGTCGCTCCGCACACCGCTTCTTTTGGTTTTGGCCGTTGCCGCCCTCAGTGTGCCGAGCGCATGCACGCGCACGGCCGCCACCGCCCCGGAGGACACTTCGCACCGGGAATGGATCGCCGGCGGGCCAATCCCCTCGCGCTATGAGATTTCAATCACCCCGAACGATGCAGCGAGCACCTTTGCTGGCGAAGAGACGATCACGGTACGCGCCACCGAGGCCGCGTCCGCAATCACCCTGAACGCGCTCGACATCATTGTGCAGAGTGCGACGATCGATGGCGCCGCGGCGCGGGTGCAAATGGATGAGGCGCATCAGCAGATGACCCTGACGCCGCAAGCCTCGTTGTCCGCAGGGCAGCACGCGATCCACATCGTTTATGCCGGCAAAATTCAGGACGGCGCCTTCGGCCTCTTCCGCACGACCTACACCGATCACGGCCACGAGAAGCATCTACTGATCACGCAGTTCGAGCCGTCGGATGCGCGCCGACTCGCGCCGATGTGGGACCAGCCGAACCGCCGCGCGGTGTTCGCGCTGACGGTGACGGCGCCGGCCGGGCAGAACGCCGTCTCGAACATGCAGGCGATCAACACCGAACACCTGCAAGGCGGGTCAACACGCGTACATTTCGCCGACAGCCCACCAATGGCAAGCTATCTGGTGTTTGTGGGCGTCGGCGAACTGGATCGCATTACCACCAACGTTGACGGCATCGAAGTCGGCGTCATCACTCGGCGCGGGCAAGCGGCGCGCGGGCGTTACGCGCTGCAGTCGGCCGCAGACGTGCTGCACTATTATCGCGACTATTTCGGCATCGCCTATCCGCTGCCGAAGCTCGACATGATCGGCGCACCCGGAGAAGGCGGCGGCTTTGCGGCGATGGAGAATTGGGGCGCTATTCTCTATTTCGACCAATATTTGCTGCTCGACGATAATCTTTCGAGCGAAGCGGACAGGCAGTTCGTGTTCGACTCCGTCGCGCACGAAATCGCCCACCAATGGTTCGGCGATCTGGTCACCATGAATTGGTGGAATGATCTCTGGCTCAATGAAGGGTTTGCTTCATGGATGGCGTCGAAGGCGACGGAACATCTGCATCCTGAGTGGGCGCCCTGGCGCAGCGCGCTGAATAGCGGCACCGCGCGCGTTATGGTGACAGACGCGCGCGCTGGCACGCACCCGGTGGTGCGCCCGGTCAACACCATAGACGAGGCCAATCTCGCTTTTGACGGGATCACCTACAGCAAGGGCCTCGCGGTCATTCGCATGATCGAGGCGTATGTCGGCGAAGACGCCTTCCGCACCGGCGTGCGCAATTATCTCTCTGCGCACCGATTGGGAAACACGGTGTCATCCGATCTGTGGAGCGCGGTGCAAGCGGCGTCGGGTCAACCGGTGCTACAGATTGCGCACGATTTCACCGAGCAGTCGGGCTACCCGATCGTGCGCGCGACCGGCGCCGCCTGCGCCAACGGTTCCGGCAACAGCCAGATCGAACTGACGCAAAAGCGTTTCGCGCTCGATGACACGGCGCGCACGCAGCAGATGTGGTCGATCCCGATCGTGGCGCGGCGTCTGAATGGCCAAGCATTACGCACAGTGATGCCGGCGCGGGCCTCGGCGAACATCGACGTACCGCCCGGCTGCGGGGCGTATCTGGTGAACGCGGGGCAAACCGCCTACTTCCACGTGCTTTACGATCAGCGCAATTTTGACGCGCTGGCGGCTGGCTTTGCCACGCTCGATGCCGATGACCAACTCGGCATGCTCTTGGATTATTGGGCGTTCGCGCGCAGCGGCGATGCAACGTTCACGAGCTACCTGCAACTAGTTTCGACGCTTCCCGCCAACGTCGATCCGGTGGTCGCGATGGACACTGCGGATTCGATGACGGCGTTCCTCGATTATGCGCGGGGACGACCTTCGGAAGCTGCCGTGCGCGGGTATGGTCGCGCAGTGCTGGCGCCGTTCTTCCAGCGTGTGGGCTGGACGCCGCATCCAGGTGAAACGCCAAACGACTCGCTGCTGCGCGCTAAGCTGGTGACAGCCCTGGGCGAACTCGGCGATCCCGACGTGATCGCTGAGGCGCGGCGGCGTGTTGAAGCGTCCCGTCGTGACCCGAGCGCGCTGCCGGGCTCGGTGCGCAACGCTGCATTCGGCGTGTACGCATACAATGCGACGCCGGCGCAACTGGCGGCGCTGATCTCGCAAGCAAGGGCGGCGACAGACTTCGTCGAACAACGGCGGTTGTGGGGCGCTATCGGCCAAGTCAACGACAACACGTTGGCGCAGCAGCTCCTCAACATGACGCTCGGCAACGAGATTCCACGTCCATTGCGACCGGCGGTAATTAGCCGCGTGGCGGGCAACCATCCGCGCATGGCGTGGGACTTTCTGGTCGCCCATCGCCCCGCCATCGAAAACATTCTCGAAGCGGGCTTGCGTCTGGAATTCCCGACCGGGATCGCCGCCAACAGCGCCGATCCGGCCATGGCCGCGGAATTGGATCGCTATGCCGCAAACTTCCCGGCCGGCGCACGCCCACAAGTGGATGGCGCAAAAGCGACAATCCTGCTGCGCGCCGACGCGGTGCGAAATCGTTTCCCCGCGGCGGAAGCCTGGATCGCACAGCATCCGAACGGGCGGTGATCTGTTGTTCTCGTGCTCCCCCCGAAGCGGGGAGCTGTCATCGCGAGAGCGATGACTGAGGGGTGGCGCACATGCTAGCTGGAGTCAGCGCTACCCTCTCCGTCGCGTGCTGCGCACGCGCCACCTC
>JBAQGO010000081.1:0-9225 GCA_049287825.1 Vitreimonas sp. | reverse complement strand
GCCGGCGACCGAGCACCGCGATGATGCGCCATTCCGGGATGGTGAGGTTAAACGCCTTGGCGTAGCGCGCGGCGATGGCGCGTGAGACGCGGTTTGACAGACTGGACAGCCGGTAGGGCAAGAAACGCTCTAGAATCAAGCGCTCTGCTGCCGTGCTTTTCGCCGCTTTTTTGAGCGCCACGCTTGCCATTGGTTACAGATGAAACTAAATTGGCGCAGAAATCAAGCCAGCAACTAATTTCAAGGAACCCGCATGGCCGACTTGTTCGAAAATCCGATCGGCACCGACGGCTTCGAGTTCGTCGAGTTCACCTCGCCGGAGCCGGAAAAGCTCGCGGCGTATTTCGAACAGATCGGCTTCACTGCCGTCAGCAAGCATCGCTCTAAGGATGTCGTGCGCTACAAGCAGAACGACATCACCTTCATCCTCAATATGGAGCCGTCGGGCCAGGCTGCTGATTTCCGCTCTGCGCACGGGCCGTCGGCAAATGCGATGGCGTTTCGTGTGAAGGACGCGGCGAAGGCGCTTGAGGAAGCTGTTAAGCGCGGCGCCGAACCCGTGGTCGGCAAAGTCGGCCCGATGGAGCTTAACATTCCGGCCATTAGGGGCATCGGCGGGGCCTACATCTATCTGGTCGATCGCTACGGCGCGCAAACCATTTATGACATCGACTTCAAGCCGATCGAGGGCGCCGATGAATCGAAGAACGCCATCGGTCTCACCTACCTCGATCACCTCACCCACAACGTCTTCCGCGGCAACATGAAGACCTGGGCCGACTATTACGAGCGCATCTTCAACTTCCGCGAAATCCGCTATTTCGACATCGAAGGCAAAGTCACCGGCCTGTTCTCAAAGGCGATGACCAGCCCCGACGGCAAGATCCGTATTCCGCTCAATGAATCGAAGGGCGCTGAAGGCAAGACCGATCAGATCGAAGAATATCTGCAGCGCTACAAGGGCGAGGGCATCCAGCACCTCGCATTCGGCACTGACAATCTCTACGACGTCGTCGATCGCCTCCGCGCACGCAAAGTCGAACTGCAAGACACGATCGAAACCTATTTCGATCTCATCGACAAGCGCCTGCCGGGTCACGGTGAGCCGGTCGAAGAACTCCGCAAGCGCCGCATCCTCCTCGATGGCGCGCCGAGCGAGGGCCAAGGCCTCTTGCTGCAAATTTTCGGCAAAGACGCGATCGGGCCGATCTTCTTCGAATTCATCCAGCGCAAAGGCAACGAAGGCTTCGGCGAAGGCAATTTCAAAGCCTTGTTCGAGAGTATCGAGCTTGATCAAATCAAGCGCGGCGTGCTGAAGGCGAGCTGAGATGCCTATGGACCGCCGGCGGCCCGCCGGCCAGCACCTGCGCATGCCGGCGAGACGCCGGCGGTCCATATTAGCGTTAGCGATGCTCGCTCTGATTTCCTCAGGCGCCACGGCCCAACCAGCACATCGCTGGTCAATCGTCGTGCACGGCGGCGCCGGCATCATAGAGCGCGCCAGCATGACGCCTGAGCTTGAAGCGCAATACCGCGCCGCTATGAACCACGCGCTGCAAACCGGCGCCAACATCCTCGATCACGGCGGCTCCTCGCTCGACGCGGTGCAAGCTGTGATCAGCGAGATGGAGGACGATCCGCTGTTCAACGCCGGTCGCGGCGCCGTGTTCGGCGCCGATGGCCTCAACCACCTCGACGCTTCCATCATGGATGGCCGCACCCGCGCTGCTGGCGCCGTCGCCGATCTCACGCATACGCGCCACCCGATCCAGCTCGCGCGCGCCGTGATGGAGCATTCGCCGCATGTGATGCTGGCAGGCGCCGGCGCCGAGACCTTCGCGCGCACGCAGAACATTGAACAAGTCGAGCCGTCCTTCTTCTTCACCGAGCGCCGTTGGCAGCAGCTCGAACAGGAGTTGCGCACACGCAATCTGCCGATCCCGCAGCGCCCGGCCAGCGCACCGCCGACCCCGCAAGGCGCGCTTTCATTTCCCGACGACCACAAGTTCGGCACGGTCGGGGTCGTCGCCATGGACACGCACGGCGACATCGCCGCCGGCACCTCCACAGGCGGCACCACCGCGAAACTCTGGGGCCGCGTGGGAGACTCACCCATCATCGGTGCGGGCACGTATGCGCAAAACGGCGTCTGTGGCGTCTCCGCGACGGGTACCGGCGAGTATTTCATCCGCGTCGGCGTCGCGCGCGACATCTGCGCGCGCATGGAGCTGCGTCACGAAACAGCCGAGCGCGCCTCGCAGGAAGTGTTCGCGGAACTTGACGCGATCCACGGCGACGGCGGCGTCATCGTCATGGATGGCCGCGGTCATGCGGCTTGGCGTTTCAACACTTCCGGTATGTACCGCGCTCGTCTTGAGCAGGGCGGCCGGCCCGTCGTGCACATCTTCGCGAACGAATGAAGGAACAAGCCGCACCCCTGAAGGCACCAAATGCCGCTTCCGCCGTTTATCCCGTGGAACCTTTGATCTTCACGGGAGCGGCTTATGTCTTCGTTCGTTATTTACGCGATCGGCTTTCTCATTTTGCTGGGCGGCCTGATATACGGCGCACACCTTTTGCACGTGCCGCAGCCTTGGATCATTGCGGGCGCGCTGGTCGTGCTTGGCGGCGGCCTCGCCATGGGCGTCGGCAAAACGCGGCAGAAGGATGTACCTACCGACCAACAAGGCTAGACGCCGGCGCTCTGCCTGCGTCGCAGGAGAGCGCATAATGGCGATCACCAACGGCATCCATCATGTCGCCTATCGCTGCAAAGACGCGAAAGAGACAGTCGAATTCTATCGCGATGTCTTCGACATGGATTACACGACCGCGTTTGCGGAGGACTACGTGCCGTCCACGGGCGAATACGATCCGTACATGCACATCTTCCTTGATGCCGGAAACGGCAACGTGCTCGCCTTCTTTGAGTTGCCGAACCAGAAGGACATGGGCCGCGACGAGAACACCCCAAAGTGGGTGCAGCACATCGCCTTCAAGGTGCCGACGCTCGATGCCCTGATGGAAGCAAAGACGCGCGCTGAAGCCAAAGGCCTCGATGTCCTCGGCCCAACCGACCATGGCATCTTCAAGTCGATCTATTTCTTCGACCCCAACGGCCACCGCCTCGAACTCACCGCCGACACCGGCACCGCCGATGAACTCGCCGAACTGAAGCGTGTCGCGCCGATGATGCTGGACGAGTGGAGCCGCACCAAAAAAGCGCCACAGCACGCCGCTTGGCTCCACGAGAAGGCGCGTGCGTCGCACGGCGCGAAGGGCCGCATCGGGGAATAGGGCGTGCCGCAGCCAGACGAATGCCGCATCCTGATGACGCTTGCGCTGGCGCCCGAGCACTGGCGCCGGCACGACAAGGGTTTTTGGGCGCAAACTCTCGCCGCCGCCGTCGATGAGGCGGCGCCGCATATGATGCGGGTGGATACTTACGAACTCCACGATATGATGGTGGTCGTGCGCGCACGGTCAAATCGCCCGCCGAAAGCGATGAAAAAGCTGTTGCGCGACGATGAGAGTTTTCAGCGCTTGCGCTCACGCCTAGCCGATCTCGGGGCGCAGCCGGACTTTGAGATCGAAGACGAGGGTTAGCCGATGCTCAAACTCTACGATTATTGGCGCTCGTCCGCTGCCTATCGTGTGCGCATTGCGCTGAATCTGAAAGGCGTCGAATACGAATCCATCCCGGTCAACATCCTGCCCGGTACAGACGAGCAGATGCGCGAGCCGTACCGCAGCCTCAATCCGCAAATGCGCGTCCCGGCGTTGGAAACGCCGCAAGGCGTGTTAACTCAATCGCTCGCCATTGTAGGCTGGCTCGACTCTACCTACAAAACCAATCCGTTCATTCCGGATGATCCCTTCAAGGCCGCCCAAGAGCGCGCCTTCGCGCTCACCATCGCGTGCGACATCCACCCGCTCAACAACACCAGCGTGCTCACCCGCATCAAGCTTGAGTTCGACGCGGATGAAGATCACGTCGGCGAATGGTATCGCCACTGGATCAAGCTTGGCTTCGCCGCGCTTGAGCAGCAAGCGGCTCAACGCCCGCAAACGCCCTACGTGTTCGGCAATGCGCCGTCGTTGGCGGACATCGTGCTGGTTCCGCAAATGGCCAACGCGCGGCGCTTCAAGACCGATTTGTCGCCATTCTCGCGCCTTCTCGCCTGGGACGAAAACGCCCGCAAACATCCGGCCTTCATCAACGCCGCACCGGACAACCAGAAGGACGCGAAGAAATGAAGCTCGCATCGCTGCGTCACGGCCGCAACGGCAAACTCGTCGTCGTCTCCGACGATCTCGCTTGGTACGCCGAGTCGAGCCCCGAGGTCCCGACGCTGCAATCCGCGCTCGATGATTGGGCCCGCGCTGAGCCACGGCTGCGAGCGCTGAGCGAAGGCGTCAACGCCGGCTCCGTGCTGCGCGAGCGCTTCCACGAGCGCGAAGCCGCGTCACCGCTGCCGCGTGCCTACCAATGGGCCGATGGTTCGGCCTACGTGAACCACGTCGACCTCGTGCGCAAAGCACGCGGCGCCAAGATGCCTGAAAGCTTCTGGACCGATCCGCTCATGTACCAAGGCGGCAGCGATGTGTTCCTTGGTCCGCGCGATCCGATTCCGCTGAAGGACGAAGCCTGGGGCTGCGATTGCGAAGCGGAAGTCGCGGTGATCGTCGATGATGTTGAAGCGGGCATCGATGCCAAAACCGCGCGCGAGCGCATCCGCCTCGTCATGCTGGTCAACGATGTGAGCCTGCGCAATCTCATTCCCGGCGAACTGGAGAAGGGCTTCGGGTTTTTCCAATCGAAGCCTTCGTCAGCATTCTCGCCCGTCGCCGTCACGCCTGATGCGCTGGGCGACGCGTGGAAGGACGGCAAACTGCATCTGCCCATGCACGTCGCACTCAACGGCAAACCATTCGGTCAAGCCAATGCTGGCGTCGACATGACCTTCGATTTCGGCCAACTCATCGCGCACGCCGCCAAGACCCGCGATCTCGCCGCTGGCACGATCATCGGATCCGGCACCGTCTCCAATCGCGGCGCCGATGGCGGCCCCGGCAAGCCGGTCAGCGAAGGCGGCGCCGGCTATTCCTGCATCGCCGAGCAACGCATGATCGAAACCATCAACACCGGCAAACCGATCACCTCGTTCCTGAAGTACGGCGATCGCGTCGAAATCGAGATGTTCGACGCCAAGCGCCACTCTATCTTCGGGCGCATCGATCAGGAAGTCGCGAAGGTCTAGAGGAGACGCACATGATCACCGGCACACACGCCATGTTCTTCAGCAAGGACGCCGACGCCGATCGCGCTTTCCTCCGCGACGTGCTGGAATTTTCGCATGTCGACGCCGGCGGCGGCTGGCTCATCTTCGCGCTGCCGCCCACCGAAGCCGGCGTGCATCCCTCCGACAAGAACGACGTGCACGAAGTCTATTTCACCACGGACAATCTCGAAGCCGAGATGGCGCGTCTTAAATCCAAAGGCGTCGCCTGCGATCCGCCCGCTCAGCAAAGCTGGGGCATGTCCACGCGCATCGCGCTCCCCGGCGGCGGCAAACTCGGCCTCTATGAGCCGCGCCATCGGACAGCACGCTAATCTGCAAGGTCAAACTCTGAGTCATTCCGGACGCGCCGGAGGCGCGATCCGGAACCCAGGCGCTATAAGCGCGTCGTTTGCTCTGGGTTCCGGGCCTTCGCCGCGCCGAAGCGGCTTCGACCGCGCAGGCGGGTTTCGCTCCGCTCGCCCGGAATGACTCTGGTTGTTTGTTCTATCCCCGCTGTTATCTGGGAGAGAAGCGAGGTTCACATGCACTATCGTCAGCTCGGTTCGAGCGATCTCAACGTTTCTGAAATCTCGCTCGGCTCTTGGCTGACCTACGGCGTTGGCGTTGAACGCGACGGTGCGGCTCAATGCGTGGATCGCGCTTTCGATCTCGGCATCAATTTCATCGACACCGCCAATGTTTACGGCGTCGGCGCTGCGGAGAGCTTTCTGGGTGAGGTGCTCGCCAAGCGCAAACGCGATAGCTACATCCTCGCCACCAAACTCTACTTCCCGGTCAGCAACACCGATTTCGGCCTCTCGCGCGCGCAAGTGCTGAAGCAGATCGATCTTTCGCTGACGCGCCTGAAGACCGACTACGTCGATCTCTATCAATGCCATCGCTACGACACGATGACGCCGCTCGAAGAAACCATGAGCGCGCTCACCGAAGTCGTGAAAGCCGGCAAAGCGCGCTATATCGGCTTTAGCGAATGGTCGCCGGAGCAGATCGAAGCGGCGCTCGCCATTCCGGGCGTTGAGAAGTTCGTCTCCAGCCAACCGCAATATTCGCTGCTGTGGCGCGCCCCGGAGAAGGGCGTCATTCCGCTCAGCGCCAAAAACGGCATTTCGCAGATCGTCTGGTCGCCGCTCGCCCAAGGCGTGCTCTCCGGCAAATACCTTCCTGGCGCCAAGCCGCCGGCGGACTCACGCGCCACCAGCGACAAGATGGGCGGCTTTATCGAGTCGTGGCTCAATCCCGCCGTGCTCGAAGCCGTGCAAAAGCTGAAGCCGCTCGCGGCCGAAGCCGGCTGCACGCTGCCGCAATTCGCGCTGGCCTGGGTGCTGCGCGAACCGAACGTCGCCTCGGCCATTGTCGGCGCTAGCAAGCCCGCACAGCTTGAGGACAACGCCAAGGCGTCCGGCCTGCAGATCGATCCGGCGCTGTTTGCGAAGGCGGAAGCGATCGCGCGCGAAGCGCGCCGCTCTGTAAGTTAGCGCTTACCGCCTAGCTGTGCGCGAAGATATCCGTCTCTTCCCAACCGGCGAGGTCGAGCGCTGCGCGCGTGGGCAGGAAATCGAAGCACGATTGCGCGATCTCCATACGGCTCTCGCGCGCCAGCATTGCGTCGAGCTTTTCCTTCAGCGCATGCAGATGCAGCACATCCGACGCCGCATATGCAAGCTGCGCGTCGCTAAGCTCAGCCGCGCCCCAATCGCTCGATTGTTGATCCTTGGAAATGTCGCGGCCGAGCAATTCCTTGATCAAGTCTTTCAGACCGTGCCGGTCGGTGTAGGTGCGCACCAGCTTTGAGGCGATCTTGGTGCAATAGAGCGGCGCGGTAACGATCGAAAGATCGCGCATGAACATCGCAATGTCGAAGCGCGCGAAATGGAAGAGCTTCAGCACGCCCGGGTCGGTTAGGACGCGCTTCAAGTTCGGCGCGTCGTAGCTGGAGCGATCCAGCTGCACCAAATGCGCTTCCGGGCCGCCATCCGAGATTTGCACGAGGCAGAGCGGATCGCGCACCAGCGAGAGGCCAAGCGTCTCGCTATCGACCGCCACCGGTCCGTTGAATTTCACATCCGCCGGCAGATCGCCCCTATGCAGATGCACCACGACGTTCTTGCCGTCGACAGTCAGAGAAAGTTTACGTGTCATGGGCGGGGGATAATCCATTTCGCCCAGCGGCGCCAGACTCGAAGCTAACGCGAGAGCGCCGCATTCAGATCGGCCCAGATGTCGTCCACGTGTTCGCAGCCAATGGAGAGCCGCAGCAAGCCCTCAGGCACATCCGACTGCGGCCCTTCGATCGAGCGGCGATGCTCGATCAGCGTTTCGACGCCACCGAGCGACGTCGCCACCTTGACCAATTTGAGTTTCGAAATGACGCCAAGCGCTGCCGCAGTGCCGCCTTTAACTTCGAACGATATCATACCGCCGAAGCCGCCCTGCATCTGTCTCGCCGCGATCGCATGCTGCGGATGGCTCGGCAGCCCAGGATAGGTGACGCGCGCAACCGCGGAATGCCCCTCCAGATCACGCGCGATCCGCATCGCATTCTCGCATTGCTGCCGCACACGCAGATGCATCGTGCGCATACCGCGCAACAACAGCCACGCCTCAAAAGCGCCGAGCGTCGCGCCGCCGACCGTGCGCTCCTGCTCAATTGCCTTCCAGAGCGGCAGCGTTTCATCGCGTGTACAGAGCACGCCGGCCAGCACATCGGAATGGCCATTCAGATATTTGGTGGCCGAGTGAAACACGATGTCCGCGCCGTGCTCGATCGGCCGCGTCAGCAGCGGCGTCGCCGCCGTCGAGTCGACACCCAGCAGCGCGCCAGCGCCATGTGCGATTTCAGCGGCAGCCGCGATATCGACGACCTCGTACACCGGATTCACCGGCGTCTCGATCCAAACCAATTGCGTCTCACCCTTGCGCATCAATCCAGCGAGGGTCTCCGGCGCGCGCGGGTCGAAGAACGAGACATCGAGCGCGCGCCGTTCGTGTTGCTCCATCAGCCACGCCACGATGCTGAAATAGCCGCGCCGCGTCGCCACCACGTGCGCGCCCGCCGGCAGCGCACGGAACGGCGCCAGCGCTGCAGCCATGCCCGATGAAAACAGCTGCGCTGCTGCCGCGCCCTCCAATTGCGCGATCGCGGTTTCCGCCTGACGCCCATTCGGCGTGCCGTACCGCGCGTAAAAGTTCTCCGTCAGCAACGCGTTGTCTGTGCCGCGCATATACGTGCTGGAAAGCTGGATCGCCGGCGCCACGCCGCCGGTCGCCGCGTCGTGTGCGCCGCCGCCTTGAGCGAGCAGCGTTTCTGGCTTGATCTGATTGGTCATGCGTCGCTCTCCTTCACCAGCGGTGCAACGCGTAGTAACCGCTTATTTGCAAAGGCGCGTCCGGAATGAGATTTCAAATATCGCTCGAACGCATATGCGGTCTCGCGATCCGGAAACGCGGCCGAGAATTCTAAACTCCATGGGGCGAATTTGGATGTGTGTGGTGATTTCCCGGCGTTGTGATCGATCAGACGCTGATCGAGATTGGACGTAGCCCCGATGTAAATTTGGTCGGGGCGGGTTCTGCTTCGAAGGATGTACACGTAGTGCATGCTGGTCCGTCTTCGCCTTCGCTATGCTCGGCTACGCCGGACAGGCTTCGCGCATCCAGGCCCGGAGCCTGGCGCGCCAGGCGAAGCGCTCATCGCGAAGCCTGGTGCCCGGAAGAGGACTCGAACCTCCACGCCCTTGCGAGCGCCAGCACCTGAAGCTGGTGCGTCTACCAATTCCGCCATCTGGGCACGGGGTAGGGGGCGCGAACTAGGGGGCGGCGCAGGGCTTGTCAACGAATCCGGCACTGCCGCGGGCGGCCGGTTGCGCGGCGCGGAGACTTCGTGCGATACGCACTTTCGGTGGGTCATGAAGGGAGCAACTTA
>JBAQGO010000080.1:0-3293 GCA_049287825.1 Vitreimonas sp. | reverse complement strand
ATGGAAAATGTAGCGGCCGCGATCGAACACGACGCTTTTCTTGCCTGCCTTCAGAGCGCGCTCGGCTATCAGCTTGCCGACAGCAGCGGCGCCGTCCTTGTTCGAGCCCTTGGCCTTCACGGCTTCTTCGAGCGAAGACGCGGCGGCAACCGTCACGCCCTTCACGTCGTCGATCAGCTGTGCCGAAATATTCTTCGACGAACGGAAGACCGAGAGACGCAGACGGCCGTCACCTGCATTCTTTTTGATGCGCGTGCGGTTGCGTTGCGTGCGGCGCTGGATGGGATTGAGTTTCCGGGCCATGGCTTACTTCTTCTTGCCTTCCTTGCGACGGATGTATTCGCCCGTGTAGCGCACGCCTTTGCCCTTGTAGGGCTCAGGGGGACGATACGAACGAATTTCCGAAGCAGCTTGACCAACCGCTTGCGCATCGATGCCGCTGACCTTGACTTCGGTCGGCTTCGGCGTGGCGATCGTGATGCCCTCCGGCGGCGTGTAGATGATTTCGTGGCTGTAGCCGAGCTGCAGCTGCAAGTTCTTGCCTTGCATCGCCGCCCGATAGCCGACGCCGGTCATTTCGAGGTTCTTTTCGAAGCCCTCCGTCACGCCCTTAATTTGGTTCGCCAGCACAGCGCGCGTGGTGCCCCAAAGGGCGCGCGCGCGATTGGTCTCGTGGCGCGGCTTCACGCTAAGCTGACCATCGCCGAAAGCCACTTCGACATCGTCGTGCGCGCGGAAACTCAGCGTGCCTTTCGGACCCTTCACGCTCACGTCCTGGCCCTTCACCGTGACGGTGACGCCGGACGGCGCGGGGATCGGTTTCTTGCCGACGCGAGACATCAGTAAACCTCACACAGGACTTCGCCGCCGACATTGGCGTCGCGCGCGGCGTTGTCGCTCATGACGCCGCGCGGCGTGGAAAGGATCGAGATGCCGAGACCGTTGCGGACGAGGCGGAGATCCTTGATCGCGGAATAGACACGGCGGCCCGGCTTCGAGACACGCTGGATTTCGTGGATCGCCGGAGCGCCCTCGAAATACTTCAGTTCGATCTCAAGTTCCTTGCGGCCTTCGTTTTCCACTTCGCGGAAATCGCGGATATAGCCTTCGTCCTTCAACACTTGCAGCACGCGCACGCGCAGCGTCGACGCGGGCGACGCCAGCTTGGAGCGGCGGCGCATTTGCGCGTTGCGGATGCGGGTGATGAGATCGCCGACGGGATCGTTCAGATTCATGATCGTCCCCTCACCAGCTCGACTTGACCATGCCCGGGACCTGGCCGTTCGAGGCCAATTCCCGAAGCGCGATGCGCGAAACTCTCAGCTTGCGATAAAAGCCGCGCGGCCGCCCCGTCAGTTCGCAACGGTTGCGAATGCGCGTGGGCGATGCGTTGCGCGGCAGCTGCGCCAGTTTCAGGCGCGCCGCGTAACGCTCTTCGAGCGGCAGTTTGTCGTCGAGCGCTTGCGCCTTCAGCTTGGCCCGGCGAGCAGCGTACTGCTTCGACAGACGTTCGCGCTTGCGGTTGCGTTCGATAGAGCTTGTCTTCGCCATACTTTTCTTTCTCTCCCGATGCGTTCTGGGGTGGACCCCGGGTTAAACCCGGCGTCAGTTCCGGAACGGGAAATCGAACTCCTTCAACAGGGCGCGGGCTTCGTCATTGGTGCGCGCGGTGGTGCACACGACGATGTCCATGCCCCAAATCTGATCGATCTGGTCGTAATTGATTTCCGGGAACACGATGTGTTCCTTGATGCCCATGGCGTAGTTGCCGCGGCCATCGAAGCTCTTGCCGTTCAAGCCGCGGAAGTCTTTCACCCGCGGCAGGGCGATGGTGACGAGCCGATCGAGAAACTCGTACATCGCGTCCGAACGCAGCGTGACCTTGCAGCCGATGTTCATGCCTTCGCGCAGCTTGAACGCGGCGATCGACTTGCGCGCTTTGGTGGCGATGGGCTTTTGGCCGGCGATCGCCGTCAACGCTTCCATCGCCGACTTCAGCTTCTTGGAATCGGCCGTCGCTTCGCCAACGCCCATGTTGATCACGATCTTGTCCAGACGCGGGATCTGCATGTCGTTGCTGTATTTGAACTCTTCGCGCAGGCGCTTGCGAATCTCGCTGGTGTAGCGAGCCTTCATGCGCGGCGTGTAATCCTTCGGCTTCGGCGTACGCGGCCGCGCAGGCGCTGCTGCCTGCTTGGCCGCCGCGGCCTTCCGCTCAGCCTTGTTGGCTGCGTCGGCCGCCTTCTGGGCGGTCTTGGGATTCTGATCAGACATCGATCTGCACTCCAGAACCCTTCGCGACGCGCACTTTGCGCTGCTTGGCGCCTTCGCCGACGATCTTGAAACCAACGCGCGTGGGCTTGCCCGTCTTCGGGTCGCGTAGCGCCACGTTCGAAACGTGGATCGGCGCTTCCTTGGAGATCACGCCGCCGTTCGGGTTGGCCATGTCAGGCTTGGTGTGGCGCTTCATCATGTTCACGCCTTCGACCAGCACGCGGTCGTCATCAGGCATGACGCGCACGACTTTGCCGGTGCGGCCCTTGTCCTTGCCGGCGATGACGACAACGGTGTCGTCCTTGCGGATACGGGCGGCCATTACAGAACCTCCGGCGCGAGCGAGATGATCTTCATCTGGTTGCGCGCGCGCAGTTCGCGCGGCACCGGTCCGAAGATGCGGGTGCCGATCGGCTCGCCCTGTTTGTTGACGAGAACCGCGGCGTTGGAATCGAAGCGGATGGTCGAGCCATCCTTGCGCTTCAGATCCTTCGAGACGCGGACGACGATGGCTTGCACGACGTCGCCCTTCTTCACGCGGCCGCGCGGCATCGCTTCCTTCACCGAGCAGACGATGATGTCGCCGACGGTGGCGTAGCGGCGCTTGGAGCCGCCAAGCACCTTGATGCACATCACGCGCTTGGCGCCGGAATTGTCGGCGACTTCGAGATTGGTTTGCATTTGGATCATGGCGTCATGCTCCAACGCGGCCGACGACTTCCCAGCGTTTCAGCTTGGACTTCGGCGGGCATTCTTGAATGTTGACCACTTCGCCTTCCTTGAAGGCGTTGGCTTCGTCATGGGCGTGGAAGCGCGACGAGCGGCGCACGGTCTTTTTCAAGACCGGATGCAGATAGGTGCGTTCCACCTGCACGACGACGGTTTTGTCGCCCTTATCGCTCACGATCTTTCCGGTCATTACTCGGCGCGGCATCGGCTTCGTCCTTAAACTTTTTTCTGCGGCGTCTTTTCGCGCAACACCGTTTTGGTGCGGGCGATCTGACGGCGGACGTCGCGCA
>JBAQGO010000079.1:0-43827 GCA_049287825.1 Vitreimonas sp. | reverse complement strand
GCAAATACGCGAAGTTCTGCGGCGTCGGATTTTGCTCATAAAGCTGGATGATCAGCGCCGCGTCCGCCGCCACGCCCTGGCTCATGCGTTTCGACGTCGCTTGCCAATGGTCGTCGAGAAACACGAGGGTCACGATCAGCTGCAGCACCGCTGCTGGCGCCACGATGATTAGCAGCGTGCGCCAATAGAGGCCCTTCGGCATGATGTCGCGAAGGCGAAAGGCGGGTGTCGGGCGCATTAGTCGGCTGCGAGCTTATAACCGATGCCGCGCACAGTTTGCAGATAGACTGGCGCGCGCGCGTCGGCTTCCACTTTGCGCCGCAGCCGCGTGACCTGCACGTCGACAGAACGCTCCAGGCCCGCACCGGTGCGCTTGGCCAAATCTTCGCGGCTAATCACTTCACCGGGCCGCGCCGCGAGGATGCGCAGCAGCGCGACTTCCGCTTCGGTCAAACGCACCGTCGCGCCCTCGCGTTGAAGTTCGCCGCGCGCGCTGTTGAAGGCGAAGGGCCCGAAGTTCACGATTTCCAACGCCTCGCCGCGATTGGCGACCGTGCGGCGGAGGATGGCGTTAATGCGCAACGCCAATTCCGCTGGCTCGAATGGCTTAGCGACATAATCGTCCGCGCCGATCGACAACCCCTTGATCCGATCTTCCGGCATGCCGCGCGCCGTCAGCAGCACAATCGGCACCTTAGAGCCTTTGCGCACACTCTCGGCTAGCGAGAAGCCATCTTCTGCGGGCATCATCACGTCGAGGATGAGGAGGTCGAAATCCATCGACGCCAAAAGTTTTCGCGCGCCAGCCGCGTCGGAGGCCGCCGACACACGCGCGCCGGCTTGCGCGAGGTAGCGCTTGAGCAATTCGCGGATGCGGTCGTCGTCATCGACCAGCAGCAGGTGCGGAGGACGGTCGAGTGCGTCGAAGGCAGGCGCGGTAGTCATCTCCGCGACGCCCGGCGGTTTTGCCAGGCGCGCGCACAATTCATCCGCGAACTGCCATCAAATCGGGCAGGTCTTTGCCGGACTTTGGTGAATTGATTGACAACCATGTCGCTCGTCACAGATTACGCTCAAAAACCATCCCATTCGGGCGGCTGCTTCGCAAGCCTGTGCCCATCATAGGAGGAAATCCATGGCTGCTCAGCCCTTCGACGATCGCGACGGCTGGGTTTGGATGGATGGCGAATTCGTCCCGCATCGCGACGCCAAGGTCCATGTGCTGACGCATGCGCTCCACTATGCCTCGGCCGTGTTCGAAGGCGAGCGCGCCTATGGCGGCGTTGTCTTCAAAGGTCACGAGCACAGCCTGCGCCTGCACAAGTCGGCGAAGATCCTCGGCTTTCAAGTCCCGGCCAGCGTCGAGGAGATTGATGCGGCGAAGAACGAATTGATCAAGAAGCTCGGTTTCGAGAATTGCTACCTCCGCGCTCTCGCCTGGCGTGGCTCCGAACAAATGGGTGTCGCCGCCAAGCGCGACGACGTGCATGTCGCCATTTCCGCGTGGGAGTGGGGCGACTACTTCGCCGACAAGATGAAGGGCGTCCGCCTGATGATCGCCCCATGGCGTCGCCCGGCGCCGGACACCTCGCCGTGGAATTCGAAAGCCGCGGGTCTCTACATGATCTGCACGCTCTCGCGCCACGCAGCGAACGATGCCGGCTTCGACGACGCCATCATGATGGATTGGCGCGGCCAGATCGCCGAAGGCACCGGCGCCAACATCTTCTTCGTGCGCGACGGCGTGCTGCACACGCCGTTTCCGGATTGCTTCTTGAACGGCATCACCCGCCAAACTGTGATCGCGCGGGCGAAGGCGCGCGGCATCGAAGTGCAAGAACGCGCCATTTGGCCGAGCGAATTGGCGACGTTCGAGGAAGCCTTCCTCACCGGCTCCGCCGCTGAGATAACGCCGATCCGCGAAATCGCGGGCCTGGCGTTCAAGCCGGGTAAGATGACTGAGCAGCTGATGACTGAGTTCAGCGCGCTGACGAAACGCAAAAACTCCGCGTGACCGCACTCCCGGCGCGCGGCGAGATGGAGTAGAACGCTTCCATGCAACTCGCTCGTTTCCCCCGCCGCCGCTACACGCCGTTCTTCACGCCGCTAGGGCGCGCCCCGAATTTGAGCGCAGCCCTTGGCGGGCCAGAAATTTGGATCAAGCGCGACGATCTGCTGGGCCTAGCCGCAGGCGGCAACAAAACCCGTAAGCTGGAATTCCTCGTTGCCGATGCGCTTGCCCAAGGCTGCGACACGCTCATCACCGTCGGCGCGCCGCAATCAAACCATTGCCGCTTGACGCTCGCAGCCGCCAACAAGGAGGGCCTCAAGTGCCACCTGGTGATCGAACAGCGCGTGCCGAACTCATACAAGGCTGACGCTTCGGGCAACAACTTCCTCTACAATCTGCTCGGCGTCGAAGCGTTCACGGTCAAGAACGCCGGCGATGACCTCAATGCTGAAATGCAGAAGATTGCCGGCGAACTCGAAGCGCAGGGCCGCAAGGGGTACATCATTCCTGGTGGTGGCTCGAACCCGCTCGGTGCGCTGGGTTACGTCGCTTGTGCGCATGAGATCGCGGCGCAGAGTTTCGAGCAGGGCGTTTCGTTCGATGCTATCGTGGTGGCGTCCGGCTCATGCGGCACGCACTCAGGCTTGCTGGTTGGCGTCAAGAGCGTGCACTTCGATGCGCCGATCACCGGCATCAATGTCCGCCGCCCGCGCGCTGAGCAGGAAGGCAATCTGCTGAAGCTTGCTGTTGAAACGGCAAAGCTGTTGGACATCGAAGCGCCGAAGGCGAGCGATGTCACTGCGCTCGATGAATGGGTGGGCCCAGGCTATTCGATCCCAACCGACGAGATGGTTGAAGCGGTGCGCATGACCGCGCGCACCGAAAGCGTGCTGCTCGATCCGGTTTATTCCGGTAAAGCCATGGCTGGCCTCATCGGCCTTACGCGGCGCGGCCACTTCAAGCGCGGCCAGCGCGTGCTGTTCGTGCACACCGGCGGCTCGCCCGCGCTCTACGCGTACCAAGACGTGCTGCGGCAAGCATGAGCAAGACGATCGGCGTCATCGGCGGCATGGGACCAGCCGCCACGGTCGACTTCTTCGCTAAGCTTTTGGAAGCGACGCCCGCCGAACGCGATCAGGATCACCTCCGGGTGCTGATCGATTCCAATCCGCGCGTGCCGGATCGCAACGCCGCCATCGCGGGGCGCGGTCCGTCGCCCGGTCCGCAGCTCGCGGAGGCCGCGCGGGGGCTTGAGCGCGCCGGCGCCGACGTGCTCGTCATCGCCTGCAACACCGCGCACGCCTTCGCCGATGAAATCCAGGGCGCCGTCAAAATCCCGCTGCTCAGCATGATCGACGCCACCGCCGATGCGGCCATGCAAAACAAGCCGTGGCGCGTGGGTGTGCTCGCTGCTGACGGTTGCCGCCGTGCGGGCCTCTATCAGCGTGCGTTCGAGGCGCGCAACGTCGAGGCGCTCTTTTTGACTGACGACGCGCAGCAGGAGTTCATGCAGCTGCTCTATCGCATCAAGGCTGGCGACGTCGGCGACGCCACGCAGCGCGCCATGGAGCGTCTCGCCATCAGCCTCAATGCGCGCGGCGCGCAAGCGGTGATCGCTGCTTGCACCGAAGTGCCGCTGGTTCTGAACGCTGATGCATTGGCAACGCCGGTGATCAGTTCAACCGATGCGCTCGTGGCGCGGGTTGTCGCCTTCGCGCGCGACTAGGCGCCGAACAAGTTCTCGATAAAATGAATCGTGTGGTTGATCACCGCCATACCAACGCGTAATCCGAGCCACGCGATGGCGACTGACACAGCCGCCATCGGCAAGGTGAGCAGGGCAAGCCGTCCGTCACGTTGCGCGAGCGCCAAGCCAGTCGCCGCCACTGTGATTCCCGGCGGCCAATTGCCGCCAGGGATCGGCAGCATCAACACCAGCGCCATCAGCACCGTTTGCAAGCCCAGCAATTGCTCCGCCGGCGGCAGCACGAACATGGTCCAGCGCGTGCCGATGACGCGTTCCACCTTGCGCAGCGTCGGCGTGGCGCGCCGCAAGGCGCCGCTCAGCGCCGCGCGCGGCACCGTCCAAGCGCGCACGCGATTGGGCAGCCAGAGCTGATCGCGCGCCAGCACCAGCTGCATTGCGGGCGCGAGCATCAGCAGCCCGAAAATCGTCGAAATCCCTGGCACATTCGGAATGCACATCGGCAGCGCCAGCATCAGCAGCAACAGCCCAGGCGCGCGGTCACCTAGGCGCGAGACGATCTCGCCCATGCTGATGCGCTCTTCGCCCTCGGCCTGGGCGAGCTGCATCAGCAACGCTGACGTCGATACTTTGGTCTCCGGCGAGGCCGGTCGCGAGGTCATGAAATGCGGTCCGAGATCCTAGGAAAGACGCTGGCGGTGTGGCTGGAACTTGCCTTGAAGCGGAACACTGGTGCGCCCGTCAATCGCCCCATCGTCCACTCTTCGCCAATTACGGCGACTTTGCGCCGGAGCGGAACATAACCGGGTAGTGCAACGTTCACGCAGCGTTTTGGGAGATCGCACGCCATGAATTCAGTCATTTATATCGTTGGCCTCATCGTCGTCGTCCTCGCGGTTTTGTCGTTTGTCGGCATTCGCTGATCGTTTGCTGCAATCGAACTGGAGAGTATCATGTCCATGACCGACATCGACGGCCTTCGCGTCGCGCGATCAAATACCGAATGGGGCCCGATCTTTGCCGGCGCCGTCTTGGCGACAGCAATTGGTCTTGTGCTGTTGACCTTCGGCGCTGCTCTCGGGCTCAGCGTTACCTCAGCGTACGACAATGGCGGTCTGTCACCCGTGGCCTACGCCATCGCGGCTGGCCTATATCTGCTTTGGGTGCAGCTCACGAGCTTCTACATGGGCGGCTACGTCGCGGCTCGCCTGCGCGCCCGCGCGCCGGACGCCAGCGAACATGAAGTCGACGTGCGCGATGGCCTCCACGGATTTCTTGTGTGGTCGGTCGGCGTGATTGCTGCGGCAGTCATTTCATTTGCTGGAATCGGCGGCGCCACAACGGCCGCTTACAACTCCCATGGCTCGGTCGCGGCCAGCGTCTCGCGCGTGATGGATCAGCAAGTCGATCAAGCCGTGAGCGACGAGCGCGTGCAGGGGCCGCCCGCGGCTGACAACGCCTCCGACGCCGAACACCGCGCGGAGATCGCCCGTAAGCTTGCGATCATCTCCGCGTTCATCGCTGCTGCGTCGTTGCTGGCTGGCAGTGTGGCGGCGTTCTTCGGCGCTCACGCCGGTGGCCGTCATCGTGACAAAAATACGGTCATGAAAATGTTCGTCGCGGAGCGGCCCGTCGTCACCGTTCCTCCAAGCACAAACTAAGATTTTCGGAGACTTCTATGCGCTCGCTTCTGCTGCTTTTTCTCGGTGTGCCGATCCCCATTATTCTCTTGCTGGCGATGTGCACGCACCATTTCTAGGCCAAGGCTAAACTGAAACATCGCCATCGTCGGGAAGCATGAAATGCCCATGCATCGCGGCGATGGCGTTTTCGCGCTCGGCTTGCCACGCCTCCGCCTGCACGTTGGCGATACGCCGCCCAATTTTCACGATACGCGCACGCGCATAAGTGTCTGCGGGTTTGCCCGAGCGCAGATAATCGACGTTAATGTCGATAGTCTTAGGAAACGCCGCGCTCTTCGAGGCGATGGCCAGTTGCGTCAGCGCCGTCAACTCCATCAGCGCGCCCACCACGCCGCCGTGCAGAGCAGGCAATAGCGGGTTGCCGATCAGATGCTCCGCGAACGGCAGGATGAGCGTGAGTTCATCGCCCTTAAGCTCAGCGCGCACGCCGAGGAATTGCGCGTAGGGGATACGCGCCAGTGCGGCCGCGAGACGTTCTTGCGGGTTCACGGCTTGGTCTTCTTATTGGAATTGATCGCGAAGGCCGACGCGGCGTGCGCGATTGGATTGTCGGGCGAGTCTTCGTAGGCCGTGGCGCGCACGAACGCGATGTTCTTGCCGATCTTGTAGCACTGGGCTTCGGCAAGCACGTCTCGACCGGGTTGCGCGGGGCGCATGTAATCGATGCGCAGGTCGATGGTGGCGACGATTGTGGGTTGGTCCATCGCCAGGATGGCCGCTGCGCCGCAGAGCTGGTCGAGGAAGGTGGTGAGCACGCCGCCGGCGATGACGCCGGTGTCGGGATCGCCGACCAGTTCGGCGCGATAGGGGACTTTGCCCCAGGCTCTGCCCTTGGCGGTTTGGGTGACAGTCACGCCCAGCGCTTTGGCCTGCGGGGTGAATTGAATCATGGCGTTGACGCGGTCCACGCCGCTGTCGCCGGTCCCGTAACCGCTGGGGGAGTCGCTCATGGGTCTGGGTTAGCAAGCGTTTGCGCTTCGGGGAAATTGACGCGGTGTCACAATTGTGAGCTTGTGACGGCGGGGTTTCTGACGGGAGTTTCATGAGCGACGCGGCGACCATTGAGCCGATCGGCAAGCGCGAGCGCACCAAAGCCGCCAACCGCACAGCCATTCTGGCGGCGGCGCGCAAAGTGTTCGCGCAATTGGGCTACGAGGCCGCCACCGTGCGCGACATCATTCGAGGCACCGATTTGGCCTCGGGCACTTTTTACAATTACTTCCGCTCGAAAGAGGAAGTGTTCGAAGCGCTCGCCGACGACGGTGCCGCACGCTTCAAGCCGATCTTGCGGCAGGCGCGTGAGCGGGCGAAGTCGTTCGAAGACTATCTGCGCACCGCGTTCGGCGCCTACTTCCACTTCATCGTTCAGGAAAACAGCCTCGAAGGCCGGCCGATCGATGAGCGGCAGCCGCACGTGCGCACTGACACGCCGGAGATGATCGCTATCTACGAGGAGGTGCGCCAAGGCCTTGAGGATGCGATTGGACGCGGACTCGCGCCGCGCATTGATGCAGAGTATCTCGCGTACGCCTGCATCGGCATGGCGCAGGAGATCGGCCGCGCCATGATGCGTCGTCATCCGCACGATGTTGAGATGGCGACCGAATTTGCGGTAGGGCTGGTGCTGCGCGGCCTGAGCGGCGCGCCACGCAAGGGCTGAGGGGAGCGGCTTTGTCATTTTTGCGCAAAGCGCTCGTGCATTTGGCGCTCTCGCGTTCCGATGAGGCGCTGGTCAAAGCGTCCGGCGGCCAGCCTCGCATCGTGCGCGGCATGACGTTGGATCCGCGGTTTCAGTTTCTTGAAGCGCAAGCGCGGCTGCGCGCCGTGCCATGGGACAAGCAGACGCCGCAATCGCTGCGCGAGGCGAGCGAGTCCGGCAACGAGATTTTCGGCGGCGCCCGGGTCGGCGGCGTGCGCACGCAGCGGATTTACATTCCGGGCCGCAGCCATTCGGTGCCGGCGCGCCTCTATCTGCCGACAGTGCGCAATAATTCGTCAGCGATGCTGGTATACTTTCACTTCGGCGGCGGCGTTATCGGGTCGCTGGAGAGTTGCAACCGGCTCTGCGGTTTGATCGCCAAAGAATCCGGCGCACCGGTTCTGTCCGTCGAGTATCGCTTGGCGCCAGAGCACAAATTTCCAGCTGGTCTGGAGGATTGCACGCAAGCGTATCAGTGGGCGGTCGATAACGCTGCGCGTTATGGCGCGCCTGTTGGTAAAGCCGCAGTGGGCGGCGACTCGATGGGCGGCAATTTTGCGGCGGTGATTGCGCAGGAGCAGCGTGGCAAGCGCGCGCCGGTGCTGCAGTTGCTGATTTATCCTGGGCTCGATCTGGTCAGCGATACGCCTTCGATGCACGATTTTGCCGATGCGTTTCCGCTGACGGCGGAGACGATCGAGTTCTTCATGCGTCACTATCTGCCGACGGGCATGGAGCCGAGCGGTCCGCGCGTCTCGCCCGGGCGTATGCAGGATCTGCGCGGATTGGCGCCGGCGCTGGTTTATACGGCGGGCTTCGACATGCTGCTCGATCAGGGCGCAGCGTATGCGCAACGCCTGCAGGAGGCCGGTGTGAAGGCAAGCTATCATTGCTTTGAATCGCTGCCACATGGGTTCGTGGCGTTTCCGGCGGCGGCGCGCGCGGCGGAGGAGGCGGTCCGGCGCATCGCGCGCGAGACTGCGCAAGCTTTGCGCGTGCAATCCTGACAGTGGCATCCATCGCGGCGCCGCGCGAGCGCATTGGACGCGGCGCGATCAGCTGGGCTTTGTTCGAATGGGCGCGCAACCCGTACGTGCTGCTCATGGTGATCTACGTGTTCGCGCCGTATGTCACCAACGTGGTGCTTGGCGGTGGCGCGCATGGGCAGGCGACGTTTTCGAGTTGGCAGACAATCTCGGGCGCGATCGTTGCGCTGACTTCGCCGTTCTTGGGCGCTGCGGCCGATCGCATGGGACACCGCAAGCCGCTCTTGGCGCTGGTGACTGGTTTCTTCGCGTTCGGCATCTTCATTCAATACTGGGACATGCCGAACGAGGCGGCGTTGCCGCTTTGGGCGATCCAATGGATCGCCATCATTGCGGGCGCTGCGTACACGTGGACCGAAGTGCTCCACAATTCGATGCTGACGCTGGCCGCGAAGCCGACGCAGGTGTCGCAAGTGTCGGGATTGGGCTTGGCGCTCGGCAATGCTGGCGGCCTGGTGGTGCTGATCTTCGTGCTGTTTGCATTTGCGCTGCCGGGTCAGATGGCGCTGCCGGGTGTACCGGCGCATCCGCTGTTTGGACTTAATCCAGCGGCGTTTGAGCCGCAGCGCATCGTGGCGCCAATTTGCGGCGTTTGGTTGGTGCTGTTTTCGATCCCGCTATTTCTGTTCACGCCCGACCGCAATCCGAGCGGAGAGTCGTTGGCGACGGCGATGTATCACGGCGTCGGCAATGTGGTGCGCACGATCCTCAAGCTGTTTCGCGAGTTTCGCAATGTTGGGCTCTTCCTGATTGCGCGGATGATCTACGTCGACGGAACCACGGGCGTGATCATCTTCGGCGGCATCTACGCGTCGGGCGCGCTGCACTGGGGCTTCGTTGATCTGTTGGCGTTTGGCGTGGTGCTCTCGGTTTTTGCGGTGGCGGGTGGATTTGTCAGCGCTTGGCTCGATAACTGGATCGGCGCCAAACGTGCGGTGCTGATCGAGGTTTTGATCACCCTGGTCTGCTTGATGATTGAAGTCTCGATCACACCCACTTCCATCTTCTTCGTCGTGCCTGTGGATCCAACGCAGCACATCTGGGCGTCGCCGATTTTCAGCACGCTGCCTGAGCTCATTTACATTTTGTCTTCGATCGTGATCGCGATTTCGATTACCGCGGCGTACGCGTCGAGCCGGGCGCTGATGGCGCATCTGTCGCCGCCGGGTATGGAAGGCGAGTTGTTTGGGCTTTACGCGCTCTCGAGTTCGGCGAGCGCTTGGCTGGCGCCGTTGCTGGTGACGATCTTTACGGCGATGTATCAGAGCCCGCGCGCGGGCTTTGGCGCGATTGGGTTGTTGCTGATTGTGGGCTTCATGTTGCTGTTGCTGGTGAAGCCGCCGCCGAAGCCGGTTTAGCCGCACGCGACGCAGTCGCTGCGGGTTCGCAGTGCTCGTCCACCTACGCCAAGGCTTCGGTGGACACTTTCGCCTACTGGCGAAAGTGGGAGAGCGGGACGCGCAATGAGCTTGCGCAGAAAAAGTAGTAGGGGTTGTGCTCGTTGCGCGCCCCGCGCGGATTATTTTGGCGGCCGGCGGACACTTAGAGGCGTTGCTACCGAACCTCGGAAGGCCATGCGTTGGGGCGGACAAGCCTTCGTTGCTTCGCAACTACGGCTCTGTAAACAAGCCTTGTTGCGCAACAACGTCAGTAGAGATCGGCGCTCACCGTTCGCCTAGCCGCCTTGCCGACGGACCGATCCTTGCGACGCTGGGTATTCCGAGCGCCCTTAGCGCCCAATGTCCGTTCCCGGCCGACGTGCTGCAAAGCGCACAACAACGCTTTGAGGACCTCCGGCTTCCTTTCTTCTCACCGGAGCAGCGGTTTCTTCTCTCACGAGCCTCTGCCGCATCACGTCCAATCCGCATCGCCTACGTTGATTGGTTGTTGGTACCGTCAACCTCCCTGTAGGAGACGGCGTCAGTGTAAGCGGGTTGGAGACAGGTCGAATTGGAAGCGGTGGTTTTGTTGATGTTAAAGGGATTTGGCGCGGAAAAGTGGGGATTGGGTGGGCGCCAATTCCCCTAATTCCGTTGGTCTCGTCCTCTCCCGATGGCGAGAGGTGGCGCGTGCGCAAGCACGCGACGGAGAGGGCGGCGCGGGACTTTCGAGCGCTAGCGCCGCCCCCTCAGTCATCGCTTGCGCGCTGACAGCTCCCCCTAACGGGGGAGCACGAGCATAGTCGGAGCGGAGGTGATTCATGACGCTTTCGGATTGGAGCGGGATCGCTGGGATTGTCAGCGGGTTCGGCGTGGTGGTTTCGGTGATCTATCTGGCGCAGCAAGTGCGTCAGGCCGAGAAGAGCCAGCGCGCTTTGATGCAGCAGGGACGCGCGACGCGCGCGCACGATGCGGCGCTGCGCTTGGCGCAGCCCGAAATGGCGGCGCTCTATTACAAAGGCGCGCGCTCGCCACAGGAGCTCACGGGCGCGGAGCTCGACAGCTTCATGCTGATGTGCCGCGGCTGACGCACGCGAGCTATGGGCCGGCGCTGAAATGCGTTGATGCAAGACGCGATGCGAAGCGCCAAACCGCAGAGCGCGGCGAGTTTCAGGCGGCGTGGTTGGGGGCGTGCGAGGAGTAGGCTAGCGCGGGCGATTTTGCCGACCGTGCCAAATGCGCGTGATGACGACGGCGTCGTCGGTGACCTGATAGCGGATCACGTAGGAGGATTTGCCGAAACGCACGAACAGCTCGCGATGGCCTGGGCGATTCTCAATGCCGATGAGCGGATGTTCGGACAGGAGACGCAGCCGGTCCGTCAGCCGATCGAACATGCGCAAAGCGGCGCGTGGGCTGTGGCGTTGAAGTTGTTTTTCGTGGCGAAGCAGATCGCGCCGAGCCGCTGGACGCAGCTCGAGCCGTTTCATTTCCGCGAAGGCGTTGATGCGACACGCGCCGCGAGGCGGGCGCGGATTTCGGCGAACACCTCTTCGGCCGGGATGTTTTCACCCGGTTCTTCGAGGCGGCGGAGGTCTTCTTCCCAGCTCAGATCGTCGTATTCGGCTTCGGCCTTATCGGTTTCGATGTCGAAGGCGAGCTGCTGACGGACGTAGTCTTCCGGCGTCAGACCACGCGCCTCTGCCGCGGCACGGACGTCATCTGCGAGCTGGCCGGTGAGGGGAACGGTGAGCGTGTCGGCGGGCATCGGTTGTATTGTAGCAGAATGCTCGCGCGGCGACCACCGTGAGAACCTGCGACCTCCGGCGTGACAGGCCGGCGCTCTACGATCCCCTGGATTCCGGATCGCGCTTCGCGCGTCCGGAATGACGAAGCCCATCAGTGCTGACGACTCAGCAGCGCGGAAACTCGATCTTCGATGCGGTCGAATTTTAGTTTGTAGCCGCCGAATGCGGCGAATAGCCTTCGCGTCGCGGCGTCAACCGCAGGTGCTATCGCTTGAGGAGCGGTATCGAGGGAGATCTCGGCATACGTTGTCAGCGTGTCTTCTCGTGCGACGCTAGAAGATCCAATTAGCCCGATGGTCATGGGATTGGCCCAAGTACCAAGTTGTCGTCCCTTTAGCCCTTCCCAACGGAATGAAAATCCTAGCTGGGTCTTAGTCTGATCGAACTCCAGCGCCTTCCCGATGGCGAGGCCCACAGCAATAACCTCCGCCACGCGATAGAGCATCAAGAGCGGATCAATCACCTTTCCGGGACTGACCTTTTCTGGCGTCGTATCATCTTGAAGTACTCGACGTAGGTAGAAACGTCCCCTCGGTTCAAGTCGCATGAAATCAAAGTGTGAAGCCATCCAACCGTCACCCGCTGAGACGATCAACGCCTCCCAGGCGTTGTCCAACACATAAGGGTGGTCAGCAGCGTTCTGAAAGCCGCGCGAGTCGAGCCAAACGGGCCATCCGGTGTAGCGCGGATTGCTCGACGCTATCGCCGATAAGAACGTCTCGTCGGCAACATCGCTTTCGCCTGCTGGCTCAAAGCAGAGACCAACGCTCCACGCACCCATCTCAGCCAGTTTCTTCTCATCTTCGGAAAGTGAGCGAGCGGCAACCGCATTAGAGTAGCGCAGATGGCCAGCATCGAGCGTCGCCAGGCTGCCTTCCTTCAATGAAGTCCTTCTTTCCGGTTCGCCTGTACTGCCTTGAAGCGCCGTCAAGAGTGCTTGCGCGCCTTGCGCCCCAAGTTGTCGCCTCAGGAATCGACCGACATCCGCTTCCCTATTGTCGAAGCAAATCTCAACGATATCTTTCCAGTCCTCTGGCCTCGCAACGGCGGTACTGGGAGTACCGTTGGATTCCAGAGTGCGAAAAAACACGTCACCGCGACCGATCACTCGTTTCTTTGAATCGGTGGAATTGAAGAGATCGGCCTTCGCGGCGACGGGTGTCTTGACGCCCTCCGGAATCGAGATGACTGGGTGTTGAACTCCATCGCGAACGCCGAACTCTACCTTGATCTCGAATTTCTCGACTGCAAATTGCGAGATGATGCCCTGCACGGTATCGACGTGAAACGCACTCAGCACGTCCATTCCAGTTGGCACAGGCAGCGGCTTGAGCGTTTTGTCGTCAAATCCAATGACGATGAATCCGCCGTTGCGGTTGCGAATGGCCAAGGCCGCTCGAGCGATCTTCGCTATGCCGTGTGCATCCGAGAGGTCGAGCCAGTTCTTTAGCTCGACATTCAAAGTCTCCGATGGTTGGGCAACCAACTCGTCTATGCGACGCTGATCGGTGCTCGGTGCGGCCATGCGTCTCTAATTATCCAAGAAGCTCCGCAGCTTCCGTGAGCGGGACGGGTGCTTCAGTTTGCGGAGCGCTTTTGCTTCGATTTGGCGAATCCGCTCACGCGTCACGCTGAACTGTTGGCCCACTTCTTCCAGCGTGTGATCGGTGTTCATCCCAATCCCGAAGCGCATGCGGAGGACGCGTTCTTCGCGGGGGGTGAGCGAAGCGAGCACGCGCGTGGTGGTTTCGCGCAGATTGCTTTGGATGGCGGCGTCGACCGGCAGGATGGCGCTCTTGTCTTCGATGAAGTCGCCGAGGTGCGAATCTTCTTCGTCGCCAATCGGCGTTTCCAAGGAGATCGGCTCCTTGGCGATCTTCATTACCTTGCGCACTTTTTCGAGCGGCAGGCCGAGCTTTTCGGCGAGCTCCTCCGGCGTCGGTTCGCGGCCGATTTCGTGCAGCATCTGACGGCTGGTGCGCACCAGCTTGTTGATGGTCTCGATCATGTGCACCGGGATGCGGATGGTGCGCGCTTGGTCGGCGATCGAGCGGGTGATGGCTTGGCGAATCCACCACGTCGCGTAGGTCGAGAATTTGTAGCCGCGGCGATACTCGAACTTATCGACGGCCTTCATCAGGCCGATGTTGCCTTCCTGAATCAGATCCAGAAATTGCAGGCCGCGGTTGGTGTACTTTTTGGCGATGGAGATGACGAGGCGGAGGTTGGCTTCGACCATTTCCTTCTTGGCTTGGCGCGCTTCGCGTTCGCCTTTTTGCACGGCGTGCACGATGCGGCGGTATTCGTCGATCGGCACGCCGGTTTCTTGGGCGAGCACGCCGATTTCTGAGCGGATGTCGGCGATGTCTTCGGCTTCTTGGGCGACGAACTTGGTCCAGTGCTTGGACTTCGCGGCCATCTTCTCGGTCCATTTCGGATCGAGTTCGTGGCCTTGGTAGGCGCCGAGGAAGTCGAGGCGGCCGACGCCGTTGGACTCGGCCAGACGCATCAGCTTGCCCTCAAGCTGAATGAGCTTGCGGTTGATGGCGTAGAGCTGCTCGACCAGGCTTTCGATGCGGGCGTTGTTGAGCTTCAGCTTTTTGAGCTGCTCGATGATGGTGTTCTGCGCGGCTTCGTAGCTCTCGGCTTGCGCGCCGGGGAGCGACTTGCCCTTGAGGCGCAGGTCGATGCGCTTGTCTTGCAGCTTGCGGAATTGGCCGAAGGCTTCGGCGATGGCGTCGAGGGTGGCCATCACGCCTTCTTTGAGTTCGGCTTCCATCGCCGACATGGAGATGGCTTGCTCGTCGTCGAACTCGGCGTCGGCGTCGGCTTCCGCGGCGGCTTCGCCGGGGTCCTTCTCTTCTTCCTCAGGCGGCAGCGCGATGTCTTCATCTTCGTCGCCGTCTTCGTCGTCGCTCACCTTGCGCGCGGGCCGAGCTGCTTTGGCGGCGGCGGCGGCTTTGGCGGCGGCAGCTTTCTCGGCGGCCTTCTCGGCTGCAGCTTTTTCAGCTGCGGCCTTGGCGACAGCGAGTTCGGCCTTGCGCTTGGTTTCCGCTTCAAGGGCGGCTTGAGCGGCGGCGATCTGGATTTTCGCGGCTTCCGGATCGACCAGGCCATCGGGGCCGACCCCCGGCGCCGATTGCGGCACGATGCCCATCTCGGCTGAGTAAGTGCCTTCGAGATCGATGATGTCGCGCAACAGGATCTTCTGCTCACGCAATTCATCGCGCCACACCATGATGGCTTCGAAGGTGAGCGGGCTTTCGCACAAGCCCCGGATCATAGCGTCGCGGCCGGCTTCGATGCGCTTGGCGATGGCGATTTCGCCTTCGCGCGAGAGCAGCTCAACGCTGCCCATTTCGCGCAGATACATGCGCACCGGGTCGTCGGTGCGATCAGCGTCTTCGCGGGTGTTGGTGACGGCGACCTTGGTGGTGGTCTCTTCGCGGGTGGCGACAGCGGTGGCCTTGGTGGTGTCTTCCTCGGCGGCTTCGCCTTCTTCTTCGTTGTCGACGACGTTGATGCCCATCTCATTGAGCTGGGCCATGACGTTTTCGATGGCTTCGCTATCGAACTCGTCGCTGGGCAGAACTTTGTTGAGCTCTTCGTGAGTCACGAAGCCGCGGGTCTTGGCGGCTTTGATCATCTTCTTCACCGCGGCGTCGGAAAGGTCGAGGATCGGGCCCTCGGGCGCGTCCTCCTTTTCCGGCGCTTGGTCTTCGGTGCTGGTCTTACTCATTCCAGTTCGGCTCTTCACATTTGAAATAGGCATAGGTTCCTACGCGACTAGGTCATTCAGCATCGTCGTCATGCACTTCGTCCAACTTGGCTTCCCGGGCGCGCGCCTCAATCGACCGCGCTTCGCGCCGGAGTGCCTGAAAGCGGGCAAAAGCGTCGTCATCGCCGCTCGCCGCCAAGGTCTCCAACTCCGCGAGTTCCTCCTTAATGGCGGGAAGCACGACATGCAGGGAGGCGACAGCAAGCCATTCTTCCGGCTTGGTTTCTCGCTCGTGCGTTCGCCGCCCATTGAGACCGGGCGGTTTCTCGTCATGTTTCCAGCGCAAAACCCGCGCCGCGGCGCGCTCTTGACCCAGCCGTGTCAAATGGAGGCTTAGGGCGTCCCGGTCAATGGCGGAGCCGCGTTCCGCAACGTCGAATAAGGCGGCGCGGATTGCCGCAAGGTCGGGGTCGGTAATGACGAGCCGGTCCAGCCAGTCGCCGAAGCGCTCCAAAATTTCAGGCGATGAAACGGCCCCGCGCAAGAAGGCCTCGGTCGCGGGCCGGGGTGGGACGGCGGCGCTGGCTTTGAGTTCAGCCGTCGGCGGGGCGGGCACGTTGCGGTCGCGCCGGTAGTTGCCGCCTTGGCCTGGTTGGTAGGGCTGAAAAGGCGGGCGTTCGGTGCGGACGGCGGCGTCGGCGCGGGCGAGCAGGTCGGCGAAATAGAGGCGCTTAGTGTCGGCGTCAGCGATCTTGTTGACGGCGTCTTTCAACGCATTCTTGAACGCGGAGCGCGCTTCCGGGGTTGTCAGCGGGCGGCGGTTCTTTTCGCGTTCGAACAGCGCGGTGGAGGCGGGGGCCGCGGCAGCGAGCAGGGACATGAGCGCATCGGCGCCGGCGCGGCGGAAGATGTCATCGGGGTCTTCGCCGTTGGGGGCGTAGGCGATTTTGATGGTGCGGTCGGGGCCGAGGTGCGGGATGGCCAAATCGAGCGCGCGATCAGCGGCGCGCTTGCCGGCTTCGTCGCCATCGAAGCAGAGCGTCGGTTCGCCGCCTGAGCGCCACACCAATTGCAGCTGATCTTCGGTGAGCGCAGTGCCCATTGGCGCCACGGCGCCAATACCGGCGCGTTCGAAAGCGATGACATCGAGATAGCCTTCAGCGACAATGAGGCCCGGCGCTTTGCTCTTCGACGCAATCTCGCGCGCTTGCTTCAAGCGATAGAGCGTGCGGCCTTTCGAGAAGAGCGCGCATTCGGGCGAGTTGATGTACTTGGCTTTCTCGTCCTTCTTCAGCGCGCGGCCACCGAAGGCGATGACTTTGCCGCTGGGGTCGGCGATTTCGAAGGTGACGCGCTCGCGGAATGTGTCGATGGCGCGCTTGCCTTCTTCGCCATCGCGCGCCACGCCGGCGGCGACCATTTCTTCCAACGTGAAGCCATCGGCTTTGAGTTTGTCGATGGTCCAAGTGTAGCCGCCGGGTGCGTAGCCGATACCGAAGCGCGTGCAGAGCTCGGCGTCGAAGCCGCGGCTGCGCAGATAGGCGCGCGCTTCTGCCCCATCACGGCTGCCCAATGCTTCTGCGTAAAGCCGCGCGGTGCGCGCCGCGAGTTGGATCAAGCGCTTGCGGCGTGCATCTTCGCCACGATCGGCGAAATCGTCTTTCGGCAACTCCATGCCGGCGAGATCGGCGATGCGTTCGACGGCTTCAGGAAAGCCGATGCCTTCGAGCTTCATGGCAAGCGTGAAGACATCGCCTTTTTCACCGCAGCCGAAGCAATTGAAGATGCCCTTCTGGTCGAGGACGTGGAACGATGCGCTCTTCTCTTGGTGGAACGGACAGCACGCCCAATAGTCGCCCGCGGCGGCTCTGGTTTTGCGTGCGTTCCAAGAAAGCTTCTTGCCGGCGTAGTCGGCAATAGAGACCCTGTCGCGCACCTGTCGGAGAAAGGTGTCGGAAAAGCGCATTCTGCCCTGAATGGTGGGAGACCGCTTATTATACAGCGATTCGCCGAAACGATTCGGGCGCTCGAGTCAGTTATTCACACGGGGTGGCGCATTGAGACAGCCGGGGAGCGCCTGTGAGAGCGCTCCCCGAACATGCCATGATGCTTACGAGTGCATCTGCAAGCGCACGCGTTCGCTCAGATCATCCAGCTGCGACTGGATGAAGGCGGTTTGCCGGTCGCTAAGCCGTCCGCGAAAGTTGCGCATTTGCGCCTCTCTCTGGCGGATGGACGAGAGCATGGTCAACGAACGTCTCGCTTCGGTGCGGGTCAGTGAGCCGTCGCTGCGGGCGGTGATGATGCGTTGTTGCAGCCAAGCTTCGCGCTGGCGGATGTCGCGCGGGGCTTCGCCCCAACGGCCTCTGTCCATGTCCGGGCGGTTGCCGTTGTCATAAGAGGTTGCGACCCAGCGGCCGCGTGCATCGTAATAGCCGGTAGTGGAACCCGGCATCCAGCGACCGTCGGAATTGTAGTATCCAGGCTGCGGATCGGCGATCCAGACGTTGTTCGCGGCGCGATGGCCGCTTGGCGCACCGCTCATCCAGCGGCCGTTTGCATCGTATTGGCCGCGTGTCTCGCCGGCGACCCAGCGATGGTTTGAATCGTAATAACCGCTCGATGTGCCGCCGACCCATTGTCCGTCGGAGTCATAATAGCCGTTGACCGAGGCGGGGACGTATTGGCCCTTGGAATTGTAATAGCCGTTGGCGTCGTCATTGGCGTTCGCGACCCAGCGATTGTTAGAATCGTAGTAGCCGTTCGGCGCGCCCTCCACCCATTGACCGTCGCGGTCGTAATAGCCAGCCGCGGCTGACCGTTCGATGGAGTTGGTGTGCCAAGAGCCGCTGTTGTCGTAATAGCCATACGCGTGTGAGCAATCGGCGCTGCCGCGCGTCAGCTGATTGCCAATCAGACCACCGCCGATCGCGCCGATCACCGTGCCGGCGGTTCTGTTGCCATGACCGGCGACAGCGTTTCCAACCACCGCGCCGATGCCTGCGCCTGCAACTGTGCCAACCACTCTGTTGGTGTGCTGTTGCTCGCAACTTGTTTGGGCCATGGCCATAGATGGAAAGAGGCAAGCCGCGGCGACGCCGGCGGCTAAGATACGCATACGCATTATGAGGTTCTCCCGGATCAGCAAATCGCGGTCCGTTAGGGCTTCAACGTACGCGTCTCTCGGAACGTTCCTCTGTGCGGCGTCGCGCACTCGCGCGGAAGCTCGCAATGAGTCGCTTGCCGCACCGACTCTCGCATCGTCTTGCCCGATTGTTGCCCGTCAGAGGAGGGCCTCGAGAGCCACCATGAAACACGCAATTATCGTCGGACACCCTGACCCCAACAGCTTCACCATGGCGATGGTAGCGCGCTATCGACAGACCATGTCGGCGCTCGGGCACGAGCATGTCGTGCGCGATCTCTATCAAATGGATTTCGACCCTAGGCTGAAACTCACGGAGATGCCGGATCGTCCAATCTGGTCTATTGCACCAGATACGGCGGCCGAGTGGGAATTGTTGAAGGACGCGGACGTCTTCGCCTTCATCTATCCGCTCTGGTTCAATTCGCCACCGGCAATCGTGAAGGGCTACATCGATCGCGTATTCGGAGCGGGCTTCGGATACGCTCAGCTCCGTGCTGGAGGTCTCGAACCGTTGCTTGGCGGGCGGCAATTGATCACCATCACCGCCTCCGGATCGTCTTCAGCATGGCTGAATGAACAAGGTTCGTGGGAGTCGCTGCGCTCGCTCTTCGACACATATCTCGGCAGGGTTTGTGGGATGCGTGTGCGCCCTCACATCCATTTTGACTCCATCGTGCGTGGCCTGGCAGGGCGCTGGATCGACACCAATCTCATGACACTAGAAACGAGACTGACCGAGTATTTTGGCGCGATGGCAGAGGAAAGCTCCTAGCGTCCAGCACCTAGATGCAACGTCATGGCGCTGGCGCGATGCATGGCCAAAACGAAAACGGCCTTCCAACGGGGAGCTGGAAGGCCGTTCGCGAAAAGGCCGGGGACTGCGGGGGGCAGAGTCCCAGCCTAACTGCGTGTCAGTGCATGTTCACGACGACCCAGGCGGTCCATACGACGCTAACCACTGCCCAAGTCGCGATCAGACTCCAGCCGAGTGCATCGTTTGAATCTCGGAGTTTCGGTCGCATGACCTTCCTGTTCAGCTTCCTTGTTCAGCGCGGACGCGGGGCGATGGCGCAAACAAGTATCCGATCGAAGCAAGGCCCTTACGCCCAACGCTCGCATTTGTCGGTTCGTTAGCGAACAGATTCTGAGAGTGGCGAAAAAAAGCGGCCTTCCCGGGAAGGTGAGAAGGCCGCTCTCTTATGAGGTCGTTGAAGCCCCCCGGCTCCGCAGACGTGACTAACGGCGCTGCGCGCGCCGGTCTGTACGGTCTCGTGCAAAGCCGCAATTCCGTGGTGGAGTGCAGCGCAAGCGTGCTCGTGAAGCGACAGGAATGTGTGCGATGGCGCACACAACGAGCGCGCGCGACCGCAAAATGGCGCTAAATCGACGATTTGTAGCTGCTGACTGTACGTTACCGCACGATTTCATGGCCCCTTGTTGCCTTTTCGTGCATTGTGTTCCCATCGGCTGTCCCTCTTTGGCGTACGGCCGACTGAGAGTTGTTTGTGCTCCCGCCCCGTGGAGTGCCGCATGTCTCTTCCCACACAATCCAGCGTCAAAAACCGAATACTCGCGGCGCTGCCGCCCCTCGAGTTCGCGATGCTGGCGAACCACCTGACCCATGTCGATCTCGCGTTGGGTGAATCGCTCCACCGCGCCGGCGATGTCATTTCGAATGTGTTTTTCGTCGAAAGCGGATTTATCTCGGCGCTAACGATGCTGTCGGATGGTCAGCCGCTGGAGATCGGCCTGATTGGGGCTGAGGGCGTAGCAGGCGTTTCGGTGATCCTTGGCGCAACGCACTCCTATAGCGAGACGATGTGCCAGACTGGCGGCGGCGCCTATCGCATCACCACGGGTGAACTGAAAGCGGCGGTCGCGCATGCACCGCACCTGCGCGACTTGCTGCTGCGCTACACGCACGTCTTTCACGTCCAAGTCGCCCAGACCGCAGCATGCAACGCTCACCATGAGCTGGGCCAACGCTTGGCGCGCTGGCTGCTCGCCGCGCATGACCGCAGCGGCGTCGCCGAATTGTCACTGACGCAAGATCTGATCGCCATCATGCTTGGCGTTCGACGCTCCACGGTCAGCATTGCTGCGAGCACGCTGCAACGCGCCGGCGTCATCCGCTATCAGCACGGACGCATCACCATTATCGACCGGGTCGGACTCGAGAACGCCGCCTGCGAATGCTATGAAGCGGTCGCGACGGAATATCGCGCGCTGTTCGGCGAATATCCGCTCAACCTCGCGCCGGTCGTCACGCCCGCTGCATAGGCCGCGACGTCTAGCCCGCGGCAAATGCATCTGAACCACGTAATGAGTCGTTTGCCGTACCGACTCTAGCCGCGCTTGGCCCGATTGTTCCCCCTTGGAAGGGAGCACCGACATGATCAATGACTGCCGCGAACTAGACCTACGTGCTCTACCGGACACGCGTTCGAGCTGGAACTTGCTCGCTGAAAACGCCCAGCTCCGCCGCATGTGCGCGCAAAGCAAAGAGCTCGTCGCGCGCCACGAACTGGCGCTCCGGGAGGGCGATCACCGTATCAAGAACAGCCTCCAAATCGTCGCCAGCCTGATGAACGTGCAGGAACGGCGGGAGACCAATCCGGTTGCTCGGCAGGCCCTGCGGGCAGCGACCGCGCGCATTCTGGCCGTGGCCAGCATTCACGATGCGCTGCAGCTCGCCGGCGGCGGCGATGACGTGAACGTCGGAGCGCTCGTCGAAACCATGTGCGGGGCGCTGCAATCGATGGCGGGCGACCCAGAAGCCGTGCAAATCCTCGTCGAGGCAGACTTCATCCATGCGCCGATCGCCGTGGCGCAACCTGTCGTGCTCGCGGTCAACGAACTTGTCGTGAACGCGCTCCGCCACGCCTTTCCAGGAGGCCGCGGCGGCGCCGTTCACGTCAACATTGCTCGTAATGGCGGCGAATTGCGCGTTGTCGTCGAAGACAATGGCGTCGGCCTGCCTGAAGGTTATCAAGGCGGGGCTGGCTTCGGCATGAAGCTGGTGCGCATGATGACAGCGAAGGTCGGCGGCTCGCTGTTCATCGAAAACGACGCCGGCGCGCGCTTCATACTCACCGTGCCACTGCCGAGCGCATTCTAACGGCCGTGGCCGACGACGCCTTCTTCGCCCTTCGCAATCGCGCTTACGAGCTTGCCGACACAGGACGATTTAAGCGTTGGGACCAGATCGCGTCTGCGTTGCAAGCAGAAGGTTTTGTTAAATCGCTGATCGCGCGACTGCACTACGACAAGCAGGCGGTCATGATGATCGGCCGATGCTGCGACCAAGCTCGCGCAAAGGCTTAGGCTTCCGCCTTAAGTAAAGCGCTTGCCAGGTGGTGGAGGTGGATCGGACGCGGGGAAGCTTTCATCGGAAGCTTCGTCGACGTCGTCCCACTCTTTGTCAGGATCTGGCATCGCCTCGGGACCGGAGTCGCGAATGTCCTGCGGGTTTGGCGGCTTGTGCATGGGTTGAATTTGGACCCGTGGGCCTGCGCAGACAAGAACGCGGTGCGCTCAGTGGCGCGCTTCGGTATCGGGTTTTTCCTCCTCAAACTTCGGCATGAAGCTTTCAAAGGTGTGACCGCTCGGGCTCGGCACAGCCATCATGGCTGCGCCGATGTCCTCCAGCGTTGGAAACGGCATGCGCGGCAGGCGCGCGGTGAGGATGGTGAGGCGCATCAGTATTTCGCCGGCGGGTCGGAGGCGGGGAAGCTTTCGTCGGAGGCTTGGTCGGTATCGTCCCACTTCTTCGGCGGGCTTTTCATGGCCTCGGGGCCTGCATCGCGCACGGGCTTCTTCTTCGGCTCGTCAGCCAACGCCTTCTGTTTGGTCTCAGGCGGAGGTGGCTTCTTTTTCACCTCAGTGGTGTGGTGTTGGCGTTCCATGGAAATCTCCTTGTTCAGACAACGCGGAACTTGGAACTCGGTTGCGTGCGTCGCCTTCGGGTCACATGTTCGCTAGCGCCTCGAAAAGACCTGTCCGCGCCGCAATTTGGCCGCGCGGTAACGGAGGCTTGCGGCGTTGAGGGTGGAGATAAGGTTATGAAGACGTTAAGGTTGGCGGCCGCGTTTGCGGTCATGGTTGGGATGACAGCGCCGCAAGCGAGCTTGGCGCAGCAAGCGCAAATGCCGATGCCGGCCATTCAAGGCACGCTGTTGAGTGTGAGCGCTGAAGGCAAGGTCGAAGGCCGGCCGGATATGGCGACGATTAGCCTGGGTGTGCAGACAGAAGCGCAAACTGCGCAGGCGGCGGTGCAAGCGAATTCGCAGCGTATGACGGCGCTGCTTGCAGCACTGCGGCGCTCAGGCATTGCGGAGCGCGATATTCAAACTTCGAACGTGTCGGTGAACCCACAGCAGCAATA
The DNA here is from genome assembly GCA_049287825.1 of Vitreimonas sp. Lineage (GTDB taxonomy): Bacteria > Pseudomonadota > Alphaproteobacteria > Caulobacterales > Aquidulcibacteraceae > Vitreimonas. The sequence continues at coordinate 21,226 of JBAQGO010000079.1, read as the reverse complement.
TCGTGAAAATCTGCCGCCGATCACGACGGGCTATCAAGCCAACAACACGGTCACCGCGAAGATCCGCAACATCGACAGCACTGGGCGCGTGATCGATGCGACGGTCGCAGCGGGCGGCAACACTGTGAACGGCGTCTATTTCTCGTATCAAAATCCCGATGCGCAGATGGATATCGCGCGGCGCAACGCCATTACCGAAGCCCGCCGTCGCGCCGAGATTTACGCGAGCGCCCTGAACATGCATGTCGCGCGAGTCGTGGCCGTGTCGGAAGGCGGTGGGTATTCGCCGCCGGTGCCGATGCCGATGATGCGTATGGCGGCGCAAGCCGAGGCGGCCCCGCCGCCGCCGGTTGAGCCCGGGCAGATCGAAACCACCGCGACTGTGAGTGTCACGTTCGAACTGCGCTAGACGCGAACGCGCGCAAAGAAGCGCCGGTCATCAAGAGATGGCCGGCGTTTTTGCTTTGATGCTGTTAGTTAGCCGCCGTTGTTCGCTGCTGGGGGCACAGATGGCGCCGGCGGCGGTGACGGCAGATGCACGTCAGGCGGATTGATCTTCACGTTGGGGACGTTGAGTTCGAGTTGTGCTTGTTGTTGGGGACGCCCGGCGCCTGCATAGGCGTAAATGGCGACGCCGATGAGCGCGACGACGATAATGCCGGCAAGAAATCCCAGCCAACCTGATCCGCCGCCGCCTTCATTGTCTGCCATGGTCGTTTCCTCCGTGTGGGTCTGGGAGGAGAACGGAACGGCGCAGCGTTGTGTTCCGCGCTATCGGCCTGAAGCGATGGCGTAACTGAGGAAGTTCACGTCGCTGTGTTTCTCCACCAGCCACATGCTGGAGGCGAGCAACGCCATCAGCGCGAACGTGAGCCGCAAAGTTCCCGGTTGTGGGCTGGGGCTTCGTCGTGCGGGTCGCGCTTCACTCCGGATAAGTGGGCGCGGTCGCCTGCGGCGCGGCTGCGAAGGCGCGGGTTGTGCGTGTGCGGGCTCAGGCGCTCGCATGAGGATGAGCGGCGCCGGCGCTTCCGGCTCAACGGCGAGCGCTTCGCGCGCGCCGTTGAGCGCTGCCTTGCGCCGCACCGTCTTGCGTTTGACGGGTTTGCGGCCGCTGATGAGACAGGCGAGGTCGTCGATCTGGCGCGCGGCCGGCGATTGCGGCGCCATTTCTCCGATCATCTGGCGCTTCAACGCAGCGCCGGTGAAGAGTGCGGGATCGAAGGCGAAGATCGCGGCCGGTTGTGTGTCGATGGCGCCGACGAAATCGCGTTCGGTGATTTCCGTGCCCTTCGCGGCGCCAACCATGGAGAGAACCATTCTGGGCGAGTGGCCGGCAGGGCGGAGGCTCTTCAGCACGTCCATCATGCCTTTGGCGTTGCGGAGGCTGGCGAGATCCGGGGTGGCGACAATCACCACATCGTTGGCGCGCTCCAGCACATCCTTGACGCAGGTATTCCATTGATGCGGCACGTCGAGAACGACAAAGGCGCTGGTGCGGCGCGCAGTGCGGATCAGCGCGCCGATGGTGCGCTGCTGCAGCTCGGCGCTGTCATCGAGGCGCGCCGGGGCGGCGAGCAGACGCAAGCGCTCGGTTTGTTGCACGCCAACGCGATCGAGGAAGGCTTCGTTGACGGCTTGAGGATCGAGCATGCCGTCCGCGAGTGAGTGCGCCGGGCGCTTGTCGAACGTGAAGGCCGTGGCGCCGAAAGCGAAATCGAGTTCGATCAAAGTGGTGCTGACGTCCTGACGCTCGGCGATCGACCATGCGAGATGATGCGCGATGGTGGACGCGCCCGCGCCGCCGCGCGAACCGATGACGGCGAGGACGCGCGACTTGTCAGTCTCCACGTAAAGATCGCAAATTTCCCGGGCGACTTCGTATGGATTGGCCGGCGCAAGGAAATATTGCGCGACGCCACGCCGCGCGAGCTCGCGCAGCAAGCTGACGTCGTTCACATCGCCGATGATGAAGAGCTTGGTGCGGGCGCCGAGCGACGCCTGCACGGTTTCCAACGCTTCGAGCAGCGGCTGCGGCTTCAATGTCGTGTCGACGATCAGCAGATCTGGCGGATTGGTTCTGGCGAGATGCTGGGCGACTGTGTCGAAGCCGCCGCGGGCGTCGGTTATCTCAGTACGTGACAGCAACGGCTCAGCGGCAAGCTGGTCGGCGAAGATATTGCTTTCGCGGCGATCCCAGCTGATGTGGATGCTGATCGCTGGCGCCGGACGCGCGGGCGGACGGGTGTCGCTGGCTTCATGCGGAAAGCTTGGCGGCGCCGGCGTGTGTAGTTCGAGAACATCGGAATCGCTCCAGCGTCGCGCTTTCGGATTAGCGGGTGGCTGGAAGATATCGTCGTCTGCGTCGGGCGGATCGAACGGAGGTTCTTCGTCCAGCGCGGGATCCTTCGGCCCGTCCACTTGGAAAGGCGATGAAGAGGGCGATGGCTCGGGCGCGAGGGCTGGCGCTGGCGAGACGAATTCGAGTTCAGCGTTGTCATTAGCTTCACACGCTTCTTCAACGTCAACAGCTACGGCCAGCGCGCGTGCGAGCGACGAATGCCGGCGCGCCAGTGCGGGTTTAAGCATAGGTTCGCTGACGAACTCGGCTGGCGCGTCTTGCTGAGGCAAGAGAGCGTCGTCCGCGAGCGCGACCGGCGAGGGCGCACAGCGGCGCCCGGCGCGCTTGCGAGCGCGCGCTTTGCTTGTGTTGGCGAGACCCATACCCTGTCCGTGCTTATTGGCGCACTTGAGTGAGAGCATTGGCGCGCAGCTCTTACAAAGCGATTAGTAAGCAGTGCTAACGCGCGTTCACCACAGCGGCGTGAGAAGAGGCTCGCCGGCGATGGCGCGGCGCAGGTTTTCCATCACATTTTGTGAGCCGGCATAGAGCGCCTCGCGCGTGCCGCCGCCGAGATGCGGCGTCAGCGTGGTGTTGGGCACATCGCGCCAACGATCGGCAGGTGTGGGTTCTTCCTGGAAAACGTCGAGTCCGGCGCCGCCGAGCTTTCCGGCTTTGAGCGCGGCGATAAGAGCGTCTTCATCGATAACGCTGCCGCGCGAAACATTTACCAAGAGCCCGTCCGAGCCGAGCGCTTCGAGGACGCGCGCATCAATAAGCCGCTCCGTGGATTTATCGCCGCGGGCGCAAATCGCTACGATGTCTGCCCAACTCGCGAGTTGGATGAGGTCGGGTTCGTAGGGGTAGGTGACGTCGGCTTTGGCGCGTGGGCCGAACCATTTGATCTCGAGGCCGAAGCCATGCGCGCGTCGCGCTAGCGCCTGGCCGATCGCACCCATGCCGACGATGCCCAGCTTGCGGCCGCTCAAGCGGCGTTGCGGCGGCACCGCAAGAGGCGGGCGCCATTGTCCTTCGCGCAACACGCGCTCGCCTTGGGTGAAGGCGCGGGCGACGGAGATAATCAGGCCCATAGCAACGTCGGCGACGTCTTCGTTGTTGATGTTGGGGCCGTTGGAGACAGCGATGCCGCGCTCTTTACAATAGGGAAGGTCGATGCCGTCGACGCCGACGCCGAAGCAGACGATGGCTTTGAGATCGGGCAGGACGTCAAGGGTTTGGCGGCTGAAGCCGACGGAGCCTACGGTGACGCACGCCTGGATGTCGCGCCGGTCTGTGGGCAGATGCACGACATCGTAGAGGCTCGCGATCTGCATCTCGAAGAGGCCGAGCGGCGGATGGACCAGGATGGCAGGCTTAGTCATCCAGCCTTTATGAACGGGGGCTCGCATGTGGGCCAGTTATCCAAACGGCGCCCGAGGCTTCTCAAACACAACTCCGCAGATAGCGCGAGACTGAGATTGCACTTGACTTGCATTAACAGTAGCTGTTGGCTGAAAGTGCGGCTGGGGAAAAGCGCCAATGCGCAGAATCGCGCTGAGTTTATTGGGAATTTTGGCGCCTGTATCGGTGGCCTGGGCGCAGGACGAGCCTGCTGGCTCGATGGTGGAGACCATCGAGGTGATTGGCCAGCGCGCGCCCAGCGACGCCAATAGCGTCAGCCCCGTCACCATCATTGGCTCCGACACGCTGGAGCGGAATGGCGTCGTCACCATCGATGACGCGTTCAACACCATTCCAGCGATCAGCTTTCAGGGCATCAACGGCGCGCAGAACGACGGCGGCTACGGCGCAGTGTTCGCGGATCTGCGCAATTTGAATTTCAACCGCACGGTGACGCTCGTGAACGGGCGGCGTTTCGTGCTCTCGGGCATCACCACGGATGAGGCCGTCGACCTCAACAACATACCAGTATCGCTCATCGATCACGTCGAAGTGCTGCGCGACGGATCGGAACCGGAATTCGGCGCGGACTCTGTCGCTGGTGTGATCAACATTGTGCTGCGCCATGATTTCGAAGGCATACGCGCCACTGGCCTGCTCGGCATGGCCACGGCAGACGACGCGGCGGAATACGATGCCTCGCTCACGCTCGGCCATCAGTTCGGCAACACGCACATCACGTTTGACGTCAGCCGATCGCATCACGAGCCCTTGGAGCAATTCAATCGCTCGTGGGCGCGCAATCCGATCACCGAGGCTTCGTTCAATCCCGACGGCTCGCTCGCATTGGAACGAGGGCTTTCAGCGACAAGTGGTGGACATGCTGTTTCTTCAACGGGCATCGACGATCTGGTCACCGGTCCTGGTGCGTCACAACCGTTCGACGGGGAAACCGACGGTTACGATTTTTCGCGCGATCAATTTTTGTCAGCCGGGCAAGATCGCACCATTGCCAATCTACTGATCGATACCGACCTCACATCCTCTGTGTCGGCGTTCGCAGAAGTGTTGCTAGGCCGTCGCACCTCGCAAACGCGGCTTTCGCCGCAGGCTTTGGGCCTCGCCGGCACAGCGAAAAATCCCGAAGGGTTCGTTATCCCCGCATCAAACCCGTTCAACTTCTTTGGTGAAGACGTAACGCTTCAGCGTGTGCTGGAGGAGGTTGGTCCGCGGCAAACTGAAACGCAGGCGGACACTTTCCGGATTGTGATCGGACTGCAGGGCGAATGGCGCGGCGGCGACTGGACCATTTCTTACAATCACGGCCAAGTCGATCAGAGCTTCACAACCCGCAATGCGGTCAATCTCACGCGCGCAATTCAAACGCTCAGCAGCGACCCGGCGGTGTGCGTTGCAGCGGACGGCTGTGTGCAGGCGAACTATTTCGGGCTCGGCAGCCTTTCGCCAGCCGCCGCGGACTTCATCAGCTACACTGCGCGCGGGACATCGGTATACCGGGAGGACATTCTTTCCGCTGCGATCGAGCAAACCTTTCTCTCACTGCCGGCGGGCGATTGGGAATTCACGCTGGGCGCCGAGCACGTCATCGAAAGCGGCCGCGTCACACCCGACGCGGTAACGCTCGCGGGCGACCAAGCCGGCAGCGATTCCGCGCCGACGGATGGCGCGATCGCCAGCGACGCTGTGTTCGTCGATTTCGATCTTCCCATGCTGAGTGAGCACAGCCCGATCGGCGCGCTACGCGCGGACGTAGGCGCACGTTATTCGCGGTACGATTATTTCGGCAGCTTCCCGACTTGGCGCGTCGGCCTCTCATGGGCGCCGACAGAAGACATTCGCTTTCGCTTCACAACAGGCGCGGCGCGGCGAATTCCGGCGCTTACTGAGGCGTTCGGTGGCTCAACTTCGCAACTGCTTTCCGTTCAAGACCCATGCGACAGCGTTTCGGGCGAGCGCGACAATCCGGTTGTCGATGCCAATTGCACGACCCAAGGCCTCGATGGGAGTTTCACGCAATCCTCGCCGCTCATTGCGGTGGCGAACGGCGGCTCGACAACCTTGCGGCCGGAGGCTTCACGCAATTACAGCGTGGGTTTTGTGTTCACGCCGCGCGCTGTCCCCAACCTCACCATCATCGCGGACTATTATCGCATCCGCATCAAGGACGCGATCGACTCGCTCGCCGACACCAATCCCGACTTCATCCCTGACCAATGTTACGAGACGCCGAGCCTCGCAAGTCCGTATTGCGCGTTGATTACCCGCGCGCCATCAGGTCCCAGTGCCGGCCAAATCAATCTCATCTTCGCGCCGGACGCCAATCTCGGCGAAATCATCACCAACGGGGTGGATGTCGGCCTTACCTATTCGTTCGAGGTTGGAAACTGGGGCCGCGTTACGCTGGATTGGCAGAACGCCATTCTGCTGAACTATCTCATCCGCGAGACGCCTGGCGGCGAGCAAGTTCAGTATGCCGGCAAGTTTCCGGGTCTCAATTTCGTGGGTTCCTATCCGCGCTTCCGCTCGGTGTTGGATGTGACGCTCGAACGCGGGCGGTGGTCGTTCAATTGGACGACGCGCTACATTGGCGCAGCCGATATTCTTGACGAGGATCCGAGCGAAACGCCGTTCACGCATGCGGATGCGATTTTCTATCACGACATCGAAGCCAGCTGGCGACACGACCACACGCGCATCATCGTTGGCGTGGACAATCTCCTTGATGAACGGCCACCAACTCTCGTGGACGGCGCCACCAATACCGACGTGGCCACGTACGATACACTCGGGCGTTTCGCCTTTGTGCGGATCGTGCTGACGCGATAGGACGCGCTTAGTCGTCGGTGTCGTGGCCGCCAAATTCGTATTCGAGCTTCACGCGGAAAATGCCGTCGGCCTCCGTTTCACCGAAGCCGGCGAGATAGCCGAGCTGCAGTTCGACTTCGCCTTCGTTGAAATGCGCCACCTCGAATTGCGCGAACGGACCCCAATAGTGGGCTTGGTTGTCGAGGCCAAAATTGTCGTCCGTCCCCGCATCACCGAAGCCTTGGACGCCGAGCGCGAAGTCGTCGTTGAAGGCATAAGAGGCCTGCGCGGCGTAGCCGAATTCCCAATTGTCGTCGGGCGCGTGGCCGAGCAGGCGCGTGGCGATCAGGTTGAGACGCAAATCGACGGGGCCACGTTGATGCTCGGCTAGGAGCTTCAATTCGAGTTCGTTGGGGCCGTCATTGGCCCATTCGTATTCGACGTAGGCGCCAAGATGCACTGGCCATGAGCGCGTTGTCGTGAAGTCAAATACATTTTCGATGGCAAAAGCGGTGAAGTCCGTTGCATCGCCCGCGTGCTCCCATTCCGCGACGAGGGCGGGGCGCCACCAATTTGTGACGCCGTAACCGGCCTCCACTTTGGTTTGCCAATCGCCATCAGCCGCGCCGCCGTTGAGAAAGCCGCTCCGCACTTCGAGTTCGGCAAGGCCGCGGGTGATGCTGGGAGAGTACGCCTCGCTGGCGGGGCCCGGATCGGCGAACGCCGCACTCGGAAGGATCGCTGCGCCGATGGCGACCAGAACTAGACCAATCCGAACCATAATCTCCCCCAATTCAAGCTATTAGGGGCTTAGCTGCATCGGGCACGGGCTGCAAGTGCCTCGCAGAAACATTCTCATGTATGAGTTGACGCTCACACAATGGTGCGCGGGGCTAGGTCGGTGCAATCCGCACTAGGGCCGTGTCTCGACTTCGATGTCGGCAGGTCCGAGGCCCGCCTGATAGCGGGCGTTCATGGCCTCGAAAGCTGCTTCCAAGTTTCGAGCAAATACGGCGCCTTTGAACAGCGAGCTGGTTTCGCGGTTGCGATGCAGCTTGCTCTTGAGCGTCTGCAACGCTTGCTGATTGGTGGCGAGTGCAGTGGCCTTGTTTTCGTAGTCTTCCTGAGACCCCGCGATCAACTCCGGCAATTCCAGAGCATCGAGCAAGCTTGCAGCAACGCGGCCAGCAAACGATTCGCCCGCGCGGGTTAGCACCGGCAATCCGGCCCAGAGCGCGTCGCTGGCGGTTGTGTGTGCGCAGCATGGCAGCGTGTCCAAGAACAGGTCTGCGCTTCTGAGCCGGGCGAGATGATCGCCGAGCGGCATATGCTTCGCGAAAACCAGGCGAGCGCTTGTTGCGCCTCTCGCTTCAGCCTGATCGCGCAAGTTACGAGTCGCTGTAGCGTTGCTGTCTAGTAGCCACAGGACGCTGTCCGGCACGGCCTTCAGAATGCGCATCCAGCTGTCAAAGGTCTCGGGGAAGATCTTGTAGTTGGCGTGGAGGCCGCAAAACACAAAGGCTGTTGCGGGCAGGCCCAACTCTTCCCTTGTAAACGCGCGGTCTTCGATCTTTCGCTTTGAGTCATTAGGCTGGTAGCTGCCAGGAAGGTAAATGATCTTCTCAGAAAACGCCGATCTGTTGTGTGATGAGATCAAGACTTTGTCGGCAATCAAATAGTCGATGTAGTCGGCGCCCATCGTGCCTGGGTAACCGAGAAAGCTGGCCTGAATGGGGGCGCAGCGCTGGGCGAACAATCCTGGCCGCGACTCGTCGGTGAATCCCTTTAGATCAATGGCGATATCTATGCCAAGATCGCGCGATAGCGCCGCGACTTCGACGTCGCTGCGGCCTCTGACATCAAGGAATTGTTCGAACGCCGAAGAAACACGCGCGCGCATGCCGCCATTGGCGTCCGGACCGAACGAGAAGCCATAGAGCTCGAAGCGTCGCCGATCGTGCCCTTCGAGCATCTCGGCCATGAGGTAGGTCGTGGCGTGATCGTGAAAATCCGCTGAGTAGTAGCCGATGCGAAGCCTCTCGCTGGAAGACAGCTTGTATTGGTGTGGAGTTTGGACGCTTGGATATTTGCTGTTCGTCCAGATCTGAGCGGCCATCCGTTGCAAGTGCGGGTCGTCGAATAAGCCGAACGTGTTGAAGGGCGGCGTCGCCTTTTTGCCGTCCGTAATGCTCACCGCGAGTTTTGCCCTATTCTCCGCGAGCGCATCCCAGGCACAGAGCTCCATCTTCGTGTGGAGATAGGTCCCTAAGAGAAACTCGAAGTCCGGATCGAGCTTCAAGGCGGCTTCGTAGCTTGCGACCGCCTCGTCGAGCCGCTTCAGCGCCCGAAGCGTGTTGCCGCGATCATTGTGGGTGGCCGCGCGATCTGGCGCGAGCGCGATCGCGTCATCGTAAGTGGCGATCGCCTCATCGTAGCGCTTGAGGCTATGGAGCGCGTGCGCACGACTGACATGCGCATTTGTGTTTGCGGGCGCCAGCGCGACTGCGCGATCGCTGTCTGCCAACGCCTCGCCGAAGCGGCGGAAGAATTGAAGCACACTGGCTCGATTTGCGTAGGCCTCAACATAGTTGGGGTTGCATTCGAGAGCTGCAGTGTAGCTTGCCAGCGCCTCGTCAATCCGGTGGAGCGCCTGGAGGGCGCTGCCGCGGTTGTTGAGCGCTTCGGCATAGTCTGGCCTCAGCGCCAGCGCTGCGTCGAAACTGGCGACGGCCTCATCGTATCGCTCCAGCGATTGCAGCGCGTTGCCTCGATTGGTGTGTGCTTCGGCGCTGCCGGGCCGCAATGTCAGCGTCATCGCGTAGCTTGCGAGAGAATCTTCGACCCGCCCAAGAGCTTGGAGCGCATTCCCTCGATTATAATGCGCTTCCGCATAATTCGGATCTAGCGCAAGCGCCTTGTTATAAGACGCGACCGCGAAATCAAAGCGTCGAATCGCTTCTTGCGCAAGCCCGCAATTGTTGTGAGCGCGAGGATCATCTGGCTTGAGTTTCGCGGCCTGTTCGTAACTGCTGATCGCCTCTTGATACTGGCGGAGGCCCAAAAGCGCGTTTCCGCGGTTGAAGTGTGCGTCGGCGCTATCCGGCTTAAGCGCCAGAACTCTGTCATAAGACTTCATGGCGCGCTCGAGCTGGCCGAGCTCCTGAAGTGCGACGCCGTGATTGAAGTGAAATCCTGCGTTGTTCGGTCTGAGAGCTACGGCTCGAGCGAAGAGCTGTACTGCTTCGGGGTAATTTCCGGTTTGAGCGTTCACGACGCCGAGGAGATGTACTGCGTCGACGTGGCCAGGCTGCAGCTGCAAAACTGCCTCGTAGAGCCGTCGCGCCTGATCGAATTGGCCGCCTTGGTGAAGGTGCGTTGCCTCTTGGAATTTCGCCTGCGTCTCAGCGGCGAATATACTCACGCCCGCTCTTTGGTTGTCGCGATCTTCCGGCGCCATGTCCGAGCTTTCACGGAAAAGCAGTATGATTTTGGCTTGACCACGATGCAAGTGGCGCAACCGCCCTAGGCCGCATTCCTCTTTTGCGCCGCCATCGCTTTGGCGAAGCGCTCGAACAGATAGTGGCTGTCTTGCGGGCCGGGCGAGGCTTCGGGGTGATATTGCACGCTGAAGACGGGCTTGCCTTCGATCTCGATGCCGCAGTTCGAACCATCAAAAAGCGAGACGTGCGTTTCTTTCACGCCTTTCGGCAGAGTCTTTGAATCCACCGCGAAGCCGTGGTTCATGGAAACGATTTCGACTTTGCCTGTGGACTTGTCCTGCACGGGATGGTTCGCGCCGTGATGGCCTTGCGCCATCTTCATGGTCTTGGCGCCGAGCGCGAGGCCCAGCATTTGGTGGCCGAGGCAGACGCCCATCACTGGCGTTCCGGTGTCCACAAGCTTCTTGATTTGCGGCGCTGCGTACTTGCCGGTGGCGGCGGGATCGCCGGGGCCGTTCGAGAGCAACACGCCGTCGGGCTTATACGCCATCACGTCTTCGGCGGTGGCGGTGGCGGGAAGCACTATGGCTTTGGCGCCAATGTCGCCGAGCGCGCGCAGGATGTTGCGCTTAACGCCATAGTCGAGAACCACCACGGTGAAGCGGGGCTTGGTGACTTGTGGAAATCCCTTGCCGAGTTGCCAGCGCTTTTCGCTGACTGTGTAGCTTTGCGCGCAGGTGACTTCCTTTGCGAGGTCAAGGCCGTCGAGGCCCGGCCATTTCTTGGCGCGCTTCTTCAGCGCTTCTAGATCGAACTTGCCGTCCGGTGCATGTGCGATGACGGCGTTGGGCATGCCTTGCTCGCGGATACGCTTGGTGAGTGCGCGTGTGTCGAGGCCGGCGAGGCCGATGACATTGCGCTTCTTCAGCCATGACGAAAGATCGTCGTCGGCGCGCCAATTCGACGGGGCAGTCGGCGCGGTGCGGAAGATGGCGCCGCGTGCAGCGGCTGCTGCTGCAGGTGATGAGGTTTCGATGTCTTCGTTGTTGGTCCCGACATTGCCGATGTGTGGGAAGGTGAAAGCGACGATCTGCGCAGCGTAGGAAGGATCAGTGAGGATCTCTTCGTAACCCGTCATCGAGGTGTTGAAGCAGACCTCGCCGTCGGCGGCGCCTTCAGCCCCCAAGCCTTGTCCCAAAAAAATAGCGCCATCGGCGAGCACGAGCGCACCGGTAGGGGCGCCGGTGGCGGGGGGCTGAGTCGATTTGTCCAAAGCGGCAGTCAGATAGGGCGCGTCGCGAGACGTGTCAAAATCGCCTCTCAAATGCGGCCATTGCGCCTGCTTCCCCAACCCGGCGCTGCACGGCTCGCGTCACTGCCCAATGGCTGCCGTAAAGGTGAACTCCTTGTCAGCCATACGCGTTGGCCCGGGGATGACAGGCCTGTAAGGTTTCAGAGTGGGGTTAAAGAAGCTCACCCTGGCACGGGTCATATCGGCCCTGTGCCTCATTGTTGCTGGCTGCGGGCAGCAAGGCGCCCCCGCGCCTGCAGCTCAACCTAGCGAACCGGCCCTCATTTCGCGGGTGGCGTTGTTTGGCGATGCGCCGCGCTCCGGGGCGCGCCTGTCGCCGCGCGGGGACAAGGTGGCGTTCCTCGCGCCGCGCGACGGGGTGAGCAACATTTGGCTGATGTCGGCCGGCGCGATCGATGAAGCGCGGCCGGTAACTGCTGATAGCGAGCGCGGCATTCGCGACTTTGTCTGGGCGGAAGACAACGCGACGCTGCTTTATCTTCAGGATGCGCAGGGCGACGGCAATGCGCGGCTGTTTGCGGTGAGCGCCGTAGGCGGCGATCCGCGTGCGCTGACGCCGGCTGGCGCACGCGCGCAGGTTTTGGGAATCGCGCCGGGCGATGCGACGGGCGTGGTGGTTGCGCTGAACCAGCGTGACGCGGCGTGGCCGGATGTTTTCCGCATCGATGTGATCTCCGGCGCGCGCACGCAGCTCGAACGCAATCCCGGTGGGGCGCGTGGCATCGCGCGTTACTATCTCGATCACGACGCCCACGTACGGCTTGGCATGCACCCAACCTCCGACGGCGGCGGCGAGATGATGGCGCGCAGCGGCGATGGGCGCTGGTCGCGTCTGTTTGTGGTGGCGCCGGAAGATGCGCTCTCAGCTGCGCCGCTTGGGTTTGCGGCGGATGGGCGTTCGTTCCTGATGCTGGACTCGACCGGCGACCGCGCGTCGCTGACGCGCGTGGATTTGGCGACAGGCGCTAAGACTGTGATTGGCGAAAGCGCACGGGCGGATGTGTCTGACGTTTGGCTCGATCCGGTGACCGGTGCGCCCCATGCGTTCGCGGCGGAGTATTTGCGGCCGGAATGGCGCGCGCTCGACCCGGATGCGCAAGCGGACATCGATTTTCTCGATCGTCAGCTGACGGGTGATTTCCGCGTAGCCTCGCGCAGCAATGACGATGCGCGTTGGATTGTCGTCGAAGAAGCGCCGACGACGCCGGCGCGGACGTATTTGTACGAGCGCGGTGATCGCGCGCATCGGCGCTTGTCTTTGCTGTTCCGAGATCGGCCTGCGCTGGAGCAAGCGCCGCTGCAGGCGATGACGCCAGTAGAGATCAATGCGCGCGATGGGCTGACTCTGGTTTCGTATTTGACGTTGCCAGGCGGATCGGATGCCAACGGCGATGGACGGCCGGAACAGCCGTTGCCGATGGTGGTCATTCCTCACGATGGGCCGTGGGCGCGCGACTCTTATGGCTTCAATTCACTGCATCAATGGCTCGCCAACCGCGGCTATGCGGTGCTGAGCGTGAACTTCCGCGGCTCGGCCGGATTCGGCAAAGCCTTCCTCAACGCCGGTAATCGCGAGTGGGGTGGGCGGATGCAGGACGATCTACTTGACGCCGTGCAATGGGCGATCCGCAGCCGCGTCGCCGAACCGGATCGCATTGCCATCGCAGGCGCGGGCTTTGGTGGTTACGCGGCATTGCTTCAAATGGCGACAACGCAGCAATTCCGGTGCGGCGTGAGCCTAGGTGGTCCAGCGAGTTTGCCTTCGATGCTCGACACCTGGCCGGCGTCGCTCGCTTCGATGCGCGATCAGATTTTCTATCGTGTCGGCGACCCGCGCACGGCGGAGGGGCGGCAGATGTTGCGCGATCGCTCGCCGCTTTCGCGTGCGGGGCAGATTCGCAATCCGCTGTTGTTAGCGCTGGGGCTGCACGACGCGAACGCATCGCGCGCTGAAGCGGATCAGATTGCGCTGGCGCTACGCGCAAGGGGCACAGGGCTTACTTATGTTGTGTTCCCCGATGAGGGCGCGGCGTTGACGCGTACGCCGGATCGCCTGTCGTTCCTGGCGATCGTTGAACACTTCCTTGGTGACTGTTTGGGCGGCCGCGTCGAACCGGTCGGGCAGGCGTTCGAAGGTGCGTCGATCTTCGCCTACGACGGCGCCTACAACGTGCCGGGATTGTCGGCGTTCGCGCGGCGTCTCGCGGCGCCAATTGCTGCACCCGATGCCGTTGTAGACCAAACGCCGCTCGAAGTGCCGGTCGAGAACCAACTCGCTGTACCTTCGCCGCCGAATGGTGATCCGCCGGGAACGCAGCCGAGCCCTTAGGCGATCGTCAGCAAATCCGCGCAAATAGCTTCGAGGCCGCTTTGATCGATGGTGTCGAACGCGTTAAACTTTGTGGAGTCGACGTCGAGCACGGCGGCGAGCGCGCCACTTTTGTCGAACACCGGTACGACGATCTCGGAGTTGGAACGGCTATCGCAGGCGATGTGGCCCGGGAAGGCGTGTACGTCCGGCACGATAATGCTTTCGCGCCGTGCCGCGCACGCGCCACAGACGCCCTTGCCGAATGGAATGCGCAAGCAGCCGAGCGTGCCTTGGTATGGGCCGACGACGAGCTCGTTCTGTTTGTCTGGATCGACGACGTAAAAGCCGGTCCAGAAGAAGCGATCGGGAAAGGCTTGCGCGAGGAGGGATGAAGCCGTCGCGTAGCGCGCCGTGATGTTGGGTTCGCCGGCGATGACCGCGGCGATTTCCGCGCGCAGTGCAGCGTAACGTTGTGCTTTGTCGCTCGGCAGAGTCACACGATCGTGCATGGAAAATCTCTGCTGCTGATGTCAGCCTTCCTGCACAAGATCGCAAGGGGGAGAGTGCGATGCGGATTGCGCTTGCGGCGATAGTCGCCGCGCTGAGCTGCGGCCAAGCGACCGCGCAGCAAAGCTTTGACCGGCCCTATTGGCTTGATCGCTCCGTCATCGAAGCGATTGGGCGTGCGCAGATCGACGTCACCGCCAATCGCGCGCGCTTCAGCGTGACCTTTCAGGAGACGGCGCGAGAAGCGCAGCAGGCGCAAGCGGCGGCGGCTGACCGCGCGCGGCTCGCGGTGGCCGCCATGCAGCGCATCGCGCCGGATGCCACCGAAATTTCATCCGAGATCGCGATCAATCCGATGCAATCGGAGTATCGTGACCGAGCCGGCGCCGTTCAGCAGCGCGAAGGCGCGCAGAATGTGACTGGGTATGTCGCGCGCGTGACATTGTCAGTGCGGGTGCTCGATACCCGACGCGCTTCGGACATTCGCGCGGCGGCATTTGCGGTCGGGCCGGAGGACAGCGAGCCTTTGGAATATTATCTCGAGCAAAACGTGGAAGCTCAGCGGCGCGCCTATACCGCGGCTGTCGAAGACGCCGTTGCTCGTGCGCGTGCCGCCGCTTTGGCTTCCGGCGCGCACCTCGGGCCGTTGCTCGTGCTGCAGGAGGGGCAAGGACCGTGCATGGGCTCGTGGGATCGGGCTGGCGGTGTCGCGGTGACCGCCAGCCGCGCGCAACGGCAAGCGTACGAGGCGATTTCTCCGGTAACGACCATCGGCGCCGAGCAGATTACGCTCACGGGCGCACTTTCGACGCAGCAGCTGCTCACGCTGAGCGTACAAAACATCGCCCGCCTGCAATTGCCCGACGATCAAACGCCGGTGCGGTTGCAGTCGTTTGTCTGCGCCGTCTACGCCACTGCGCCCTAACGGCGTGCGTAGCTTTTTGGCGCGGGTGGCGCGGGTTGCGGGCCGGGCGCGGGTTGGGGTGCGCCGGTGGTGATGGCGTACGGGATCACGCCAGACCAAATGGCATGGGGTGGATCGCTGGGCGTGTCTTCCGGGACGCCGGTGTTGATCTTGGCGACGCATTCTTCGAGCGGCAGGATTAACACCTTCATCGTGGCCAAGTATTCATCGCTGACAGGCGGCAATGTTTCCCAGCGTTGCTTGATGATGTGATCGAAGACGCGGCGCATCCGCTGGCGCTTCTCCGGCGCATCGATGACCGGGCGCACGACGCCGTGGACGCTGACTGAGCGATATTGGAAGGAATGATCGGGCACGCTGCGACCGAGCAGTAGGCCGTCGATGATCGACACGCTGAGGCAGGCGCGGGCGCCAGCTTCCAACGCGGCCAGCATGCGGTTGGCGCCGCTGCCGTGCAGGATGATGTCTTCGCCGTCGCGCGCGTGGATCATCGGTTGCACGACGGGCTCTCCATCGATGACGGTGGCGAGTGAGCCGATCAGTGCTTCATCGAGAATGGCGTGAACAGCCGCCCGTTCGTAGTTGGCGCGCTGGGCGCGTCGGCGGACTTTGGTGCGCAGGGTTACAGAATACGACCCGCTGCCGCTCAATGGCGGCTTTCCTTGCGGACCGGAAAGACGCCCGCAAGTTTGGCGGCCTGAATTTCGTCCTGCCTGGACATCGGGCGGCGGCCGCGAACCACGCTGCGCTTGTTAATGACGCTGCCCGCGAGCCAGGATGCACAGCCGATGACGGCGAAGAGGATGAGAATGATGGCCCAGAACATCGGCGTCTCCAGATCGAGGCCGCACCATAGCGTCGGACGCGGCGGGCTGGGAAGTGGTTTGGGAACTGCGGTAATCGGCCTGGCGTTCCCAAATGTGTGACGCCGACCCGATTTCACCGCAGTTTGACCGTTTTGGGCGACTGGCTTGGTACGCCGTTGGCCTTTGGCGCGGCGACGGTCTTTGCGGTGCTGTGGCTCATCTTCGGCGACGGCATGAACTGGCACGACATCGCGTCGATGATGACCGTCTACATTACGCTGCTGATCCTGCGCGCCGACCGCCGGGACAATCAGGCGATCCAAGCGAAGCTCGATGAGCTGCTTCGCGCGCACGGGAATGCCCGCGACGCCTTCGCACATCTCGACAGCAAAGAGCCCGAAGAAATTGAGCGTATCCGCGCGAAGGAGAACGAAACCATCGCCCCCTAAGACCGGTGGGCCCGGAGCCACGCATATTCGCCTACGATACGATGAGGCGACTTATCGCTGCTGGGCTTGCTGACCGTCACTTTGCATATGGGCGTTCGCACCAACCCGGGACCGGTGAATGCGGGTCAGCTCGTACAAAGTGCGCCGCGCCTGACAGTGTCGAAGGCGGGTTTTCAATCTTGTGCTTCGGATTTGGTGGTGTGACGACGCGTCGGTAGCATATATCGGCGCGAAACCTACGAAGTGATCTGTGAGGAGCGCAGGATTAGAGAACGGCGAGATCAAAGTGGGTTTCGATGTTTTTGGGTCCTGTGCCGCGAGTGCTTCTGTTCGTTCGCACCCGCAACTGCGCGGCGGACACACGTCCTCCGGTTCGCGACAGACGCACCAGAACGCCGGCGGTCCAGCCGCACAGCATGAACACGTCGTCGCCGATCGGGGCGAGCGAGACGAACGGCTTTGTCCCGATCCATGCCACCAATCGGTTTGCAGAGGCCCGCAAGCAGACCGCGAGGCCCGGCGCCGGGGGCGATTGTTTGCGCGCCCAAAGGCGCTTCAGAGCTTTCGGCCAGAGTGCTGCGAGCAGGGCCGTCGGCAAAACGAGCTCGCATGCGTATTCGGCGAGTCGGCTCTCTTCGATTTCGATTATTACGGGCGCCGGCGTGTATGCCTGTAGGTCGCGAGCGTCGGGAAATTGGCTCAATATGAACTCATTGACGAGAACGTCGATGACGAGGTGCGCGCGGATCACATCGCTTTCATTGCGCACCGAATGGGGCAGCGAGAAGTCTCCGTACCACAGTTCGCCCGGTCGCCAGTGTCGACGACGGCCCGCCAGCATGAAGTTGACGCGAGGGTGTGTGACGATCGGGATGTGGAGGCGCAGGATGCCGCTCCAAAATCCGAAGACATCGTCGACGTGTTCACGGATAACCCCGCCCGGCGGCAGACAAAGAACGCGGACGCAGAGTTGAGGACACGCAAGTGTCGCGAGAACTTCGCGCATATAGGGCGCATGTTCGAGCAGTCTTGTCTCTTCATAATCTCGGAGCCCCGGCATGCTGGGGCGCGCCGAGATGCGCCCGCCTGCGGAGCGCAGGGTGTGGCCGACCCATTCCCCATCGTGATAGCGGCCCGGCTGGCGCAGCGGTGCATAGTTGTGAAGAGCGGAGAGATCCGCTTGCAAACGCATCGGGTCGAAAGCGGATCTGAGCTTGGCGGCGTCCGGCATGTTCGAGGAACGATCGGCCCGCAGCACCGCGCCTGCCGGCGACGGCCGCAGCGGGCGAGCTGCCGCATTCATCGCCCGGATTCCATCATGGCGAGTTCGCGCTCCAGGGCTTTGCCCAGGCGTTCGACGCCCGCCACGTAACCGCCGAGACGACGATAGTCGAAGATGCCGGGAGCGTTTGCGCCCGGTCGGGGTCGAACCATTGCGGCCGCGGCCGCGTCGATGCGTTGATCCAAGAGCGTGATCAGGCGCTCGAGCAATGCGCTTGCTTGGCCCACGACCTCACGGATTTCCGACGATCGATCGGGGCGGCTTTTGGCGGCAGCTTCGATCAAGGCGCGCAGATAGGCTTCGTAGGCGGCGATGTTTTCTCGGCGACGCGGAAGCTGACGTGTGGCTTCGCCGATGCTCGTGGCAAAGCGAACAATTTCCGGCGCCACTTTAAATTCGGTCGGCAAGTGCAACACCATGGGACCGAGGGTTATTGCGTCGGTGTCGTGTGGGTGTTCCGCGGTGGTCGCCGTGCATGCGACGGGAAGCATGATGAGCGAGTAGGACGCCTTCGGCAGGACGTCGGCTTTTGCGTAGCATTCGAGACTGAAGGCTATGACGTCGCGAAGCTCGGTCGCGAGGTCGAGCAGCGTCGAAGTCGGATCGATCATGATCATGTAGAGGACGGGGCAAATCCCGGCTTCGGCGGTGCGGACCACGGTTTCCTTTGCATTGGCGACATACTTTTCGCCGTTGGTGGATTTCGCCATGAATTCCGCACGGGAGGGCGAAAGGGTTTCAACGCCGAAGGCCAGTTCGCTGAACCCGATGCTCCGCATGCGCTCGAGCAACGGCCACACCGCGCGCGTCGCCATGGTTTGGGCGCGAAACTCGACCGGAAAATTCGCTTCTACCAAGCGGTCGAGCAATTCTTCGTTCCATTGCGGGTATTGGACGAAGAGATCGTCGGCAAACGACACCAGCGTGACACCGTGCTCCACCGCGCCGGCGATGGTTTCGACCACCTTGCGCGGACTGAGGGCTCGGATCGTTCGATCGGCCACCGAGCAGAACTTGCAGCGGCCCCAGCGACAGCCTCGCTGCGTATAAAACTCGAAATGGCGCCATTGCTCACGTTCGATGACGTCCCAAGGCATCACGCAAAGGTCGTCCAACTCGTGCTGCATCGGCGCTGAGGCGAGAAATTCTTTCGCGTGGAGGCGTGCGACGCCGCCGGCGGCAATCTCGTGCAGTGCGCAAGGGTCGGGCTCCTCGAGTTTCCAGACCACGCATCGAGGAGCGTCACGAACAAAGAGGTTGCCGATTGCAATTTGCAGACGGTCCTCGCCGGGCGCCTCGCGCTCAAACGAGGTCTGCAACAATTCTTTTACGTCCGCCTCGGTGAGTGCGCCTCCGGGCGAGGCCGCCCCGACCTTCGTTCGCGCGCCGCAAACGTCGGGACCTGTGGCCGCCGCCGGCAGGCGACCTCGTGCGCGAGCAATCCCTGTGAGCAGGGCGGGCAAGACGTGTTCGGCTTCGCCGAGCACGACGACGTCAAAGAGGTGGGCGGCAAGATCGGCTGCAAACGGATCGATGGCGTTGCCCCCGATCATCAAGATGACGTCGGGACGCACGGCTCTCACGCGGCTCGCTGCACGAATGGACTTCTTGAGCAAGCGCTCCATCGAAGAAATGCCTACGACGTCGATACCGGTGTCTTCCACAAGCTCGAGGAGAGCGGTCTCGGACGTGACGAATTCGACTTCGAAGCCTGCGCGCCTGGTCACCCCGACGAGCGGCAAGAGGCCGGGCGAGTTGACGAACCGCACGCCCTCGTCGTCTTCATAGTCGAGATAAAACAGCATACGCAGCGGCGGGCCGGATAAGGCGCTGACCACGGCGTGGGCTCAAGAACAATTGGCCGCGAGCGGACCCGTCGAATTGGCGACTTCGACTATCCCAAACGGACGATCTATGGCGCTGAGGACTTTCTGCGCGCTGATCAGGCCTACTGCGTGGTCGGCGGCTCGCGCCCTCTCCATGAGCCAATGGCGGTTTTCGGTGATGGCTTGAACGTAGCCTTCCATCATCGAATCGCAGCTCGAAGCCTCAAAGGCGCCCGCGTGTTCGAACGCAAGAAACTGACAGCCGCCGCCGCAATGGGGGGATGAGCCGCAACCCTGACAGCCTTCGATATCGAGCGATGTGCGCTTGCGCCACTTGTCGAGCTCTTCGCCCTTGAGTTGGACCTGCGGGTGGAAGGTGCCGACCGACAAATGCTTAAGGCCTGCCGCGTCCCAGCAGGAGTAAACGTCGCCGTGCAGGTCGAACGCATAGAAATTGATCTGCGCCTCGCAATTGAAGAAGCGATGCAGCGAAAAGAGGCCGGCTTCCTTGAACCCTTGAAAATATTTGATCCCCGGAAAGCCCGTCAGGTCGAAGATCGACATGCGGTCGTCCGCCTTGACGAGGTTCAAGACCTTCAGCAGCAGAGTCGATTCCGAATTGGTGGTCTTCCGCGGATTGTGATTTTTCACTGGCGCGAGGTGGAAGCGCACCAGTCCGCCGTCCAACCAGCCCGCATCCTTCGCATAGTCGGCAAGCTCGGGCAGTCGTTCGAGGTTCTTGTCGTCGGTGTTGACGCGCACGTTGATACGAATATTGGCCTCGATGGCGCGGGTTATGCCTTCAGCCATCGGAGTAAAGGAGTCCCGATCGCCTGTGGGCAGCGGCCGACGCTTTATGTGGACGTCCGGAGGTCCGTCGATGGTCACTTGGATGAGATCGACCTTGCCCTTGATGTAGGGGACGTTGGGAGCAAGGCCGACGCCGTTTGAAATGATCTTGGTGGAGAAGCCCTTTTCGCGCGCACGGCGCAAAAGGTGCAGTACGCGCTCGCGCAGCAGCGGAATATCCTGCAGCGGCTCGCCGCCGAAGACCACGAAATCGATGCGCTCGGGATCATCGACTTCCACGAATTGCGGCAGCACCTCGAAGAGATGGTCTGCAACCGCCTCCGACATGATCGGAGAATCCATGTGATAGAGGCGCTGCCAACAATAAGGGCACTTCAGGTCGCAATTGTAACTCGGGATCGCGACCAAGGGCTGGCGCACGACTTGACGATGAAAGTGCAGCATCTTGTCATAGAGCAGGCGCGAACTGCGCTGCTCTTGAGCGCGCGAGGAAAACAAATAGCCTCGCCGGTCCAGATACGAGAGCGTATCCCCACTTAGGGACGCGAGTCCGTCGCTACGAATGCGAGCGCCCGGGTGCTCGCCGGCGGCGAGCTCCCACAGACCTTCGAGCGCGGAGCGATCAATGACGTCTATAACGCCTGCAAGCGTATTGAAGAGGGCGTAGTATTCCGGTCTACCGTCATCGAGATACGAAACCGGCACCGTTACATTGTAGGCGCTCTGCACAACCATCGGCTTTGTCCCGCTCCCTTTCGCGCAAGCGACGGCGATCGCGAGAGCACTGCTGCGCGGTAGACGGCTTGTTCGAGTACTTCTAGATCGCGCCGCTTATTCGACGTTGATGCAGCACTCGCAGACTCTGATCGCGGCGGGTCCCGGCGACTTCAGAAAATCATTGAGCCTGGTGGTGTATCGATGAAGCTCGTCCATATCCATTTTCACGACCGAAAGTGGTTTGGACATGAATTCGGTGGAAGCGCTCTTCTTCGA
>JBAQGO010000078.1:0-22870 GCA_049287825.1 Vitreimonas sp. | reverse complement strand
AAAGGCCGCTCCTTTCGGAGCGGCCTTCGTGTTCTTCGCTCGTGTTGTGCGCTTACTTGAAAAGCTTCGCCCAATTCCGCGCCTCGCGTTTTTTCCAGGCGCCGCGGTGGTAGGCGTCGCTGACGATGAGTGGGGCGACGCTGGTTGCTTCCGCGAACACCATTTGCTCGTGCACGGTGCTGACCTTGCCCCAGCTTGCCGCTTCTTGCAGCGTTGAGGAGGAGCAGGCGCCGTCGCGGACGTCGGCGACGGTGATCTGCACCGCATATTTGTGCACCTCGACATCGTCGTGGCCGAGGATTTCGGCGCAGACGACGGTGTCTTGCGCGAAATTCTTTGGCACGCCGCCGCCGACCATGAAGAGGGCCGTCGTGCCGGCGGCGAGTTTGATCTCGGTCAGCTCGCGGAAATCACCGCCGCTATCGATGGTGAGATACGGCTTGCCGGCTTTGCGGCGCTCGACCTGGTGTTTGACGATGCCGAAGCCTGCAGAGCAATCGCTGAACGCGGGCACGAAGATCGGCACGCCCTTTTCGTAGGCGCGCTGGATCAGGCTGTCCTTCTTCTTGGCGTTGCCGGCAGCGAGCCACTTGCCGATCTCGTAGATGAATTCGCGCGACGTGTAGGGGCGCGGCTCGAGCATCTCGCAGATTTCGTAGATCGTGCCGTCGACGTGCTGCAGCTCTTCTTCATCGATGTAGGTGTCGTAGATGCGGTCGATGTAGAGCGAGCGCAGCGTGTTGTCGTCCGGCACTTCCTTGGCTTGGTAGTGCTTGAAGCCGAGCGCTTCGAGGAAATCCATGTCGATGATCGAGGCGCCAGTGGCGACGATGGCGTCGGCCATGTTGTACGTCACCATGTCGCGCCACACGTGCAGGCAGCCGCCCGCGCCGGTGGAGCCGGCCATGATCAGCCAGGTCGAGCACTTCTGATCCTCAAGCGCCATGTTGAGGATTTGCGCGGCGCGCGCGGTGTCGCGGCTGGTGAAGCTCATCTTGCCGTAGGCGTCGATGATCGGGCGCGCGTCGAACGTCGTGATGTCGATGTGCTCGACGACGGAGGAAAGAAGTTCCGCTTTGCGATTGTCTTTGGCAGGCGTGGCCATTGGAAGTCTCCAAACGGCGGCGTCGGCAAACTCAAATCGCGCGGACGCTCCGCCTACGCGCGACGCGGCGTCACATAGGGGAATGCGCGCGGAATGCAAGAGAATTGCTGATCCGCCAGCAAACTGTAGGTTCCGCCCATGCAAGCAGGAAAACCAAGCCGTACCGCGCTCGGCGCGGCCGGACACCGCGCAGCCCATCAGGTGCTGGAGGGTGGACGCATCTTCAGCGATCCGCTGGCGCTTCGCATTATGGGCGGTGACGCAGAGCTGGCGCTGCGCGATGCGCGCGAGAACCCAGCACAAGCGCCGATGCGGGCGTTCGTGTCTGCGCGCTCGCGCTTTGCCGAGGACGCCTTAGCTGCAGCGCAGGCTCGCGGTGTTTCGCAATTGGTGGTGCTGGGCGCGGGGCTCGATACGTTTGCCTATCGCGCCCCGCGCGCGGGTTTGCGGATGTTCGAGGTGGATCATCCTGACACGCAGACATGGAAGCGTTCGCGCCTGGCGGATGCCGGCATAGCTGCGCCGGATAATCTCACCTACGTCCCCGTCAATTTCGAACGCGACACGCTGGACGAGCGGCTGGCCGCCGCCGGGTTTGGTCGCAACGCGCAGAGCTTCTTCATGTGGCTCGGCGTTACGCCGTATCTCACCAAGGATGCGATCTGGGCGACGCTCGGCTGGATCGGCGCGCTGCCGGCCGGCGCGCATGTCGTATTCGATTATGGCGAGCCTCGCGAGGCGGTGTCCGATGAAGCGCGCGCTTATATGCAGGCGCGTATGGAGCGGGTGGCGGCGCTCGGCGAACCGTGGATCAGTTTCTTCGAACCAGCGGCGCTGCACGCAAAGTTGCGCGAGCTTGGCTTTCGCGACATCGAAGATATGCGCGGCGGCGAGATTGGTGAGCGTTATCTCGGCTTACCGAAGGCCGATACACCCGCCGTCAGCGGCGGCGGCCATATCCTGCGCGCTTCGACCGTGTAACTACCAAACCCGCACAGTGCGTGGATTGACGGTGACGCGGTCGCGCGGCGCCAGTTTGCGCGCCACATCCAGCGGCAGGCGCACTTCAATGGCGCCGCCTGAGTCCAGCACGCAATCGACGCGCGCGTCCGGTCCCGCCAGCAAGACGCTGCGCACCTTCGCCGCCAAGCCGGCGCCATCGCCGGGCGCGACATCGAAACCATTCGGCCGTGTGTAGGCTGTTGCCGGGCCATCGTGCGGATGCGGGCCGATGATCGGCACGCCGGCGCCGGCGATTACTGCGACGCCGCCTTTGATCTCGCACGGAAACGAGACGCTATCGCCAAGGAAGTCGAACACGAATGCGCTCGCCGGCTCGTGATAGAGCTCTTCAGGCGTGCCCATCTGCTCGAGCGTGCCTTCGCGTAGCAGCACGACGCGGTCGGCCAGCTCCAGTGCCTCTTCCTGGTCGTGCGTGACGAAGATCGTGGTGAGCCCGGTGCGCTCGTGCAGATCGCGCAGCCAGCGGCGTAGTTCGCGGCGCACCTTGGCGTCGAGTGCGCCGAACGGTTCGTCGAGCAGCAGCAGATCGGGCTCAATCGCCAGCGCGCGCGCCAGCGCTACACGCTGACGCTGGCCGCCTGAGAGTTGGCTCGGGTAGCGGCCGCCGAGCTCTTCCAGCTGCACGAGTGACAAAAGCTCGGCCACTTTGTTCCTGATCGCGCGTGCAGGCGCTCGCTGCCGCCGCGGCTTGGCGCGCATCCCGAACGCGATGTTTTGCGACGCAGTCATGTGTTTGAAGAGCGCATAGTGCTGAAACACAAAGCCGATGCGCCGTTCGCGCACGGGCTTGGCCAGCAAGTCTTTGTCGCGAAAGCGCACAGCGCCGGCGTCTGGGAGTTCTAGCCCGGCGATGATCCGTAGCAGCGTCGTCTTGCCCGAGCCTGAAGGTCCGAGCAAAGCCAAGAATTCACCGTCTTCCGTGAACAGCGAGATGTCGCGCAGCACCGGCGTGGCGCCAAAGTTCTTGGAGATGTTCTCGATCTTGAGCGCCATCGGGCCTCAGTGCCGGCGCTGCGCGGCGAGATCGCCGGCGAATTGGTTTTCGAGAACGGTTTTGGCGATGAGCGCCACAAGCGCGAACAGCGCCAGCAGGGATGCGATCGCGAAGGCGCCGGTCGCGTTGTACTCGTTGTAGAGGATTTCGACTTCGAGCGGCATGGTTGCGGTTTCGCCCCTCACCCTTGCCGAGACGACCGACACCGCGCCGAACTCGCCCATGGCGCGGGCCGTGCAAAGCAGTACGCCATAGAGCAGCGCCCAGCGGATGTTCGGAAGCGTCACTTGCAAAAATGTCCGCCATGTCGATGCGCCGAGCGTTGCGGCGGCATACTCCTCGTCTTTGCCTTGGGCTTGCATCAGCGGAATGAGCTCGCGCGCAACGAAGGGGAGCGTCACCAACGTCGTCGCGATGACGATGCCGCTCACATCGAAAATAATTTGGATGCCGAGCGCACGCAGCTCCGGCCCGAACCAGCCATGTGCGCCGTAGAGGAGCACAAATACCAAACCGGAAATCACCGGTGAGATCGATAAGGGCAAATCGATCAACGTCAGGAGGAGCTGCTTGCCTTTAAACTCGAACTTGGTCACCGCCCAAGCGGCGGCGAGGCCGAATATGGTATTCAGCGGCACCGCGATTGCGACGACAAACAGCGTTAGCCGAACCGCCGCGAGTGCGTCGCTTTCGCTGATGGATCTGAGATAGAGGCCAATGCCCTTGCTCAGCGCCTCCACGAACACCGCGAGCAGCGGCAGGATCAGCGCCACCGTCATGAAGGCGATCGTGAGCACGATGAACACTGCCGCCATGGCCCCCGGATCGCGGGCGGCGTGGGAGCGGCGTTCCAGGCTTGCCGTTTGGCTCAAGTCTGCGCTCCACGGCGGAGGATGCCCGCCTGTAGCGCATTCAACACGAACAGCATCACGAATGAAATCGACAGCATCGCTAAACCGACAGCAGCCGCCCCCGCATAGTCGAATTCGTCGAGTCGGATGACGATCAAAAGAGGTGCGATCTCGGAAATTTGGGGAATGTTCCCGGCGATGAAGATTACCGACCCGTATTCGCCAACCGCGCGCGCGAAGGCGAGAGCAAAGCCGGTGACGATCGACGGCGTGATGGCCGGAAACACCACACGCGTTAGCGTGCGCCAGCGCGCGGCGCCAAGCGTGGCGGCGGCTTCCTCCACTTCCGGGTCGAGATCTTCCAACACCGGCTGAATGGAGCGCACCACAAACGGAAAGCCGACGAAGATCAGCGCGATGACGATGCCGACCGGCGTATACGCGGCGCGGATCCCTAGCGGGGTGAGCAGCTCACCCATGATGCCGTGCGGTGCGTAGATCGCTGTCAGCGCGATGCCGGCGACCGCCGTCGGCAGCGCGAACGGCAAATCCACGAGCGCGTCGAGAATGCGCTTGCCCGGAAACTCGTACCGCACCAGCGACCACGCCGCGATCGTGCCGAAAACGATGTTGACGCATGCGGCGATGAAGGCGGCGCCGAAGCTCAATTCCAGCGCAGCCACCGTGCGCGGAGCGCTCAGTACGCGCCATACGCCGCTCACGCCAAGCTCCCACGGGCGAAGCGCCAGCGCCGCCAGGGGCAGCAGAACAAAGAAGCTCAAATAGCAAAGAGTGAAACCGAGCGCGGGCCAGAAACCGCCGAGCGCGCTTGGCTCCACGAACCGGCGCAGACGAGAGTTCGCGGCGGTCATTCTCGCGTTCGGACGTTTATCTGATCGAAGACGCCGCCATCGGCGAAATGCGTGCGCTGCGCGGCGGCCCAACCGCCGAACACTGTATCGACCGTCATGAGTGGTATGGCCGGAAATCGGCGTGCGTTGGCGGCCAGCGTCGCTTGATCGAACGGGCGATAATAGTGGCGCGCGGCTATGGCTTGTGCGGGCGCCGCGTAGAGGAACTGCAGATACGCTTCCGCTGCGGCGCGCGTGTGCTTGCGGTCCACGACAGCGTCGACCACCGCGACGGGTGGTTCGGCCAAGATGCTGACGGAGGGCGTGACGATCTCCACTTGTCCGGCGCCGAGTTCGTCCACGGCCAGATGGGCCTCATTTTCCCATGCGAGCAACACATCGCCAATGCCCCGTTGCGCGAATGTGGTCGTCGCGCCGCGCGCGCCGGTGTCGAGCACCGGGACGTTGGCATAAATCTGACGGACGAAAGCCTGCGCGCTTTGCGCGCTGCCGCCCGGCTGACGCAAGGCGTAGCCCCAAGCCGCGAGATAGTTCCAGCGCGCGCCGCCTGAGGTTTTCGGATTCGGCGTGATCACTTGGATGCCAGGCCGCACCAGATCGTTCCAATCGCGGATGTGTTTGGGATTTCCGGTGCGCACCAGAAACACGATCGTCGATGTGAAGGGGGTGCTGTTGTTGGGCAAGCGCGCGCGCCAATTCGGTGCGATTAAGCCTTGCGCGGCAATCTGATCGACATCGTACTGCAGCGCCAGCGTGACGACATCGGCGGCCAACCCATCGATGACCGCGCGCGCCTGACGTCCTGAACCGCCGTGCGACATACTCACCGTCAAGTGTTCGCCGCTATGACTGGACGTCCATTGCGGCGCGAACGCGGCGTTGATTTCGCGATAGAGCTCACGCGTGGGGTCGTACGAGACGTTGAGCAGTTCGAGCGGCGGCGCGGCGCCCTCGCCACG
Organism: Vitreimonas sp.; assembly: GCA_049287825.1. GTDB lineage: Bacteria > Pseudomonadota > Alphaproteobacteria > Caulobacterales > Aquidulcibacteraceae > Vitreimonas. Next base: position 17,066 of record JBAQGO010000078.1, on the reverse strand, counting down.
CGAACTTTGCCCGCATGCGGCGGCCAACGCACCCAAGGAAAGACCAAGAACCGTTCTGCGGGACTGGATCATCGCATTTGTCTCCTCGCTCTTAACTCGAAGACCAGCGTATAATCTCTACCAGGTCAATCGAGATTAACGACCTTGGCGCGACGCCCGCCCGCCTGCAGGCCCGCAGCCTCCGCCAGAGTCGCGTGCTCGAGGATTTGCGCGGATGCTGCACGCGCCGCCTTCAGCGGCTTGCGGATAGCGCAAGCGGCTTCGTCGATGCAGTCTTCGCAGCGCTCGTAGGCCGTTTTGCTCGTGCAAGGCGTGAAGGCGAGCGGCCCGTCGATAACGCGGATGATGTCAGCGAATGAGATTTTCTGCGGCGTTCGCGCCAATGCGTAACCGCCGTGCTTGCCGCGATGACTGATCACCAAACCTTCCTTGCGCAGTTCGAGCAAGATGTTTTCCAGGAAGCGACGCGGAATTTCTTGCCGCCGCGCAATGTCTCCGATGAAGGCCGGAGACTCCCAGCTGTCGAGCCCTCCTTCTGCTGCGAGATCGATCATCGCGCGCAGTGCGTATTTCGCTTTGTTGGTTAGCATCTCGCACAGCCCGTCGTCGTCATTGCACCAATTTCCGCCCAAACGACAGAATGGCGCAAGCGCCTTGGCTGCATTAGGCGCCGTGTCGTGGCGGGATAGTTGACCGAGCATGCTGCGCCTCCCGATAACCCAGGAGAACGTGAGACTGGGAAAAGCTGTTCCCGGTATCGTATGGTTAGCGGCCAAACCGGAATGGCGAAGGCGGTATGCTCATGCGGACGGCATTGATGGTCACGACTGTGTTGGCGCTTTGCGCGTGTACGCCTGCGCCGTCGTCACCGACTGGTGCGGCGCCGTCCGTTGACACGACGGTTGCATCCGCAACCCCCGCCCCTGAGGCAAACGGGTGTCCGGCACGCGCGACGTCGACCTGGAACGCGGGTGGCGGCAATAACTATAGCATGGAGGCAACGGCCGCAGGCGCGACATGCGCGGAGGCACAAGCCACGCTCATCATTCGCGATGCGCACGGCGCGCTTGAACAAAGCTTCACGCTCGGCGCAGCCGATACGCGAGTGCTCGGCGGTGCGGAATCCGTCGAGGACATGCAGCGTCGTTTGGCGGAGTGGATCACACCCGCCGGCGCTTCAGCGGATTCCACTGGCGATCTGCCGTCTTGGGAAGCCGGCGCGGAGACGCCGTCTTCCGACGGCGTGCCGTTCACGCCGACACTCGGCATGGGACGCGCGGAGTATCAAGCGATGCGTGCGCAGGACGCGCCGATGTATTGCTACGAAATCTCGCGCGAGGCGGGCGCGTGCTTTGCCGTTCACAATGGCGGGCTGACGCAGATCGGGGTGCAAACCTACGCAGGCTGACCGGGGCTAGCTTTGCTTAGCCTTCTTTGGCGCACGCTTGCGCTTGGGCATCGCCGTCACCGGTGCGATCACCTGGCCGTACATGGACGGCCACGGCGCGTCCTTGGACTCCATTGTCACTGTCTCGCCGAAGCCGTTGAAGCGCGTGCCCATCGCCGTGCCGTAGGCGCCCAACGAACCGATCTCGATCAGATCGCCCTCGCGGATGTCAGCCGGCAGCATGAACGGGCCGGCGGCCGCGTCCATGGAATCGCAGGTTGGGCCGTAAAGACGGAATGGCGCGTTCTTGGCGCGGCTCGGCTGTTCGCGCAACAGCTTCGCCGGAAACGACCAGTTCAGGTGCGTAGCGTCGAACAGCGTGCCGAAGGCGCCATCGTTCAGATAAAGCGCGTCAGCCTTGCGTAATTCGACACGCGCCACCGTAGAGCCGGCTTCCGCCACCAGCGCGCGGCCGGGCTCAGCCCAGAGCTTGGCGTTCTGGGTGACGAACATGTCTTCGAATGCGCCCTTGATGGTGGAGATGTAATCGATCATCGGCGGCGGGTTCATGCCGGGATAGATCGCCGGAAAGCCGCCGCCCACATCGACGATATCGGCAACGACACCCGCCTTTACGATCGCCTGGTTCACCGAATCCATGGCGGCGCGGAACGATTCAGGCCGCATGCATTGGCTGCCGACATGGAAAGCGACGCCCAGCATCTCTTCGCTGACGCCGCGCGCCCGGCGCAGCAGTGCTGGGGCTTCTTCGATCGAGACGCCAAACTTGCGGGTGAGGGGGTAAGCAGCGCCATCACCCGAGACGGCGAAGCGCACCATCAACGTGAGGTCCTTGGCGCCGCCGGTTTCCTGCAGGATTTTGTCGAGCTCGTCTTCACTATCGAGCGCGAAGGTCTTCACGCCGTAGTCGAGGAAGGCGCGCGCGATGGCGCGGCGGCTCTTCACCGGGTGCATGAAGGCGATCTGCGCGCCGGGGAAGCGCGTGGCGACCAGCGCCGCTTCGGTCTCCGAGGCGACGTCGAAATTTTTAATCCCATTCGCCCACAGGGTGTCGAGCACCCAGGGGGACGGGTTGGCTTTCACCGCGTAGAACACCTCGCCAGGGAAGTGGCTGCGAAACCACTGCGCGGCGGCGGCGACACGATGCGGGCGCGCGATGGCAACCGGCCCTTCGGGGCCTGCGCCATTCACGAGCTCGAGAGGCGAGAGGACAGAGTCCATCCGGCTGCTCCACTCTACAATGCGCCGCTCGCGAGAGCGGTGCTTGTTAAACCCAGGCCGGCGTTAGTCGGACATGCTTTAATGTCAGGTCCGCCCTTGGGAGCTTGCGCCGGAGGATCGCCAAGAAGCTTCCTGCTTCCAGTTGCTTGCGATCCCCCAGGTGGCCTGGGCCGAGGGGGCGTTAGTGGACGCTGTTTCCAGGTCCGCCGGTACGAATCGAAATATGGAAAACATTCGCCAATGTAAAGTAGTAAGCGTGGTTAATTCCCTTGCGCTGCCAAAACGATGCAGTGCGCCCAAGCCACGTCACAAAACTGAAAACGAACTGTCGCCGACGCGTCGCTGAACAGTCGCAGCCGCTTCATCGGTGACGGGTACCCCGCGCCTTATGACCCCAGCGGCTTGAAGCCGAGTCGGTTGGACTCGCGCCGCTGGGGATTGGGCAGGTTCGACCAGGGGGTCTTCGATGAAGAAATCACAGGCATTACTCACGGCCGCGCTCAGCGCGATCGGCATGGCTGCGGGCGCCGGGACCGCGCACGCGCAGCAATCGCCAACGGTCGTTCCGCCACCGCCGCCGGTGACTGTAACGACCCGCTGGAACGGCTCGCCGGAAACCCGCGAAGAGGATCGCCGCTTCCACGTCAACGGCCGCTTCCAATACGACATTGCCTCGACCGATGCTGACTTCTGCGCCGCCGCGCCGGTGCTGCCGACGACAACATGCGAATCCGGCATTCGTTCGTACGCCCGCCGCGCCTTTCTAGGTGTGGACGGCCGCCTGACCGACAACTGGCGCTACAATGTGAAGTTCGACTTCAACCTCTCGGGCTCGCCAAGCGTTCGCGCCGACGACCTCTATCTCGAATATGCCGGCCAAGATTGGTCGTTCATCGTCGGCAACAACAACGCGGTTTCGCCGATGGAAGATCGCGATTCCTCGCTCAACATTCCGTTCAACGAGCGCTCATTCCTGGTGAGCGCGTCGGGCGTTGGCAAGCGGCCGGGCGTTGCACTGATCACCAATGGCGGCAACTGGTCCTTAGGCGCGGCGCTGTCGAGCAACGACACGCTCGACACCGCTGACACCGCTTCGAACGGAACTGAATCGTACTTTATCGCCGGCCGTGCTACGTGGGCGCCGATCTTTGAACAAACGCCGGACGGGACGACCGTTCTGCATCTCGGCCTCTACGGCCGCTATCGCGACAACGGATCCGGCAACGGCAACGCCATCAACGGCTTGTTTTCCTACAGCCCAGGCGCGCTCTCCAACAAGTCTAGCAACAATGCCTCGGTTGGCGGGTCAGACCAGGATACGTTCTGGGATCTGGAAGCTGCCTTCCAATGGAACGCGTTTGGCGCTGACGGCGAATACGGTCAAATCAACACGCAGGACTCGACGGTCAACGCGACGCAAATCGCTGATGCCAACGCGACTGGTTATTACTTCGACGTGTTCTGGTCGCCGACTGGCGAAGGCCGCCGCTACAACGCCTCCGACGGCAGCTTCGGCGCAGTCACGCCGTTTCGCACGCTCGGTTCCGACGGCGGTATTGGCCACATCATGTTGAGCGCCCGCTATGAGCATCTCGATTTGACCGACCGCGGCTTCTGGAAGTCAGTGATCGATGGCGGCAACGCCAACGAAACGACTGCGTACACGCTCGGCGCTACGTGGGTGCCCATCAGCCACGTCAAATTCCAGCTCAACTATTCACACACGGACGTGAACTACGTCGACAACACGCACGACGAAAACAGCGCTGCCGGCGTCCAGGTCAATCAAGACAATAACATCGACGCTGTGACCTTCCGCACGCAATTCGATTGGTAGGCGGCGCGCGATGCGCGGGGAAGAATTTCGCGCATCGCCATCGCTCCAAACGAGGGACATTGACACGTGAGCTTTTGAGGTTCGGGAGTTTGAAAATGAAAATGAACAAGTTCATGTCGCGGCGCATGGCGATCGGCGCGCTTGCCGCGATCGCGGCGTTGGCCTCCGCCGGCGCAGCGTTTGCCGATGAAATCACCGGTGCGGGCGCAACGTTCCCGCAGCCGGTCTACACGCGTTGGGCTGAGCAATATGCTGGGCAGGGCGGCGACACGCTGAACTATCAGGGCATCGGCTCCGGCGCCGGCGTCACCCAGATCATCAACCGCACCGTCGATTTCGGCGCTTCCGACGCGCCGGTCGCGCCGGAACGGCTGGCCAGCCAGAACCTCGTGCAATTTCCAGCCGTCATCGGCGCGGTGGTTGTTGCGGTGAACATCCCCGGTGTTGATGGCAACGCGCTGAAGCTCACTGGTCCGCTCGTTGGCGACATTTATCTCGGCCGCGTGCGCATGTGGAACGATCCGCGCATTCGCGCGCTCAATCCGGGCGTGAACCTGCCGCCGGTCGCCATCGCGCCGGTCTATCGCGCTGACTCGTCGGGCACGACCAACATCTTCACGACCTATCTCGCGTCGGTGAACTTGCCATTCAACACCACGATCGGCGCCGGTTCATCGGTTTCATTCCGTGCCGGTATCGGCGCGCCGGGCAATGCCGGCGTCGCGGGCGCTGTCCGCAACACGCGCGGCGGCATCGGTTACGTCGAGTACGCCTACGCGACCGAAAACAACATGCAGACGCCACAACTGCAAAACCGCTCCGGCCAATTCGTGCGTCCAAGCGTGCAAGCGTTTGCCGCGTCCGCCGCGCAAGCGCCGTGGGCGAATGCGCCGAACATGGCGGCCAGCATGATCAACACGGCCGGTGCGCCAAACTGGCCGATCGTCAGCGCCACATACATCCTGCTGCCAAAGAACCCGACTGACGCTGGGCGCGCGCGTAAGGTGATGCAGTTCTTCGATTGGGCGTTCCGCAGCGGCCAACCGGCTGTGGATGCGCTCCACTACATCCCATTGCCGGCGGCGGTGCAGAATCAGGCGCGTCAGCGCTGGTGCCAAGTCCGCTCCGGCAACGCTCCGGTGTGGAGCGGCTGCCACTAAGAACCCCCACTTGAGCGAAGGGCGGAGCTATCCAGCTCCGCCCCTTTTTTCTCTTCTAGGATCAGGCTAAGCGCAGACCATGACGGCGGTCCCCTTCGAGAACTCGCGCAAGCTTCATCCTGGAGAATCGCTCTTCAAGATCCTGCTCTACGTCGCGGCGTGCATTGTGCTCGTCACGCTGGCAGCGATCCTGATTATTCTGTTCATGTCCGGACAAGATGCGTTCCGTCATTTCGGCGTGCAATTTCTATGGACCGATCAGTGGGATCCAGTCCGCAATCTATATGGCGCTGCAGCGCCCATCGCGGGCACATTGGCGTCAGCCGCAATCGCGCTCGCGATCGCTTGGCCGCTTGGATTTGGCATCGCGTATTTTCTAACTGAGATTTGTCCGCGCCGGTTGCGCGTACCACTTGGCATCGCCATCGAGTTGCTCGCCGCCATTCCGTCGATCGTGTACGGAATGTGGGGCTTCTTCATTCTGGCGCCGTTCATGTCGACCAGCATCGAGCCGTGGCTGACTGAAAACCTCAGCTGGCTTCCCGTGCTGCCGAACGACATGAACCCGATGTGGTTCTGGTTTCAAGGCGCGCCAGTCGGCGTTGGTCTGCTGACGGCGGGCGTGGTGCTGGCGATCATGATCTTGCCGTTCATCGCCGCCACATCGCGCGACGTGTTGTTGACGACGCCGCAAATCTTAAAGGACGGGGGGTACGCCATGGGCGCCACCCGTTGGGAAGTTTTGACCGGTGTCGTCATCCCCGCGGTGCGCGGCTCGCTGTTTGGTGCGGTGTTCTTGGGCCTTGGCCGTGCACTCGGCGAAACCATGGCCGTCACCTTTGTCATCGGCAACGCCAACCGTTTGCCGGACGGTTTCTTCGCACCGACCGCGAGTATCGCGTCCATCGTGGCCAACACCTTTCCCGAGGCGGACGCCGGATCGATGAAGCTCGCAGCCTTGTTTGCGCTCGGCTTCATTCTCTTCCTGGTGTCGTTCTTCGTGTTGGCGCTAGCGCGATTGCTCTTGAGACAAGGACGGATGACGGCATGAGTATCGCCGCGATCAATCCAGCCAATTACGCGCGCCGCCGCATCTTTTCAGCGTTCATGGATGTGCTCTGCACTCTGGCCGCCATGGCCGGCCTCGTGCTGTTGGCTTTGATCCTCTTCACCCTGGTGCAGAAGGGCTTGGAGAGCATGTCGCTGGACGTCTTCACCAACGGCATGCGCATCACGCCTGGCCAACACGGCGGTCTCGCAAACGCCATCGTAGGCAGCCTCATTCAAACAGGCATCGGCACACTTATTGGCGCACCGCTTGGAATCGCCGTGGGTGTCTATCTTGCGGAAGTCGGCCAGACTGGACGCTTCGCCTCAGTCGTGCGCTTTGTGAACGACATACTGTTGTCTGCGCCTTCCATCCTCATCGGCTTGTTCGTTTATGAAGTCCTGGTTGTGCCGCATGCGCCGTTCTTACGCGGGGGTTTCTCCGGCATGGCCGGTGGCGTCGCATTAGCGCTTCTCGCCATGCCTGTTGTGGCGCGCACCACGGAAGACATTATCAAGCTCGTGCCAGATGCCTACCGCGAGGGGTCTGTCGCGCTTGGCGCGCGCGAGAGCGTAACCATTCTGCGAGTCGTAATTCCCGCAGCGTTCGGCGGCATCCTGACCGGCATTCTTCTTGCGGTCGCGCGCATTTCTGGCGAAACGGCGCCGCTCATCTTCACGTCGTTTGGCAATAATTTTTGGTCGTCCGATATTGGTCACGGCCCTATGGCAAGCTTGCCGATCGCGATTTACCGCTACGCCTCCGACGTGGTCGCCGAGCACAACCGCCTCGCTTGGGCTGGCGCGCTCATCATCACGGTTGCGGTGCTGGTGTTGAACATTGTCAGCCGCGCCTCGCACTACCTGATTAGCAAGCGCTAGTCGCGCCGCGCCGCGCGCTGGGCGCGTTCGGCGCGCCGCTTCTCGCGGCGTTCGCGATTGAGCCGCCGCCGCTCGCGCGCCCGCTCGCGCGCAGCTTTTAGCCGGAGCCAGAACTTCTTCTTCTCCGGCTTCGGCAGCGGCTCCAGATTGCGCCGGAACTCCTCGGCGCAGGCAGCCCAAGAATATTTCTCTGCATAGGCCCGCGTCGTGTTGCGATCGCATTTGAGCGCTTCAAGTGAGGCGATGCGCAAATCCTGATTGATCGCGCCGGCATTGCTGCCAGGAATGATGTCCTGGGGGCCCGGCGCGATATAGCCCGCCACCGGCGTGCCGCACGCCATCGCTTCCAGGATCACCAGCCCGAATGTGTCGGTGAAGCTTGGGAACACGAACACATCGGCGTCCGCATAGTGCCTGGCCAGTTCTTCGCCGAACTTCGGCCCGGTGAAATGCGCGTCCGGATATTTTGTCTTCAGCTGATCCAAAGCCGGCCCGCCACCGACCACCACTTTCGATCCCGGCAAATCCGTCTTTAGAAACGCTTCGATATTCTTCTCGACTGAAACGCGGCCGACATACGCAAAGATCGGCTTCGGCAAATCTTTGAACAAGCCGCCATCAATGCCGCGCTTGCTGGGATGAAACTGTTCGACATCGACGCCGCGCGACCAGATCGCAGTGTTCTTGAAGCCGTGGATCTCCAGCATGCGCTGCATGGTCGGCGTCGCCACCATGACGCGCCCCGACTTGTCGTGAAACGCGTGCATGAAGCGGTAGCCGGCCCACAGTGGAATCCAGTTGAAGCGCGCCGTCACGTATTCCGGGAATTGCGTGTGGTAGCTCGTCGTGAACGGAAACTTGTGCTTGAGGCAAATCGCGCGCGCGTCCCAACCAAGCGTGCCTTCGGTGGCGATGTGCACGGCGTCAGGCGCGAACGCCAGGAAGCGCTCCTCCACGTCGTCACGGGCGCCAAGCGCCAAGCGAATTTCGGAATAGGTAATCAGCGGTACTGAGTTCGGATAGTCCGCCGGCGAGACCACTTCGATCTCGCAACCCATCGCCTGCAATTCCTGCATCGTGCTGGCGAGCGTGCGCACAACGCCGTTCACCTGCGGCTCCCAGGCGTCGGTCACCAGCATGACTTTGACCGCGAGAGGCGGGGTCTCGGGCGCGCTTTCGGCGCGCGCCGCCGCCGGCGCTTGGGCTTCCGTGCTCACGGGGCGCTCTTCACCACGGGGACCCCTGTGATGCAAGGGGCAGGCTGACTTGCCCCGGCGCGCCAGGGCGCGCATCTAGCGGGCATGCAATCAGCGCCCGTAACAATGACGCCGCCATCCTTGGATTGGGACGCGCTCGACGCCCTGAAATACATCGATGAGGACACCGCGGTCGCCGCCCTGATTGCCGACCCGCCGCTCGACGCCGCCGCCCGCGCCAGCGTCGCCGCCGAGGCCCGCGCGCTGGTCACCAAGGCGCGTTCGCTGAAGCGCCGCAAGGGCGTGATGGAAAGTTTCCTCGAAGAGTTCGGTCTCTCCAACGCCGAGGGCCTGGCGCTCATGTGCCTTGCCGAAGCATTGCTGCGCGTGCCGGACGAAGAAACCGCCGACAAGTTGATCGCCGAGAAAGTGCGCAGCGGCAATTGGGCGGAGCACGTCGGCAAGTCCGATCACTGGCTGGTCAATGCTGGCACCTGGGGGCTGATGCTGACGGGTCGCCTTGTGGCGTTGCCGGACGACGTTCGCGACGATCCCAACCGCTTCATGAGCAATTTCGTTTCGCGCGCCGGCGAGCCTGTTGTGCGCGCCGGCGCCATGCAGGCGATGCGCATCCTCGGCGAACAATTCGTGCTCGGCCGCAACATCGATGCAGCGCTGAAGCGCGGCACGAGCATGCAGCGCGCTGGCGGCGCCACGCGTTTCTCATTTGACATGCTGGGCGAGGGCGCCCGCACCACTGCCGACGCAGAGCGTTACGTGAAGAGCTACGCTGCCGCGATCGATGCGGTCGGCCAGCACGCCGCGGGCGCCGGCCCGCAAAACTCCAATGGCATCTCCGTGAAGCTCTCGGCATTGCATCCGCGCTACGAAGCGCGTCTTGAAGATCGCGTCTGGGCGGAACTCTATCCGCGCGTGCTGCAGCTGGCCGAGCAGGCCAAAAGCTACAATATCGGCTTCACGCTCGACGCCGAAGAGGCGGATCGCCTCGTCATTTCGCTGAAAATGTTGGAGCGCCTCGCGTTCGAACAGTCGCTCGCCGGCTGGGAAGGCCTCGGCCTCGCCGTGCAGGCGTATCAAAAGCGCGCGCGCACGGTGATCGAGAAGCTCACCACGCTGGCGCGACGCCGCGGCACGCCAATCCAAACGCGCCTGGTGAAGGGCGCCTACTGGGATGGTGAGGTGAAGCGCGCCCAGATCATGGGGCGCGCCGATTTCCCGACCTGGACCACCAAGGCCGCCACCGACGTGAACTATCTCGTCTGCGCCAAAGCGTTGATCTCCGCTGGTGGCGCCATCTTCCCACAATTCGCAACGCACAACGCGCACACGGTCGCCGCCGTGCGGCGCATGGCCGAAAGCGCGGGACTGAAGGCGTTTGAATTCCAACGGCTGCACGGCATGGGCGAGGCGCTCTACGCCGCCGCTGATCCGCCGCTACCGGTGCGAGTGTATGCGCCGGTCGGTGGGCACGAAGATCTGCTGCCGTATCTGGTGCGCCGCTTGCTTGAGAACGGCGCTAACACTTCGTTCGTGCACTCGTTCCTTGATGACGACGTTTCACCCGATGTTGTCGCCGCTGATCCGCTGACAACGCTGGAAGCCAATCCGCATCGCCATCGCCGTTTGCCGCCGCCGTCGCAGCTCTACGGCGCCAGCCGCCGTAACTCGACCGGCCGCGACATTTCTATCCAAAGCGATCGAGATGCGATGGCGAAAGCGGTTGCAGAACTTGATTCCCCGCCCCCTCGCGGGGCGGGGGCAGGGGGTGGGGGGCGCTCCGACATGCAGGCGCCTGCTCGTTTGCACGCCCCCCTCCCCTCGATCCCCTCCCCGCAAGGGGGAGGGGAGGCGATCACCACCGCGCACGGTGCGCACGAGCACTGGAACGCCGCGGGCGGCGCCGCGCGCGGCGCCGTGCTGCGCGCGATGGGCGATGCGCTGCAAGCCAATCACGACAAGCTCGTTGCGCTCACGGTGCGCGAAGCGGGGCGCTCTTATCAGGACTCCATCGATGAAGTGCGCGAAGCGATCGATTTTTGCCGCTACTACGCCGCCGAAGCCGAGCGCTTGTTCGCCGCGCCGCTAGCCTTGCCGAGCCCAGCCGGGGAGACCGATCATCTCGAACTCATTGGGCGCGGTGTGTTCGTGTGCATTAGCCCGTGGAATTTCCCGCTGGCTATCTTCACGGGCCAACTTGCCGCAGCGCTCGCCGCTGGCAACAGCGTCGTCGCGAAACCGGCGGAGCAAACGCCGCGCATCGCGCAGGCCGCCGTGGAGCTCTTCTACGAAGCTGGTTTGCCGCGCGATGTGTTGCAGTTAGTCATCGGCGACGGCGAAGTTGGCGCTGCACTGGTCGCCGATCCGCGCATCTCCGGCGTCGCCTTCACCGGATCCACCGAAGTCGCACGCCTCATCAACCGCACGCTCGCTGCCAAAGATGGCCCGATCGTCCCGTTAATTGCAGAAACCGGCGGCCTCAACGGACTATTCGTCGATACCACCGCGCTTAAAGAACAAGTCGTCGACGACGTGTGTGTTTCCGCCTTCAACTCGGCCGGTCAGCGTTGCTCGTCGCTGCGCATTCTATTTCTGCCGAACGATACCGCCGACGAAGTGCTCGAAACATTGCTCGGCGCCATGGACGAGCTAAAGGTCGGCGATCCCGCCGATCCGCGCGTCGATATCGGCCCCATCATCGACGCCGAAGCCAAAGCCAATCTCGATAAACACATCGCCCGCATGAAAACCGAAGCGAAAGTGCTGAAACAGATCGATGTCTCAAAGCTCGGCGGCAATTATTTCGGCCCGGCGGTGATCGAGCTGAATTCGCTCGATCAAATCCAGCGCGAAGTGTTTGGGCCTATTCTGCACATCGTTCGCTACGATCCGGCCAACATTGCCCAAGTCGGCACCCAGCTTGCCGCAAAGGGGTACGGGCTGACGCTTGGCGTTCACTCCCGCCTCGAAAGTTTCGCGGAAGCGGTGAAAGCAGCGGTGCCTGCGGGCAACGTCTACGTGAACCGCACTATCGTTGGCGCGGTCGTCGGCGTGCAGCCCTTCGGCGGCTCGGGTCTTTCCGGTACGGGTCCCAAGGCCGGTGGCCCGAACTACCTCCCACGCTTCGCCGAAGAGCGCGCCACTAGCGTCAACATCGCAGCACAAGGCGGCGATCCACATTTGCTGAACCTGTGAAACCGAGTTGGCGACGCGCGGCGCTCGCTCTGGCTTTCATCTGGTTCTTCTTCGGTGGCCTCGGCCATTTCGTCTGGCTCAACACGTACACGTCCATCGTTCCCGCCTGGATGCCTTATCCCCGCGAAGTCGCGTGGCTGACCGGGCTCACCGACATCGCCGGCGCCCTCGGCATCCTTTGGCTGCGCACGCGGCGCATCGCCGCTTACGCGCTTATCCTCTACTGCCTCTGCGTCTGGCCCGTGCATTTCGACATGCTCGCGCACGCCGGTCTTTATCGCAGCGTTGGCTTGCCCGTTCTGTGGGTGCGCCTGCTTTTTCAGCCCGTGCTGATGGCGATCATCTGGTTCGCCGCCAGTCCAGCCGCAGATTTGCCAAAGAGTGAGCGCACGCCTCCCTAAGTAGGGGAAACTCATGCGCTCTTTCATTCTCGCGGCCGCGTTGTTCTGCGCCTCCGCCGCGCCCGTTCTCGCTCAAGCCCAAACTGAAATGGATCGCGCCGAGCAGGATCTCCGCTCCGCCGCGCCGCAAGCGTCGGGCGCCACCGTCGAACGCCGATCACGCGACGAGATCGTCGTCTCCATGCCCTCGGACATCACGTTCGCGTTCAACAGCGCCGATGTGCGCTACCAGTTCGAGCCGGTGATCCGGAACCTGGCGCAGACGCTCGATCGCTACCCTGGACTTACCATCGACGTCGTCGGCCACGCCGACGCCATCGGCTCTGACGATTACAACCAGCGCCTCTCCGAACGCCGCGCGCATTCTGTGGGTTCAGCTTTGATGGACTTCGGCGTCGACTATGGGCGCATCGAAACCAGCGGCCGCGGCGAATGGGAGCCCGTCGCCTCCAATGACAGCGAATGGGGCCGCGCCCGAAACCGGCGTGTGGAAATACATCTGAAACCGTCGCGCAAATAGCGCGCTTGCTCTTCGGCGCGCAGCGCGCCAAATCATCGGCAATGCCAGCCGACAACGTCACCCCGTTCCGCCGTCCGCCTAAGCGCGTGCAGCAACGTCAGCAGGGCGGGTTGGGGCTCAAGTCGCATCGCGGCAAAGCTATGCTCGTGCATGTGTTGACGCTCGCCGCATTTGCTCTCGATCTTGTTTTTCCGACCGGCATCGAGGCTTACCTGGGCATGGCCGTCGGCATTGGCGCGGCGTTTCTCGCCTACGCAAATCGCTTTGACGGCATGCCTTGGGCCGCGACGCATCATGAGCACGTCTTTCGCACGCTGCTGTTCGGCTATTCGCTTTGGACGATCGCGACCGCGATTACGTTTATCAACGGCGCGCTCGGCATTGTTGCCGTCTATGTGCATCTCGCGATCATCGCATGGGCGTTCATTCGCTCCGGTGTCGGACTTGTGCTTGCCATGATGCGCCGCCCGATCTGGCATCCGAAGGGGTTGCTGCTTTAGTTGACGAGACGGCAACCGTACGCTTCTTCATAGACGGCGTCGGCGCTGATGGCGTTGAACATCACGCTCGCGTGCACCGTGTTGCCGGTCGTTGCTAAGGTAATTTGGCCGCGCGCTTCCTGTGGAAATTCCGCCATGCACGACTCCATCGTGCGCCCGCTTACGTGCAGGCAGGAGCAGAGCTGCTTCGCGGCGTAGGAGGTGGCCACGCGTGCGTAGGTCACCGGCTCGCGTGCCGCATAGGCGCCGCCGGCAATCACCGCCACAAGAATAACGGCTCCGCCGATCAACCAGTATTTGCGCGACACCGGCGCCTCCCACTATGCTCCGCCAAGCATAGCGAAGGCGAGGGGATGCGTCATGCTGCGCAGCGCGATTGTGGCGGCGATTTTGGTTTTCGCGACGGCAAGCGCGCAGGCGCAACAGCTGCCGCCGTTGCCGCCGCAACCCGCAGGTCTCGCATGGCCCACGGCTGAGTGGGCCGAAACCGCGCTGCCGGAGGACATGGATCGCCCGGCATTCGATTTGGCTATCACAGAAGCGCTCGGCGGCGCGGACCAAGGCTATGGCGAAACCCGCGCGGTGCTCATTGTGCAGCACGGTCGCATCGTCTTCGAGCGCTACGCTGAAGGCTACAATCGCGACATGCGTTTGATCTCATGGTCGATGGCCAAGTCAGTCACGCAAGCGTTAGTCGGCGCAGCGGTGCTGCAGAACCGCATTTCGATCGACGCGCCGATGGGCAATCCGGCGTGGAGCGCCGGCGATCGCCGCGCTTCAATCACCTGGCGCCAATGGATGCAGATGGTCGACGGCCAGGACTATCACGAGATTGGTGTCACCCGTGTGCTCGATAACGGCGCCGCGCGCATGCTTTACGGCGAAGGCCACATGGATACGACGCGCTGGGCCGCAAGTCTGCCGCTCATTCACGATCCCGGCACACATTGGAATTACAATTCTGCCGGTGTCGTGCTTCTCGCTGATGCACTCACCCGCACCATCGTAACCAATCCACAAAACCCAATCGACCGCCGCAACCGCATGCGCGCTTGGATGCAGCAATCGTTGTTCGGCCCAATCGGCATGCATCCCGTTGTCGAGTTCGATCCGGCAGGCACCTTCTACGGTAGCGCCCTCGTCTGGGCGACCGCGCGGGATTTTGCGCGCTTCGGTTACCTCTATCTGCGCGACGGCGTGTGGGACGGCCATCGCGTGTTGCCGCAAGGCTGGGCCGATTTCGCGCGTACCCGCGGCAGTGACGTCAATAGCGATGTTTATGGCGCCGGCTGGTGGCTGACGCCATCACAAGGCACGGGCCGGCCGATGCATTCCACCATCCGCGACAATTCACTAGCTGATACCTTTTCCGCGCAAGGTCACGAAGGGCAGATGATCATCGTGGCGCCGGCGCGCGATATGGTGGTCGTGCGTCTTGGGCACTTCGACGACAATCTCTCGCACTGGGATGCGCTCGGCGATTGGCTGGCGCGTGTTATTGGCGCATTCCCTGCGATCCAAACCCAAGCCGCAAATCCTGGAGGCGCGCATGGATGATGTGATGAAGCAGTGCGCAAAGCTGTTGCGCGACTCCGGCTACAAGCTGCTCGCCAACGAAATCGAGAACGGCTCTCTCGCATCGGTCGGTAAAGACGAGCCGGTCTTCGTGCTCTGCGCCCGCGATCGCCTTGCGCCCACTGCGATCCAAGCCTGGATCAACGCCGCGCGCGTTTCCAACGTGCCGGATCACAAGCTGGAATCCGCGCACGAGACTGTCGAAGCCATGAACGCCTGGACTGGCGACCGGCACTATCCCGATTAGTGCAGAACTTGTGCGCCGGGCAGGCGGTCGAGTTGCTCGTAGATGAACGAGCGCACGTCTCCGTCATGGCCGCGACGCAGAGACTCGGCCAAGCCGGTGAGAATGTCGGCGATCATCGGCTCACCGCTCGCTCCCGCCAGGTGTGCTGCCGCGCTTGCACGTTGTGCAAATGCGCGCACGCCGTCGCCACGATCAGCGTCGAGCACCAGCAAACGCAAGTGACGCAATTGGCGTTCGAGCGGCGGAGGTTGATCGGCGATGTTGTCGTGTCGGCGTTCGCGTATGCGCAATTCCCGCGGCGCGACCCTCCGGTCCGGCCCAACATACGAACGGCAATCCACCCAAAGCATAACCTACGTTCGCCAGCCATGGAGGCCGGCTACTCCTCTTATGTAACCGAGCCTACGCCATCATGCTTTCGGAAGCGTTCGACTTCGCGCACATACGCAGTGAACCCGGCGTTAGCCTTGAAATGCATTCACCCTAAGCAGCGCGCGCGCATCTTCCGCCGTCTTGCCGCTCTCGCGCAGTGCACGCAGCGTGACGGACTGATCACGCTTCGCCAGCCGCTTGCCGTCTTCATCCAAGATGAGCCGGTGATGGCGATAAACCGGCTGGGGCAAGCCCAGCACTTTCTGGAGCAACACATGCAGATGCGCTGCATCGCGCAGGTCCTCTGCGCGGATTACATGCGTCACGCCTTGCAGTGCATCGTCCCAGACGCTGGCCAAATGATAGCTCGTCGGAAAATCTTTACGGGCCAGCACCGCATCGCCGTGCTTCTCCGGATCGGCACGCACAAAACCCGACTCATCCTCAAGCACCAGCGCGAAGTAAGCGGACCCCAAAGCCGCGCGCGCTTTCTTCAGCGAAAGCCGCCACGCAAATGGCTCTTCCGCGGTGAGCTTTTCAGTCTCCTCGCTTGCCGCCAGCGCTTCACCCCGAAACACGTCCTCGCTGGCGCCGTGTGGCGCGCTGGCAATTGCTTGCGCAATTTCCCGCCGCGTTCGGAAATCGCGATAAAGCAGGCCGCGGGCAATCAATCCATTGAGCACCTCTTCATATTCGCCCATGTGCTCGGATTGCCGCCGCACCGGCGTTTCCCACTCGATCCCCAACCACGCCAGATCCTCGTAGATCGCCGCTTCAAACTCTGGCCGCACGCGTCCCTGATCAATGTCTTCGATCCGCAACAGAAACCGCCCGCCTGCAGCCCGCGCGGCGCCGAACGCCGTCAGCGCGGAGTAGGCATGCCCTAAATGCAAATGCCCGGTCGGCGAGGGTGCGAAGCGTGTGACGAAACTCATCAGGCATTGAGGCTATCGTCCCGGCGCTTGAGCCGCTAGCACACCGGCCATGACAGTCTTTCTCGATGGCCCCCGCATGCCGCCAGCGCGCGGCGGTAAGGCGGATGCGCTGGTAATCCTGCTGCACGGCTACGGCTCTAACGGCGCGGATTTGATCAGCCTTGCGCCATATTGGGCTAACGCCCTGCCCGGCGCGGCGTTTGTCTCGCCGAACGCCATCGAACCGCTGCCTCAAGCGCCAGGCGGCGGCTATCAGTGGTTTCCGATTTCCAATCTTGATCCGCACTTGATGGAGCAGGGCGCCAAGGCCGCCGCGCAGTCCGTCGACCGCTTCATTGATCGCGAGTTGGAAAAGCATGGCCTCGATGAAAGCCGCCTCGTGTTGGTTGGTTTTAGTCAAGGCGCCATGATGGCGCTCTACACCGGCTTGCGCCGCGCCAAGCCGATCGCTGGGATTCTCGGCTTCTCCGGCGTGCTGGTGGGCCGAAAACTGAAAGAGGAAATGAAATCCAAGCCGCCCGTGCTGCTGATCCACGGGGACCGCGATCCCAC
>JBAQGO010000077.1:0-114385 GCA_049287825.1 Vitreimonas sp. | reverse complement strand
GTCCGATAGTTACCGGGTCGACCGGTTTGATCTGGCTGGAGTTCCAATGGGCGCGGCTACGCACTTGCTCGATTGTCGACTTGGTGGTGCCGATGAGTTTCACGATCTTAGAATCCGGCACCTCCGGGTGGTTCTTTAGGAACCATTGGATGGCGTCAGGGCGATCTTGGCGCCGGGCGATCGGCGTGTAGCGGGCGCCGCGCTTTTTCACGACTGGCAGGTCGATGCGCTTCTGTTCGAGCGGCTGCAGCTTGTAGCTTTGGTCCGCCTCGCCCTTGTGAATTTCTTCGCGCGACAGAAAGCCGCCAGCGATCGGATCGACGCCGCGAATGCCCTTGGCCACGTCTTCGTTGGCGATGCCTTGCACTTCCAGAGGGTGCAGTCCGCAGAAGCCCGCCACTTGGTCGAACGTGAGGGACGTGTTTTCGATTAGCCAAACGGCGGTGGCCTTCGGCATCAACACGTTTTGGGTCATCGCAGGGCTCCAGATATGCAAAAGCGCCCGGCGTCGTCGCCAGGCGCTAAGCCATCTGGTGCAACGGGCTGACGGATCCGGGCGCGGACCTAAAGTCAGTTGACGGCGATATAGGCCGGGATTGGCGAAAAGGGAAGGCGGTTTAGTGCGCCGTAGGCGGAGTCGAAGCTGGGTGCTGGTCGCTTTCCGCGGCGACGCTAGGGGCAGCGTTTCCAATGAAGGTGCGGTCGACATACGCGTAGCCGGCAACACCATAGCCGTCGATCCGCACGTAGGGACCCGACGTATCGCGCACGAAGACGCGCGCGCCTTTCCATAAGACGGCGACGATTTCCGATTGTGGCGCAGCCTCGCGTCGGACATTCACGCCGTGATTGGACGTGACCCAGGCGGCGTGTGGGGCGGGAGCAAGTGTGGTTTCGGCCAGCGCGGCCGGCGTGAGCGCAACAAACAGCAGCACAAGAGCGGTCGTACCCATGGCGTCCTCCTCGCTTGGCGCGAGTATTATGCTCCGGCGGCACGCGGAAACACGGACTTCTCCGAAAGCGCGAGTGCCTGCATGAGGCGCAAGGGCGCGAAACGCTCGACGCTTAAGTCTTTTGCTTGCGCGGACCGAAGAGCAGGCCGCTGATGGACATGAGGACAGGGATCAAGATCCAGCACAACGTCGAAAGACCAATCTCACCCATCACGCTCATCGCCAGTCCAGCGGCGAAAGCGAGGCCCGGTGACAGTGATCGCGTAAGCCGCCAAAGCCGCTCGCGCATTGTGGCGCCGCCGACCAGCCGGCCTCCGTCGCGCATCACTACGAGCACGAGCAGCGATTGCGCGAGTGAAGCCGCGACCAGTTCAGCGCAGTAAACGCGCCAAGACAGCGCGAATACTTCGGTATCGCCCAGCATGGCGGATGCGAATGGCATCACCGCTATGGTCAGCAAGAAAATGCCATTGACCCACAACACCGGCCAGTCGAACGCGCGCAGGCGGCGCATGGTGGACATGTGCGCCGCCCAAAAAACGAAGATCAGCGCGAAGGTGCTGACGAACACGATCAGCTTGGGCGCCAGCGCGATCATCGCTGGCCAAAAGTCGGCTTCGCTGGCGATATGCGGAGGCTGCAGTTCGAGGACGAGAAGAGTGAGCGCGAAAGCGAAGACGCCATCGGAGAAGGTCAGCAGGCGGCCGACAATCATGTCTTCAGTCGCGGGGCGGTTCAGATCTTCCATGCTCGTAGGCTAGCGGTGCGCGGTGGAAAGCACCATCGTGGTTACGTTGTCAGCACAATCTTCCCGGTGTGAGCGCTGCTTTGCATGCGGGCGTGGGCTGCTTCGGCATCGGAGAGCGCGAAGGTGGAGTCGATCAGCGGCTTCACCTTACCGGCTTCGATCCAGGGCCACACGTGGCGCTCCACTTCTCCCGCGATGCGGGCTTTTTCTTCGACCGCGCGTGGGCGCAGCGTCGAACCCGTGAGGGTAAGACGCTTCAGCATGACAAGCATGAGGTTGATCTCGGCCTGCGCGCCGTGCAGCTGCGCGATCATCACGATGCGGCCAAGCGGTTTGGCGGTGCTGATGTTCTTCGCAAGATAGGGTGCGCCGACCATATCTAGGATGACGTCGGCGCCGCCAGCTTCGCGCACAATCGCCTCGAAATCCTCGTCGCGATAATTAATGCCGCGCTCGGCGCCGAGTTGTTCGCATTGCCTGCACTTCGCGTCGTCACCCGCGGTGATGAAAACGCGCGCGCCGTGCGCATTCGCCATCTGAATCGCGGTGGTGCCGAAGC
This sequence comes from Vitreimonas sp., assembly GCA_049287825.1. Lineage (GTDB taxonomy): Bacteria > Pseudomonadota > Alphaproteobacteria > Caulobacterales > Aquidulcibacteraceae > Vitreimonas. Next base: position 112,125 of record JBAQGO010000077.1, on the reverse strand, counting down.
CGGAGGCGCCGCCGTGCACGAGCAGCGTCTCGCCGCTTTTCAGCGCGCCCGCCTCGAACACGTTCGCCCACACAGTGAACACCGTCTCCGGCAATGCCGCCGCTTCGATGAGGCTGAGGCTTTTCGGGATAGGCAGCGCCGAGCCGTCGTGCGCGAGCGCATACTCAGCGTAGCCGCCGCCAGGCAGCAGCGCGCAGACTTGATCCCCAACTTTCCAGCGTGTGACGCCGGGGCCGATCGCCGTCACGTCGCCCGCCACTTCCAGCCCAAGCGTCTCCGGCGCGCCAGCGGGCGGCGGATAAAAGCCCGCGCGCTGCGCGAGGTCTGGGCGGTTAACGCCTGCGGCGGCGACCCGGATGAGGATTTGTCCGGCGCCCGGCGCCGGCACGGGTGCGCCCGCCAGTACGAGCGGCGCGTCCTTGGCGTGCACTATATTTCGCATCGTTTGAGGCATTCGCGGCGCGCTCCACTTAAACTGGGTGAAGTTTTAGGGTAGGGTGCGCCTTGGAGGTAGGCCCGATGTTTGACGACGATCCCTTCGCTCCGCCGGCCAAGAAGCCGGTTTCGCTCGAAGCGCAGCTCGAGAACGCTTCGATTGACGAGTTGGAGAACCGGATTGAGCGTCTCAGGGCCGAGATCAGTCAGTGCGAGCGCGCTATCGCCGCCAAACGCGCGCAGCGTGACGCAGCCAATTCCGTGTTCGGCGCGCGCCCTTCGTAACATTTGGCGTCTTAATCTTAAGGGGCGGTGCGGCCCATCGCTTGCGAGCCATGGGCGGCTATGACCGATACGATGCAACCTTCGCCAAATAGAAGTTTTGACGCCCAGCGCGCCGCAGATTTCGCGCGCTCGGAGCTGTTTGACCGGACCTTCAAGGAAGGTATGGCCATGGTGGAGGAAACCGCGGCCTATTTGGATGGTCCGGGCCGCGCTGCCTCGAAGCGTCTGTCTCGCGCCGCCGCGCTTGCTTATGCCGGCGAGAGCATGCGCCTCACCACGCGTCTGATGCAGGTGGCGTCGTGGCTGCTGGTACAACGCGCGGTGCGCGACGGCGAAATCCCGACAGGGGAGGCCGCCAGCGACAAGTATCGGCTGATCTCGCGCGAAGCGCAGAACGCGCCGGGCTTCACCGGTTCGGACGAATTGCCGGAAGCGTTGAAGACGCTGATCATCCGCGGCGGCGCTATCTACGAGCGCGTGCGGCGGCTCGACGAAACCATGTATGGCGAGAGCACCGACGCTGGAAATCCGGTCTCGGACCAGATGGCGAAACTCAACGCTGCGTTTGGGCGCTAGCTTAGCGTCGCTTATACAACCACTCAGAGTCATTCCGGAGACGCGACGCGTCATCCGGAACCCACGGCAAACACGCAGCCTTATGATCCCTGGGTTCCGGGTCTCGCTTCGCTCGCCCGGAATGACTCGGGGAGGGGTGCTAAAACGAAAAGCGCCGGATCGCTCCGGCGCTCTCGAAACTCGTCGAACTGGACTGAAGCTCAGTCCTTCTTCTTCATGAAGCCGCCGAACTTGTCGTTGAAGCGCGAGACGCGGCCGCCGCGGTCGAGCAGCGTTTGGTTGCCGCCGGTCCAGGCCGGGTGCACTTTCGGGTCGATTTCGAGCGCCAAAGTCGCGCCTTCCTCGCCATAGGTCGAACGCGTCTTGAACGTGGTCCCATCGGTCATTTGGACCGTGATGAAGTGGTAGTCGGGATGGCCTTCGGCTTTCATGGCCGTCAAATCCTAGTTGCGGTGCAAATGGAAGCGGGGCTGATAGCCGAAAGGGTTTGCCGAGGCAAGGACGGGTAGGCCAATGCCTGCAGGATATTCAGGGACACCCCTGGCCAAAAAGCTGGGTTTTGCCCCAGGGACCTCGGTTTACGCCGTCGGTGTGCCTGCTTCGGTGAAGGCCGAGGTCGCTCAGAGCGCCAAGCCGAAGTTCGTAAGCAAGGCGACCAAAGGCCAAGCTGCGGCGCACGTGTTCACCACCAAAGCCAAGGCGCTGGAGGCTGAGCTGAAGAAGCTGCGGCCGCTGCTCGCCAGCAACGGCATGGTTTGGGTCTCGTGGCCGAAGAAGGCGGCGAAGGTCGAGACTGACATCACCGAGGACACTATCCGCAAGATCGCGCTGCCCATGGGCTATGTCGACGTGAAGGTCTGCGCGGTGGATGAGATTTGGTCCGGTTTGAAGCTGGTGATCCGCAAGAGCGAACGTTGATCTTCATGCTCGTCCATCAAGGGTGAGGAAGGGTTACGCTGCCACCCGCTTTGCCTTCACGGCCGGCGCCATCGGCGCAAGCCGCATTAGAAACGGATTGAGCGCGATCGAGATTAGCGCTGCCGCGAGAATCAGATTGTAGGTCTCCAACGACATCACGCGCAGTTGCAGACCCATCCCGGCGAGCACGAACGAGAATTCGCCAATCTGTGCGGTGCCGAGCGCTACAAGTAGGCTGGTCGGACGCGATTGTCCCAGCATGCGCAGCGGCACGTAAGCGGACAGCGCCTTTCCCGCGACGATCACCGCAACGATGGCCGCAACCGCCAAGGGCTGCCTCAACAAGATGCCTGGATCGAACAACATGCCGACCGCCACGAAGAACAACACGGCGAAGGTGTCGCGCAGGGGCAGCGAATCTTCTGCCACCTTGTGGCTGAACTTGGAGCCGTTGAGCGCCAGGCCGCCGAGGAAGGCGCCGAGCGCGAAGCTGGCGTCGAACCAGTAGAACGCCGCCCACGCGACGCCGAGCGCCAGTGCCAATGTGCCCAGCGAAAGCAATTCGCGCGACTTGGTGTGCGCGACTTGCACGATGAGCCATGGGAAGAAGCGTCCGCCCACCACCAGCATCACCACAACGAAAATCGCGATCTTCGCCAGAGTCAGTCCGACGGCCGTCAGAATTCGCAGCGGCGACGCGGCCGCTGGATCGGCGCTGGCCATCACCAAAGCCGGCAACACCACGATCGCCAAGATGATGAGCAGGTCTTCGACCAAGAGCCAGGACACGCTGATGCGGCCGTCTTCAGTCTTCATCAGCTTCCGGTCTTCGAGTGCGCGCAAGAACACGATGGTGCTGGCGACGGAGAGCGAGACGCCGAGCAGCATCGCTTCGTTGAGCGGCATGCGGAAGGCGAGGCCGACGCCGGCGCCTAGCGCTCCCACCAGCAGGGTCTGCAGAACCGAGCCGGGTACGCTGATCCAACGCACCGACCAGATATCTTCGACGGAGATTTTCAGCCCGACCCCGAACATCAGCAGGATGACGCCGATTTCCGACAGCTGCAGCGCTAGGTGCAAATCGGCCGTAAAGCCGGGGGAGTGCGGGCCGACGGCCACGCCGGCGAGCAGGTAGCCCACGATCGGCGAAAACCGCAGGCGTTGGGTGATGAAGCCGAACACGAAGGCAAGGACAATCGCTGCGACCAGAGTGGTGATCAGTCCTTGTTCCTCCATGCCTTCATCCTTTCCGAAGCGTTGACGCCAGTGTGGCGCGTTTGCGCCAACTTGGCCAAATGAGGCGAAAAAAGGAACCTAAGTTAGAAGCCGCCGTTGAGCCCATCGAGCGCAGATGGTTCGCGCTGCGAGAGGGCTGATCACTGTGGCTTACAATTCCGCCGCCTTGTTTGGTGAAGACGATATCGGTGTGAAAACGCGTCCTGCCTATGCCGGACGCAAAGAATTCCGCCGTCTCGAGCGCGTCGTAGTCCTCGCCGGCGGCATAGCGCTCGGCGCCACCGTTGGGTTCGTCACCGAAATAGCGATTGGCCGTCCGTCACTCTCTGTGCTCATTGCTTCTGGTGCGCTGTTCACAGCTTTTGCGCTTTATCTTTGCTCGCAAACGCTGCGCGAAAGCATGGTGCGCCGGTCGTATGGCTGTGCCACCGCCACGATCATTCACGCCGCTGCCCTGCTGTCGTGGCCATTGACAGCCTTGTTCACGCCGTTGAGCGCTTTGGCGTTTTGGTCGGCGCCGGCGATAGCCATCTCCGGGATGCTGTTGTTCGCGTCATGCTGGGACGGCCCGCCGCGCGCCATCTACCGGCTTGCTCTGCAAGGCGCTCTCGTTGCGGGGCTCGCGGCCTATCAAGGCGCGCTGGTGGTCATGGCGGGATGAACCGCCGTTAACGTCTCGTCACAAGAATCAGTCCACAGTCCGTCTCGCGCCCGAAATAGATTGGGCGGAGCGCTCATGGCGTATGTATCGACCGTCGGCGGCGATATTCCTGAGGCTGACGCGGTTCAGCCAAATGCCGCTGCTTCCTCAAACAAGTTTAGCTTAACCGATCGGATCGTTCTGATTTTCGGCGGATTAGCGCTCGGCGGCGCTGGTGGCTTGCTGACGCTGATCGGGTTCGGACGTCCAAGCGGCATCGACCGGCTTGTCGTGGGCTCGATGTTGCTGATGTTGGCGCTGCATCTGTGCGCGCAGACCATTCAATCGAGCTGGGCGCGCAACGCCACACTCTGCGCCAACACCGGCATCATGCACGCGATCGCGCTGCTGCTGTGGCCCACCCTTTATCTGGTTTCGTCGACGCCATCGCTGCTGTGGGTGGCGCCGACACTCGCGGTGCTGACGCTCATCGTTCTGGCTTTCAGCTGGCACGGGCGCGGGCGTGTTATCTATCGGCTGGCGCTGCAAGCCATCATCGTTGGCTCGCTGGGCGCCTATCAGGGCGGGCTCATGCTTATGGCCGGGTGAGGCCAACGCTTGCCAACGCCGCTGCTTGGCGTGTGCTTAGCACTTCCACCGAAAAGTCGGCGATACTCTCTTCGAACATGCGCCCGTAATTCAACTCCGCGCGCAAATGCAGGAAGGCCGCGCCAAGGCCAATCGCGGCGCGGTCCATGAATACGAATTCGCGCGGCACCAGGACGGGCCCGAGTGTCTTTAGGCGTTTGCGCACTTCGAACGCTTCGCGACGGCCGTACTCGGCCGGCGGCACGTCGTTGGCGATGGTGCGCACGCGGTCTTCGAGTAGGGGGCCATAGATAAAGCGCGCCCACAGCGTCAACGCATCGATCAGTTCAGCGCCGAGGTTCTTGAAGCCCCACACCTCATAGGCGTGCGCGACCTGATCGCGGTTTTCGGCTTTCAGCCCACGATAGAGACCAACGACGCCTTCCAGGAAGCGCGGCGGGAAAATGCGCACGCATCCGAAGTCGAGAAGGTGCAAGCGTTCAGCGTTTTCGGTCAGCGCGTAGTTGCCGAGATGTGGGTCGCCGTGGATGACGCCGTAATGCGTCATTGGCCCCCACCACGCTTTGAACAGCAATTCGGCGATGCGGTTGCGAAGCTCCTGGGTGTCCTCCAGCCAGCTCATCAAGCCTCGGCCTTCGAGCCACGTCATGGTCAGCAGGCGCTTGGTGGAAAGTTCTTCCAACGGCTCTGGAGTCTTAATGCGCTCTTCATTCTGCAGCATCAGCGCGAACAGGCGCATGTGTTTTAGCTCACGTTCGTAATCCAGTTCTTCGCGCAGCCGTTCGCCGACTTCGACGATCGCTTCCGAAGAGTCGATCGTCCCATCCATGCTCTTGAAGAGGCCGAGCAAGGTGCGGAGCTGACCAAGGTCGGCCTCCACGGCGCTGGCCATGTCGGGGTATTGAAGCTTGCAGGCGAGAGCGCGGCCATCGTGCGCCACTGCCCGATGCACTTGGCCCAAAGATGCAGCGGCCGCTGCATCGTGGTCGAAACGTGCGAACTTGGTTTCCCAAGTCTCGCCAAGCTCTGCGCGCATACGGCGTTGCACGAATGGCCAACCCATCGCAGGCGCATGGGCTTGCAGTTTGCGGAACTCCTCCGCGTAGGCCTGAGGCAGCAGGTCGGGGATCGTTGAAAGCAGCTGCGCTACTTTCATCAGCGGCCCCTTCGAGCGCCCGAGCGCCTGGCGTATCACGCGCGCCATTGCCGTGTTGTCTGCGCCTGTGAGCCGAGCGCCCACAGCGCCGCTCATGTTCGCCCCAACGCTCGCCACGCGTCCGATGCGCGCGCTTAAGCGATTTCGCTCAGGATCTGGCCTATCGTTCATGGGCGTGGAGGGCGCGACGTGGTGAACACGGTGTTTAGATAGTCACAACATATGCTTACGAATATCGCATTCTGCTGTGCCATTTTAACGCGACCTGAACCTCCCATCCGTATGGTCGACCGCTCGAACAGCGTTTCCGTCAGAGAAACGCGTCAAAGATGTGGTGGGTACGATGGCGAAGACGATCCTGATCGTCGATGACGATCCTGCGCAACGGCGTCTGTTGCAGGCGGCAGTTGAGCGCAACGGTTTTCATACACGCACGGCCGATAACGGCCAGCAAGCCGTCGATGCGGTGGATACCCACCATGACATCGATATCGTGCTGCTCGATCTCGTCATGCCGGGCATGTCGGGTCAGGAAGCGCTGAAGGAAATTCGCCAGCGCCGCGCCGATCTGGCGTGCATCGTGCTCACTGCGTCCGGCGGCATCGACACCGTCGTGCAGGCCATGCAAGCAGGCGCTAGCGACTTCTTCGTGAAGCCGGCGAGCCCCGAACGCATTCTTGTCTCGATCCGCAATGCGCTCGAGATGACCAATTTGAAGACCGAAGTCGGTCGCATGAAGAAACGCGCCGCCGGTCAGTTGACGTTTGACGACATGGTCGCCAACGCACCGGCGATGGGTCCGGTTGTGCGCATGGGCAAGCGCGCTGCGGGTTCGAACATCCCGGTGCTGATCACCGGTGAAAGCGGCGTCGGCAAGGAATTGCTGGCGCGCGCCATCCAGGGCGCGAGCGAACGCGCCGGCCGTCCGTTCGTCACAGTGAATTGCGGCGCCATTCCGGAAAATTTGGTGGAATCGATTCTGTTTGGCCACGCCAAGGGCTCCTTCACGGGCGCGACCGACAATCACGCTGGTAAGTTTCTCGAAGCCAATGGCGGCACCCTCTTCCTCGATGAAGTAGGCGAACTGCCGCTCGACATGCAGGTGAAGCTGCTGCGCGTTTTGCAGGAAGGCGAAGTCGACCCGGTCGGCGCCAAGCGGCCGGTGAAGGTCGACGTGCGCATCATCAGCGCCACCAACAAGGATCTCGCCAAGCTCGTCGCCGACGGCGCCTTCCGCGAAGACCTGTTTTATCGCCTGAACGTTTTCCCCATCGAAGCGCCGCCGCTGCGTGAACGCAAGGAAGATCTGGTCACGCTGGTCCAGCGCTTCATCGCGCGGTTCAACGCCGAAGAGGGCCGCAACGTCCGCGGCGCTTCGGAAGCGACGATGCAAATGCTGCTGGCCTTCGATTGGCCCGGCAACGTGCGTCAGCTTGAGAATTCGGTGTTTCGTGCGGTAATCTTGTGTGAAGGTGATCTGTTGCAGCCAGAAGACTTTCCGCAGATCTCCGGGTTGAAGCCGCTCGTTGTCGCCAACGATGCGCACAGCCACGACCTGCCGGTCGCCGCCAACGATCACCACGCGCTTGTTTCGCACGTGCAGTATGCTGCTTCGATGGCAGCTGTTTCCGACGCGCCACAGCCGGTGCAAGTGTTCGACGGCGAGGGCCATCTGCGCCAATTGGAGCAGATTGAGCGCGACCTCATCGAGCTCGCCATCGACCACTATGCCGGCCACATGTCGGAAGTGGCGCGCCGGCTGGGTATTGGCCGCTCGACGCTTTACCGGAAACTGCGGGAATACGGGCTGGAGGAGCGCGCCGTCGCGGAAGGTTGACCGGGCGGTTTTGGCCGAAGCATTCTTGCGCGCTAACGCCGCATGACGCATGACTTTCCCCAAAGGGAGAGACGGATGCGTATTCGGGCATTGGTAGTGATTTCGGTGGCTGTGGCTTCACTGGCGGGCGCGGCGTTTGCGGTGTCGCCGCGCGACAGCGCCGGTGATTATTTCGTCGCCGCCGCACTGAACGCGCCACATGATCGCGTCCTCGTGCTTCAGGAGAGTCGCGGCCACGGCGGGCAACCGATCCTAGTCCCCAATGACGGCTCGGCGAGCGCCATTGTGGTCGGCTGCGAAGAGGCGTGTAATTCGGTGCAGATTGAGGTGCGCGCCGCAGGCTTGCCAGCACTTCGAGCGAGGAGCGCGGAAGAGAATCCGCACGCTGCGACACTTAGCATTCCATCGCAGTATGCGCGTACGCTCTCGAACTATGAAACGCGCATCGTGATCGGCTGCTCACGCAGTGAAGGTTGTTACTATCGCTGGGCGCTTCTGGGTGCCGGCAACATACCCACGCTTGCCCAGCGCGGCATGCGCAGCGAACCTTCCGACGCGCAGTGGAATGCTGGGATGGCGCCCGCGGGCGCACTGCATTGGCTATCGCGGCCAAATGGCGACGACTTGCGGTTCTTCTATCCCATTCAAGCTTGGAATAACGGCCGCGCCGGCTCGGCGAGTTTGCAGTGCCTGGTGGCGGCTGACGGCGGTCTGCGGTGCCGCTCGCGCAGCGAGACGCCGGCAGGCGCGGGTTTTGGCCAAGCGGCGCGGCGGCTGTCAACGCTGTTGCGCGTTGATGCGACGGATGTTGCGGGCCAGCCGACGCTTAATCGGCGCGTGGAAATTCCGGTTCAGTTCAGCCGCACCAATTGACGCTCCCATGAGGCGCAACGCCGCGGCGAACTTTGACGCCGCGTTCGCGTTGTCGCCAAGTGAGTTCACTCGACAACCCGCCCCTTGAGCGTCAATTGGCGCTCGTAACGGGCGGCGAGTCCGGAATTGGCGCGGCGTGTGTAGACGTGCTGGCGCGCGCAGGCGCCTCCGTTGTCGTGTGCTACTTTCACGATTTTGAGGCGGCGCAACGCATCGCCGATAGGGTCAAGGCGGCGGGTCGAACGGGGTTGGCCGTTCAATGCGATGTTTCGGATGAGACTTCAGTTGAGCGTGCCTTCAATCAGGCGCTCGCTATTGGCGTGCCCAACATACTCATCAATTCGGCCGGCCTCAACATGAGCGGGGTCGCGGTTGCCGATATGGACATGGCGCAGTGGCGGCGGTTGATCGACACCGATCTCACGGGCGCCTTTCTCACTTGCCGCAAGTTCATTCGTGATCTGCGAGACGCCCGCAAGCCCGGCCGCATCGTCAACATTTCCTCAATTCATGCTGAAGTTGTACGCGCCGGCGGCGCGGACTATTCCAGCGCGAAGGCAGGCCTGCGCAATCTGACACGCACTTTGGCGCTGGAATGCGCAGGGCTTGGGATCAACGTCAACGCTATTGAGCCTGGCATGATTTTGACGCCGATGAATGAGCGCGCCGAGACCGATGCCGCTTATCGCGCGACGCTGGAAGCGAGCATTCCGCTTGGTCGTGCGGGCAGCGCCGATGAGGTGGCTCAGCTAGCCCTTTATCTCGCATCCCCAGCAAGTGACTATATCACCGGCGCGTCGTTCACGATCGACGGCGGCTTATCGCTCGTGTTGGGGCAGGGTGCATGACGCGCGTGGACTTCAACGTTGAGGCGGTCGAACCGCTCGTTGTCGAAGCCGATCATCCGCTTAAACAACGCGACTTCCTTAGCCCTTACGTTTGGAAAGAGGGCGAAAGGTTCGTCATGCTTGTGCGCTCGGCGCCTCAAATGATTTCGGACACCGGCAATACCGGCACAATCCACTATGGGGAGAGCGATGACGGCATACGTTTTCGCGTGCACTCCGACCCGATTATCGCTCCTGACAAAAACGACCTGGATATTGGCGGGTGTGAAGACCCAACGGTCATAATCGTGAACCACGAATATGTCGTCTATTACACCGGCGTGGATAAGACGCGCCGATCCGGGCAAATGCTTTATGCGACCGGACCGAGCCTGGATCGCCTAAAAAAACGCGGCGTCGCGTACGCTTCCTCAGAGACGGAGGGCAACACTAAGGAGGCGACGATTGAACAAACTGCGGACGGACGATGGCGCTTGTTTTTTGAGTTTGCGCGAAACAACGCCTCCCTTGTCGGCCTTGCGCTTGGGGACGGCGTGGCCGGGCCGTGGGCGGAGCAAGCCCCGCCGTTCGGACCGCGCAAGGACGCCTGGGATAATTGGCATCTCTCTACTGGGCCACTGCTGACCAGTGACGAGAACATGCCCGTCATGTTCTACAACGGCGCCACCCGCGACGCGCGCTGGCGAATTGGCTGGATTGCTTTCAATCGCGATTGCACTGAGGTCGTGGACCGCTGCATTGAGCCGCTCATCACGCCGCCACCGCCAAAGGATCGCGGCGACACTGATATTGCGTTCGCCGCCTCCTGCATCGTGTGCAGTCCGGAAATATCGCATCTCTATTTTTCGCGCGCCGATCAGATGCTCTTCCGAGCTATCGTTCGCCGGAGCTAGATGGTTTCCTGTTCTTCCAACCGAGCGGTTTTTTTGTTGTCAGGCCTTTGCGTTTCTTGCCTCGGGCTTTGGCGGAAATTTCTTTCAGCTTTACAGTTTGCAACGTGGAGAGGGCTTCGTCTTTGCGGCCCTTGCTGAGGTTGTGAAACGCCGAGCCATATTTTTCGAGCCGCTTGTCGACTTCAGTCAGGAATTCGTTTTCCCATCGCGAATAGTCGACTTCGCCGCTGCCGGGTTTGATCTCGCCGGTGTCAGGATCGATCGTTTCCGGCCATGCGGCCTTCGACGCAAGCTTTCGTACGATACGCAAAGCCTTGCGCGTCCGTTTGGGATCGACTGCCCGCGCCATGTGCCTCCCCGAGGGCCACGTTTAGCACGATTGACGGGAAGTCCGCGGTCTCGAAAACGTGCGGCCGAGCTGCCGGCCATCCACCATGCGGTGTTGTATTCCCGACCGCAGATTCCAAGGAAATTGTTCCGCCTCTGCCTCGCGCGCCCGGCCGCACCTCGTCTGTTGGAGCGGGAACATGCGCGACGGTAGTCAGGTTCAGGAGATATGGAATTCAGCCGCCATCCCAATGGGCGCGCAGAGCGCCTCGATCAGATCGCCCACGTTTTGGAGACTCTGTATCCGCCTCCGCCTCAAATTTTCACGCCGGTTATCGCCCGCTTGCTTGAACAATTGGAAGGCGTTGAAGCTCGCGCGAACAACCTACCTTTGAACCACGAATAGAATTGTTTGAAGGCCGACTTTGGCCTTCCGGGCCGCCTGCGTCGGACGCGTCGCTTTAGGTTTCGTTAGGCCGCGCGACAATCTTAGTACACGTGCGGAATCAGTCGCCAGCGCACGCGCGTAGCGTAGGTCTGGTAGCGCGTCTCGGTTTTGAGCATGCGCTCTTCAGCATTGATTCGCAGGACCTGGATCGCTGCCCATGCGGCGATAATGGCCGCGTTCCAGACTGTCGGAAACGCGAACAGGAAGCCGAGCTGCGCTATGAAATAGCTTGCATACATCGGATGGCGGAGAAGCGCGTACGGCCCGCGCACCTCGACGCCGCGAATGGCGGGCGCGACGCCGAAATTGCGGAAGAGTGCGGCTTTGCACCAGAGCGCGCCAACAAAGCCGACCGCTTGTATTACCCAGCCTATTTCTTTGGGACCGAGCGGGGGCATGGTGACGGGGCGAAGGAAGAGCGTGGCGCAGGCGCCGCCGAAGGCGAGCGCCCAGTCGTCAAGGCGGAAACTGATGATTTGCGGCGTACGCCGGATGAGCGCGAGCACCACGACCATGCCTTCGGACAAAAGAGCGAGCAGATCCGCGATGTTGTGCGTGGCCAGGTAATTCGCGACGAGGCGAACCGCTAGGCCGTAAAAGAGCGCGATGAGAATGCCGCGCTCAAGCAAATCGAGACCGATTGATGCAAGGCGCCGTGCCAGTGGCGCAGCGATTGTCTGAACCTCAACCAAGCGTGACCTCCCGCGGGCTAATCGGTAAGGGCGCGCGGCGTTACGTCAAGCACTGATCCATGTAGGCGATGACGACGATCCGTTCAGCGCTGGCGCGAAGTATCGCCTTCAGGCGGCGTGGGACTGGCGCAGCTTTTTATCGACCATGCGCTTGAGGCTTTCCGCAACGCGCTGGCGCTCTTCACAGAGTGCGTGCGGCAGATGCACGAGTTGGTGCAAAGCAGCGACGTGGGTGCGCACGACCTGCGGATCGAGGCGCTCGGTGGCGCCCTGAGCTTGCAGGTAGCGGCCCATTTCCTTGGCGCCCAGCGTGAGCGCCGGATCACCAATGCGCTCACCGACATCGACGAGACTTTGCACGGCGTGGAAGACTGCGCGGGCCGCCTTTGCGTCGCCGGCGGTTAGAGCTTTGGCGGCGGCTTCGAGCGCTGCAACGCGGGCGCGTGCAAGTTCGCCCTTGACTTCCAGCTCTCCTTCGTCGCCCGAGACTTGCGGCTGGGGCGCTTCATCATCCAGGCGGCGGAGCGGGCCGAAATAATTCAGGTCAGCACGTTTGCGCCGCCGGCAGGGCCCGACATAGGTTGCGGTGACCACGAAGGGCTGCGGGCGGGCGATCACTTTCTGCACCCGCTGCTGTAGCGCCAGCGAAGAAATCGGTTTGCGCAAATAGCCGTCAACGCCGGCTTGGCGCGCCGCCTCCACTTCGGTCAGGGCGCCGTGGCGCGTGAGCATGAAAATGGAGAGGGCGCGGTTGGGCAGGTCTTCGCTGAGGCGCACGCGGCGGACGAAGTCGAGCGTGTTGTTATCTTCGGTCCATTCAACAAGCATGATGTGAGGTCGCGACTTGCGCAATGCGTCCCAGGCTTCGCCTGAATGCGCCGCGCCAATTGCACGTCCAAAGCCCATGGCGCGCAATTGCGTGAGCGAAATGCCGCGCTCGTAATGGTTCTCGTCGAAAACGAGGGCCGTCAGGCCGGAGGGATCGAACGGATCATCCATGACGTGCGACGCAATTCTCCTGGGATGGCGCGTCAATTTATGAGCGATTGCTTAGGAAGTGCTGAAGCGCGCAGTTGATGAAACGTTAAGATGCGGTCTCAGCCGGGGCGCAGGACGAGCGGGTGAGTGTCGTGCGGTTCGGGACAATCGGCTTCGTTATGATGTTCGGCGCGCGCAGCGACGCAGCGGCGGAAATGTTCGGCGTGATCGAAGACGATCTCGCCGGCGGTGCTGTATGTCCAAAGGCGCGGCGGCGCATCGGATGACGGTGGGCCGAGAAAGCTTGCGGCGACCGCGTGCAGAACGACGTCCGGCGGCGGCTTACGGGGCGGCGGTCTGTCATGTTGCGGAGCAGGCGCGGTGACGATGTAGGAGATGATCGTCAGTGAGCTGAAATGGTCTTCTCTGCGTGGGACGCGAAGCGCCAAGACGCCGGCAAGCACAAGCGCCGCCAGCGCGAGCGCGCCGAGGCGCGAATAGACACGGATGCGGCTCCAACCCATCGCAGCGGGCTTAGCACACAGGCAAGCGCGCAATCGCGCGGCGGATCATGCGCCGGGCTCTTCGAGGGCGCTGATGATGGTGATCTTCTGCCAGATCTTGCGGCCGAGACCGGCGGTGAGGTTCTCCACGTCGTTTACGGCGTCGATCACCACGGCGTCGCGCATGCGGTCGCCGTAGAGGGCGGCGAGTTTGCCGATGAGCGCGAGCATTTCGGCGGAGTAATCCAGGTAACGTGAGAGTTCGAAGCGGGTCATGGCGCGTTGCGGCGATGCTTTGGTTTGCGCGTGCGGGCTCAGCAGGATGGTCGGGTCTTTGGTGAGTTGGTGCATGTCGACGACGTGCGCGAGGGAGCGCAAGCGGTGCAAGCCGTCGAGCACGCGGCGGCGTTTGAAGCGCTCTTCCAACGTGAGCAGAAACCAGATCGCGCCCCCGAACAGGATGAGCAGGTTCACGGCGGCTTCCAAGCCTTGCACGAGTTCGGGCGCGCTCGCGCCGAAGCCGTTCAGGTGAATGAGGCGCGCTGCATAGAGTTGCGCAGCGACGCCAGCCACAAGCACGATGAACAGCACGAAACGCCAGAGCAGGTTAGGGCGCGCCACTTGCGCAGCGTCGCGCGCCGACCAACGGCCTGTGCCGATGACTTCCTCGCAGACTTGCGACAGACCGGAGTTCGGGAAGCGTTCGGCGATGCGCTCCTGCAGTTTCTCGAGTGTCGCGATGATGCGGTCGGCGCGCAGGCCTTCGTATTTGCTGGGCGGGCGGCTCATGGTGCGGGCGCCAGATCGTGGGTGCGTTGCACGCTCCGCTCAGAGAAGGCTTGGCCGAGCGCAGAGCCGGCGATCTCGGTGACAGTCTCGGCGGCGAAGCGCCGATTGTTCGGGGCCGGGGCGCAAGTGATGGCGATGTCGATGCGCGTGAGGTTGACCAGGAGCGCCGGGCTGAACGGCGCCGGCGCGTAAATGTGGATATGCGCGATGTCGGGACTGGTCTTCGTCAGGGTGAGTTCACCGCGCAGGTGATCAGCGAAGCCGCGGGCTTGCTCACTGCGGATGCTGTCGCGCGTGGGTTGGAAGGCGTAGGTGGCCGCGTCAGCGTCTTCGCGCAGCAATTGGACACTCGCGATGTGACCCATCTCGGCGCTCGCGCACCAGGAAACGCCCTCCATGCGGTGTGCGGCATCGTCGAAGGCGCGGCGCTGGTCGTTGCTCAACGAAGCGCGCGTGGGCTGCACGAGCTGGAGGTGCGGCGTGGCGCGTGGGTCGTAATGCGTGCGCCAGCTTATCTTCGAAGACTGGATGTCCATGTCAAAGGCGTAGGGTGCACGGGCGGCCGCCGTGACGGCGATGGCGGCGTTTAGCGCGGCAGGCGGTGAAGGCTGCAGGCCGATGGCTGCGGCAACGCCCAGGAGGCCCAGGCAGAAGGCGGCAAGGGCGGTCGCAGGCCTGAGCATCACCGGGAGCATGCCACGGCGTCGGCGCCGGAAACAAGGCGCGCTACATAAGAGGCGATGGACGCCCGCGTTCCCGCATTGCCGTCCCCGTTCGAGGCTTGGTTCGCCAGCCGCGGATGGCGCCCGCGTGCGCACCAGCTGGCGCTGGTGCGCAGGGGCGAAGAGGGACTGTCGACGCTACTGATCGCGCCGACCGGTGCGGGGAAGACGCTGGCTGGATTTCTGCCGAGCTTGATCGAGTTGGCGCCGGTCGTCGCGGAAGGGCCGGGGCGGCCGCACAAGCTTCACACTTTGTACGTCTCGCCGCTGAAGGCGCTGACCACGGACGTGGCGCGCAATCTGGAAACGCCGGTGCGTGAGATGAAGCTCGGCGTGCGCGTTGAGACGCGTACCGGCGATACGCCGTCCCATAAGCGCACGCGGCAACGCGCGCATCCGCCGGACATGCTGCTGACCACGCCGGAGCAATTGTGCCTGCTGATCGCGAGCGAACATGCGCGCGTGTTCTTCGAAGATTTGCAGGCGGTGATTGTCGATGAAGCACATGCGCTGGCCCCAACTAAGCGTGGCGATTTGCTGACGCTGGCGCTGGCGCGCATTGCGCGCTGGGCGCCGGAGCATCGGCGGATCGGGTTGAGCGCCACGGTGGCGGATCCGGACGCGTTGGCGAAGTGGATCACCGGCGCGCGCGTGGAGAAAGACTCGATCATCGTGCAAGCGCCGCCCGGGGCGCAGCCGATCATCGATGTGCTCGACTCCAATGCGCGCATTCCGTGGGCAGGGCACACGGCGCGGCATGCGATGGCGGAGGTCTATGACGCGATCAAACGCGCGAAGTTGGCGCTGGTGTTCGTGAACACGCGCGCGCAGGCGGAGATGACGTTTCAGGAACTGTGGCGCGTCAACGAGGATGGACTGCCGATCGCGCTGCATCACGGGTCGCTCGATGTCGCGCAGCGGCGCAAAGTCGAAGCAGCGATGGCGGCGGGATCGCTGCGCGCTGTGGTGTGTACGTCAACGCTCGATCTGGGGATTGATTGGGGCGATGTGGATTTGGTGATCCAGATTGGCGCACCGAAAGGCTGCGCGCGGCTGGTGCAGCGGATCGGGCGTGCCAATCACCGGTTGGATGAGCCGTCCTGCGCGTTGTTAGCGCCAAGCAATCGATTTGAAGTGTTGGAGTGCCGGTCGGCGCAGGAGGCGGTGGCGGAGGGTGCGCTGGATGGCGCCGATCCACGTATTGGAACGCTCGATTGCTTGGCGCAGCACATTATGGGCTGTTGCTGCGGTGAGCCGACGGATGCGGATGAGCTTTATGCGGAGGTCGTTTCGACTCAGCCGTATGAAGCGCTGACGCGACTGCAATTCGAGCGCGTGCTCGATCTGGTGGCGACGGGCGGCTACGCGCTGCGGAGCTACGACCGCTATCGACGGATCATTCAAGACCCCCAGACCCGTAGATGGCGTCCGCGCAATCCCGGGGTCGCGCAGCAGCATCGTATGAATGTCGGCGCTATTGTTGAGGCGGAGATGCTGGACGTGCGGCTGGCGCATCGCGCGCGCGAGGGCGCGCGGCCGGGCGTGCCGCAGCCGGCATCGCCTGCGCCATTGGTTGCGGGGCGGACACTCGGCAAGATCGAGGAATATTTCATCGAAGGGCTGACGCCGGGCGACACCTTCATCTTCGCGGGTCAAATGCTGCGCTTCATCGCGCAGCGTGAGACGGATGCGCTGGTGGTGCGCGCGGCGGGTGAAGAGAACCCGAAAATCCCGTCCTACGCCGGCGGCAAGTTTCCGCTTTCGACGTTCCTGGCAGAACGTGTGCGCATGATGCTACATGATCCGAAGCGGCAGAAGCACTTGCCACAACAAGTGCGCGATTGGATTGCGATGCAGCGTGCGCGATCAATGGTGCCCGCGCCGGACCAGATGCTGATCGAAACGTTCCCGCGCGGCAACAAGCACTACCTCGTCGCCTATCCCTTTGATGGAAAGCTCGCACAGCAAACGCTCGGGATGCTGATCACGCGGCGGTTGGAGCGCATCGGCAAACACCCTCTGGGTTTTCTCGCCAGCGAATACGCGATGTGCGTGTGGGCGTTGGAGCCGATGGGCGATCTCGATCTCGATGCGCTGTTCGACGAGGACATGTTGGGCGATGATCTTGAAAGCTGGCTTGGCGAGAGCACGCTGATGAAGGCAATGTTTGCGAAGTGTGCAGTGATTTCGGGGATGATCGACCGCAAGATTCCCGGCGCGCAGAAGAAAACGGGACGGCAGGTGACGTTCTCGTCGGATCTCATTTTCGATGTTTTGCGCCAATACGAGTCGGATCACATTTTGTTGCAGGCGGCGTTTCAGGATGCAGGCGAAGGCTATTTGGATCTGAAACGACTTGGCGCCTTATTGCGGCGCGTGAAGGGGCGGATTGTGCATAAGGATTTGCCGCACGTGTCGCCATTCGCGGCGCCGGTAATGCTGGAGATGGGGCGCGTGTCGATTGAAGGCGCAGGTGAGGATGCGGTGCTTGAAGACGCCGCGTCGCTCATTGCGGAAGCGATGAGCTGAGGGAACCGGCGTCTGTCGGAAAAATCTTGCACAGCGCGCGCGTATTTGTCATCGGAAAGCATGTATTCAGCGTGACAGCGACCTCTTGGTTGGAACCACAAAGTTTCTACAGATGATAGCGAGCGCAGATCATCCCAACGAAAGCGCAGCGACGCCGCCCACGTTGCTGGTCATTGAAGACGAAACGCTGATCCGGCTCGATCTTTCGGACCATCTGCGCATAGAAGGTTTTCGCGTCGTCGAGGCGGCTTCGCCCAAAGAAGCACGCGCCGTGCTGGACTCAGGCACGACGATCGATTTGGTGCTGAGCGACATTCACATGCCCAGTCGCGATGACGGCATCGAATTGCTGCGCTGGATTGGCGAGACGTTTCCCGACCTGCCGATCGTGGCGGCGTCCGGAGTGCCGTCATCGCTAGAAATGGCGCGCGGCGTTACGCCAACCATCGTCGAAACAGTGGAAAAGCCCTATCATGCCGCGGCCTTGGCGGCTCGAATTCGCGGGCATTTGGACAATGGACGTTAGCTGTTGCTGAAACGCAGCTAGTCGGCGTCAGAATCCCGAATACTATCGGCTCGCAATGCCGCTTCTTTCGCAACCGAACAAGAGACCCGCGCCGCGGGCGCGCAAGCGGGCGGCCGCGGCTATTGCGCCGCCCGTGTTTGCGATCGTGGGCAATCATGTGCAGGCGCGGTTGGCGCACGAGACAGTAACGGCGACACCGGAAGGGGCGTTGTGGATTGCCGCGGCGAAGACACTAATCGTCTCGGACCTGCACTTGGAGAAGGGGTCGTCGTTCGCGCGCAATGGGCAGATGCTGCCGCCGTACGACACGCACGCGACGTTGTCGCGCGTGGCGGCGGTGATGGATCAGTTGGCGCCGGAAATTGTCGTGTCGCTCGGAGATTCATTTCACGACGGCGGCGGACCGGCGCGGATGCATGAGTGTGATCGGGCGCTGCTGCAGTCGTTGATCGGGCGCTGCGACTGGATTTGGGTCGAGGGCAATCACGATGGGCGCAGCGCCGAGACCATTGGCGGCGTGGTGCGGGAGAGTTTGTTGATCGGCGCGCTAAGCCTGGTGCACAAGCCAAGCAAGCGCGCGGCGCCGGGCGAGATCGCCGGGCACTTGCACCCGTGTGCGAAAGTCACGGGACGCGGTCGCGTCGTGCGGCGGCGCTGTTTTGCGACGGATGGCTCGCGGCTAGTGATGCCGGCGTTTGGCGCGTTCACCGGTGGGCTGAACGTTTGCCACGAAGAATTCGCACCGCTGTTTCCGGACGGGGTGACGGCGCTGGTGATGGGACGAACCCGCGTGCTGCCCGCGCCGATGGAGCGGTTGCTTGACGACTAGATGCGCCGAAGCGCGGTGGCGAGCGGGATCAGAATGCAGATGATCATGGCGCCGCCGGTGAGCACGCTGCGCAGGAGCGGATACCAGGCCGGCGCGCCGGCGCTGGCGCTGCGGTGATCCCAGACATATTGCGCGGCGAAGAGACCAGCGAACGCGGATGAGGCGCCCAGCACCCCAGGCGCCGAGACAACGAACAGCGCCAAGATCCAACCGGTGAGCGCGGGGATGGCGCTGAAGACGAGACGCGGCACGTAAGGCGTTGAGGGCTCGCGCATTAGCTCGAAGCCGCAGCGTATGCCGCCGAGAAAAGACAGCAACACGGCTGCGTAGACCGAAAAGCTCAGGCCCCCGAGCCGTGCGGTCGAGGGATGGCTCGAAAACGTGATCAGCGCAGAAATCGCGAGCGGGGCGAGGCCGAGGAACCCCAAGCGCACAGCGGCGCGCGGCAAAAGCGGAGGGCGTTCGTAATTGGTCACTCGCGACGGAAGAAGTAGGCGGCGATCCATCCCGCGCCAAGCGCGAGCAGCACCGTGAGCAGACCGTAGACGACGGAAAAATCGGTCGCGAGATTGTGGACGCTGCGCTCAACGCCGATGCGCGAGACATCGATCGGGAGGTGCTGCGATGAGATCAGGCGCCCGTCGCGGAAGAGGTAAGTGTCGGCGTAGTATTGCGCGATGGGCGCGTTGGCCGGCAGGCGAACGACAGCGCGGAAGAGACCGCCGGAAAAACTGGTGAGGCCGCCGCGTGCTTCCGGTGAAGGTCGACCGGAATATTCTTGATAGAGATCCTGCGCGCGGCGCAAGCGCACGAGCGCTGCGCGGTAGGCGGACGGATCGTCGCCTAGCGGCACGGCGCTTTCCAAATGCGCGGACGCGGCGGGATCGAGACCGTAACGCCAGATCGATTGCGGGCTGGCAATCTGCCGGAGCGGACGGTTCGAGAGCACAGCAAAGAACGAAGGCGCTTCTGAGAAACGGACTGGCGCGCCGTTGATCCATAGCGCGAAGACGCGGTGCTTGCGCATGACGTTGGCGGGCTGGCCGGGTCCGCGCAGGACAACGACGATATCGCCACGTCCGCGCCGGTCTGGATTCACACCGAACACGGTGATGAAAGAGCCCCGATAGTCTGAGCTAACAGTGATGTGCTCGTCGGCGACGGCCGAAGGGAGATCGGAGCCGAGATCAAGCGGCGGCGTCGCTTGCTGCGGCGCTGGCTGCGGCTGCGCTTGCGCACTTGGCGCGAGAAGGAGCAAGGCGAGGGCGGCAAGCGCGTGCTTCACTGCGCAGCTCCGCCAAGGACGTAGAACTCGCGCGGCGGCACAACCAGATCAGCGGCGAATTTGATGCTGGCGAGCACCAGGAGCAGGCCGAGGATGGCGCGCAGGTGCTCGGCCTTCAGTCCTGCGCCGAGCCGCGCGCCGATTTGTGCTCCGATCACGCCGCCAGCCATGAGCATCGCGGCCAGGAAGAGGTCGACGCGTTGCGTGGCTTGCGCTTGCAACACCACGACGAGTGCTGCGACGACCAGCACCTGAAACAGCGAGGTGCCGATCACGACGTTGGTCGGCATGCGCAGCAAATAGATCATCGCCGGAATGAGGATGAAGCCGCCGCCAACGCCCATGATGGCGGCGAGCGCGCCGATGCCGAAGCCGATGGCGAGTGGTGGGATGACGCTGATGTAAAGGCCTGAGCGCGGAAAACGCAGGCGGATCGGCAAGCGGTGCGCAATGGTTTTGATCGGGCGCTTCAGCACGGTGACGGCGGGCAGCGCGCGGCCGCGCATCACCGTGATGCTTTCCATCAGCATCAGCGTGCCGATGGTGGCGAGAAACACCAGATAGAGCAGCGAGATGATGAGATCGAGTTGGCCGATGTTCAGCAGACGTTGAAATAGGCCGACGCCGGAAATCGAACCCAGCACGCCGCCGGCAGAGAGCAACATGCCCATGCGCCAGTCGACGGCCTTGCGGCGCGTCTGTGTGAGAATGCCTGAGAAAGAGGTCGCTGCGATCTGGCTCGCGCCCGTGGCGACAGCGACGGGCGCTGGGATGCCGAGAAAAATCAGCGCCGGCGTCATGATGAAGCCGCCGCCAACGCCGACCAGACCCGAGATGAATCCGACCGCGCCGCTGACCAATAGGACAAGCAACACGTTCACCGGCATTTCGGCGATCGGCAAATAGATCAAGACAACGCTCTGATTGGACGCGAACCCGCCTCGGACGCCCTTATGGGCGCCGAGGCGGGGAGTCGCAACGGTTAGATGCGCTGGCTAGTGACGTGTATGTACGGGGGTCGGGGGCGCGGCTGCTGTCGTCCACGGACGCTGACCGAAGTCGCCGTTGGCGACCGCGCTGGCGGCGCGTGGACGGAACGCCTGAGCACGGGCGCGGGCCTGCTGCACCTGGGTGGTGGTGAGCTGCGCTTCCTCGGCGGTTGCGCGCGCAGCGGCGTCGGTGTCGCCTTGGCGCGCCGCAATCGCGAACCAAAACAGCGATTCCGATGCGTTGGCCTGCACACCGCGTCCTTGCTGATAAAGGACGCCGAGATTGTATTGGCTATCGGCGACGCCGAGTTCCGCAGCCTGCCGGAACCAGCGGAAGGCCGTGGCCTCGTCGAGCGGAGCGCCGTCGCCGCGGGCGTAATAGACGCCGAGATCGTGCATGGCGCGGCGATTGCCGCTAGCTGCTGCTCGCTCGGTCCATTGTCGTGCGGTGCTCAAGTCCGCGCCAACGCCTTCGCCTCGTTCGTACACCTTTGCGAGCCGGTACTGCGCCATGGCAAGGCCGTGGTTGGCGGCATTGCGAAGCAAGCCGAGCCCATCGGCCGTGCGACCGTGACTGAGACGTTGCAAGGCCAACTGATATTGAGCAACCGGATCGCCACCTTGAGCGGCTGCTTCGAGCGAAACCGAACGTGGCGCGAGCGGCCCTGCCACAGCGGGCGCTATAGTGGCTACAGGCTCGGCGTGCACCGGCGCTGCTGAGGCAGGAGGTGTCATACTGCCCGGCGCGGTCGCTTGCGGTGCGGCGCTAACGGGCGCAGCTGAAGCCGGTGGTTGATCCGCGGCCAGAGGATCTTGCGCCGTTGCATCTGTTGCAGGCGGCGCGATGGTCGGAGCTGGCGCCGCCGACGGATGCGTGTCGACCGTTGGGTGCGGTGCTTGAGCGGCGCGCTGGCTATTGGTGTAGAAATATGCGCCGCCGATAAGCAGCGCGGCGATGCCGCTGGCCGCGCCCCAGAGCACGATCCGGCTTGATCCACGCAAGCTGAGTTGTGGCGTCGGGGCGGGATCGGCGCGCGTTCTTGGGAGCGATTGCGCCTGAGCAGCGCGCCGCGCGGCGGCGAGGTAGTCATTCTTACCGGGGGGAGGGGGTGGCTCAACCGGCGTCGCCGCGTTCTCGTCAGGGAGATCGAGCGGAAGGTCGTCGTCAAACGCGTCGAAGTCGCCGTGCGCGAGCGGCGTCGCGCTTGCGGGCTCCTCGGGCGCCGCTGACGTCAGGGGTGCATTGGCGATTTCGTCTTCCGGCGACCAAAACGGATCATCGTCTTGCGCCGGTGGGTTGAAAGCTTCGACATCGTCAAAGCCTTCAATGTCGGTGGCGAGAAGGTCGTCGTCTTCGCTTCCGAAGGATTTGAATTCAGGCGCGGGCGATTCAGCTTCCAGCGCTTGGTCCTCGCTTGCCGTGAAGGCATCGTGCGTTGGCGCGTCGGCGACAAGGTCGTCCTCGGCAAAATAGATGTCATCGTCATGATGCGTTGCGATGGTAGGTGCGGCAGGCTCTGGCCGCGGCGGCAATGGCGCGGCGCGCACTGGTTGCGCAGCGTCCATCGGCGATGGCTCTGGCTCGCCAAAGGCCGAGAAATCGTCAAAGCGCCGCGAGGGCGTGGGGATTTCTTCGAGCATTTGATGTGTCGTGCTGTCGTGTGCGCTCTCAAACTGTTCAAGCTTGTTGGCGACGCTCGAGACGGCTTTCTGGACCGGCGCGATTGCTTCGGCCGAGTGCTGCTCGACTTCAGCCAGGCGATGCATGATTGAGCCGATGGCTTCGGCAACGCGGGCGCCGGCGCGGTCTTCGCTGTCGATCATGCGCTCGCCGAGATCGCGGGCGAGAATGTCGTGGCGCTGGTTGAAGCGCTCGGCCATACGAGCAACTTGCTCGCCGACATGCTCAATGGCCTGAGCGCTGCGGATTTCGACGGCGCCGACGCGCTCTTCGAGACGTTCGGAGAGGCGGCCGACTTCAAGGCCCATGCGGTCGAACCCGGCGGCCTCGCGGCGTTCAATTTCGTCGAAGCGCTGCTCGAGCGTCGTTGACATGCGCGTGAGCTCTTCGCGCACGGCCGACGCGGCGGCGTCGTCGTTGCGCGCCTCGACACTGCGCAGGCGCTTGTCAACGGTTTCCGACATGCGCTTAATTTCGAGCGAGATGGCTTCGATGGTTTGCGCTTGGCGGCGCTCTGCGGCGGCCAAGCGCTGGTTTACATCGCGCAACGCTTCTTCCAAGCCCTCGCCTTGCGCGCCTCCCAGCGCTGCATGCAATTGGCTTTCGAGTTCGGTGCGCGCTTGGCCGACCGTTTGATGAACCGATTGCGCCATGGCGTCGAGACGTTGCTCGAGCATCGCGCGCACCGCTTCGGTTTCTTGCACGGCGTTCGATTGTTCGACGCGCGCGTTGAGCGAGGAAACAGTTTCCTCAAGTGTGCGAATGGCGGTGTTGGCGGTGGACTCGGTTTCGGCGATGCGGTCGGAAAGACGTTGCAACGCGGTGTCGAGCGACTTCACTGCGCCGTCGACTTCTTGGAGTTTTTGGCCGCCGCCGGTTTCGATGCCAGAAATGCGGCGCTCGAAAGCAGCGAGCGCTTCAGCGACCGGACTGTGCTCTTTGCCCTCAAGCGCGCCGAGGCGCTCGGCGATGTCCTGCTGTTGGCGCCGGATGGCTGAGAGGTCGGGCGCGGCTGCGCCATCGTCTTCCACCTGCTTCAGGCGTGCAGTGATCGTGAGTTGGGTGTTGCGCAGATCGGCGATGGCCGCGCCGGCGGCTTGACGCAGACCCGCCGTAGATTCGCGCGCGCTCGCTTCGGCGCGCTCGATGCGTGCGATCAGCGCAGACTGATCTGTCTTGATCTCTTCGACTGAGCCGATGCGCTTGGTGATTTCGCTCTCAAGCCGGACGACTTCTTCGAGCAGCGCTTCGCGCGTGCTGCGAGTTTCGCCTTCTTGCTCGGCGCGCACTTCCTGAATCGCGCTGGCGATGGTGCGGCGCGTCGAAGTCTCGGTCTCTGCTAGCCGTTCGCTCATCTGCTCCTGCAGACGGCGTAGTTCAGTGACGGCGTCGGCGGACGCTTCGCTGGCTTGGCGCGCGGCTTCCTCGGCGACGGCGCGCGCTTGTTCGAGCGTGCGCGCAAGTGTGGTGTCCCGCGTTTCGAGTTCGGCCGTGAGATAGGAGGCTGCCGCTTCAGCGCGGCGCGCAATTTCTTCCGCGACGGCCGCTTGGGTTTCCAAGCGTTGCTTGACGCTCGCGACGTCGTTCTTGGCTTCTTCGACTTCGTCGATCTTTCCGGCGAGCGCGTCCCCCGCGTGGCGGAATTGTTCGAGCGCGTCGGCGATGCGGTCGGCGGCTTCGCCTGACATGGCTTCGGCGTCTTCAACGCGCGCGGCGAGACCGAGCACGGAGCGGTCGATGGTGGAGACGGCGCGGTCGAGCCCGCTCACCGCAAGCTGCGTGCGGCGTTCGATCGATTCCAAACGTTGGGCGAGACGAACTGGATCGGTATTGCGAGGCAGTGCGGAGGGGCCGCTGATGGACCAATCCTCGTCCTCTCCCGCGTCAGCAGCAAGATTGGAGAAGCGGGTGCGCGCGCGCGGCGGTGCGGGCATTGTGGCGGGCGTGTTTGGCGCGCCCCCGTTGTGCGGTTGCTGATTGGCAAGCGCTTGATTGAGATATTCGCCGAGGCTCATGCCCTGACGCGCGGCCGCTTCGCGCGCGGCCTCGCGCACCTTGGGGTCGATGCCCTTTACGCTCCAGCTTTGCGCGCTCATTCCTGCCCTCGCCGCGTTAGAGCACGTTTGCAACCGTGCTCACGCCCAACCCCTGACGCGGAGAAACTCGAAAGATTCGAGAATCGCCCACGACTTTGCAGTGTCGATCAAACGCAAGGCCGTGTTAATGGCGCGTAAAGTGGTAAACGGGGGACAACACATGCCGGACGCGCCGCGATCTTTCGGACCCGAAACACAAGGCGCGATCTATTTGCGCGGGCTTGGCGGCGCAAAGCCAGACATCCCGACGTCGTTTGTGGGACTTGAGGCGCAAGCGAAACAAAAAATGTCTCCCGAAGCGTGGGCGTATGTTGCGGGCGGCGCTGGATTAGAGAGCGCGATGGATGCGAATCGCGCCGCGTTTGCACGGTTTCCGATCGTGCCGCGCATGTTGGGCGGCGCTGGTCAGCGTGACTTAAGATGCGAAATATTCGGCGTGAAAGCGGCAGCGCCGGTATTTACGTCACCAATCGGCGTGCTGGAGATGATGCATCCGGATGCTGACTTGGCGTTGGCTCGCGCGACAGCGCGGCTCAATCTGCCGATGATCATTTCGAGTCAGGCGTCGTTTCCGATGGAGGAGATCGCTAAAGCCAACGGCGATGGACCGCGCTTTTTTCAATTGTACTGGGGCAAATCGGACGCGATCGCCGAGAGTTTCGTGAAACGCGCCGAAGCGTGCGGCTGCAAAGCTATTTTCATTACGCTCGATACGACCATCCTTGGCTGGCGTCCGCGCGATCTGGATTTGGGCTTTCTTCCGTTCCTGCGATCACAGGGGATTGCACAATATACAAGCGATCCGGCGTTCCGCGCGCTGCTGCCGCAAACGCCCGAAGATAATTCACAGGCCGCGGCGTTTCAGTTCACGCAGGTGTTCTCCGATCCCGGCCTAGATTGGGCGCGGATCGCCAAGATCCGCTCGTGGACCAAATTGCCGGTCGTTCTCAAAGGCATCATGCGCGCTGACGACGCCGAAAAGGCGATGAGCGAGGGCTATGACGGCATCCTGGTTTCAAATCACGGTGGCCGGCAGGTGGACGGCGGGATCGGCACTTTAGATGCGCTGCCGAGGATCGTGGCGGCGGTGAAGGGGCGGGCGCCAGTGCTGCTGGATAGCGGCGTCCGCTGCGGGGCCGACATCTTTAAGGTATTGGCTTTAGGCGCGAAAATCGCCTGCGTTGGCCGTCCGTACGTCTATGGATTGGCGCTGGGCGGCGATGCGGGAGTGCAGACGGTGCTGGAGCACCTGTTGGCGGAGCTCGACATCACCATGGCGCTGAACGGCTGCAAGACGCCGGGGGACATCAACCGCGCCTGCCTGGCTTGATCACAATGTATGACGCACCCGTCAACTTTTGTTGACGCTGGCGTCAACGGAAGGTATTCCGGTTCGGCAACGAGCGTGGGGTACCGCCATGACCAACATCGTCGATCGCACTTACACAATCTCCCAATTGGCCCGTGAATTCGAAGTTACGCCGCGTGCGCTTCGTTTCTACGAAGACAAAGGTTTGCTGACGCCGCGCCGCGAAGGCCTGAACCGCGTCTATTCGCACCGCGACCGCGGCCGCTTGCAACTCATCCTGCGCGGCAAGCGCGTTGGGCTTTCCCTGATCGAGATCAAGGAAATTCTCGACCTCTACAAAGTCGATCAACGCGCGCAGGCGCAAACAGCGCTGAAGAAGTACAAAACGCGTATCGTGGAACTTGAACGTCAGCGCGAAGACGTCGACGCCGCGATCCAGACGCTGCAGATCGGCATTCGTCAGATCGAACAGTTTCTCGCGAAACCCGCGGCGCCAGCCGCAGTGGGTGCGGCGCGCGCCTTCGAAGAAGAGGCGAAGAAACGCCTCGAAAGCACGCATTGAAGTCATAGCGATTGGGAGTAGGCAGGTGGCGGACGCCGCCGCCTATTGCCGTATTCGGAGCCTCCGATGCCGACTTACAAAGCGCCTTTGCGCGAGTACCGCTTTCTCCTGAAGGACGTGCTCGACATCGATCGCTATTCCAACTTGCCGAGTTTCGCGGACGCGTCGTTCGATACCGTCGAGCAGATTTTGGAAGAGGGTGCGAAGTTTTGCGAAGGCGTGCTGGCGCCTCTCAACAAAGTTGGCGACGAGCACGGCTGCAAGCGCGCCGATGACGGCTCGGTGACGACGCCGCCGGGCTTCAAGGAAGCGTACAAGCAATTCGTTGAAGCCGGCTGGCCCGCACTCTCGTGCGATCCTGTGTATGGCGGCCAAGGCATGCCGCATTTGGTGGCGCTAGCATGGAATGAGATGGTGGCGAGCGCCAACATGGCGTGGGGCATGTATCCGGGCCTCAGCCACGGCGCCTACGAAGCGATCCACCAGCACGGCAGCGACGAGCTCAAGAAGAAATATCTGCCGAAACTGGTGACCGGCGAATGGACCGGCACCATGAATTTGACCGAGCCGCATGCGGGCACTGATGTCGGCATGCTGCGCACAAAGGCGATCCCGCAGGGCGATGGGACGTATCGCATCACCGGACAGAAGATTTTCATTTCCGCGGGCGAGCACGATTTCGCTGACAACATCATCCATTTGGTGATTGCGCGCATCGAAGGCGCGCCGGCCGGCACTAAAGGCATTTCGCTGTTCATCGTGCCGAAATTCCTCGTCAACGACGACGGTTCGCTCGGCAAACGCAACGGCGTTGTCTGTGGCAAGATCGAAGAGAAGATGGGCATTCACGGCAACTCGACGTGCGTGCTCAATTATGATGACGCGATCGGCTATCTGTGCGGCGCGGAGAATAAAGGCCTCTCTGCCATGTTCACGATGATGAACGTGGCGCGGTTGGGCGTTGGGCTGCAGGGACTCTCGCAGTCAGAAGTGTCGTATCAAAACGCCGTCGCCTACGCGAAGGATCGCCTTCAAGGGCGCTCGCTGACGGGCAAGAAAAATCCGGACGGTCCCGCCGATCCGATCATCGTGCATCCGGACATTCGCCGCATGCTGATGGACGCGAAAGCGTTCAATGAAGCGGCGCGGGCGTTTGCGTTCTGGACGGCGCTTTACGGCGATCTCATGCATTCGTCGCCGGATGAAAAGGTGCGCGAGAAGGCTGACGACTACATGGCGCTGATGACGCCGGTGATCAAAAGCTTCCTCACCGACGGCGGCTACAAGAACGCCACCAACGCTCAGCAAGTCTTTGGCGGCCACGGCTTCATCGAAGAGCAGGGCATGAGCCAGTTCGTGCGCGATGCGCGGATCACCATGATCTACGAAGGCGCTAACGGCATCCAGGCGCTTGATCTCGTGGGCCGCAAGCTCGGCGCTAATGCAGGGCGCGGCATCTTCTCGTTCTTCAACGAGATCGATGAGTTCACGCATGCGAATGAAGACAATGCCGAGCTGAAGCCGTTCGTCGAAGGGCTGAAGACGGCGAAGGCGCAATTGCAGGATGGCGCGACGTGGCTGATGCAGAACGGTTTGTCGAACTTCGACAATGCCGGCGCGGCCAGCCACGATTTTCTCGATCTCTTTGGTGTAACCGCGCTGACCTACATGTGGGCGCTGATGGCGAAGGCGGCGCTGGTGGCGAAGGCCAATGGCGGCGCAAGCGATCCGTTCTACGACACGAAGTTGGCGACGGGACGCTATTTCCTCGCGCGCGTGCTGCCGGAAGCGGGCTCGCACTTGGCGAAGTTGAAGTCTGGTGCGGAGCCGGTGATGGCGTTGAGCGCGGAGGCGTTCTAGTGGCGACTTACACCGCCACCGTTTCTTGGAAGCGCGGCGACCAGAATTTTGCCGACGGCAAATATTCGCGTGGCCACGAGATCGCCTTCGATGGCGGCGTTGTTGTGCCTGGGTCGTCATCACCACATGTGGTGATGCTGCCGATGTCGCGCGAGGACGCGGTCGATCCGGAAGAGATGCTCGTGGCGTCGCTATCGATGTGCCACATGCTGTTCGTCTTGGATTTTGCGCGCCGTGACGGATTTGTGCTCGATTCCTATGTCGACGCCGCTGAAGGCGCGTTCGGTAAGGATGATCGCGGGCGTTTGGCGGTGACCAAAGTGACGTTGAAGCCGAGGATCATTTGGTCTGGCGAGAAACAGCCGAACGCAAGTCAGATCGCTGACCTGCATCACAAGTCACACGAAGCCTGCTTCATCGCGAATTCGTTCCGCGGTGAAGTGGTGATCGACGGATAGAGTTTGCCGCGCTGCGCTCAGCCCGAGCGCAGCGGTCAGCGGAGTAGGCGCTTTCTGCGCCGCGGGACGACTCCGGTCCCATGGAGGGTGTCGATGCTCCCCACGCGTGGGGAGCCGTCGAGCGAAGCGAGACTGAGGGGTTCGTCGACGCGCCCCCTCCGTCGCCTTCGGCGACAACTCCCCCACAAAGCGGGGGAGACGAAGTAAGGAGTAAAGAGAATGGCTGAGGCCTATATTTATGATGCGGTTCGTACGCCGCGCGGCAAAGGCAAAGCGAACGGCTCGCTGCACGAGCAGACGTCGCTGCAATTGGCGACGCAAATGCTGCAGGCGGTTCGTGACCGCAACAACATCGACACCGCCAAGATCGATGACGTGTATCTGGGCGTGCTATCGCCGATCGGCGAGCAGGGCGGCAATCTTTCGCGCACCGCTGTGCTGAATGCGGGTTACGCGGAAAGCGTGGCGGGTGTGCAGGTCGAGCGCTTCTGCGCATCCGGCTTGGAAGCTTGCAACATTGCGGCGGCGAAGGTGAAGTCGGGCGAAGCCAGCCTCGCGATTGGCGGCGGCTGTGAATCGATGAGCCGCGTGCCGATGGGTTCGACGGGTGGGTCATGGGCGACGGATCCGTCGATCGCCATGAAATCGTATTTCGTGCCCCAGGGCGTCGCCGCGGATGTGATAGCGACGAAGTACGGTTTTTCGCGCACCGATCTCGACACCTATGCGGTTCAAAGCCAGCAGCGCGCTGCGAAGGCGTGGAAGGAAGGGCGCTTTAAGAAGTCGATCGTGCCGGTGAAGGACCAACTCGGCGTGACGCTGCTCGACCGCGACGAGTTCATGCGCCCGGAGACCACGCTGCAATCGCTTGGCGCGCTGGAGCCGAGCTTCAAGATGCAAGGCGAGATGATGCCGGGCTTCGACGGTGTCATTCAGCAGCGTTATCCGGAAATCGAGAAAGTTGACCACGTCCACCACGCCGGCAATTCGTCTGGCATCGTCGACGGCGCCGCCGCCGTGCTGATCGGCACTAAGGAAATGGGCGAGGAGCTTGGCTTGAAGCCGCGTGCTAGGATTCTTGGCGGCGCCTCCGTCGGTTCCGAGCCGTCGATCATGCTCACGGGGCCGGAATTCGCGACGCAAAAGCTGATGAAGCGTCTCGGGCTCAGCAAGCAGGACATCGATTTGTGGGAGCTGAACGAGGCGTTTGCCGCTGTTGTGCTGCGCTGGGTGCAGGCGCTCGATCTCGATATGGAGAAGGTCAACGTTAATGGCGGCGCCATCGCCATGGGTCACCCTATCGGCGCTACCGGTGCGATGATTCTCGGCGCCATGGTCGATGAGCTGGAGCGTGCGGACAAGCAACGCGCGCTGATCACGCTCTGCATCGGCGCGGGCATGGGTACGGCGACTGTGATAGAACGGGTGAACTAATGGCGACAGCCAAGCTGAGAGACCACGCGCCGGTTCTCGCAGTAACGCGTGACACGATGAAGCCAATGCTGGGGTTCTTCGTCGATCAGCTTGGCTTCGACGCTCACACTGTGCTGGGCGAAGGCCCGCAATTCGCAATGCTCAGGCGCGACGGCAAGGAAGTGTTTCTTACTTGCACGGCCTCCTTCACGCCGCCGCAGAACGAATGGGCGATCTATTTCTGGGTGGATGATATCGAAGCGATGCGCGCCGACGTTGTTGCGCGTGGCGGCGCGGCGGGGCCGTTGACCGACAAGCCCTACGAAATGGTGGAATTTGAGATATCCGCGCCGGATGGGCGGGTCATTACGTTTGGTCAGTGAAGGGTATGGGTGACGCCATGGAAAATTTTAAAATCGACGTAGACTCTGACGGCATCGCGCTCATCACGTTCGATGTGCCTGGCCGCTCGATGAACACGATCACGGCGAGCGTCGTGCGCGAGCTTTATGAGATCGTGGACAAGATCAAGACGGACGCTGCGATTAAGGGCGCGGTCATCACGTCGGGTAAGACCTCAGGCTTCTGCGCCGGCGCGGATCTTGGAGAGATGAATCAGCGCGGCGCGGGGCAAGCGGCGCCAAAGTCGGAAGAAGAAAAACTGAAGAAGCAATTTGAGCAAAGCTTCTCGCTCAATCGTGTTTATCGCGATCTGGAAACCTGCGGAAAGCCGGTCGCGGTGGCGATCGAAGGTCTTGCGCTGGGTGGCGGTTTGGAGCTTTGCCTCGCGTGCCACTATCGCGTCGTTGCCGACAATCCGAGGATCAAGCTGGGGCTGCCGGAGGCGAAGGTCGGTTTGCTGCCGGGCGCTGGCGGCACGCAGCGTCTGCCGCGCCTGATCGGCGTGCAGAACGCCGCGATGATGATTTTGCAAGGCGCAGATAAGTCGCCGCAAGACGCGAAGAGCCTGGGCTTCGTGAATGAAGTTGTGCCCGCCGGCACGACGGTTGCGGCGGCGAAGGTGTGGCTGAAGGACAAGCCGAACGCAGTCGCACCGTGGGATGTCAAAGGCTACAAGGTGAAAGACGGCCCGTTCACGCCGGGCGGCGCAATGGCGAGCGTTGGCGGCAACGCCATGGTCTCCAAACAGACCAGCCTCAACTATCCGGCGCAACGCAACATCCTGTCGTGCATCTTCGAAGGGGTGCAGGTGCCGATCGATGCGGCTCTGCGCATCGAGTCACGCTACTTCATCAAGACGGCCAACACGCCACAAGCAAAAGGCATGATCCGCACGCTATTTGTGTCGATGCAGGCGCTCGGCAAGGGCGGCAACCGACCGGAGGGCGTGCCGCCGAACGAGATCAAGAAGGTCGCCGTCATCGGCGCCGGCCTGATGGGCGCGGGCATCACCTACGTGCAAGCCAAGGCCGGCATCGAGACGGTGCTGATCGATGTGACCGATGAAGCCGCCGAGAAGGGCAAGGATTATTCGCGCAAGTTGGTTGAGAAGGACATCGGCCGCGGCCGCCTGACCAAGGAAAAGGGCGATGCGCTGCTGGCGCTCATCAAACCAACGACAGATTACTCGAAGATCGACGGCGCTGATCTGGTGATCGAAGCGGTATTCGAAAATCCTTCGCTGAAGGCGGAGATCACCAAGAAGGCGGAAGCGCACCTTTCCGACAAAGCCGTGATGGGTTCCAACACCTCGACGCTGCCGATCACCGGACTCGCGGAAGCGAGTGTGCGCCCGGCAAACTTCGTCGGCATACACTTCTTCTCGCCGGTCGAGCGCATGGGGCTCGTTGAGCTGATCTTGGGCGCGAAGACCACCAAGGAAACGCTCGCCAAGGCGATCGATTATGTCGTGAAAATCAAGAAGACCCCAATCACCGTGAACGATCACCGCGGCTTCTATACCTCGCGCTGCTTCGGCACTTATCCGGCGGAAGGCGTCGAGATGCTCATGGAGGGCATCGCGCCGGCGATCATTGAGAATGTAGGCCGTCAAGCAGGCATGCCGATGGGCCCACTCGAAGTGTCCGACAGCGTCGGCCTGGATACCGCGCTGAAGATCGGCAAAGCCAATGCAGAGCTCAATCAGCAAGATTACAAGAAAGATCCGCGCGCGGCGTTGCTCTCGTGGATTGTCGAGGACAAAGGCCGTGTCGGGCGTAAAGCGGGCAAGGGCTATTATGAGTACGGCGCCGACGGCAAACCAACGCGCATTTGGCCGGAGCTGTCGCAGCGCATCGAGACCAAAGTCAAAGAATGCCCGCCGGCGCTGAAGGCGGAGTTGACCAAGCGCTTCCTCTTTCGCCAGTGCATCGAAGTGGCGCGCTGCTTTGAAGAAGGCGTGATCACCGATCCACGTGACGCGGACGTCGGGTCGATCCTCGCGTGGGGCTTTGCGCCCTACACGGGCGGCTGCATCAGCTACGTCGATCTCTTCTGGGGCACTGCGAAGTTCGTGGAAGAGGCCGACCGTTTGGCGGATGAGTACGGCGATCGCTTCCGCCCGAACAAACTGCTGCGTGACATGGCGAAGACCGACCAGAGCTTCTATGAGCGCTTTGGCGCGAAGGAGAAGCAGGCGGCGTGACGCTTCAAGACACAAGCACAATGGTGCAGATGATCGCGAACATCGCGGTCATCGCATCGCTGGTGTTCGTGGCGTTTCAGGTGCGTATGGGCGCGTGATGCATTGCCGATGCGGCGCCATTATCATCGCCGTCCGAATGCGTAGTCCTGGGGCGGGAGGTTGCCTGGACGAGGGTCGTAGATCGGCCGCGCGGTGTCACGCCAGGTTTGTCAAAGTTTGCCAGAATGGCGCTCGCGCTGGCAGAGCGACGCTTTTGTGATCAAACTGCAGGGAAGTCGCTATTTGCCGCGCTGCATTTGGAACCGGTTTTTAAGGCGTTGGTTGCAAAAGAAACGAGGACTACAGTAGGACTTCGGTAGAAGGTTTTTTCGTGGACGGCAGCCTCCCGACGACGACGACCGACGAGGTGAAGGTGCGCGCGCGCCGGCACTTCTTTTTGGTGGGCGCAGTCGTTCTCGTGGCGCTGATGTTGATCGCCGGCGTCATGCGGTTGGCGCTCCCTTCAAGTACAGCTGGCGGCTCGCAGCGCGGTGGCGCTGGTCGAGTCACGCAAGTCACGGCTGTGGCCTCGACGATGCGGCCTTTTACCGACAACATCGAAGCGCTCGGTTCGGCCAAGGGCATTCAATCCGTCAATCTCAGCGCCAACAACACCGAACAGGTGACGTCGGTGCGCTTCAACGATGGCGCGTTCGTGCATCGTGGCGACATTCTGGTGCAGTTGAAGTCCACTGAGGAAGCGGCGAACGTCTCGCAGGCGCGTGCTGCGGTGGATGTCGCGCAAAGCAACTACAATCGTTACAATACTCTGGCGCAAGCTGGCTTTTTGGCGCCGGCGGCGATGGATCAGTATCGTTCGGCTCTCGAGCAGGCGCGCGCCAATTTGGCCGCGGCGCAATCACGCCAGGCCGATCGGGTCATCCGTGCCCCATTCGCAGGCCGGCTCGGCCTGACTGACATTGCGCCCGGCGCGTTGATCAGTCCGGGGGCGACGATCGTAACGCTGGATGATATTTCCACCGTACGCGTCGATTTCGACGTGCCGGATCGCTATCTGCCGGCCTTACACTTGAATGCGCCCATTCAAGCGCGGCCCGATCCATATCCGACGCGCGTCGTGAGCGGTCGCATTTCGGATATTGATACCCGCATCGATCCCAACACGCACGCCATCCGCGCCCGCGCCGAATTCGCCAATGCTGATGGGTCGCTGGTGCCGGGCATGCTCATGCATGTGCTGATCGAGAACGGGCAACGGCAGGCCGTGGCGCTGCCGGAATCGGCGGTGCAGTCGCAATCCGATCAGTCGTTTGTGTACGTGATCGCGCATCAGGGTAATCGGACCGTCGCGCGGCAAACGCCAGTCACGGTGGGCGCAAACGAAAGCGGCTTTGTAGAAATTCGCGAGGGCCTGCCGGCGGGCGCGCAAGTCGTGCTGGATGGTCTCGACCGGGTCGAGCCAGATGCGCCCGTCCGCGTTGGGCCAGCGCGCGCGGGCGTCCATGCCAGTGCTGGCGGCAGGCAGTTGAGCGACAACACGGCGCGCGGCGCCCCAGATGGATTGCGGCCCGCCACTCCATGATGCTGTCCGACCTTTCGGTCCGCCGCCCGGTCTTCGCCACCGTCGCGGCGATCATCCTTGCTGTTATCGGCATCGCTGCGTTCTTCGCGCTGCCCGTGCGCGAACTGCCGAATGTCGACCCGCCGCAAGTCTCCATCACCACGACTTATGTCGGCGCCTCCGCGGAAGTGATCGAAGAGCGTATAACGCAGGTCATCGAGCAACAGGTCTCCGGCATTCAGGGCGTTGACCGGATTACCTCGTCGTCGCGCGATGGCGCTTCGCAGATTTCGATCCTGTTTACGCTCGACCGCAATTTGGACGAAGCCGCCAATGACGTGCGCGATGCAGTGTCGCGTGTCATATCACAATTGCCGGATCAGGCCGACGCACCGCGCATCGCCAAGGCCAGCGCGGATTCCTCGCCGCTGATCTTTCTGACGCTAAGCTCGCCGACGATGAGCCGGCTGCAATTATCGGACTACGCCAACCGCTACTTGGTGCAAAAGCTCTCGACCATTCCTGGCGTCGCGCAGGTTTTCTTGGCCGGGCAGCAGCTCTATTCAATGCGGATCTGGCTTAATGCTGATCAGATGGCGGCGCGCGGCATCACGGTCGCCGATGCCGAGAACGCTATGCGCGCG
The DNA here is from genome assembly GCA_049287825.1 of Vitreimonas sp. Taxonomy (GTDB): domain Bacteria; phylum Pseudomonadota; class Alphaproteobacteria; order Caulobacterales; family Aquidulcibacteraceae; genus Vitreimonas. The sequence goes on along the minus strand of JBAQGO010000077.1, from coordinate 77,013 downwards.
CAGAACCTCGATCCAGCTGCCGGCGCAATCGAATCCAGCGCCAACGATTTCACCATTCGCGTCAACCGGCTCTATTCGACGCCAGAGCAATTCGCGCAATTGCCGATCAGTCCTGCTCGATCCACGGCGCCCGCCGCTGGCGGCTCGGCGGATCAAACGCCCTACGTGGTGCGCCTTGGCGACATCGCACGGGTAGAAGAGGGGCCTTCGGAGCGACGAAGCCTGTTTCGTTCCAACGGCGCTGACCAGATCGGTTTGGCGCTGACCCGGCAATCGCAGGCGAACGATTTGGAAATCTCCGAAGGGGTTCGGCGCGAAGTCGCCGCCATCAATCCAACGCTTCCGGGCGGCGCGCAGCTCGCCGTCGTGGTCGACTATACCGTGTTCACTTCGCGCGCGATCCGGGAAGTATGGATCACCATGGGCCTCTCGCTCGTGCTGGTGGGCCTCGTGAACATGTTGTTCCTTGGCGATTGGCGCGCGGCGGTGATCCCAGCGATCGTGGCGCCGCTCTCTATCATGTCGACGTTCATGGTGCTGGCGCCGCTCGGGTTCTCGATCAACTTGCTGACGCTGCTGGCGCTGGTGCTGGCGATTGGGCTCGTGGTGGATGACGCCATTGTTGTGGTGGAGAACATCCAGCGCCGCGTGGACGAGGGTGAACCGCCGCTTCTGGCCGCCGAGCGCGGGGCGCGGCAAGTGTTCTTCGCCGTCGTGGCGACAACCATTGTGCTCGTCTCGGTGTTTGCGCCGTTGATGTTCTTGCCCGGCTATATCGGACGGCTTTTCGTGGAATTGGCGGTAGCGATTGCATCAGCTGTAGTATTCTCGGCGTTCTTGGCGTTGAGTCTGTCGCCGATGCTGGCGTCGAAGCTCTTGCGGCCGGCCAAAGGCGCGGGCTGGCTCGGACGCAAGATCGATGGTGCGATGACGCGATTGCGCGGTTCGTATCATGACACGCTGGACATCGCGCTCGGCAATCGGACGGCGAACGTCATCGTGGGGGCGGTATTAGCCACGCTGGCGGTGCTCGCGGTGGGTTTGTTCCTGCTGCTGCCGCGCGAGCTTGTGCCAGCAGAGGATCGCGGACGCGTCGATGTCAGCATCACTGCGCCGGAAGGCTCGGGCTATGACTACACGCTGCAAACAGCGCGACGTGTCGAGCCGATCCTGCAACGCCTGCAGCACGAAGGCGTTGCCGATCGATATAGTCTCGCCATTCCGCGCTTCGGCAGCTCGCAATTCAACACCGCTTCCGGTTCGCTGGTGCTACGCGATTGGGATCAGCGGAGCGAAAGCGCGCAGCAAGTGGCGGCGCGCCTCAATCGGCAGCTGGGCGGCATAACCAGTGCTCGGGTTCTGGCGAGCGTGCGCGGACCGTTCCAGCGCGGGGGCGGCGGGTCGGGCTCTAACGTCGACCTTATTGCCGAGGGCAACGACTACGTTTCCATCGCGCGCTGGATTGCGCCCATCCTGGCAGCGGCGGAAAGCAATCCGGGCCTGACGCGTCCGCGTCTTGATTACCAGCCGACATCGCCGCGCTTGGCGGTGAACATGGATCGCGACAAAGCCGCCCAGCTTGGCGTGTCAGTGAGCGATATCGGCGACACGTTACAGACCATGTTCGGCTCGCAGCGGGTCACGACTTACGTGAAAAACGGGCAGGAATACGATGTGATCCTGCAAACCGATTTAGCCCAACGCCGTTCGCTGCAGGATCTCGAAAACCTCTATGTGCGCGGCAGCGCCGGCGCGCTGGTGCCACTGGCAAGCGTGGTCAACACGCAGGTGCGCGGCGATACCCCAAGCCGTAACCGTGTCGACCGCCAGCGCTCTATCACACTGACCGCGGAACTGGCGCCGGGCTACACGGTCGCGCAAGCGGTCGACTTCTATCGCGAGCAAGCGGCGCTACACGCGACGCCGGGCATCAACATCGATTGGGGCGGGCAGGCGCGCGACTATCTGCAAGCGTCGGGTGGCGTTGGCCTCGCGTTCGGATTTGCGTTGGTGCTCGTCTTCCTGGTGTTGGCCGCGCAATTCGAGAGCTGGCTCAATCCGCTCATCATCATGCTGACGGTGCCAATTGCGGTGCTCGGCGGCCTGTTTGGGTTGCTGATGGCGGGCGCGACCGTGAACACGTACAGCCAGATCGGCTTGATCATCCTGGTCGGCATCGCCGCGAAGAATGGCATTTTGATCGTCGAATTCGCCAATCAACTGCGTGACGAAGGCATGTCAGTTATCGAGGCGGTGAAAGAGGCCGCCTCGCTGCGGCTGCGACCGATCATCATGACGTCAATCGCCGCCGCGTGCGGATCGTTGCCGCTGGTGTTTGCGTCAGGACCGGGGGCTGGAAGCCGGCAAACCATTGGCGTCGTCATCGCCTTCGGCGCGGTGTTTGCGACCATGCTGACGCTGTTTGTGTTGCCGGTGCTCTACGCGATGGTGGCCAAGTACACACGCTCGCCACACTGGACCGCCAAGAAGATCGAGACTTTCGAGGCGGAAGAGCGCGATGGCGGCGCAGCGCCAGCGCAAGCCGAATAGCACCGCATCGCCCGGGAAACTCTGGAAGTGTCCGCGTCAGCGCATTAGGTTCGAGGCACGCTTCCAGGACACCGCTCATGGCCGAAATCGCCCAGGCGCAATTGCGCAAGTTCACCGATCAGATTTGGCAAGACGAGATCGTTCCCACCTTGGTCGAATACATTCGCATTCCAAATAAATCGCCGTCGTTCGAGCAAGATTGGGAAAAACTCGGGCACATGGATAGGGCTGTTGAGCTGCTGGCCGGCTGGGCGAAGCCCAAGGTCGCAGCGCTCGGCGGCACGCTTTCGGTTGAGCGACTAAAGGGGCGGACGCCACTTATTTTAATCGACATCCCCGGCGCCAAAAGCAGCGACACGGTTCTGCTCTATGGGCACCTCGATAAGCAGCCGGAAATGACGGGATGGGCGGATGGCAAAGGTCCGTGGATACCGGTGATCGAGGGCGACAAGCTCTACGGTCGCGGCGGCGCCGACGACGGCTACGCGATTTTCGGATCGCTGGCGGCGCTGCTGGCGCTGAAAGATCAGAACGTCCCGCATGCGCGCGCGGTGATCGTGATCGAAGCGTCCGAGGAGTCGGGCTCGCCGGACCTGCCGTTCTACATGGAAGCGTTGGCGGATCGGATCGGGTCGCCCTCCTTGGTTGTGTGCCTCGATAGCGGCTGCGGCGACTATGACCGGCTATGGTTGACCTCATCACTGCGTGGTCTGATTGGCGGGACGTTGCGTGTGGATGTTTTGACCGAAGGCGTGCACTCGGGAGACGCGTCCGGCATTGTGCCGTCAAGCTTCCGGATTTTGCGGCAATTGCTGGCGCGGCTGGAAGACATCAAGACTGGCGAAGTCATCGTCAAGGAATTGCACGGCGACATTCCCGCCGATCGCATCGCGCAAGCGAAGGTCGCGGCGAGGGCGCTGGGCAATCAGATCTACGCAAAATTTCCGTTCGTGAAAGGCATGCATCCCGCCGATGACGATCTGGTTGAGTTGGTGCTCAATCGCACCTGGCGGCCGGCGCTCTCCGTTGTTGGCTTGGAAGGCGCGCCGCCGCCATCGAATGCAGGCAACGTGTTGCGACCCTTCACTGCGGCCAAGCTTTCCATGCGCCTGCCGCCGACGCTGAATGCGGAGGACGCGGCGAAGCGCATGACAAAGATTCTGACCGACGATCCGCCGTATGGCGCGAAGGTGTCGTTCACCTTCGAAGAGCCTGGCACCGGCTGGAACGCGCCGAAGACTGCGGCGTGGTTGGAGTCCGCGCTGGAAGACGCATCGCACACGTCGTGGGGTCAGCCGATGGCGATGATGGGGGAAGGCGGTTCGATCCCGTTTATGGCGATGTTAGGCGCGAAATTTCCGCGAGCGCAATTCGTCGTGACCGGCGTGCTCGGGCCAAACTCTAACGCGCACGGGCCAAACGAATTCCTGCACGTTCCGACCGGCAAGCGCGTGACGGAAGTCGTCGCGCGCGTCATGGCGGCGCACTACGAGTCAAAATGACGCTTAGCCGGCGTACTTTTGGGTGAGCGACGTGATGGTTGCGCTCGCGGTGGTCTGTGGACGTTTTCGCGCGTAGCGCATCACGGTAGCGGCCAGCACGTCGCGATCCGCAGGCTTAACCATGTGTTCGGCTGCGCCCAAAGCCATAGCATGCGAGCGGTCTTCGTTCACGGACAGCACAACGACGGGAATGTCCTGCGTCTTGGGATCGTGCTTCAGGCTCTGCAGCACGCGCCAACCTGAACGATCGGGCAGGAAGATGTCGAGCAGCACCAGTGCGGGCGCTTTGTTGCGCGCCAGCGCTAAGCCGGCTTCGCCGCCGCCGACGCCTTGTACCGCAAAGCCAGCGCGGGTGAGCGCGCGTGCGGCGAGTTCGCGGGCGTCCGCCTCGTCTTCAATCACGATGACCAGCGGCGCGTCCTCCGAACCTTGCACAGCATCGACGGCCGCTGCTGCGCCTAGAGCACTCGCTGCATCCGCGAAGTTGGCCGGCATATGCAACGTGAAGGACGAGCCCTGGCCGAGTTTGCTATGCACGGTCACGTCGCCGCCAAGCAATTGCGCCAAGCGCCGCGTGATCGTGAGGCCAAGGCCCGTGCCGCCATATTGCTGCGTGATAGAGGGATCGGCCTGCACGAAAGGTTGGAAGAGCCGCGACAAGTGTTCGTTGGACATGCCGATCCCGGTGTCGGTCACTGTGATAAACAATTGCTCGACGCCGTTGTGAGGTTTGCGGTCGAGTGCGATTTCGACGTCGCCGTTGCGCGTGAACTTGCAGGCGTTTGACAACAGATTGAGCACGCATTGGCGGATCTTGAGCGCGTCTGTGTGAGCGGCGCCGGGTGGCGAGGCGCCGGCGACGCGGATGGTGTTGCCGTTTTGCTCGGCCATGGGGCGAACGGTTTCGACCAAGTCTTCAAGCATCTCCGCAGGATCGAAGTTGGACGGCGCCACGTCGACGCGGCCAGCTTCGATCTTTGAGAGGTCGAGAATCTCATTGATGAGGCTGAGCAGGTGCTTGGCGGCGGCCAGGATGCGACTGAGATCCTGCACGGCTGCCTTGTTGTCTTCGTCCGCAGCGTCCTCTTGCAACATTTCGGCGTAGCCGATGACGGCATTGAGCGGCGTGCGGAGTTCGTGGCTCATATTGGCCAGGAACTGCGATTTGGCGAGGTTGGCGCTCTCGGCGGCGTGACGTGCATGCGCAAGATCATCGACGCCCGACTCGATCGCCGATGCGCGTTCGATCAGCAGTCGCAGCATCTGCGCGGGGTCGCTCCCGACAACGTCGATATCAATGTCCGAGGAGAGTTCATTGCAGAGCGTGCGCAGTGTTTCGGCTTGCGCAGCGAGGGCGGCCGCCACGGCGTCGGCCGAGCCAATTTCGCCCATCTGGGCAACGGGTGGAATGATCTGCGTGACGCACGTAAGCCGCATCGCGGCGCCATCGGGCGCAGCACGCATGAAGCCTTGGTGACGGATGCGAACCGTTTCTGCGTTGGGCCCCATGACATCGTGTTCGAGCGCGATGCTCCGCACGCCTGCACGTTCTGGAGAGAAGGCGGCGCTCACCATGGCCCGATCCGCTGGCACGGCGAAGCAATCGCCGCCGATGATGTCGTCAAAGGCAACCGGACGTCCAAGCAGGCTTGCGAGGCTGTTGCTTCCCGCTATCTGACGGCGCGAGAAGTCCAGCTCCCAAGCGGCGGACTGGCCGTCGCCAAAGCTCATGTTCAGCTGACGGACCCATTCGCCGTCCTGTGCGCGTTCGTGGGCGGCGCGGTTGGCGTGCTGAAGTGCTGCCGCGAAGGTGTAGCCGGCGACCAGCAGGCAAGCAAACGTCGCCGCGGCGGCGTTGGCGGCGGCGCTCTCCAGTAGGAAGAGCAAAGCAAGCACGCCGTAGGGCGCGCAAGCGATGATGGCGTTGATGCGGCCGCCGCGGCCACTGAATGCAGCATTTCCCGAAAGCATGACAAGCAGCGTGATGGCCAAAGCAGCGCCAAGGTCGGCGCGCGAATACCACGCCATCGCGGGCGCGACTGCAAAGATGGATGCGGCCGCGATGTCGAGGCCCAAATGCGCGGCGCGTGCTTCTTGACTGGGAAGCGTCGCTAACCGCGCGCGCAACACGCGGCATGCTTCTTCGATCAACAAAGCAACACCAAGCCAGATCGTGGCGAGCGCGAGACCAACGACGGCGGTGATCATCAACGCGACAAAGCCAATCAAATACAGGCGCGCGCGGGGCCCGTTGTAAATCTCGGCGGCGGCTTTCTCAATCGTGGCACGGTTGATGAAGTGTTGCACGGCCCGCGTTCCAATGGCTAATTTCGCTTAAGCCTAGCGAGATGTTGTAAAGTAAGCGTTGGTGCGAGCCGCAAACGTGCTGGTTTGAGACAGCTTTCTTGTGTTTTGACATACGAAAGTGCTTCGACAATGAACAAAGGTTTTCTGCGTGAGTAACCTTCGATGAACTTCCGCTCCGACAACAACGCCGCTATAGCGCCAGAAATTTTGCAGGCGATTGTCCGCGTCAACCAGCGCACAATGGCGCGTGCGTACGGCGATGACGAATGGTCGAAGCAACTCGATGGGCGCTTCAGCGAAGTGTTCGAGCGCGACGTGCGCGTCTTCACTGTGACGACGGGGACCGCGGCGAATGCGATCGCGTTGGCAAGCGCCGTGCCACCCTGGGGCGCGGTGCTGTGCCATCGCGAAGCGCACATTGAGCGCGACGAATGCGGTGCGGTGGAGTTCTACGCCGGCGGCGCCAAACTCACTTTGCTCGACGGCGCCGATGCGAAGCTGACGACGGAAACGCTCGAAGCAGCGTTTGCGAGCAATGGCGGCGATATTCATTCGCCCAAGCTCGCGGCGGTGTCGATCTCACAGGCGACGGAACGCGGAACCATCTACACGCCGGATGAGATTGCGGCGTTGGGCGCCATCACACGTCGGCAAGGTTGGGCTTTTCACGTCGACGGCGCCCGGTTTGGCAACGCCGTAGCGGCGCTCGGATGCTCACCGGCGGACATCACGTGGCGCGCCGGCGTCGATCTGTTGTCGTTTGGAGCGACCAAGAACGGCGCCCTGGCGGCCGAGGCCATCGTGACGTTCGATCCGAAATTCACTGATGCCATTGAGCGCCGCCGCAAGCGGGGAGGACATTTGATGTGCAAAGGTCGTTACTCAGCCGCGCAGTTGCTGGCCTATCTTGAGGATGGCCTTTGGCTGAAACTGGCTGCCCACACCAACAATTTGGCCAAGCAACTCGGTGCTGCGGCGCACGCGCACCTTTCGGCGCCTGTTCAGACCAATCAAGTTTTCATCAAGCCCGGCGCCGCCAATGTCGAGAAACTGCGGCAAGCCGGCCTGGAGTTTTACGATTGGGGCGCGAAGGGCTCGGGTGAGGCGCGCTTGGTGGTATCCTGGAATCAAAGCGAAGCAGACGTGGAAGCGATGCGAGATTTGCTCGCATCGCTTCGCTAGCCGTCAGCGGCGATCGCGGTAATTGCCGTACTCAATCGTCAGCGTTCGCGGTGACGTCTCGGTCAAGCCGAGAATGCGGAAATCACCACGCTGGCCGTCGCTTGTTTGATAGCAGACGTAATATCCCCTCAGGCCGCCAGCGAGTGCAATACGCGCGTTGGACAGACTGCGACGACAAGCATCCCCACCCCGGATGTCGCCAAGCGCGATGAGCGCGCCATTTTGCGGTTCGAGATAGATCTCGCCCGCGGTGATGGCATGGAACCACACGTCGGCGCTGCGGTCGGTTGCAAGTCGCCCGCGATCGAGATCGAACATGTAGGTCTGCGGAATGTTGAGCACGCCGTGGTCGCCACCACCGCCACCTGGACCGCCGGGGCCACCTGGACCGCCGGGGCCACCCGGACCGCCGGGGCCACCCGGACCGCCAGGGCCACCTGGCGGGAACGGACCAAGTCGCATGCAGTCGAAACCGCCGCGGCGTGCAACACAGCGTTGAAAGCGCGGCGCGTTAGTTTGGACAGAGCCTGCATCGCCATACTGGCAAACAAGCGCGGGGCGTCCGCCGATATCTTGAACGCGCGTATCAGTAAGCCGATCGCGGATCGGTGTTGTCCACCAATCGCGTGGCAGCGGATCCGTGATCGTCCGCGTTGCCTCTGGGAGGGGGCACTCGATCCGCGTTTGCGCAGAGGCAGGCGCGGCATTGAAAATGAAAAAAGCGAAAACAGCGGCTAGGCCGCCGAAAATGATGCGCATCAGTTTTCCCCAGCTGGTTCTACCTAGGCATGTCCTCGCAGCACCACTCTGGGGGTCCAAACGTGGCGTTTCGCGGGCGCCGGGACAGCATATTGCGTCCGGTCCGAAATACCATGGGCGGTTTTCGTCCATTGGTGTGGGCGGAGCAAGAGTTCGGCGAAAGCAATCCAGGCCGCGACGGTCGAGAGAGGCCAGTAGAAGGGCATGGTCAAAGCCGCTCGCAAGTGACTCCAATTTCGCGAAAGGGCGCTGGCGCTCAGCGAAGCGAACACCGCAACTGTGTAGCCGCTCAACGCTAGAATGACGTCGATCGGCTCCAGCAGTCGCGCCGGCGTCAACAACGCCGTGAAGATAATGAAGGCAAGCGGCCCGTGTGCGAAGGAAGCAACGATGCCGCCGCCGAGCATGAGTTGCATGGACGCAAATGCGCCAAGTCCCATTTCGCGAGCGGTCCGTAGGGGGTCCCGCATGAGCACGAGCCACGTTTGCATATGGCCCTTGATCCAACGCACACGTTGACGCCGCCACGCGCGGAAATCGATCGGCGCTTCTTCCCAAGTTGGTGGACCGATCATGTCGCTTCGATAGCCGTCGCGCGCCAGCCGATAGCCCAGGTCCGCGTCTTCGGTGACGTTGTTAGGGTCCCAACCACCCGCCGCGCGCAGGACGTCGGCGCGAAAATGATTGCTTGATCCACCCAGCGGCAAGGGCAATTCAAGGCGCGCCAACAGTGGTAGGATTTCGTTGAACTGAATTGCATATTCCGCGGCAAACTGGCGCGCGATCCAGGGAGCGTCTGCGTTGTCGATCACCAAGGGCGCCTGGACACAGGCCAGCTTTCCGCCGCTATCCTCGAAAGCAGCTAATGCAGCGCGCAATTGCTGAGGGTGTGGACGATCCTCGGCGTCGTACACCGCAACGTAGTCGCCGCGCGCCAGGGCGAGACCAGCATTGAGCGCCTTGGGTTTGGTGCGGGGCTTTGAGGGAGGGATAATAACAACTTCAATATGTGGCGCCTGCGATGCCGCCAGCGCCACCGCGCGCGTATCGATGTCGTCCTCCTCGACCAACAATTTCACGTCCAGTGCTTCGCTCGGATAGTCGAGTCGCTTGAGCGCCGCGACTAGCTCAGGCACGACCGGCGCCTCGCGATAGAGCGGGCACAGAATTGTGTAGGTAGGCCATCGCGCAGGTTCGGCGAGACGCGAAAGCACGGGCGTAAGAATAGAAGCGGCGACGAGGCGCCACGCGATTGCAGCCGTGAACACGATCAGCGCGGCAACATGCAGCGCTAGGAACGTCATGCTCGCATCTCGATCGATCTCCCAAACAAGGCTGGCCGCGAGCAAGGCGAAGGCGATGACTTGGGTAAAGAAAAAGACGCGGCGGGCCGAGCGTTGAGAATGAGCGCGGTGAAAACCGAGGCGCGCCTCATCGAGCGTCGCCGCGTCCAGCGAAGTCGCGGCGTGCCTCAAACCCTCGCGAGAGCTTGCCTCGCCCAACCCCATGCTGCGCCCACTCGCGTTTAACGCGAGTTATCCACAACTGCTCTTAGGTTGCAAGGAACAACCATAGGGAGAAAGCTAAAGAACAGAGTCTCGCGCCTCGCGCTGTGCGGCCTGTGGGCTCTCGGCGAGTGCCGCCTGGAGGCGCCGTGCCGTTTCTCGTTCCAGGCCTTCCAGAGCGTCCCTGGGGGAAGCCGTAATCACCGTCTGCAAGAGTGCGTCGGCGCGCGTTCTGTACGCGACAGGGTCGAGCCCCAGCAGCGCCATTGCGAAGTGAAGCGGGATTAGCATGTCATTAGGCGCCGCCGCCCGAGCCCGCTCGAATTCCGTAAGACCGATCCCGGGATGGGCGTCGTACATGAGCGCGCCCAGCCGGCCACCGCGACGGACGACTTCTAAATTCCACGCGCCGAGCATGGCATGCGCATGGGCGTTGGTGGGTTCAAGCGCTAGAGCTTCGTCGATCAGGCGTTTGCCGCGGGACGCGTAACGGCTTGCGAAAGCACGCGCCAACGACGCGCGCCGGCCTTCCATTCCGTACACGAGCGCCAGTTGGAGACGGGCGTCAACGGAGCGCGAGTCTAGCGCGAGAGCTTCGCGCGCACTGATTTCGGCACGCGCCAGCAGCACGTCGATAGCGCTGCCTGAGCGGGCCGCAGCACACGCCGCGACAAGTGCGCGCGACGCAAACGCACGGCTCGACGCCGAAGGTTGAGTGTCGGCGAGATCGGCGGCAGCTACAAACTCGCCGGCCGCATAGAGGCGGAGCGCTGCACTAGGGGGTTCCGCCATCGCAACGGACGCCACAGCGAAGCTGGCTAAAAGCGCAAAGAACAAGACCCTCCGGCGCATCGCGGCACCCTGAACCCCGCCCACCCAAGCGTAAAGCGCCTCACGCTGCACGCGGGTTCACTCTTTCGTTGATTTCATCAGCGCGCTGGGACGGTATGAGAGCGGAACGAGGGTGGGCATGGAACGAAACGCTTTCGAACGATTGCTGCAGCGCATCGCAACAGAGGCTGCTGACTATCGCGCCGGCGACCGAGACCGGCCGCATCGCCCCAAGATTTCCTACAGGGAAGCGCTCGCGCGCTTCGATGCGCCGACGCCCGAGCACGGCGCCACACAGGAAGCAGTGATCGGAGAGTTGATTGAAAAGGTTCCCGCGGGGCTTGCTGCGATCACCGGTCCGCGCTTCTTCGGTTGGGTGATCGGCGCTAGCGAGCCGGCTGGCGTAGCCGCCGATTGGCTGACAAGCGCATGGGCGCAAAACACCGGCAACGCACAGGCGACGCCAGCGGCGTGCGCTGTCGAAGAAATCGCCGGACGCTGGTTGCTCGACCTCCTGGATTTGCCGCGCGAGTCTTCTGTTGGTTTTGTCACCGGCGCCACGATGGCGAATTTTACATGCCTCGCAGCGGCGCGCAGCGAAGTGTTGCGCCGCGTAGGCTGGGACGTGGAGCGCAGCGGTCTGTTCGGCGCACCTTCAGTTCATGTCGTGCTGGGCGAGGAAGCGCACTCTACCGTGTTCTCAGGGCTCAGATATTTAGGTTTCGGCGCTGAGCGTGTGGTTCGCGTGGCAATCAATAGCGAAGGTTGCATGCGCGCTGATGCGTTTGCGGAAGTGATGCGAAAGCTTGACGGACCGATCATCGTGATCACGCAGGCCGGGCACATCAATTCCGGCGCCTTTGACCCGATGCAAGAGATTGTGCCGATCGCGCGGGAGAAGGGCGCGTGGGTGCATGTCGATGGCGCTTTCGGCTTGTGGGCGCGTGCAACCGATGACCTCGCACATTTAGCGGCCGGATTTGAGTTGGCCGATTCTTGGGGAACGGACGGCCACAAATGGCTGCAGACCCCGCACGATTGTGGCTACGCGATTGTGCGTGACGCGGAAGCACATCGCCGCGCCATGACCATCGCCGCCAGCTATCTGCCTGCGGGCGCGGACCGCCATCCGGCGGATTACGTCCCGGAGCTGTCGCGGCGCGCGCGCGGTTTTGCGACTTGGGCGATGATCAAGACGCTCGGCCGCGAAGGCATCGCCGCGATGGTGAGGCGTCATTGCGCCCAAGCAAAACGGTTTGCGGTGCGGCTTGCTAAGGAGTCGAGCCTCGAGATCATGAATGACGTCGTGCTCAATCAAGTGGCGGTGCGGCTGGGGTCCGGCATGGATGGCGCGGTCTCTGACGCACTGACGCTTAAAACGATCTCCCGCATCCAAAGCGAAGGCGAGTGCTTCGTGGGCGGCGCGCTATGGCGCGGCCGCCAGATCATCCGCATTTCTGTGATCAACGCTCAAACAACGGATGCTGATATCGATCGCAGCGCGGATGCGATCCTGCGCGCTTGGAGAGCGGAAAAAGAAGCGGGCTGATCGTTCGATCAGCCCGCCATTTGCCTTACTGGCTGCCCGGCGCGACGCCGGGACCAATGTTCTGCTGAATAAAGCCCAGGGATTCCGAAAGCACCGTACGCATCTGGTCTCGAGTATCCGGCGAGTGATCAGATCCTTCCAAGGTTACCAGTCGGACTGGGTGGCCCGCCCGCTGCATAGCGGTTTGCATGAGTTCACTTTGCGAATGCGGAACAACTGTGTCGCGATCGCCGTGGATCAACAGCAGAGGCATTCCAACGCGATTGGCGTTTTGGGCGGCCGAATGCGCGGTGAAGCTCGCATCGTCGGCGCCGAAATGTCCCATCGTCGTCGACCAATAATCGTAGGTCGGGCTCGAGCCGCCGGCGCCCCCGCCGCTGTACCCTGCATACCGTTGAGTGTCGCCGTCGCGTGTCCAGCGAAGCATTGCGGACATGTCGGAGATGCCGGCGCCTGCCACCGAACACTTGAACAAGTCGGTGTTCTGGAACGATGCGGTCATGGCGACGTAGCCGCCGTACGACCACCCCATAATGCACATGCGATGTGCATCTGCGATGCCCTGCTGGACGAGATAGCGTGTGCCGTCGGTGACGTCGTCTTGCATGCGCATGCCCCACTGGCGATAGCCGGCTTCAACGAAATGCCGCCCGAACCCGCCGCCGCCGCGGAAGTTGGGTTGGAAGACCGCATATCCTTGGGCGGCGAGGTAGGGTGCAAAGGCGTCAGCCGCCCAAAAGTCGCGATATTCTGGACCGCCATGGGGCACCACCACGAGCGGCAGATTGCGCGCGTTGGTGACGCCTGGTGGGGTCCATAGATAGCCCCACAATTGTTGGCCGTCGCTCGCCGCATAATGAACGACGCGCTCTGTCGGAAGCAAGCGGGGGTCGATGTCGCCCTCCATGCTGAAGAGCGCGTTCAGCGTGTGCGCATTAGTGTCGAAAATATAGTACGTTCCCAAGTCTTGGGGGCCATGCGTAGCTACCAGCCAACGGCTGGAGTCGGCGCCTCCAAAACTTGATACGCCTACACTTAAGTCGCCACTGAGCGCGCGCAAAAGTCCGTTCCAGTGGTGTCCGAATGCCTGATCAAGCGGTGTGCAGCTTCGGCGTTCGCCCTCCGAGCAGACGGCCAAAAGCCGCCCCGTGCGCTCGTCATAGATCGGTCCTCGGACATCAGCGCCTGAAGGCGTGCTCAGCGTCTGAACATACTGGCCGGTGGCCGTGTCAAAGACGAAGAGCCCCATCGTATCGTCACCGTCGCGACGTGCGACGACAAACATCTGACCGGGCTGCGACGCTGCACCGACAACTTGGAACGTCGGACCTGAGTTGATGACCTGAGCGCCGGTGAAGCGAGCAACCTCCGTCCAGCTGTTTTGCCCTGGGCCGCGGCGCTGCCAAGCGAAGCCGCGATTGTTGGCTATAGCCTCCTGGCGCATGACGGGCGTGCCTTGGCGATCAACCTCCCAGCCCCTTGTGTTAACGTCGCCTTGTTCGACAACCGTATGTGTCGCCGTTCGAATATTGACGCGCCACAATTCCCATCCGCCCATTCCCGGCACAATGAGCAGCACATGGTCCGGGTCTGAATCGAGCGAAGAAACCAGTCCTGCCTCAAGGCTTCGATCAAAGCCTTGCTGTGCTGATGGATCGTAGAGCGTCTTAATGTCTGATCCGTCGATATTGCTGGAGTAGATGCGGCTGTCCCACTCAAAGGAGTCTTGCACATTGCTATTGCGGAACATGGTAGAGCGGGTTTGCGTGATCCTTACATGCTGTCGGACAACGAAGATGATCCGATCGTCAGCTTTGAACCAAACGGCGCTGATGCGCATATCCTGATCTGCACGGGCAACGGAGACGCGCGAGATATGATGGGCCTGCAGATCCAGGACAGTGATGACATCGCCGACTGTCTCGCGGTGAATGGCAACGACGTATTGGCCATTCGGCGAAATGTCGGCTGAACGAAAAACTGGATCTTGAAGGTAAAGATCAATCGGCGCGCGGGCAGGGCCGGTTGCTGCTGCCGGCTGCGCAGTCGCCGGCGACGTTGCGACGGATTGCGCTGTGGCGCTATACGCCAACGCGGATAGCGCGAACGCGCCTGCGATCGCGGCCAAACGAAAATGTCTCACGAAAACCTCCCCGCGCCGCCCCGGCGGCCTCATCCCGTGAAAGCAAAACAACTCTTGCCGCTCGAATCAAGCCGTGCCGCTCTGTTTTAGGCTGCGCCTAGCAGTTCTCCGGCCAGCGCGCGGCGGAGCAGGGTGCTGGTTTCCCGCACGCCGAAGATGGCGGCGAAAGAGCCGAAGCGCGGGCCGGCGTCCTGGCCGAAGCACACTTCGTAGAGCGCCTTGAACCAATCGCGCAGCGGCTCGAAGCCGTGCTCCTTGCCGACAGCGTACACCTCCGCCTGGATGGTTTCGGCGTCTGTTGTCTCAGCTGGCAACGCATCGAAGCGGGAGATTAAATCTCCAAAAGCCGCGCGCTCCTTGTCGCTCGCGGGCCGGAATTTCTTCGTCGGCTTCACGAAGTCATCGTAATAGGCGATCGCGTAACCGCACAGGCGGTCGAGCATCGGGTGCGTTGCAGCCGATGCGCCGGGCGCATACTTGCCAATGAAGCGCCAGAGTTGATCTTTGGTCTCCGCATTTGCCGCCGCCACCAGGTTGAGCAGCAGCGCGAACGTGATCGATGACGGCGCAACGCTTGCGTTGGCTTGATAGCTTGCGGCCAATTCCGGCGGCGGAGGTGCGCCGTTGTGCATATGCCAAACCGGATTTTCCATCCGCTCGGCGGGGTTCTGCTTTGGATAGGCGTCGATGTGGGCGAGATATTCGTCCACCGCCTTCGGGATCACGTCGAAGTAGAGTTTTTTTGCAGTCTTGGGCTTGCCATAGATGTAGTAGGCGAGGCTTTCCGGCGGCGCATAACGCAGCCACTCGTCAATAGTGAGGCCATTGCCTTTCGACTTGGAAATCTTTTGGCCGTTTTCGTCTAGGAAAAGCTCGTAATTAAAGCCTTCCGGCGGCGCGCCGCCCAGAGCGCGGCAGATCTTTGAACTTTGCTGCACGCTATCGATCAGATCCTTGCCCGACATCTCGTAGTCAACGCCGAGCGCCATCCAACGCAGCGCCCAATCGGGCTTCCACTGAATCTTGACGTTGCCGCCGGTAACCGGGGTTTCGATCTTCTCGCCATCTTCGTCTTCGAACACGATCGTGCCCTTGGAGAGGTTACGTTCGAGCGTTGGCACTTGCAGGACCTTGCCACTCTTCGGGCTGATCGGCAGGAAGGGCGAATAGGTCGCGCGCCGATCCTCGCCCAAGGTTGGCAGCATGATCGCCATGACCGCGTCGAAGCGTTCGAGCATCGTCAGCAACGCCGCATCGAAGCGGCCTGATTTGTATTGCTCCGTCGACGACATGAATTCGTAATCGAAGCCGAAGCCATCGAGAAATTCACGCAGCTTCGCATTGTTGTGATGCGCGAAGCTCTGGTGGCAACCGAACGGATCGGGGATTTGCGTCAGCGGCTTGTGCAGGTTTGCTTCCAACACCGCTTTGTTCGGAATGTTGTCGGGGACCTTGCGCAGACCGTCCATGTCATCGCTGAAGGCGATGAGACGCGTCGGGATTTTGTCGTCGGTTAGAACACGGAAGGCGTGGCGCACCATGGTGGTGCGCGCCACTTCTTGAAACGTGCCGATATGCGGTAGTCCCGACGGCCCATACCCCGTCTCGAAGGCGACCGGTCCGTTCTTCTGCGTCTTTTTCAGGCGCTCAACCACCAGGCGCGCTTGCTCAAACGGCCAAGCCTTGGCGGCAGCGGCGAGGGTGGCGGCTTCAGACATCATGGAATCTCATCGGCTGGAGATAGCCTTCGCGCGCCTGTCACGCAAAAATCTTTGCTGTTTCGGCGGCGCGCGGCATGCTGGCGCATATGCGGACGCTCATTCTTTTCCGGCACGCCAAGGCGGTGCGGGCTCACGAAGCCCCCGACGATAAGTCGCGTGCGCTCACCGGGCGGGGCCGCCGCGAGGCCACTGAGGCCGGGGCCGCTATGCGAGAGGCCGGCCTAAAACCCGCATTGGCTTTGGTCTCGACCGCGCAGCGCACGCGCGAGACCGCGGAAAGCGGCTTCGCGAATTTCAAGCTCGAGGCGCGGTTCGAAGATGCTTTGTACCATGCCGCTCCCGAGGGCGTGTGGGATGCGTTTGAGTCGACGGACGCGGAGAGCGTCGTGGTGGTCGGCCACAATCCGGGCATCGGCGAGCTTGTGTCCATGCTCATCCATCAGGCGCATGACGGGTCGAAGGTGGCCCGCGACCTCGGCGGACATTTTCCAACTGCCGCGTTCGCTGCTTTCGAAATTCGCGGCGATCTGATGCGCGCGGCCGGGCCACGCCTCATCACGGCGTGGAAACCGGATCGTGAGTAACCTCGCGCATCGCCCACTGTGAAAATAGTTATTGGCTGGCCCAGACGATGCGCGCGATCCAATCGATCTCGGCGGACGTGAGTTCACGCGGCCCGTGTGCAGCGTTGAGCGAGACGAGTTCGACCATCTGATCGTTGCGGCGGCCCAGCACCTTAGCCATTACTTCGCCGGCGCGTGTACGCACGACCACGCGATCGCCGCGTCGCACTGCAGCGCCTGGCTGCACGATCACCACGTCGCCGGCGCGATAGGTCGGCTCCATGGAGTCCCCGGCGATTTCCAGCGCGTAAACACGGTCTTCGCCCAAGCCCGGAAATCGCACCGTCTCATCGGCGCCGACTGGAAAACCGCTTTCGTCGAAAAAGCCGTCAGCGCCGGCGCGCGCCATGCCCACGATCGGAATGGCGCGACCCGCGCTGCCCGCATGACCAGCGATCAGCGCAGCAAACTCGTCCCAACTCGCATCCGCCGCCGTGAGCGCGCGTGAGACGCTCTCAGTCGACGGCCAGCGCAGTTTGCCGTCTACGGCTTGGCGCTTGGATTTATTGAAGGTGGTCGGGTCCAGTCCGGCGGCGCGTGCGAGACCCGAGGCGGTCAAGCCACTTTTTGCCGCAAGCGCATCAATAGCGCGCCAGACATCGCTGTGCTGCATGGCCCACCATACTAGGTGAGATCAGGACTTTCAACCCATAAAAGGAAATAAGTCCTAGCAGGCGGGTGGGGCACTATTTTGAACGCGCTAGGCGAAACAAACCGCGCTTGCTCGCCCAAAAAGCATGCTACGGGCGTCGAAGACCAACGTCCGAGACGCATGTTTATGCACGACATCGCCGCACAGGCGCTTCGTTTCATTGATCCAGAGACGGCGCATCGCGCCGCTCTCTCTGGACTGAAATTTGGATTGGGCCCTCGAGCGCGCGCTGATCGCTGGACGCGCTTGAAGACTAAAATCGCCGGCCTCGATTTGCCAAACCCGCTGGGACTGGCAGCAGGGTTCGACAAGAATTGCGAAGCGCCGGACGCGATGTTGGCTGCGGGATTTGGTTTCGTGGAATGCGGTACGGTCACACCGCGTCCACAAGAAGGTAATCCGCGGCCGCGGATCTTCCGGCTCGGTCCGGACCGCGCCGTGATCAATCGCCTCGGTTTCAACAATGAAGGGCTTGACGCGTTCGCTGATCGGCTTGATGGGCGCGCACATCGCGGCGGCGTTGTCGGCGTCAATGTCGGCGCCAACAAAGACAGCGAAGATCGCATCGGGGATTATGTGCAGTGCATGGGCCGCGTGTGGCGCCACGCCTCGTACGTCACCGCCAACATCTCTTCACCCAACACGCCTGGGTTACGCGGATTGCAGGAGCGCAGCGCGTTGGAAGAATTGCTCGGGCGCTTGCGCGAAGCGAGGAGCGCTTTGGAAACAGTGCACGGCAGGCGTCCGCTGTTTCTTAAGGTTGCGCCGGACCTTGACGAGCGCGCGATCGATGACATTGCCGAACTCGCCGTGGATTATGCGCTGGATGCCTTGATCGTTTCGAACACCACGATCGAGCGTCCCGAGCATCTCACAGCGGACGATCGCGAAGAGAGCGGCGGCTTGTCGGGCCAGCCGCTGTTTCAGATTTCGACGCGGGCGCTGCGGCTGTTCGCACAAGCCTTAGACGGGAAGCTGCCACTGATCGGGGCGGGCGGCGTCGATAGCGGCGCGACAGCGCTGGCCAAGATCAAAGCCGGCGCCTGCGCGGTGCAACTTTATTCAGCGCTGGTCTATGAAGGCCCCGGTCTCGTGGCGCGTATCGCACGAGAACTCGATGCGCTCCTTGGGACCGAAGGGTTCAGCGGTGTCTCAGAGGCCGTCGGCGCGGAAGCGAGTTAGCGCCCGTTGGCGGCCGCTGCGTGCTGGCGAAGCGACGCTGTGGTTTGCTGCACACGCACGATGAGTCCGCGAATGTCGCCGTGGTTTTGATCGAGCTGTGATAGGAAATCGAGCTGTTGCGCTTGCGCCAGCCAAATCTGATTGCCGCCATCGAAGATTAGAGACACGTCAAACACTTTCCACGCATCGCCCGAACGCAACAGGCGCCACTGCACCGGCAGCGGCCGCTGTCCGCGTGGACTAATTTCGCTGTTCACCACAACGTCGCGCCCAGCAATGCGCTCTGTTGAGCCCGTAACGCGGATGTTGCTGCCGCCAAAAGCCGTCAGCTGATCTTCGTAGACCGCCACGGCGTAATCTTTGAAAGTGTTCACCCAAAGCGTCCGCAAAGCCGGATCAGCACGCAGCTGAGTGCTGTAACGGCCCACCACGAACATGGCGATGCGGTCCATGTCTGAGAATTGTCGCATCAACTGATCAAATAGGCGCCGGCGCTCGGCGACGGAAACGCCATGATTCCCCAATGTCTGCAGCGCTTGCGAGGCGTTTTGCTGGACGTACGTTTCAGCCGCGCTATCGCGCGCCGCGAATGCTTCAGGCGCGGTCGCCAACATACCAGCGCCCAACAGCGCGGTGAGGAATGCGGTGCGAGTGAGAGGGGGAGTCGTCACGGTTAAGATCCTGCCTTTGTTGTCGGCCTGGAAATGGGTATCGCTTCAACCGACGCCAATATTTACGGGCGAAGAAGAAGACTGGATGTTGTTCAAAGACGGGTGATCGTCGGGCGACGCGCTGTCGTCAGTCGATGGCGTTGCCGAGGTCACACCGTTCGGCGCCGTCGGGGGCGTTACGCTGTCCGGCGACGATTCAGCTTCCGGAATGTCTTGCAACGGCGTTATGTCTTGGGTTTCACCGTTGTTGATGGCGCTTTCGCGTAACAGCGAATATCCGCTCCTGACCGACACGTAAGGATCGAGCGAGGTGCGCCGCATCTGATCGTTGGCGTCCAGCAGGCCTTCGCGGGTGGACACCGCGTTCAGTCCGGCCCGGCCAACGACAACTGCGGTACGTCCGTCATAGTCGGCCCAGTTGATCGGATCGACGGCGAGATCGACGAGGCTGCCGAGACCGTCGCGCACGTTGGTTGGTCCGATGACAGGCAGGAATAGATAGGGGCCGGGGTGCGCGCCCCAGCGGCCAAGCGTCTGACCGAAATCTTCGTCGCGGCGCGCCAGCCCCATGTTTGTGGCCGGATCGAGCACGCCGAGCAGGCCGATTGTGCTGTTGATGCCAAAGCGGGCGACCGTCGTGCCGGCCTGATGCGCATCGCCTTGCAGCACGTCGTTGATGAACACGACCGGCGAGCGAATGTTGTTTAAGAAGTTCACGACGCCATGGCGAATAGGGCGTGGCATGATGGCGCGATAACCGCGCGCAATCGGAGCGAAAATTGCGTGATCGAGGGTATCATTCAACGCAAACATTTTGCGGTTGAAGCCCTCCCACGGATCGTGGACTCGCGCGTCTTGTGCGTGCGCAGTTGAAGGCGCTATCGCGCACGCCGCCGCAAAGCCGAGAGCCGCTAAACCGCTACGCATTCTCGAAGGTCCCATGATCCCGCGCACATAATGGCGAGGGGTGGTTAATCAACGTTAGCCATGAATGTTGATCCCGGAGCTGGGTCGCGCTCTGCGGCGTTAGCGGCCCACTAGGCCCTTGAAGTCTTGGGTGAATTCCGAGGTGCGGCGCCCTCGCCACACGGTTAGGAAGTTTGATGGGAGGCTTGGGAGCAAAAAATCACCACTTCCCAACATCCGCGATTTCAATCATATAAAGATATGCTTATATCTCTATCTCAGCACGCGCCTGAGAGGCAGGATGCGGAGAGGGTGGTCAGCGCCCTGCGCGCAGCGGGCGAGCAGACCCGGTTGCGCGCCTTGGCGTTGCTCACCGAGGGTGAATTATCGGTCGGCGAACTCGCGCAAGCGCTGGGGCAAAGCCAGCCACGCGTCAGCCGGCATCTGAAGCTGTTGACGGAAGCGGGTCTGGTCGAGCGCGCGCCAGAGGGTGCGTGGGTTTTCTATCGCTTGCCGCGCGTGCGCTCGACGGAGCGCCATCTCGCTGACGCCGCGCTCTCGATGCTCGACCCAAGCGATCCGGTGCTGGCGCGCGACGCTGAACGGTTGAACACGATCCGCGCCGCGCGCGACGAAGCCGCTGCAGAATATTTTGAGCGTAACGCCGCCGACTGGGACCGCGTACGCGCGTTGCACTTGCCGGAAGCCGACATCGAGAGCGCGGTGTTGAGTGCCGCGGGAGTGGGGCCATTCGATTTGATGGTCGACGTTGGCGTTGGCCAAGGGCGCATGATTCAGCTGTTCGCCGATCGGGTGCGCCGAGCTGATGGATTTGACACAAGTCGCCAGATGCTGGCGATCGCGCGTGCGTCGCTCGATGACCTGAAAGCAAAGGCGGCGCTGCGCTTTGGCGACGCTTATTCGCCGCCCGTTGAGGCAGGCTCTGCCGATCTGGTGACCATTCATCAGGTTCTACACTTTCTTTCCGATCCAAAGCGCGCAGTGACGGAGGCTGCGCGGTTATTGAAGCGAAGCGGACGTTTGCTGATTGTCGATTTTGCGCCGCACGGATTGGAATTCCTGCGCGAGCAGCACGCGCATCGCCGGCTCGGTTTCTCCGACGCGGAAATCCGCGACTGGTGTGATGGCGCCGGTCTCGGCGACGTGAAGATCGCGACCTTGGCGCCGAAGAAGCGCGATGCGCTCACTGTAAAGATTTGGGCGGGAGATCGGCTATGAGCCACGCCAATCTCATTGCCGAAGCTGCTGAGCGCCTCGGCCAGCCGCGCGTGTCGTTCGAGTTCTTTCCGCCGAAGACAGAAGCTCTGGAAACGCAGCTGTGGGAGTCCATTCGAAAGCTTGAGCCGCTCAGACCAAGTTTTGTGTCGGTGACTTACGGCGCTGGCGGTTCGACCCGCAGCCGCACGCACCGAACCGTTGCGCGCATCGTAAAGGAAACGTCGTTGCGACCGGCAGCACACCTCACATGCGTCGCCGCTGATCGCGATGAGATTGAACAAGTGCTCGACGCGTACTGGGGCGCGGGCGTGCGCCACTTGATGGCGCTGCGCGGCGATGCGCCTGGTGGCGCCGGCGCTGTGTTCGAGCCGCATCCGCAAGGCTTTGCCAATGCGGCCGAACTCGTCGCCGCCGCAAGGAAGCAGCACGAATTTGAAATCTCGGTCGCCGTGCATCCCGAGAAGCATCCGAACTCGCCGTCTTGGGATGCCGAGATCGACAACTTCAAGCGCAAGCTCGATGCCGGCGCGACCCGCGGCGTGTCGCAATTCTTCTTTGAAGCCGACACGTTTCTAAATTTCCGCGACCGCTTGGCACGCGCGGGCGTCAATGTGCCGATTGTGCCGGGCATCATGCCGGTGACTAACTTCAAAGGCCTGATGAAGATGGCGCAGGGCTGTCAGGCGACGGTGCCGCACTGGCTGGCGAGTTTGTTTGATGGACTCGACAACGATCCGGAGACGCGCCGCCTCGTGGCCGCGGCGACCACTGCTGAGCTTTGCGCGCGCCTTTCGACAGAGGGCGTCGAGGACTTTCATTTCTACACGCTCAATCGCGCCGACTTGACTCTGGCGATCTGCCGGATCGTTGGCGTGCGTGTGGCGAAGGAGGCGGCATGACCCGCGAACAGCGTATCGCCGCGATTACGCGCGAAATGCAAAAGCGCATTCTAATCCTGGACGGATCGATGGGTGCGTATCTGCAAGGCTTTGGGCTGACTTCGAACGATTTTCATGGCGAGCGCTTCGTCGAGCATCCGATGTCGCTGAAGGGCGACAGCGACGTGCTGGTGCTGACGCGGCCGGATGTCGTCACGAAGGTGCACGAAGGTTATCTTGCCGCTGGCGCGGAAATCATTTCGACCAATACGTTCACGGCGACGCCTATCAGCCAAGCTGAATATGCGCTTGAGGAAGTGGTCTACGAGATCAATGTTGAGGGCGCGCGGCTGGCGCGTGAGGCGTGCGATAAGTTCGAGCAACAAGACGGCAAGCCGCGCATCGTGGCGGGCGCTGTGGGGCCGACGACGAAGCTGCTGTCGATGTCGCCCGATGTCGGCGATCCAGGGCGTCGCGACATTGATTTCGACGAGATGGTCAAGGGTTACAACGAACAGATCCGCGGATTGATCGAAGGCGGCGCTGATCTGCTGCTCATTGAAACCATCACCGATACGCTCAACGCAAAGGCTGCTCTTTGGGGTGCTTGGGAAGCGTTTGATAAGTTTGGCGTTGAACTGCCGCTGTGGATCAGTGGCACGATCACCGATCGATCTGGGCGAACGCTTTCTGGGCAGACTGTCGAGGCGTTCTACAATTCCGTTCGCCACGCCAAACCGTGGGCCGTTGGATTGAACTGCGCCCTGGGGCCGACGGAGATGCGCGCTTTCCTCGCAGACCTCTCGCGCGTGGCCGAATGTCCGATCAGTGCGTATCCGAACGCGGGCCTGCCGAATGCGATGGGCGGGTACGATGAGACGGCCTGCTCGATGGAAACGCATTACGGCGAATGGGCGCGCGCTGGCCTGGTGAACGTCGTTGGCGGCTGTTGCGGCACGACGCCGGAGCACATCACACACATGCTGCACGCTGTCGAAGGCGTGAAACCACGCGCCATTCTGTCGCCGGATGTGCACCTGCGTCTGGCGGGGCTGGAGCCGTTCAATGCAGCGGCTTGATCCGCAAACACAGAGTCATTCCGGACGCGCGGAGCGCGATCCGGAACCCAGGAATCGTGAGGTCGCACGTTTGCCCCTGGGTTCCGGTTCTGCGGCGCTTCGCGCCTCCGGCCGGAATGACTCAGGGATTTTTGGCTGGTCGCTGTGATCGAAACCGCAAATCCCTTCGCCAATTTCGTCATCGTCGGCGAGCGCACGAACGTCACAGGTTCGGCGAAATTTCGTAAGCTGATCGAAGCGGACGACTATGCCGGCGCGCTGGTTGTAGCGCGCCAGCAGGTGGAGTCCGGCGCGAACGTACTCGACGTCAATGTCGACGCCGCGATGATCGACGGTCCGGCGGCGATGAAGCGGTTCTTGAACCTGATCGCTTCCGAACCGGATATCGCGAAAATTCCCCTGATGATCGACAGTTCGAAATGGAGCGTGATCGAAGCGGGCCTCAAATGCGCGCAAGGCAAGTCGATCGTGAACTCGATCTCGCTGAAGGAGGGCGAGGAAGCGTTCTTCGAGCACGCCCGCAAAGTGCGCCGTTTCGGCGCTGCGGCGGTGGTGATGGCGTTTGACGAGCAGGGCCAAGCAGACACCGCCGAGCGCAAAATTGCGATCTGCACGCGCGCCTATCGTTTGCTCGTCGACAAGTTCGGCTTCCCACCGGAAGACATCATCTTCGATCCGAACATTTTCGCCGTCGCGACTGGTATCGAAGAGCACGCGGACTACGCCAAAGCCTTCTTCGAGGCGACAGCGGCGATCAAGGCGACCTTGCCGCACGCGCACGTTTCGGGTGGTGTATCCAACGTCTCGTTTTCGTTCCGCGGCAACGAGCCGGTGCGCGACGCGATGCACGCCGTGTTTCTCTATCACGCCATCCGCGCTGGCATGGATATGGGGATCGTCAACGCTGGCTCTCTGACACTCTACGACAACGTCGAGCCGGAATTGCGCGAGCGTGTCGAAGACGTGTTGCTAAACCGCCGCGCCGACAGCACGGAGCGGTTGTTAGAAATTGCCGAACGCGTGAAAGGCGGCGGCAAGAAGAAAGACGAAGCGCGCGACCGCGCTTGGCGCGACAAGCCGGTGAACGAACGGCTCAGCCACGCGCTGGTGCACGGCATCAACGAATTCATTGTTGAGGACACCGAAGAAGCGCGGCTCCGCGCCGAGCGCCCGCTGCACGTCATCGAAGGCCCACTGATGGATGGTATGTCCATCGTTGGCGATCTCTTCGGCGCGGGCAAAATGTTCTTGCCGCAAGTGGTGAAATCGGCGCGCGTAATGAAGCAGGCGGTCGCTCATCTCATTCCGCACATGGAGGAGGAGAAGCGGCGAACCGGCATGGCCGGCAAATCCAACGGCAAGATCGTGATGGCGACGGTCAAAGGCGATGTGCACGATATCGGCAAGAACATCGTTGGCGTGGTGCTGCAATGTAACGGCTACGAGATCGACGATCTCGGCGTCATGGTGTCCAGCGACAGGATCCTGGCGCGTGCCGAAGAGATTGGCGCCGATGCAATCGGGCTCTCGGGATTGATTACGCCATCGCTCGACGAAATGGTTTTCGTGGCGAGCGAGATGCAGCGCCGCGGCATGAAGCTGCCGCTGCTGATTGGCGGGGCGACCACCTCCCGCACGCACACGGCGGTGAAGATTGCTCCGGCCTATAGTGGTCCGACGATTTATGTGAACGACGCCTCGCGTGCGGTGCCGGTTGTGCAAAAGTTGCTCGGCAAGGAACGCGATACTCTGGTCAATGAGACCAAGGCCGACCAGCTATCGGCGCGCGCGCAATATCTGGCTAGCCAAGACAAGCGTCCGCGCTTGCCGATCGCCAAAGCGCGTGAGCGTGCGCTGAAGCTCGATTTTGAGCCGGTGAAGCCGAACTTTCTCGGGTTGCGCTCGTTTGAGAATTATCCGCTCGAGCTTCTGGTTCCGTACATCGATTGGACGCCGTTCTTCGCGTCGTGGGATTTGGTCGGCCGTTATCCGGCAATCCTCGAAGACGACATCGTCGGCGAGGCGGCGCGCAATCTCTATCGCGATGCGCGGGCGATGTTGGAGCAATTGGTTGCCGAGAAGTGGGTGAAGGCGTCCGGCGTGGTCGGCTTCTGGCCCGCGAATGCGGACGGCGACGACATCGTGCTGTGGCAGGACGAGAATCGCCTAGTCGAGCGCGCGCGTCTTTTCACGCTGCGCCAGCAGATGGACAAGGGCGAAGGCAAAACCAATCTTGCGCTCGCCGATTTCATCGCGCCAAACGGCGTCGCCGACTATATTGGCGGCTTTGCTGTGACGGCGGGGATTGGCGAAGAAGATGTCGCCATTCGCTTCAAACGCGCCAATGACGACTATTCCGCGATTCTAGCGCAGGCGTTGTGTGACCGGCTCGCGGAAGCGTTCGCCGAGGCGATGCACGCAAAAGTCCGTCGGGAATTGTGGGGCCACGCCCCGAGCGAACAACTCAACTATGCCGAGCTCATCGAAGAAAAGTACCGGGGCATTCGTCCGGCGCCCGGTTATCCTGCGCAACCTGATCACACTGAGAAGACGACGCTGTTCGACTTGCTTGAAGCGCGGCAGCGCACCGGCATGGAGCTGACCGAAAGCCTTGCGATGACGCCGCCGTCCTCCGTATCCGGACTCTACCTTGCGCATCCCGATGCAGAATACTTCGGTGTTGGCCGCATCGATCGCGATCAAGTCGAAGATTATGCGCGCCGCAAAGGGTGGGATATCGCTACCGCCGAGCGCTGGTTGTCGCCAATTCTGGCCTACGATCCGGCGCTGGCTAGGGCCGGCTAGGGAACCGCTCGTAGGCGGCCTGCGGCCTTTCGTCGGCTTCACGCCATTTCCGGTCGTAATTTTCTGGCGGGCCTTTTCGCGGGACTGCTAGAACTGCCCAGTTCAACCGGGTGGTTTTCCATGAAGCGTATCCTGACTTTGTTTGCGGCTGCTTGCGCGCTCGTTGCTTGCTCCACGCCTGCGACCCAAACGACGACGCCTGCGGCGGGTGAAACCACTCACGCACTGCAGGTCGCGCCGCTGCAATATCACATGCGCACGCTGCCCAATGGCTTGCGCGTTTACGCGATGCCGGACCCCAACACCGCCAATGTTGCCGTGCAGCTCTGGTACGATGTTGGGTCAAAGTATGATCCGCCGGGCCGGTCGGGCTTCGCGCATTTGTTCGAACACATCATGTTCAAGGCCACGCACAATATGCCTGCCGAGAACATCGACCGGCTGACTGAGGATGTGGGCGGGTTCAACAACGCCTCTACCTATGACGATTTCACCAATTACTACGAAGTCGTGCCGGCCAACCATTTGCAGCGCATGCTGTGGATGGAAGCCGAACGCATGAGCTCGTTGGTGATTGACGCGCCGACCTTCGATTCAGAGCGCCACGTCGTGGAGGAAGAACTTCGCCAGCGCGTGCTCGCCTCGCCCTATGGACGGCTCTTCTACCTCGACCTCGCCATGGCGAACTTCCAAACGCACCCGTATGGGCGTCCGGGCATTGGCTCCATCGAAGATCTGGACGCAGCAAACGTCGATGACGTGCGCCGCTTCCACGCGACCTATTATCGTCCGGACAACGCCGTCCTGGTTGTCGCCGGCAATTTCGACGAAGCGCAGTTCAATCAATGGGTCGATCAGTATTTCACGCCGATCGCGCGGCCCGATCGCCCGATCCCGCGTATTACAGCAGTTGAACCGGCGCATGCGGCGCGAGACATCACCACCTATGCGCCGAATGTGCCGCTGCCGGCCGTTGTTGTCTCCTATCCGCAGCCTGCCGCGACGAGCCCGGATATGCCGGCGCTGATCGTGCTCGACGCCATCATGGGCAATGGTGATTCATCACGGCTGCACCACGCGTTGGTGTACGACCAGCAAGTCGCCACGCAGGTGCTGACCAATCTGGAGTCAACCCAAGAAGCCGGCGCTTATTCGATGGGCGCCATCAACTCGGAAGGCAAAACGGTCGACCAAGTGCTTGCTAGCCTGGAAGCTGAAATCGCGCGCGTGCGCGATAACGGCGTGACGGCAGCGGAACTGGACAAGGCCAAGAACGAGATCGTCACGCAGACCATCGAAGGGCGCGAAACCGCCTTCGGCCGTTCAAATGAACTCGCGGACGCCATCATTCGCTATGGTGACGCGGCGTACGCTGATCGTCTGCTTGCGGCGATTCAGGCGACGACGGCTGCGGATGTGCAACGAGTCGCACGCTCCGTGTTTGACGATAGCCATCGCGTAATCATCCGCTACCTGCCGGACACGCAGCGCCCGGCTGGCGCGCCGGCGCAAGGCCTCGCGGTATCCACGGCAATTGCCGCCCAACCGCTTACCATTGCTAGCGCGGATGTGCCGGTCTACGCGCTCGCGCCCGTGGGGCAGCGCCAATCACCGCCGCCGCCCGCTGCACCTGTCAGCGCGCGTATTCCGGCGACGGCGACGCGCACGCTTGATAACGGCTTGCGCGTCATCGTCGCGTCTAACCGTGCGCTGCCGCTCATTAGTGCGGACTTCCGCATTGCTTACGGCGACGCCGCAGATCCACGCGGCCGCTCCGGTGTTTCGCAGATGACAGCAGACTTGCTGAACAAAGGCACGGCGACCCGCACTGCGAGCCAGATCGCCGAGCAAATTGAATCGCTGGGCGCAAGTCTCAACACTGCGAGTGGTGCGGACTCATCGGATGCGTTCCTGCAAACACGCTCGGACCGTGTCGACGATGCATTCACGTTGTTCGCCGACGTGCTGCGTAACCCGACCTTCGCCGATGCGGAGCTGGAGCGCGAGCGTCAGCAAACGCTTGACGGCCTTCAAGTCTCACTTAGCGATCCTGGCAGCCTCGTCGGATTGGCGATGCCGCGCGCTATCTATGGCGACACGCCCTACGGCGCGGTGACCTCGCCCGCCAGCACGCACGCAATTACGCGCTCTGACGTGACGACGTTCCACTCCACCTATTATCGTCCCGACACAGGCGTGCTGGTGATTTCCGGCGATGTGACTGCGGAGCAGGGCTTTGCTCTGGCGCAGCGCTATTTCGGCGATTGGCAGCGCCCGTCGACGCCAGTCCCGGCCGAACCTGATGCAACGGCCTATGCGCCATCAGCGCGGACGGTGGTCATTGATTTGCCGCAGACCGGACAAGCGGCGGTGGCGATGGGATTGCGCGGCATCACCCGGCGTGATCCGGGCTACTATCCGACCGTCGTCGCCAACGCTGTGTTGGGCGGTGGGTACTCGGCGCGACTGAACGAAGAAATTCGTATCCGCCGCGGGCTGTCCTACGGCGCCAATTCTTCTCTCTCGGCGCGTTTGGCGCCTGGGCCGATCGTTGCCTCGGCGCAGACCCGCAACAATGCGGCCGTGCAGGTGTACCAGCTGATGTCGGCTGAGATCGCGCGTCTTGGCCACACACCCATCACCAATGATGAACTCAACGCACGCAAATCCGCGCTGATCGGTTCGTTCGGACGTACAGTTGAAACGACATCTGGCCTTGCGAGCCAGATTTCAACGCTTGCGCTCTACGGCCTGCCGCCGGAAGAGCTGCAGAATTACGTCGCCAATGTCAGCGGCGTGACCTCGCAGCAGGCGCAAGCCGCAGCGGCCCAATACTACGACCCGGCCCGCGCCGACGTGGTGGTGGCTGGCGACGCGCAGGTGTTTTTCACCGGGCTTCGCCGAATTCGCCCCAACGCCGAGCGTATCCCGGTGGGACAGCTCAATCTGGACCGCGAAGCATTGCACTGATTGCTCACTAAATTGGGTTGGACCGTCACGCGGCTGGCGTGTCGGTCCGCTCCGACTCGGTTAATGCTGGAGAGCTCATGCGTGTGCTCTTCGCCGCCCTGGCGCTCTGCGTCTTGTCCTTCGCCGCGGGCATAGCTGGCGATTTATCGATCGCCGCGCCCACGCCACCCTCCGTCATCTTGCATTTGCCGCCGCCGATTCCCGCGAACGCGGTGCGCGCGCATCCGTTGCCGCCTCTGACGACTGCAACAGCGCAGGCCGAGCCTGCGGTCGCGCACGTGAGCCGGGTTTTCCACAGGACGCGCCGATTACCGCTTGAGCAAATCGTGGCGCGGGAAAAGCCGGTGACAATTCAAACAATTGGAATGGCGAAGATCGATTCAGATCGCGCGCCGAAAGATGACGGCCCCGAGACCGCCCAGATTTAACTGCGGCTTTGGCGCAACACTGGCGCCGAGTGTCTGCAACAGCGCCAAAAAACCGCCTAGGTCGCAGCGCTTTTCGTCTGCCGAGATGAGCCAATCCCTTTCAGCGCGTGGGGCCGCAGCGTTTGCTGCGGCCTTGACCATGGCGGGCACGCCCGGGATGGCTCTGGCTTGGCAGCGCGGCGAAGGTCCGTCCGCACCGCCCGCGCAGAACGCAGCGCCCATGCAGGGCCTCTACACGACCTCTCCCGGCGCAACGCGCTATTCCACGCCGGATGGCCAAGTGCGCTTTGTCTTCGACCGAAGCGGCGGGCGCGCTGCGCTCGTTCGTTTCGAAGGCGATCCTGAAGTGCATGTGCTGCGGCCGGTGATGGCCGCGGGCGGCGGTGAAATCTACACAACCGAAGACGGCAGCCTTCAGCTGCGCGTGACCCCGCACGGCGGCATCATCGTTTACACGCATGCCATGCGCACCGGCTCGCCGGTTTCTGAGGATGGAAGCGCCGCGCCGCTTACGCCTGCGGCAGTTGCCTTCGAACAGATGATGGCGCGCATGCGCTATTTGCAGGAACAGGCTCGCCGTCAAGTTGGGCAGACGGTGACGTTCTCTTTGCAGCAGACGCGCCAACAAGTGCCGCCGCAGGTTGCCGGCGTCATCGTCGATGCGGCCGAGCGTGTGCGGGAAGGCCTCGCAGCGGCGCAGACTACGAATGTGCATCGCGTGCTGATCGTCATCGGACCTACGCCGCGTGTGGCGCTGCAGGGCGATCTGCTGATTGTGCAGATTGCGCCCCAGCTCGGTTATGCCGGGCGCCCGTCGTCCGCCGCGATCCGCAACGTGGTGACGGGCACGGTCCAGGGACCGGAGCAATAGAGCCGCCCAACAGCCGCCACGCGGCGGCTTTTCATTAGCCTTTGAAGTTGTCTTTGCGGCTGCGGATTTCCGCGAACGCTTCCCAATCCTGCGCGTTCGGCATGGCGATCACTTCCTTCAAGAGCGGGGCGCGCAGGAATGGGTTTGTCGCCTTCTCCATTCGCAGGTTCATAGGCACCGTCGGCTTGTTTGCGGAGCGTAAGCGGTCGACTTCCGCGGCCCGCTCTTTCAGCGCCGCATTGTTGCGGTCCACACTGACCGCAAAACGTGCGTTCGATTGCGTGTATTCGTGCGCGCAATAGAGCGTAGCGTCGTCGGGTAGTGACGCGATCTTTTGCAAACTCGTCCACATTTGCTGGGGCGTGCCCTCGAACAAGCGTCCGCACCCCATTGAAAACAGCGCATCACCCACGAATGCGACTTTCGCGTCGTCGAACACATAAGCAATGTGTCCGAGTGTGTGCCCGCCTACGTTCAAGACACGCGCTGGTAGGTTTCCCAGCTTCACGACGTCGCCTTCGTCTACGACGCGATCGGGCGATGCGCCGATGCGTTCGACTTCGCCGGGTCCGGTCACCCGTGCGCTGGTTTTTTCCTTGATCGCAGCGTTGCCGCCGGCGTGATCGGGATGCCAGTGCGTGTTCCATATCTCCGTGATCCGCCAGCCCTTAGCGCTCGCCTGTCGCAAAATTTCGTCGGCGTCCGGCGTGTCGATCGCGGCTGTTGCGCCGGTTTCGGTGTCATGAATCAGGAAGCCGTAATTGTCGGACAGGCACGGGAATTGATGGATTTGAAGCATATCCTAGCTTAGCGCTTCCTTGCCATGCGCGTCGATGTTCTTGCTCTGCAGCGTTTTTACGCCTCGCCCTTGGGGGCGGTGGCGTTGCGCGCGGGTGTGCGACGGATGAACTCTATCTGGCCGAACGCGGACGGTTTAGACGTCCTCGGCCTCGGCTATCCCGCTCCATATCTTGAGGGCTATCGCGCCGCCGCGCGCCGGGTGGTGACGATGATGCCGGCGGAACAAGGCGCTGAGCGTTGGCCCGCGGAGGGCGCAGCGCTCACCGCGCTGGGCGAGGAAACGCGTCTGCCTTTCATGGACGCGGTGTTTGATCGCGTGCTGCTGGTTCACGGGCTCGAGGAGTCTGACGCGGCGCATCCGATGTTGCGTGAAGTTTGGCGCGTGATGGCGCCCGAGGGCCGCCTTGTGGTCATCGTCGCCAATCGCTGGAGTTGGTGGGCTCAGGCAGATGCGACGCCATTCGGACGCGGGCGACCGTACTCGCGCGCCCAGCTTGCCGATTTGCTCGCGGACGCAATGTTCCAACCTGTCGCATCCGCCCGCGCCCTCTATGCGCCGCCGATGGCATGGAGCCCCTTCGTCCGCACCGCCGACGCGTTCGAACGGGTCGGCGAGGTGATGTGGCCGGCCCAGGGTGGGCTCGTTCTGATGGAAGCGGTTAAGCGGCTTTACGCCGCCACTGCGCGCTCTGAAGGCCGAGTCTTGCTGGCAAAAGCGCCTAGCAAGGCAGAACAGCCGTCCCCGCCGAAGCCTTCAGCCCACTGATCGGATGGCGTCCGCCGTTCGTCGCAGCTACGATGCGGCGGGGGGCCATTGGGCTAGGTTCCCGACCCGGACAAACCTGAGGAAGACTGAACATGGACACGACACGTCGTGCAGTGCTGACCGCGACCGCTGCGGGCCTCGCCATTCTCGCCGCGGGCTGCAATCAGACCGGCGCCGCCGGCGGCGCCAGCGGCAACGACGCGCAACTGAACACGCTGCTCGACCGCATTTCGACGCAGATTCTGCAAAACTCCCCCGAGTTTGCGACCAGCTTGGCAGTCGACGAGGCGAAGGCCGGCGGGCGCTACAAGGATCGCCTCAGCGACGCATCGAAGGAGAACGCGCATCGCCTGTTGGGCCTGTCGCAACAATCAGTACGCGATTTGCAGGCCATCAGCCGCGACTCGCTCTCCGCGCGTGGCAAGGTCAGCTACGATGTCGTGCTGACGGCGCTTCAGAACAACAATGGCGCGGCCGCGTTCGACTACGGCGGCGGCGCACAGCAGCCTTACGTCCTCAGCCAGCTCACCGGCGCCTATACAGGAATTCCGGATTTCTTGGCGAGCCAACACCAAGTGCATTCACGCGATGACGCGGATGCCTATCTGACGCGTCTATCGGCTTACGCGCACGTGTTGGATCAAGAGATCGCTGTGCTTAACGCCGATGTCGCTGCCGGCGTGATCCCGCCTGATTTTACGCTGATGAGCACGGACGGTAATAGCGGCGCCATTCCGCAGCTGCGCACTTTCATTGCCACCGCTCCGGCGGAAAACGTGCTTGTAGCAACATTCGCGCAAAAGCTGAGCGGCGTGAACGAGATTGCAGCTGCCGACAAAACAACGCTGAGCCAGCGCGCACAGACCATCCTGCACGATGAGGTTTATCCCGCTTATCAGCGCCAAATCGATGCGCTGACGGCGCTTCGTCCACGCACGACGCACGACGCCGGCGTGTGGAAGCTGCCGAACGGCGCTGACCTCTATGCAGCGAGCTTCAAGGCTTACACCACGGCGTCGACGCCGCCGGAAGAGATCCACCAAATGGGCCTGGATCTGGTCCAGCAACTCACATCCGAGATGGACACGATCCTCAAAGCGCAAGGCATGAACCGCGGCAGCGTGGCCGAGCGTCTCACTGCTTTGGGCCGGCGCCCAGACCAACTCTACCCAAATACAGACTCAGGCCGCGAACAATTGCTCGCCGATCTCAATCGGCAAGTGCAGGCGATCCGCGCGCGCATGCCGGAAGTGTGTGGAACGCTTGCGCACGCCGATTTGCAGATCAAGCGCGTGCCCGTCTTTACACAAGCGGGTTCACCCGGGGGCTATTATCAGAATGCGGCCCTCGATGGTTCGCGGCCGGGCACATACTACATCAATCTACGCGACACGTCCGAGTGGCCGAAATACTCGTTGCCGACGCTGACCTATCACGAAGGAATCCCCGGCCACCATTGGCAGATTTCGATCGCGCAGGAGGCGGGTACACTGCCCTTCATACGCAGCGCGTTGCTGAACTTCTCTGGCTACGCCGAAGGCTGGGGCCTTTATGCTGAGCAACTCGCCGATGAGATGGGCGTGTATGCGAACAATCCTTTCGGCAAGCTGGGTTATCTGCAATCGGCGGCGTTCCGTGCTTCGCGCCTGGTTTGCGACACCGGCCTTCACACCAAGCGTTGGACACGTGAGCAAGCGATCCAATCGATGGCGCAAGCGACGGGCCGACCGGTCACGGCGGTGACGACTGAGGTCGAGCGCTATTGCGTCTGGCCGGGCCAGGCGTGCGCCTACATGGTCGGCCGTCAGGCGCTTAACCGCATGCGTGATCATGCGCGTGAAACCCTGGGGTCGACCTTCGATCTCAAAGGCTTCCACGACACCGTGCTGACAAACGGCGCAACGCCGCTTTCGGTTACCGAAACCTTGGTCAATGAATGGGTCGCGACGCGCCAACACGCGTGATCGCGAACCGCAACAGCTAACAACGAGGATCGACACATGGATACGACGCGGCGCGCGGTGCTCACTGCTACGGCAGCGGGCTTGGCCATTCTGGCGTCAGGCTGCAATCAACCCGGTGCGACGGGCGGGAGCGCTGGCGATGCGCAACTCAACGCGCTGCTTGACCGCATCTCGACGCAATTCCTGCATGAGGCGCCGGAGTTTGCCACGAGCCTCGCGGTCGACGAGGCAAAAGCCGGCGGCCGCTTCAAGGATCGTTTGTCCGATTCTTCGAAGGAAGGCGGCCATCACCGCCTGCAATTGTCGCAGCAGGCGGTGACCGACCTGCAGCACCTTGGCCGAGACTCGCTCTCAAGTGCCGGCAAGGTCAGCTACGATGTCGTCATCACGGCGCTGCAGCAAGCCAATGCCGCGTCCGCGTTCGATTACGGCGGCGGCCCCACGGCCCCTTACGTTCTGAGTCAGCTCACTGGCTCCTTTGCAAACCTTCCGGACTTCCTTGCCAGCCAGCACGCGGTGACGAGCCGCGACGACGCTGACGCCTATTTAGCGCGGCTTTCGGCCTACGCTCATGTACTCGATCAAGAAATTGCGGTGCTCAATACTGACGTGGCCGCGGGCGTCATTCCACCCAATTTCACAATTGAGCGCGCGCCCGAGCAAGGCGAGCACGGCAACAAAGGCGCGATCCCGCAACTGCGCGGGTTTATCGCAAGCGCAGCCGCGCAGAACGTGCTGGTCGCGTCGTTTGTGCAAAAGCTGAATGGCGTCGACGCTATCTCCGCTGCTGACAAGACCACGCTGGCGCAGCGCGCGCAGACAATCGTGCACGATGAGATTTACCCGGCGTACCAACGTCAAATCGATGCATTGAACGCACTTAAGCCGCGCACCACGCACGACGCCGGCATCTGGAAGCTGCCACACGGCGCCGAGATGTATGCCGCCGCGCTCACGGAGCAGACGACAACCTCAATGTCGCCGGATGAGATTCACCAGATGGGTCTGGATCTCTGCCAGTCGCTCACATCCGAGATGGACGCGATCTTCAAAGCGCAGGGCATGAACCGCGGCACCGTCTCCGAACGTATTCAGCAGCTGTTTCACCGTCCCGATCAGATGTTCCCAAACACTGACGCGGGACGCGATCAGATTCTTGCCTATTGCAATGAGCTGGTCGCCCAAGTGATGGCGGTCATGCCGCAATATTTCGGCGCGCAAGCGCATGCGGCGCTGCAGATCAAGCGCGTACCGATTTACACGCAAGACGGCGCGCCGGGCGGTTATTATCAGAACGCTGCGCTCGATGGCTCACGCCCCGGCGCCTACTACATCAATCTGCGTGACACGTCGGAGTGGCCGAAATTTACGCTGCCAACGCTTACGCACCACGAAGGAATTCCCGGTCACCACTGGCAGATTTCGATCGCGCAAGAACAGCGTGCGCTGCCGTTCATCCGAAGCGCGCTGTTGGGCTTCAATGCCTATGCCGAGGGTTGGGCCCTCTATGCCGAACAGCTCTCAGACGAGATTGGACTCTATGCCAATGATCCGTGGGGCAAGATCGGTTATCTCAAAGACGCGGCGATGCGGGCCTCGCGCCTTGTGGTGGACTCTGGCATCCACGCGAAGCGCTGGACGCGTGAACAGGCCATCACGCAGATGCAAGGTATTACTGGCGACAAGCGGTCGGCGGTAGTGACCGAGATCGAGCGTTATTGCGTGTGGCCGGGCCAAGCCTGCGGCTACATGGTGGGCCGCCAAGCCATCAACCGCATGCGCGACTCTGCGCGTTCAACGCTTGGCCCGCGGTTCGACATCAAAGGCTTCCACGACGCCATTCTCGTGAATGGGTCGACGCCGCTTTCGGTTACGGAGAGCTTGGTGAATGAATGGGCGGCGTCGCGCCAGCACGCTTAACGTACCGCCGGCTTCCAGCCGGCAGTATGACTCTTGCGGAATGAACGGCCTCGCTTAACTCTTGCCTCATGCTAGGCGAGGGCTGGCGTTCGAGAGGTTATCTTCCGCATTTCGACCGTGCGGAAACCACGCAACACGTCGTCTTTGGCCTCATTGATGCGTTCGCTGACGAGAGCGAAGCGCCAGACGATGTCGACGCACGCCATGTGTGGCGGGAGCGAAAGCTGGATGAAGGCCTCGGCGCATGTCTGCTAAGCGGCGAGGCGGCGGCTATCGTCGAATCAGCACTGCTCCACTTCGACGCTGAGCGTTACGGCCTGTTCGCCTGGTGCATCATGCCGAACCACGTTCATGTTCTTGTTGGCCTCATGCAGGAGTGGCCCCTCTCGAAGATTGTGCATTCCTGGAAATCGTTCGCTGCGAACAAGGTCAATGCCATTCATGGGCGCACGGGCCAGTTGTGGCGGCGGGAATACTATGATCGTTTCATGCGCAGCGAGTCCGAGTTTCAAACTGCGCGCGCCTATATCGAGCGCAATCCGGTCACAGCGGGGTTGATCGATTCGCCTGAAAAATGGCGTTGGTCCTCTGCGTGGAGTGGGCGTGCGGTGATCGACTAGATTCTGCCGCCTGGAAGGCGGCGGTACGGCGCCCAAGGTAGCGCACGCCCTTCAGCCACATTTTCATGGCTTCCCAATGAATGCCGCCGATGACTTTTAGCGTCATCAGAGGGTTGCCAGCCCAGGCGCGCAGCAGATTGGCGTCGGTTAGGGTCAGCCGATCGCCTGCGAACGAAGCGGTAAGAGCCACAGCGTCGCCGCGCTTCACGATCATCCCCACCGCGGTTTTCGCATCCGGCGGCGTGACCTGAAATTCGTAACGCAAGTTCATTTCTAGGAATGGAGACACGAAGAAGGCCTTGTCGCACATCTGCGCGATCTGGCCGCTGGGTGTCGGAGACGGCGGCAGAATGTAGAAATGGCGCTCGCCGAAAGTGTTGGAAACCTCATGCGCCAGCGCGGCAAGTTCACCATTGCGCCGATAGCAGAAATAGACGCTGAGCGGGTTGAACACGTAGTTGAAGAGACGCGGCATGGTCAGCAACACGATGCGCCCGCCATCCCAATCGATACCCGCCTCGCACAATTTCGCTTCGATGCGTGGCCTGATCGGCTCATTGCGCCGGTCGCCATGATCGCGGTCGAACAGCGCAAGCAGATTGGCGCGATTGTGCGAGAACAGCCTCAACCTCGCATCGAGAACCGGCAATTCGTCCAGATCGAGCGCCAACATGAACACGCTGTAGCGCAGGCGATGCTTGCTTGGCCGCACATGCGCGACGTGACCGGCATAGATGGCGGAGCAGGTCATGCCGCGCGCGCCAATGTTCGGGGCGGCGGCAAGTGGATGCGGCCCGATTCTTCATCCACGTTCCAGGGGCGCTTGACGCCGCCCAGTTGCTCCGCAACCGCGAGGCCCGCCTGCAACCCGTCTTCGTGAAAGCCAGCGCCGAAATAAGCACCGCAAAACCAGGTGTTGCGCACGCCCTGCAGCGACCACAGTCGTTCCTGCGCGCGGATCGCGGCGGCGTCGAACAGGGGGTGATCGTACTCGGTTTCGTAGAGTATGGCTTCATCGCGCGGCATGGTTTTCGGATTAAGAGTCAAGAACAGCTGCTCACGACAGCGCAGGTTCTGCAGCTTGTTCATCCAGTACGACACGACGCAACCGCCTTCCGGATTGTCGCCGACATAGTTCCAGCTTGCCCACAATGCCTCACGACGCGGCATTAAGGTCCGATCGGTGTGCAACACAGCACGGTTCTTGGTGTATCGGCAGGCGCCGAGCAGCGCGCGCTCTTCCGCGCTGGCATCATCCAGCAGTGCTAGCGCTTCGTCGGAGTGCGCCGCGATGACGACCTGATCGCAACGCTGGCTCTCTCCGTTTCTGTCGCGCACCCACACGCCCGCGCCATCCCGGCGCACCGAAGCCACGCCGGCGCCGAGACGGACGCGATCGCTATAGGCGGCGGTGAGCTTGCCCAAGTAGGCGCGGCTGCCGCCTGTCACTGTGCGCCACGTTGGGCGCCCTTTCAGCTTCAGCAAGCCGTGGTTTTCGAAGAAGCGCACGAACGCGCAGGCCGGATAGTGCTGAATTTCCGCCAGCGAGGCTGACCAGATCGCCGCGGCCTGGGGCAACAAATGATCGTTCTGAAATGCGTCGCCATAGCCGCGCCGTCTAAGATATTCGCCGAGCGACATCATATCACCGCGCGTGCGCAGCATCTCCAGCGGCGCGTGCTTATAGAAACGCAGCAGGTCCAGCGTCATCGACCAGAAGCGTGGACTCAAGAGGTTGCGGCCACCGCACAGGAACGCCGATGCGCCGATCGAAGAATATTCCATTTGCCCGCCGTTGAGCGAAACGCCGAACGACATGTCCGATATCTCAGTGGCGACGCCGAGATGCTCGAACAAGGCAACGAGATTGGGGTAGGTGACGTTGTTATAGACGATAAAGCCTGTATCGACTGGCGTTGCGCCGAGGCTTGTGTTCACCGTCACCGTGTTCGAATGGCCTCCGAGTTTCGCATTCTTTTCGTAAACCGTGACGTCGTGGCGTTGGCTCAACAACCACGCCGCCGACATTCCAGCTATGCCGGAGCCGATCACGGCTATAGTTTGCCGCGGCGGCAACAAGGTCGAGGTGAAGGCCATCAAGTGCTCCCGCTCCAGCGCAAAAGCGTCCGGCTGGCTCGTATGCAGTTACGCAGCGGGCCGCTCGCCGGATCAGATGATCCGGTTCCCAAGGGCCTGCGTATGAGCCTCAATGACCATGCTTGCTTTAGCGCCAGCGCCCCATGGTTTGGGCTTCTCGCCGCGCGCGAAACGAGGGTTCGCGGTGCACAGCCGGGTTGAGCAAACCGACGAAGATTTGCTCGCCCGCATTGGCTGCGGCGACAAACAGGCGTTCGCCGCACTGTTCGCGCGCTATGCGCCGAAGGTGAAGTCCTACCTTATGCGCTTGGGCGCCGCCGCGGCTGCGGCCGAGGATTTGGCGCAGGATGCCATGGTGTCGGTTTGGCGGCGCGCGGCCTCCTACGACCCGCGGAAGGCCAAACCTTCCACCTGGGTTTTCGTGATAGCGCGCAACGCCTGGATCGATCGGTTGCGGCGCGAAAAGGTCGAGCTTGCTTACAGGATTGAAAATCCACCCCCTGAACGCAGTGCAGACGAGGCGCCTGACGACGCTGCTTTGCGCAAGGACGATGAAAGCCGCATTTCATACGCGCTTTCCGCTCTGTCCGAAGAGCAACGCCAAGTGGTGCGGTTGTCCTTCTTCGAAGATCGCCCACATTCGGAAATCGCCGAACGGCTTTCGTTGCCGCTTGGCACCGTGAAATCACGTCTGCGGCTTGCACTCATCAAGTTGCGTGCGCATTGGGAGCAATATTCGTGAGTACGCGCCATCATCCTTCCGCTGAGATTCTAGCGGCCTACGCCGCTGGAACGCATGAATCCGGCTTTGGGCTGGTCGTGGGCGCGCATGTCGAGATGTGCCCGGACTGCCGCGCACAGGTGGGCGCATTTGAAGCGGCGTCGGGCGCGGCCTTGAGCGAGCTGCCGGAAACAGAACTCGGCGCCGACGCGTTGACGCGGGCGCTCGCGCGCCTTGCTGAGCCAGCGCCACAGCACGCATCGGAGGACGCGCGTCCGCTGCTGGAGCGGCTTCCTCTGAAAGCGAAGCGCTGGGTGGCGCCAGGCGTATGGGTCGCTGCCGTGGATACGCCCCACGCTGCTGAAAACCGTGTCTATGTGCTGTCCGTCGCTAAGGGCATGGTGTCGGCGCGTCACGAACATTCCGGCGCCGAATATTGCACTGTGCTCAAGGGCGCCTACCGCGATGAGATCGGCACGTTCGCTGCCGGAGACTTCGCTGCAGCCGAGGGCGACCTCAATCACCAGCCCATTG
Organism: Vitreimonas sp.; assembly: GCA_049287825.1. Lineage (GTDB taxonomy): Bacteria > Pseudomonadota > Alphaproteobacteria > Caulobacterales > Aquidulcibacteraceae > Vitreimonas. The sequence goes on along the minus strand of JBAQGO010000077.1, from coordinate 37,237 downwards.
TGGAAGGCGACGAAGCCTGCATCTGTCTGTTTGCGACGGAGGGCCGCTTGAAGCCGCAAGGCTGGATCGGCCGCCTAGCGTTCGCGCTGGCGGATGTCTAAGCGGCGCGCTCGCTGTGCACGGAGCTCTCAATGTCGTGCGCAAACTTGTGCAGCAGCGAGGGACGGTATTTCGCATTGGCCATCCAACGCAGCCGCGCCGTTTCGTGGACATCATCGAAATGATGCAAGCCCTTGCGCCAACGCGAGCCCATCAGGGCGGTGACCGAAAATCCTGGGACAGCTTCGAGCGGTCCTTCGATCGGATCGATGTCGGCAAGGCATCCGGAAATCACGCCCCCAGGTTCGCGCAGCAAGCTCAACCCCGCTTGCTCGGCGCCTTCTAGCACCCAAAGCAGTGAGCAATTCGAAAGCCCCTGCGCCTTGCCGCCGCCGCCGACGCCGCCATGGTCGCCGGGAAACCAGTGTTGCAGCGCGCGTGGGGGCGCGCCGGCTGTGTTGAGCTTGTGCAAATTGGTCCAGAGAGTTGGCGCAAACGCCGCGCGCCTTTCATCAATGGCGACAGCATGACGCGCGTACTCCACGGCGCGCGACAACGTTGTATCGTGGAATTGGTATTGCTTGTTCAGTCCGACTGCGAAAGGCAGCACGCGTGGAATGCCGAGCGAACCCACCGTATCCCAGACGCCCAAATAGCGGATGCGCAGCTCCGCCGTGGGCGCGCCGAGCGCCATCGCACCTTTGTCAACGCGCGGCCAGGCGATGGAGTGTGCATAACGGAAGTGCGCCGCTACTGAACTATCCGCCTCGATATGGCGATCGCGATAGAGCTGCAGCGCAGCGCCAGCTTGATTGATTTGTTCTCGCCGGAGAATGCCGCATTTGCGCAGTAAGCCTGCGAGACTGCGCACCGTGTAAGCGCCGCGCGAGAAGCCGAACAAATAGACGTGGTCGCCGGGTTCGTAGTTGAAGCTGAGGAAGAGGTAAGCATCGAGCAGGTGCTGATCGAGATCAGCACCTGTCATGCCGCCCCACATGCTGAGGCCGCCGAGCGAGGCGCCCACGCCTGCCGAGTAGTAGACGATTTGTGGTTGGCCCCTTGCATCACGCGGCGCGATGGAGCGCGCCGACAGTGCGACATTGGTAAGCGCGCCGCGATAGATGCGCTCCCAAGTGCCGTCGCAGCAGATGATCAGCCGCTTCATGGCGCGAGCAGGAACACCGCTTCTTCCGCGAACCAGTTCGGCCGCCAGAGCTTTTGCGCGAACGGCGCGCCGGGGCGTCCGCCGCTCAGGGGCACGGCGCTTTCGATGGTGAAACGCATGTCGCGCGCCAGTTCGGCGAAGTCACGGATGGAGCAGGGATGCAAGATGTCGCTGTCGACCCAACCCGGGTTATTGATTTGCGGATCTGGGAAGCGGCCGCGGCGTAGGAACTCCATGCGCCCACGCCAGTGTGCGAAATTGGCGATCGACACAATGACATGGTCACCAATGCGCGCGGCCTGACGCAGCACCTCGCGCGGATGCTCGAGCGCCTGGAACGTGCGCGACAACACCACGTAGTTGAACGAGCCGGACGGAAATGCAGCGAGATCGCGCTCGGCTTCGCCTTGCACCACCGCCAATCCACCGCCAACGCACGCGCGCACGCGCGTCTTGTCGCGCTCGATCCCGCGCGCCCGGGCGTGGCACTCGCGCGCAAGCACCCGGATCAGCGCGCCGTCCCCGCAACCGACATCAAGCACGCTGGATCCGCTCTCAATGAACCGCGCAATCACCTCATGGTCATGGCGTGGCCGCGCAGGCTCTTCCGGCGCCACATGAACCAGTTCGAGATGCGCCATTAGGCCGTCCCCGCTTGCAATGAAAGACCGCGCGCCATCGCTGCCGAATCGACGAAGCCAGTGAGCGCTGCCTCGAACTGTACGTTTTCGGCGAGGTGCGCTTCGTGGCCCTTGTCGCTGTCGATTTCGATGAAAGCCGCGTCCGCGCCAGCGGCCAGCAAAGCGCGCGCGACGCGGCGACCTTCCTCAGGCGGGTGGCGCCAGTCGCCGGCGAACGAAAACACGCAATGGCGTGTCGCCGCGCGGTTCAAGGCGTTGGAGAGATTGCCGCCGAAATCGGCGCCGAGATCGAAGGTGTCGCCGGCGCGTGAAAGATAGAGATAAGAGTTGGCGTCGAAGCGATCCACAAAGGCGCTGTTTTGGCGGCCCGCTTCGTCAAGCTGCGAGGCAAGCGCAAAGCGCTCTTTCGTCGCCGCTGCACTGAACGCCTCGCGCAAAGCCGGTTCGGCCAGATTGCCGATCTGCGAGGCCGTGCGCGCCACGCCAAGCCCCTTGGCGGGCCGCACGCCATGCGCGAGATAGCCGCCGCCGCGCCACTCGGGATCGGCCATAATCGCTTGCCGGCTCAATTCCGAGAGCGCCATCGCCGCGGCGCTCTGCCGTGCGCCAGAGGCCACCGTAGCGCACGCGAACACGCGCTTGGGATATGCGCTCGCCCATTGCAGCGCCTGCATGCCGCCAACACCAGGACCAATCACCAGGAACAAGCTCTCGATATCCAACGCTTTGATCAGCATTGATTGCGCGCGCACCATGTCGGCGACGTTGATCGGCGGAAAGCGCAGTCCGTGCGGCGCGCCATCTGGCGCGACCGACGCGGGACCGGTCGTCCCCATCGAGCCGCCAAGCACATTGGCGCAGACGACATAGAAGCGGTTGGTGTCGATCGGACGGCCGGGTCCGACAATGCGCGGCCACCAGGCCGGACGCCCGGTGACCGGGTTGGTGCCCGCCACGAACTGATCGCCGATCAGGTCATGGCAGATCAGCACCGCGTTCGAGCGCTCAGCGTTGAGCGCGCCATAGCTTTCAAACGCAATCGTGAGGGGCGTGAGCGTCTCGCCGCTGGAGAGATGCAGCGGCGTGCTCGCGTCGAACGCCAAGGTCCGCACGCCGCCCGCCGCCTGAATTTTCGCCGCCGTCCCGTGAATCATGGCGTGCATGGTAACGCGCGTCGCCCGCGAAGCATCCCCTCAGCAGCGCAGGGGTGTGAACGACTCGCGGACGTTGGCGCGGTCACGAAAAGCCCCTAGTGTCGCGGCCAATGAATGACGTGAGTCAACCCGAACGCGATGCACTGGAGGCCATTCGCCGCGAGATCGACGGCCTCGACGACGCGATGCTGTCGCTGGTGGCCGAGCGGCTGAAGCTTGCCGACAAGCTGGCGCAGATGAAGACCGCGCAAAGCGGACTGCCCATTCGGCCCGGGCGCGAAATCATCCTGCTGCGACGCCTGATTGCCGCTGCGCCCGCGCCGTTGGAGCGCGAATTGGTGGTGGAACTCTGGCGTTCACTGATCGCCGCGGCGCTCCGCCGTCAGCGCGTGATCGATGTCGCCATTGGCGGTGGTCGCAACGATCCCGCACGTCTGTTCGACATTGCGCGCCGGCACTTTGGTGCGCGTGCGCGGATCAAGGACGTAGGTGAGCCGCAAGCGGCGCTACAGAAGGCGGCGGAGAGTCCTGATACGGTCGTTGCGGTGACGACATGGCCTGCTGCGCCGGGAGTCGGCGCCTGGTGGCCGGCGCTCTCGGAGCAGCGCTTTCAGAAGCTGCACATCATCGCAGGATTGCCGGCGCTCGGTATAGCGACCGAACTGCCGGAGGCTGCCGTGTTCGCTGCCGCTGAAACCGAGGAAGCGGGCGGCGATGTCTCCATCCTGATGGCGTTCGACCCCCACCATCGTCTGCAGCGTGCTCTCAACGATGTCGGTTTCGTCGGCAAGGAGTTCGCGCGCGCCGAGCCGCGCGTGTTGGTGCGAGTGGAAGGGTTTGTCGGGCTTAATGACCCGCGCGCGGGCGCGATGACGCGCTCCGGCCTCGACAGCGTGCGCGTGCTCGGCTCTTACGCGCGCGTCTGATGGCTGCTGTTTTCGAACGCATCGCAATTCTGGGGGCTGGTCTGATTGGCGGCTCGATCGCGCGCGCCGCGCGCGAGAGCGGAGCGGCGGATAGCATCGCTCTTTTCGATGCAGACCCTGTTGTGCGCCAACGTGTGCGCGAATTGGGTCTGGGCGACGTGCGCGAGACCGCCGCCGACGCGGTACGTGACGCTGACCTGGTCGTGCTTGCAGTGCCTGTTGGCGCGATGGCGCCGGCGCTGGCGGACGCAGCCTCAGTTCTCAAACAAGGCGCCATCGTCACGGATGTCGGCTCGGTAAAACGCGCGGTGATCGAAGCAATTCAGCCATTGCTGCCGCCGCATGCGTTTCTGATACCGGGCCATCCGATCGCCGGGACGGAGCGTTCCGGCCCCGACGCTGGGTTTGCATCGCTCTTCCACAATCGCTGGCACATTCTGACGCCGCTGGCCGATGATCGTACGGAATATGCGGAGGCAGTGACGAAGCTTGAGCAGTTCTGGCGCGCGCTGGGGGCCAATGTCGAGCGCATGGACGCCGAGCGCCACGACGTCGTGCTCGCCGTCACCAGCCATCTGCCGCACTTGATCGCCTTCAACATTGTGGCGATGGCGGAGGATCTGGAGAGCGTCACCGAAAGCGAAGTCGTGAAGTACTCCGCGTCCGGTTTTCGCGATTTCACCCGCATCGCCGCGTCCGATCCCATTATGTGGCGCGATGTGTTCTTGAACAACAAGGATGCGGTGCTTGAGGTGCTCGGACGCTTCTCCGAAGACCTCGCGGCGCTCCAGCGCGCCATTCGCTGGAGCGAAGGCGACGCGCTCTACGCGCTGTTCGAACGCGCGCGGCGCATGCGGCGTGAAGTCATCGAAGCGGGCCAGGACACCGCAGCGCCGAACTTTGGGCGCGACGAGCCGTCTTAGTGTCAGTACACGGGCGGCAGCGGCCTGACGGGAATGTTCTCAATGGTGAGAATGCCGTCATGCGCGCCAACATCCAGTGTGATCTGGCGTCCCGTCACCAAATAGCCGGCGGCGAGGAGTTGCAGCGCCGAGCGCGCGTCGTCGCTCACGTTCTGGCCGTTGGCGATGGCCGACAACACCGGCGCCGGATGTTCGACGGGAATGACGAGGCGTCCGCTCAGCCGTCGCAGCGCATCCAACGCACCTTCGCCGGTAGCGCTGGTTTGCAGCGGTCCCCACTGCAGATCCAACGCTTCGAACCGCAGCTTGCCGCCGGCTTCGCGCCAAGGTCCGAGCGGATCGCCCTGTGAGCCCTGCAACAAAGCGTCGCCGTGCTCGACCACAATCGCGCCGCGCAGCAACGGCGCGCTCAAGCCGAACGTCTCCAAGCTGCGCACCGGGCGCGGCAGCGTCAGATTGTCGGCTTCCAACGCAAGTTGGTAGTCCCCGGCGCGGCGGGGATCGGGCCGCGCATTGGCGACGACTTTTGTAAGGGTCAGCGTGCCAGGCTGCGCCGGATCGTCGAGCACCAGATTGTCGGCCTCGAGTCCTGCGACAGCGAGCGTGTTGCCTTGCATGCGCACACTGGTGACGAGCGACTGCGCCGTGACGTTGGTGACCGCGCCATCAGCGCGCGAAACCGCAATCGGCGCTTGCGCCTTCAAGATGATATGCTGCGGATTGAGCAGGTCGACGTTGAGATCAGCGCGCGCTGTCTGCAATCGCCATCCCGCACGAGCCGGCGTGTATGAGATATTCTGAATTTCGAGACGCAGCAGAACGGGGAAGCCGTGTCGTACGATGGCGCCGTGCGAAACCTGCGCGCCAGCGGCGTTCTGGGTGAACTGCCAGCCCGTAAGCTGACGCTCAGCCTGCGAGGCGACATAGTTCCAATAACCTATCCATCCGAGCGCCAGCACAACTGCGAGCACCCACGGAATGATCAGCCAACCGAGACGTTTCATGCGCTTACAGTGCGTCGCCGGTCGGGCGGGAGCAAGGCTTGGCTCTCGGTTTCGATTTTGTTTTCGAGTTCCCGCATGAACTCATCGCGCGATAGGCCCGCCGGAATGGGCGGCAGAACTTTGAATGTCACGGTTCCCGGCGAACGCATGATGCCTTTGGGTTTCCAGATGAGGCCAGTGTTGAGCGCAATCGGCGTCACCGGAATGTTGAGATCGCGATACATCGCGGCGATGCCCGGCTTGTAATCGGGCGGCGCATTCACCTCCTGGCGCGTGCCTTCCGGGAAGATCAGCACTTGTCTTCCTTTGCTCACCGCATCGCGCGCGCCGCGCACCATGCTCTTGAGAGCCGTCGCGTAACCACCCCGATCCACCGCAAGTTGGTTGCGTCCGAGATAAAGGCCGAGGATCGGGGTCTTCGCGAGCTCGCGCTTATAGATGAACACCGGCTCTTTGAGGAAAAGTGCTGGCACGACTGTATCGAGCATGGCTTCGTGTTTGCACGCAATCAGCGCGCCGCCTTCGGGCAGGTTCTCCAAGCCTTCGAATTTCACACGCGCGCCGACGATCCAGCGCAGGCCCCACAGGATCGTGCGCGCCCAGGCGCGCAGCGCCACCCACACATGGCGCTCGTCGGCGGCGACCCACGGCAACATCGCAAGCCCGATGACCGCCATCGAGCCATAGAGCCAAATGACGAAAATGAAGGAGCGGATAAGTCTCATTGCTTCTCGTGATCGGCGTCATGATTGCCGCCGCTGGTCATGTCGATCAGGGCCTCACGGCCGCGAATGACCAGAAATTTCACGTATTCCGCGCCCACGCGCGAGGCGGCCATGAAGTCGCTGCGCCACAGCCTCCTGTTAGTCCAGCGCGTCTGGACCGGGTAGCGATAGATGTGGGCCTCCGGCATGGCGAGTGAGAGTTCCGCGTCGGCGCGGGGCATGTGATAATCGTCCGTCACCAAAATGATGCGGCGATAGTGATGCTCACGCGCCCAAGCAGCTGTCTCCGAAGCATTGCCCAGCGTATCTTCCGCCGAACGCCCAAGATCGACGCAGCATTGCGCAGTCGCTTGATCGACGTGCAGCGCGGTGAACAATTCGTGGTCCGTCACCATCCGGTTGACGCCTGAGATCAGCAAGCGTTCGCCTTTGTGTTGCTTCAGCAAACGCACGCCGGTCTCGAGCCGCTCCATCGAGCCGCCCGTGAGTGCAACGATGGCGTCGGCGCGAGGTGGATCCTGCACTGGCTGGCTGACGGTGGTAGCGAAATTCCAGAAGCCCCAGATGAAAGCGATCACACCAAGTATGATCGCCCACAGGAAGAGCCGCCGCATTAGCCCAGCCTCGCGGCTTGCCCGTGAAAATATCCCGCAGCCGCGCGCGCGCCTGCGCCCGCAGCAATAGCCGCAACGAAGGGCGCGGCGAGAATGGGTGCGAGGTCGGCAGGAAGAATCATGCGCCGCAGAGATTCAACACTCAGACCGGGCATGGCTACGAACAAAAGCGCAATGGCGAGGATGGCGGCAAGCGCGCCGCCGATAAGCCCGGCATAGAGACCCAGGATCGCAGCTTCATCGGCGATGCGCCCGGCGGCTTGGCCACGTGTGGCGCCAAGATCGGTCATCACCGTCACGAGTTCGCGCCGCCGCGCGGCGATGCCGCGCGCGCCGAGCGAAATAATTACCGTCATCAGGACCGCGAAGCCAGCCGCTCCCCAGAGCGAAACAGTTCGGACGCGCGCGGCCCAGCCCGCACCGCTCCCGTTCTCTGGCGCTTCGATCACCTGCGCGGTCACCCCGCCTTGAGCAAGCGAGGCGACGATGTCGCCGGAAATGTCCGCGTGGGCTGGCGCCGGGGCGAGATCGATTTCGATCAGGCGCAATGCTGGGATGTCGGCCGCGTGAACGGGTGATCCGCCCCATTGCGCCAAGAGTTCAGCCGCGCGCCCAGCTGTCATTGGTTCGGCGCTGGTCACGTGTGGCGCGGACTCCAACGCAGCCACGGCTGCGGCGATGCCGAGTGGTCCCTCGGGGGCCAGCACGCGAACCACGGCGTAGCCCTGGCGGGCGTTTTCGTAGCCGACCGCTACGTGATCTAGGGCGCGCGCCACCAAGCCAGCGGCGGCGGCGGCGAAAGCGGCGAACGCCAATGTCCAGAACAGGGCGCGTTCAACGCCCGTCAGGGCATTCCTCATTCGAACGCCTCCGCGGCCGCGTCCTCAGCCACCCGCGTCAGGCGCCCCCGCTCGATCCGCCAACGGTCCATGGGCGCACAGTCTGCCAGCGTTTCGTCCTGGGTGGCGATCACAACGGCGGCGCCCACGCGGCGCATCTCTCCGAGCAGCCGCACAATACGGCGTCCATCGCCTGGCGACATGCCGGCGGTAGGGTCGTCTGCTAAGATCAGATTGGGCTTCGCAGCCAATGCGCGGGCCAGCGCAGCACGGCGTCGTTCTGCTCCCGAAAGTTTCTCGACCGCTAAGTCCGAAGCGCCGCCCAAACCGACGAAATCCACAAGTTCGCGCACGTCGCGCGCATACTCAGCCGGCTTCGCGCCAGTGAGCTTCAACGGCATGGCGATGTTATCGTAAGCGCTCCAGTGCTCGATAAAGACTGGATTTTCACCGACATAGCCGATGCGACGCTTGATGCGCGCACGTGCCGAAGGATTGGCGCGGGCGGCGTCTATGCCGAGGATCACCGCACGCCCGTCGCGGGGCGTCAGCGCTAGGCGCAGCAAATGCGTGAGCGTAGTCTTCCCAGCGGCGGCGGGGCCGGTAATGATGGCGACCTCGCCGGAACGAAGTTCAAAGTCGACGCCAACCAGAACTGTGGCGGGGCCATAACCAGCATCCACACCCGTGAGCCGGGCGAAAACGCCTCGCTCGAACAGCTCTAGGTCAGGATTGTAGGGACGGGCCATGACTGGACAAGCCGAATAGAATCAATGCACCAGGAACAGTTACCGGGGCTGTTGAACGTTTCATTACCATGATCCTAACCTGCACGTCTTGCTCAACTCGATACTATGCTGACGACGCCGCCATCGGCCCGGCTGGCCGAACGGTGCGTTGCGCGGCGTGCGGATTTTCATGGTTCGCAGAGCCCCACCTTGAGTTGCGCGAGCCCGAGCCTCGCAGCGAGGCGGTCGTTCCCGGCCCTGAACCTCTGACACGCGAGCGTGTCGAAAGATTGCGCAAGGCCGCCCAACAACCCGGGCCCGCGCCGTCTGCCGCCGCAAAATTCCGTGCTCAACAAGCCGAGCGCATGCGCCGTGAGCGCACCCGTGCCGCCGTGGCGGTGTGGGGCGCAACCGGCGCTGCCCTTGCGGCATCCGCGGCCGGCATGGTGGTTTTCCGTCAGGACGTCGCAGAACTGTGGCCCCGTTCGGCGAGCGCCTTCGCGGCGCTCGGCCTCGACGTCAACGTGTACGGGCTTGAGTTCTACAATCTCGGCGTCCAGCGCTCGTTTGAAGGCGATACGCCGGTGCTGATGGTGAGCGGCGAAGTGCGCAATATCGGCCGCGATAGCAAAACTATCCCGCCGGTGCGCGTGTCGCTGCGCGATGCGCAATCGCATGAGATCTTTCAGCTGGTGAACACGGTGGTTGATCATCCGTTGGCGCCAGGCGCGGCTGTGCCTTTCCAAATTCGCGTCGACAATCCGCCCGCTGACGCGGTGGATCTCGAGGCGACGTTTGCGAGCCCTGGCGAAGCGTTGGCCGCGGGCGGTCCTGCGCACGTGACGCCTGGCGTGCGTGACGATCGTGAACCGCTGGTGCTGACAACGCCTGCCGCCGAGCACGTCGATCCAGCGACTGCGATGCCGTCGGCGCAAGCGGCGCCGATCGAAGGCCTGGCGCCGCGCTTCACGAATGGCTGACGCGCGGCTGCGCGTACTTCTCGATGCTGCTGAGATTGCCGCGCGCGTAAATGCGCTTGCTGATGGCTTTGCCGCACAAGTTGATGATGGTTGGACTGTGGTGGCGCTGTTGCAAGGCGCGATCCCATTTGCGGCTGATTTGATGCGCGCCATCGAAACGCGCGGGCGCCACCCGATTTATGACTCGCTTTGGCTGGAAAGCTATCGCGACGCGCGTGAGAGCTCCGGCAAAGTGGTGGTGCGCGCGGACATTTCCCGCGCCATTGAGGGCAGACCTGCGCTCATCATCGATGACGTGTTTGATAGCGGCCGCACCATCGCCTATGCGCGTGCGCACCTAATCGCCAAGGGCGCGACGCGTACGCTGGCGTGCGCCTTCGTGCGCAAGCCACAGGCGATGAGCGAGCCGATCGACGCCGTTGGTTGGGATGCGCCAGACGCGTTTCTCGTGGGCTATGGCATGGACGATAGGGGCCGCTATCGCGGGCTGCCGCACATCGCTGCGATCGAGCAACGGATTTAAGCGGTTCAGTACGCGCGGTTGCTCGGCGCCATTCTTGATTTTTCAAAGAACGAACGGAGGGCGGAGACGCCGGGCCGTGCGCGCGTGTGCGCTGGTGGAAAGAGAAGTTGCGAGCAGGCCCGAACGTCTCCGCGATTGTTTTGATGTCAGCGCTGCAGTTGAGGAGCTGTTCACTCCGGAGTGCAGCGCTTGTGCGAGCAGGCTGATCCAACTCAGTCCTGGAATGCTGCGGTTTCAAAAGCCCCGCAGCCTATTGCTCCAAATAGTCTGGAGCGTCTCGCTCAATCGCATTTCGCTTCACGCTTCGGGCTGGATCCAATGCGCCCCTCCGATGAAACGGAACGAACGCAGTGTACGACAGCTTTGGAGGTGTAGGATTGGAATGAGCCTGACTCGTTTGCTTTCAAGCGCTTGGCTCGAAAAAGGCGTGGATACGGTGGTGGCCTAAAGGAATGCGGGCGTCCTCGCTCGCACTTTTTTTTCGACACATCAGTCGCCACGAAGCGGACGAGGACGTCCGCGGTCCTTGCCTTCCACCGCCCGCTCTTAGATCCGCAGCGTGCTCAGCGTAACAGTGTTGTCGCCGAAATGGGCGGGGGTTCGTGTGGGCGGCCTGTGTGCAATGAGCGATTGCGCCGGCGCGGCAGCACCCGGCGTCACTCCGATGATTGACCAATCCGTGCTCGTGGCGCCCAGGGTCATGGTGATTTCGGCGCCGTCGCACGAACGCCCCTCGCAACCGAGCATGACGTAGCCAGGAAGATCGTCGGACTGCCCAACGTCGGCATAGTCTGCTTCGGCATTGTTCATGCGCACATGCCTGGCGTGGGCGGACTCAGGGATACGCAAGTAAAGGCGATAAGCGCCGTTGCTCCGCAGGCGTGCATGCAGTTCGCGCCCGTTCGCCGTCGGTGTGATAGTGAGGCCGTCGAGCGTTGGCGCGGAAACGGCCTGTGCTTGAGCCGGCGCAGACCAGTACGGCGCGATATCTCCAGGAAGCACGATCTCGGGCGCGAAACGCAATGCGTTGCTCACTTCATGCGGCAGCGCGCGATGGGCGGAGCCGGCGAGGATGCGGGCTTCGTTGGATGTGGTGTTGAAGAAATAGCTGACATTGAGCGGCAGTGGCCGATCGCGCGTCGCGCTGGGCGTGAACACCGCCGCAACGAATGCGGCTAGTGCGGCGCCCGTGAGTGCGAGCGACGGCATTTTCCAGCTCGATCCGGCTAGCAGGCGCGCTAGCGCGCCGAGCCAAGGGAGAGTGGCGAGCGCGAACAACAAAGCGTTGGCAGCGGGAAATTGGAAGCCGAGCGCCAGTTCGTTCAACGCCAGCATCGGCGCCCAGATAACCAAAGCCGCGATGGCACCGAGCACGGCGCCAATCGGTTGCGCCGGTTTCCACGCAAACGCGGCGATCAGGCCGAGCGCGTACAGTGCAGCAGGAACGACGTAGAGAATGGACATGCCGGGAAGAGCCAGCGAAAGCAGCGCGCCCAGCGCGGCAAACGTGAACTGGCCGCTGGCTTCCGCTTGCGCCGCCGTGGCCGTGCGGCCAAGTGTCATCTGCGCGAGCACTAAGCCGAGAAAGCCGAGCGCCACGCACCAGGCGCGTGTGATCTCGGGATGCGCCCACCAGTAGAATTCATCCCGCCGCAGCAACAGCGCGAACGCGCCCCAGGCAATTCCGCCGAGCAATGCTGCTAAAAGAAGACCGACAAGCGGGGTGGCCAAAGCGCGCCAGCGTCGTTCCGCGCCACTGCGCCAGAATGCGGCGAAGGCGATCAGTGCGCAGATGGCGAGGAGTGCGAGCGACAGCCAGGCCGGAATGGCAATGAAGAAAAGCTGCAAAATATCGGTGTAGACGAGGTCTTGGTTCTCGCCGCGATCGGCATGCGTCGCCCAATCCCGGATCACAGTGAGCGCTTCGTCGCCCATATGCTGGACGCTGCGGAGGTCTTGCGAGGCGAAGGAGTCTTGCGGCGTGTGATAGTTCTCGACGCCCTCCAGTAACGCGATATTGACGACATCAAGACCCGGACGCTTGAGCACGGTAACGTCCGTTGAGTTCGGCAGCAGGCTGTAGATGTTGGCACTGATCGAATTGGCGGACGGTCGCGCCACATTCGCATACGTGCGCAATGCATCGGCGTTCGGCGAATTGGTCTCAAAGAACACGGCAGGACCGCGCGTGCCGCGCGCCTCAAGCTCGATCAGCGCTTGCACGTCGTTCATGAGCGGATCGGATTGCTGGAAGGCGTAAGCGCCGAGAAGCGCCTGCTCTTCACCGTCGCTGAGCAAGAAGATGATCCGCCGATGCAGCGGCGTATGCGCCAGCTCGCGCGCGACCTCGAGCAGGACCGACATGCCGATGCCGTCATCGGTGACGCCGGGCCCGGCCGGCACGCTGTCATAGTGCCCAGCGGCGAGCACGGCGGGGCCGTGGTCCGGGCCGATACTGAACACGACATTGCGTACGTGGCCGCAATCAATGAGCGGAAAGCGCGGTTGCGGGCGGCAGGCGAATGTCTCGTGAACTTCGGGTCGAAACCCGAGCGCCGTGATTTCGCGCAGAAGATTAGCGCGCACCACATCTTCGGCGGCGGTATCGACCGGGTGGGAAACAACTGGGTTGATGATCGCGCGCAAGCGCGCCTGGGCGGCGCGGGCGTTGAAGCCCGGCACGCCCTCAGCGCGTAGCGCAGCGGGCTCAACGGCGGCGCCAGCAGTCATGAGCACCAGGAAAAGCGCGGCGAGCAGAGCCAGCGTCTTGAACATGTGATAGTCCCCGCCGAATTTCCCTGAGTGTCCTATCGCGCCTGGGCGGAGCTGCAAGCGGCGCGTGAGGGCTTACGTGCCGTCAAACGTGTCGAGGAGGCGGCGGAGATATTCGCGTTCGGCTTCAGGGCGATTGGGATCGTCGGCGCGGCGGCGGATTTCATCGAAGAGTTCGCGTGCGCGCATTTGACCCGAGAGATTGCCATTGAGACGCATATTGGGATTGGAGGGATTGCCGCCGCCGGTGTTGGTGGAACGGCCAAGCGGATCGCGGCCGCTGCTATCCGTACCGCCATTGCTTCCGGATTGATCGCCTTGTTCGCCGTCATGCATTTGCTGCGAGAGCTGCGAAGCGCCACGGCGCAGGCGATCGAGCGCGGTGTCCTGTGCAGTTTCAGCGCCGCGCAGATCGCCAGCGCGCAGCGCTTGCTCGGATTGCCGCATGGCCTGCCCCGCCGCGTTGAGATCCGGGTTGGACGCTGAGCCTGCTTCATTGGCGGCGCGTTGCGCTTGGCTCAGGCCTTGTTGGATCCGTGATTGGCGGTCGGCGAGATTTTGGCCGCCTTGGCCGCCTTGTTGATTGCCGCCACCGCCGCCGGCTTGCGATTGTTGCTGTTGCTGACCTTGTTGGTTTTGTTGTTGGCCTTGTTGGCTTTGCTGTCCCTGTTGGTCTTGTCGACCTTGCTGCTGCTGAGTGTCGTCGCGTAGCGCCCGCTGTTCGCCCATGGCCTGTGAGAGCTGATCCATGCTCTGTTGCATTTGCTGCTGACGCGAGCCCTGGGCCTGGCTGCCTTGGCCTTGTTGCTCGCGCTGCGTGAGGCGAACGTCCAGATTGGCGAGGATGTTGTTGAGCTGCTGCAGCAGCGCCTGCGCTTCGGTGTTGCGGCCTTGCTCGGAGAGCTGCTGCACTTGGCGCATCATCTCTTCAATGTCGCGTTGACTAATTTGCGCTTGATCCTGAGTGTCGTCGGCGTTTTCGCGTTGGCCGTTGCGCATGGCCTGCTGCACCAGCGCTTGCATGTAGCGCTGCGTGGCGTCGCGGAGCGCTTGCATCAGCTGCTGGATGCGCTGTTGCGGGGCGCTTTGGGCCAGCGCCTCGTTGAGCGCGCGCTGCGCCTCTTCGAGCGCCCGGCGCGCGTCGGCGGCGCCGCCATATTCGGCGCGCAGCGCCGTGCGCCACAGAATGTCGGCGGCGACTTCGGTCTCGCCGATATTGCGCGCCGTATCCAATTCAGCACGCGCCATGCGGAACCCGAAATAGACGGCGAGATCGCGGAAGTATCCGTCCTGAGGGTCCATCATCAACGCATCGAGCAGACGCGCGGCGCGGCGAACGCCATCGGGGGCGCGCTCGAGCGGCGGGTTGCGGCTGGCGTCGCGGATTTCGATGCGCTCATTGCCAAGCAAGATGTCGCCGGCGCGAATGGTGCGCCGCGGTTCGTCTGGCGCCGGACGATAGGCGCGGCGGTCGGTGAGGATGTGGCGGCGGATTTCGACGGCAGCGCGCGCGAGCGGTTGCAGGAACACCTTCTCCGGCAGCGTCACGCGCATTGGCTCGCTTTCGCCTTCCTGTCCGAGCGCATCGACGGCGACGATCTGCGCCTCAACCTCCATGCCCGCATAGGGATGCGCGGCGACATCGATTTGGCTTTCGCCGTCGGCTTCGCGAGGATCGCCCGCGGGCGCTTCGAGTTCGGTGTCGACCGGATCGGCGTGCACGAGACCAGGCGGTGGGCTGACTGGACGTACGCGTAACAACAAGCGGCGCACGCCGAAATCGTCCGCTACGCGCCAGCCGATGGAGGCGCGTTCGTTGGGTAGAATTTCGACGGGCTGTGTGAATGCGGACGTTGGCGCGGCGTCTGGTGTCGGCGCAATGCGCCACGATGCGCGCGTGTGGAAGCGAACGATCTTTAGTTGACCCGCGCCGGGCAAAGCAAGATGCGCTTCCCAGGCGCCGTCAGCGGCGCGCGTGAACAATGCTGTGCGCCGTCCGCCGACACCTTCAAAGACCAACCGGGGCGCGCCGGTCGGGCCAGTGAGACGCACTGTGGCTTCAACCGATGGCGGCGTGGCGATGGTCTGGTTCAGACGATCGCTTAGCGAGACCGGTGTGCTATGTGTGTATTCGGCAGGCGTGACCCACGCTTCGATTGCCATAGGGCCATCGCCCAGCAGCGGGCCGGGGTCGGGAATGAAAGCGTTGGTTAGCCGATCGCCGGCGTTAGGTCCGGCGATTACGGCGCCGGCGACGAGCGCGACCAGCACGATGTAACGCAGCTTGTAGGGATCGACATCGTCGAGCTTTGGCCGTGGTGGCCCGACGCGGGCGTGTTCGGCCCGCTCCAAAGCGCGTTCGCGTTCGCGCCCCCAAAGCGCCATTGAGAACACATCGTACTGAGCGGGCTGATCGCGCAACGCATCGAAGGCGCCCGCGTCGATCCGTGAGTCCAATGCCAACTGCGCGCGCGCTTCTGCTTCAGTGGGCGGACGCCACGCACGCTTCGCGCGCCAACCGAGCCACACGAAGAAAGTCAGCGCCGCTGTCGCTGTCAGCGTTTGCGCCAGCAGAGGCAGTAGCCCGTGCGCACCCGTCAGCGCGATCACCGCCCACGCGCCAACCGCCAGCAGCAGCGCCAATCCCGCACGCAAGCCCCGCTCGAACATCAGACGCCGGCGGGCGCGCTGTGTCTCGCGGGCGAGTTGGTCGAGGGCGTCTTGGAGTTTCATGCCGCTGCGGCCGAGCCTAGCAGGGCTGGTCTGGCCAAACCATGACGCTCCAGCGCGCGGCTGCGTTCCATCGCTTAGTTTCGCCTAAACGGCGGGTAATGGCGGCCGGTAGGGCTAACGCGGTGCGGTCGGGCTTTGCGGCGCGGGTGGCGCAGGCGGTTGCGCATCGGCTGGTGATTGGCCGCAGCGGTGATCCAGCGTGCGTGGATGTGCGGGGTGATCGGCGTTGTAAGCGCGCCCGCGCGCGCAATCATGTTCGATTGCACTTTGTGCGTTCCAGAGCGGATCGGGCCGCTCGAGACCGCTCTTGATGCCGCATGCGGAGACCAGCGCGAGGGTCGCAAGACCCAGGATGAGGCGGATCATTCGAAGTTCTCCTTCCAGCGCGCGATTTGTTCGCGCACCCGCTGCGGCGCGGTTCCGCCATAGCTATCCCGGCTCTCGACGGATTTTTCAACCATCAGCGCCGCACGCGCGGATTCTGTGATCCGCGGCTCGACCGTCTGGAATTCGCTTAACGGGAGATGCGCCAATTCGGCCGCGCCGGTTTCCTCGGCGCGGCGCACGATGCGCCCGGTGATTTCATGGGCTTCGCGGAACGGCATCTTCAGCTCGCGCACCAGCCAATCGGCGAGATCGGTCGCTGTGGAATAACCCCGCGAGGCGGCTTCTCGCATGACCTCGCGATTGAAGCGCATGGTGTCGATCATGCCGATCATGGCGGTGACCGAGAGCGCAAAAGCGTCGATGGCGTTGAAGGTGAGCGCTTTGTCGTCTTGAAGATCCTTGGCGTAAGCCAGCGGCAACTTCTGGACGATCGCCGAGAGCGCTGCGAAATCGGCGCTGATGCGTGCGGCCTTGGCGCGGATGAGTTCAGCGGCGTCCGGATTGCGCTTCTGCGGCATGATCGATGAGCCGGTGGACCAGGCGTCGCTGAGCTTTGCGAAACCGAATTGCGGGCTGGTCCACAAGACGATCTCTTCGGCCAGGCGCGAGAGATGCGTGGCGGCGATGGAGAGATTGGCCAGCGCGGCAAGCGCAAAATCGCGCGAGCCGACCGCATCGAGTGAATTGCTGGCCGGGGCGTGGAAGCCAAGCGCATCGGCAGTCATATCGCGATTGATCTTGAACGATGTGCCCGCCAGCGCGGCGGCGCCAAGTGGACATTCCCATGCCGCTTCGAGGGCGGCGCCGATGACGCGCACGCGATCGCGTTCGAACATGGTCACGTAAGCTAGCAGGTGATGGCCGAGGGTGATCGGTTGCGCAGTCTGCAAGTGCGTGAAGCCTGGCATGATCCAATCGGCATGCTGCTCGGCACGTGCAACAAGCGCCTTTTGCAGCGCGCGCAGGCCGTCGGCGGCTTCGCGCGAGGCGCGCATGGTCCACAGCTTGAAATCGGTGGCGACCTGATCGTTGCGTGATCGTGCAGTGTGCAGGCGCTTGCCCGCTTCGCCGATGCGCTCGGTCAGCCGTGCTTCGATGTTGAGATGGATGTCTTCGAGCTCCGCGGAGAACGGAAACGTCCCTGCGACGATCTCCGCGGCGATTTTGTCCAGGCCCGACTGTATCGCCGCGTTGTCTTCCCTCGTAATGATCCCTTGCGCCGCTAACATTTCGGCGTGGGCCTTCGAGCCTTCGATGTCTTCGCGCCACAAGCGCTTGTCGACATCAATCGAGGCGTTGATGGCTTGCATGGCGTCGTCAGGCGTGCTCGCAAAGCGCCCGCCCCACATCTTTTGGCCACCCGAGGAAGAGGAAGACTTGGACACCGACACTCCACCTGCTCCAGCGCGCAGAAATTGGCCCCAAAACCCATTTCTTTGGGCTGCGATGGCGATGCTCGCCTTTGCCGGGATCGCCATCCTTTACGTGCTTTTCGCAGCCGGTTCAAAGCCTGCCGAGACAGCTGGCATGGCCCGATTCGCGACGGGCGCCATGCACCGCTTGGCGGTGATGCCCGATCCGCCGGCCCTGCCGCAGCGAGCCATCCAAGATGCGCAGGGCCGCATCACCAATCTGCGCGCATTCTCGGGGCAGGTGCTGGTGGTCAATCTATGGGCGACGTGGTGCGCGCCGTGCATGGAAGAGATGCCGACCCTGGGCGCGCTGCAGCGGCGCTTTGGCGGCCGCATCCGCGTCATCCCAGTGAATGTCGACGACACTGCCCACCTACAGCAGGCCAAACAGGAATTGGCGCATCTCACGCAAGGAGCGCTACCGCTCTATAACGACAATTCGCGCGGTATCTTGTTCGATGTGAATGCGCCGGGGATGCCGGTGACGATCATTTATGATCGGCGCGGCCATGAGGTGGCGCGCTTGGTCGGAGGGGCGGATTGGTCAGGTGATGAGGCGGCGCGCGTGATTGAGAATGTTTTGAGCGGAGGGAGCGCTTGACCCCCATCATTGAAACGAAGCGATTGCGCATGCGCGGGCATGAGTTGGCGGACTTCGAGGCGTCGGCGGCGATGTGGGGCGACGCCACCGTCTCGCGCTTTATTGGCGGCAAGCCCTCGACGCGTGAGGAAAGCTGGGCGCGCATGATGCGCTATCCAGGGCACTGGGCCCTGATGGGGTATGGCTTTTGGCTGATTGAAGAGAAGGAGACGGGACGCTTCGTCGGCGAGATGGGGTTCGCCGATTTCAAGCGGACGCTTGATCCGCCGTTCACAGACCCGGAACAGGGCTGGGCTTTGGCAAGCTGGGCCCACAGACAGGGCTTCGCGTCCGAAGCGCTTACCGCCCAACTCGCCTGGGCTGAAGATTATTTCGGGCGCGCGCCATTTGTATGCATGATTGCGCCAGAAAACGCGCCCTCGATTCGGTTGGCGCAAAAGCACGGCTATAGGGAATTCGCGCGCAGCTCTTACAAGGGCGAGCCGAGCATCCTATTTCGGCGCGAACCAGGCGGCGTGTAAAAAGGCGCGCCTAGAGCGGGACGGGGTGGCTATGCACGATCTGACCAAAGGTTCGATTACGGGCCACATCATCAACATGGCCGTGTTCATCGGCATGGGGCTGATCTTTCAGACCCTATATTTCCTGGTCGACCTCTATTTCGTGTCACGCCTCGGCTCCGCAGCGATTGCCGGCGTCAGCGCCGCTGGCGTGAGTTCGTTCTTGGTGATGGGCGCGGCGCAAATGGTGTCGGTCGGCGCCATGTCGCTGATCGCGCAGGCAGTCGGCCGCAAAGACCATCAAGACGCAAACCTGATCTCAGGCCAGTCTTTGTCGCTCTCGTTCCTGTTTTCGATGGTGACGCTCGCGCTGGGCTACACAATTGGCGCCAGGGCGGCGACGGCAGTCAGCGCTGATGCTGCCACCGCGGATGCCGCGCACGCTTACCTTTTTAGCTTTCTGCCCGCGTTGGCGCTGATGTTTCCGACGTCAGCGCTCGGTTCGGCGCTGCGCGGCGCCGGCGTCGTGCGCCCGACGATGATCCTGCAAACCCTCACCGTCATTCTCAACGCTATCCTCGCGCCGATCCTGATTGCGGGCTGGGGAACGGGCCATCCGCTTGGCGTCGCCGGCGCCGGTTGGGCCACGACAATCTCGACGCTGGTTGGCGCGATTGCGCTCTGGGTCATTTTCCCGCGCGTGCAGAGCTTCGTTGTCATCGAAATGAAGACTGTCGCGCCGCGCATCAAGCAATGGGGTCGAATTATTGGCATCGGCTTGCCATCGGCGGCCGAGTTCGTGCTGATGTTCGTAATCTTCACTGTCGTCTACGTGGTGATACGTGGCTTCGGCCCCCACGCGCAGGCCGGCTTCGGCATCGGCATGCGCATCATGCAATCGATTTTCTTGCCGGTTATGGCGGTTGCGTTCGCCGCGGCGCCGGTCGCGGGTCAGAATTTCGGCGCCGGGCGCGCCGATCGCGTGCGCAGAACTTTCCGCGATGCGGCGATCATCTCCGGCGTGCTGATGTTCCTACTCACTCTATTTGCGCAATGGCGCGCCGAAGTGCTGCTCGCGCCCTTCAGCAGCGACACCCAAGCGCTCGCCTACGCGGCCGACTACCTCCACATCGCCTCGTGGAATTTTGTCGCAAGCGGCATTATTTTCTGCTGCTCGTCGATGTTTCAAGGCTTGGGCGATACGCGCCCATCCCTGATCGCCAGCGGCTCGCGGCTGATCACTTTCGCCGCGCCGGCGCTGTTTATGGCTGGCAAGCCCGGACTGACGCTGCACACAATTTGGTTGATGTCGGTGGCGTCGGTCTATTTGCAGATGCTGCTGAGCTTGGTGCTGTTGCGGCATCAGCTGAAGGTCAAGCTGACGGGTCTCACGCCGCGGGTCGCTCCGGAGGCGGCTGCTGCTCCGGCGACGTAGTCAGCGGAAAGGCTGGATGTCGTTGTGGAGCATGCCGTCGTGCAGCAGGTCGTGCGGTTCGAGCGGAAGCTGGCGTTTGAGCGCGATCCAACTGAACATGATCGCAGACACCAATGCGACCGGGAGGCCGAGCACCAGCGCCAGGGGCAGCATGGTCATCGCCATCGGCAGCGTGAAATTGGCGGCCGCGCCGGCGTGCGAATAGTCGGTCACGACAGCGAGCAACTGTGTCAGCACGAAGGGTGCAATGAACGAGGCAATCGCGCCGGCGATGACGACGTGCATGACGACGGTGCGCCGGGTCTTGGGAGGACGGCGCAACATCCAGGTTGCGCCAAGTGTCATGAGCGCCAGCGCGAACACCGCTGCGCCGGCGATCACGACGAGCTGCTGCAAGCCGTAATCATTGTAGAAGAGCAGAGCAGGCCATCCAATGGCGAGCGCGAGCGCGATCGGCGTCCACAGTATGGCTGGCTTGCGCCAGGAGAGCGCTGGAATGCGCTGCGGGATCGGCGGCGGGAGCATGCGTGGGCACTCTAGCGCCGAACAATGCGGCGTCATGGGGGCGCCCTCGCCAAGCAACGCTTTCGCGTGCGCGAAGAGCGTGATTGGTTAGCGCTGATGCCCAAGCGCCTCAGATCGCCTTCGACCGCGCGCAATCGCGAGCCAATTCTTACAGTCTTGCAACGCGTGTTTCCGCTAAAGGCACGCGTCCTGGAACTCGCATCGGGCGCCGGTGAGCACGCGGTGTTCTTTGCCGCTGCGATGCCTCAAATCACGTGGCAACCGAGTGATCCCGATGCGGATGCGCGCGCCAGCATCGCCGCGTGGATTGATGGCGAGCAGCTTACGAACGTGACCGCGCCTCTTGAGATTGATGTGCGCAGCGACGCTTGGGGCGTCGAGAACCAAGCGCCATTCGATGCGCTCGTGGCCATAAATGTGATTCACATTTCACCGTGGGACGCGACGCTTGGCTTAATGCGCGGCGCGGAACGCGTGTTACGCGATGGTGGCGTGCTGTTCACATACGGCCCCTATAAGCGCAATGGCGCTCACACCGCGCCGTCCAATAAAGCGTTCGATACCTCCTTGAAAGCGCGCGACGCGCGATGGGGCGTGCGCGATGTGGCAGATGTCGAAGCCGCTGGGTGCGAAAGCGGATTGCTGCTGCGTGAAATTGTGGAGATGCCGGCGAACAATTTGTCGCTGGTGTTCGAAAAGCGACGCATCGTCGAATAGAGCGCTGTCTCACAGAGCTTTAATGCGCGCGCCACATTGGCGTTGTGCAGCGCGCCTATATGCGCACCGCGAACGCAACTTTGTTCGCGTTGAGTGGGGATGCGCACATGCGCACGACGATCAAGTTTCTAGAGATGGCGATTGGCGGCATGCTGTTGCTGGGCCTTGGGGCGTACATCGTCCAAGGCTTCGCGATGATGGCCAACGCTGTCTTGTAGCGCGATTATGGTGTGGGAGGGGTGGCGAGACAGGCTGCGCCTCCCGTCTCACGTCAACGAAAAACCCACGGCCTTAGCGTGTGGGTGTGGGCGGTTCGGTGCGGTAATCGTAGAAACCGCGCTTCGTCTTGCGGCCAAGCCAGCCAGCTTCAACATATTTTACCAGCAGCGGACACGGGCGATACTTGGAGTCCGCGAGGCCTTCGTACAGGACCTGCATGATCGAGAGACAGGTATCGAGGCCGATGAAATCCGCCAATTCCAATGGCCCCATCGGATGGTTGGCGCCCAGCTTCATCGCCTTATCGATGGCTTCGACGGAGCCGACACCTTCGTACAAGGTGTAGATCGCCTCATTGATCATCGGCACGAGCACGCGGTTGACGATGAAGGCGGGAAAATCTTCGGCGTTGGCCAGCGATTTGCCGAGGCTTTCGACGAACTTGATTGAGGTGTCGTAGGTCTCTTGGCTGGTCGCCAAACCGCGGATCAATTCTACCAGCTTCATCACCGGCGCGGGGTTCATAAAATGAACCCCGATAAACTTATCGGGGCGATCGGTCGTAGCAGCGAGGCGGGTAATGGAAATGGACGACGTGTTGGAAGCCAGGATCGCTGCCGGCTTCAGCACCGGACGAAGGTCGGCGAAAACTTTCTTCTTCGCGTCGGCCTGTTCGACGACCGACTCGATCACTAGGTCGCAGGCTTCGAAGCCATCAAGCTTGGCGGCACCTTTGATGCGCTTAAGTGCGGCGTCCATGTCGGCTTGCTTGATCGTGGTCTTATGAACTTGCCGCGTGAGATTGCCGCGAATGGTTTCGAGCGCCGTATCGATGCGCGCCTCGTCGGCGTCGTTGAGCACGACATCGTAGCCTGCCAGCGCACACACATGCGCGATGCCGTTGCCCATCTGGCCAGCGCCGACGACGCCTATTGTGCGAATGTCGTTCATTATGCTTCCGGCCATCGCCCGTCCGTCCCAAACGCCCGGGTCGACCTAGCACAGAGTCATGTTGCAGCGCAGCAACATTTTCCGTGCGTCGGCAGGCGTTCGCGGCGCGCGACCCTAGCCGTGGAAAAATGCCCTTACCAGACGCCTTAGACGCCGGCTTTGGTTAGCGCATCCATGAGTTCTGGCACGGCGGTCTTGTAGTCCGCCACCAAGCCGTAATCGGCGATCTGGAAGATCGGCGCCTCTTCGTCCTTGTTGATGGCGACGATGACCTTCGAGTCTTTCATGCCCGCCAAGTGCTGGATCGCGCCCGAAATGCCGATGGCGACGTAGAGCTCCGGCGCCACCATTTTGCCGGTCTGGCCGACTTGATAATCGTTCGGCGCATAGCCCGCATCGACCGCCGCGCGCGAAGCGCCGACCGCGGCGCCAAGCTTGTCCGCCAGCGGATCGAGCACGCGATGAAACTCTTCCGATGATCCGAGCGCGCGGCCGCCCGAGACCACGCGCTTCGCCGCGGTCAATTCCGGCCGATCCGACTTCGCCATCTCTTCCGAGACGAACGCCGCTTTGAACGGCCCCGCTGGCGCAGCGATCTGCTCGATGCTGGCGCTGCCGCCGCTGCCGGCTGCTTTGAACGCAGTCGGCTGCACAGTGAGCACGTGCTTGGCTTGGCCGTCCTTCACGGTGACCACCGCATTGCCCGCATAGATCGTGCGCACGAATGTGTCAGCGCCTTCAACGCCAATCACGCCTGAGACTTGGCTTACATCCAGCTTCGCAGCCACGCGCGGCGCCGCATTCTTACCCGTTGTCGTGGCGGGGAAGAGCACAGCGTCGTAGCTCGCGGCCAGCGGCGCGATCAACGCTTCCAGCGGCTCCGCCATTTGCTTCGCCAAAGTCGCGCCATCGGCCTGCAGCACCTTGCGCACGCCTTCGATCTTTGCGGCCGCCGCAGCAGCGCCGCCTGCGTTCGAGCCCGCCACCAGCACGTCGACATCGCCGCCCATCGCTTTTGCGGCCGTAACCAGCTTCAAGGTAGCGTCCTTCACGGACGCATTGTCGTGTTCAGCGATAACCAGGACGGCCATTAGATCACACCCGCTTCTTGGAGCTTGCCGACCAATTCGTCAGCCGTCTTCACCTTGATGCCGCCTGAACGCTTCGGTGGCTCAGTGGTCTTTGTCGCCTTCAGGCGCGGTGTCGTATCGACGCCGAAATCCGCCGCCGTCTTCACGTCGATCGGCTTTTTCTTCGCCTTCATAATGTTCGGCAGCGACGCATAGCGCGGCTCGTTCAAGCGCAAATCCGTCGTCACGATCGCCGGCAGATCGACGTCGAGCGTCTGCAAGCCGCCGTCGACTTCGCGCGTCACCGTTGCCTTGTTGTCATGCAGTACGATCTTCGAGGCGAACGTCGCTTGCGGCCAGTCGAGCAGGGCGGCGAGCATCTGGCCCGTCGCGTTCGAGTCATCATCGATGGCTTGCTTGCCAAGAATGACCAGATCCGGCTTCTCCGCCTCGATCACCGCCTTCAAAATTTTCGCAACCGCCAGCGGCTCCACTTCGCCGTCGGCCTTCACCAAAATCCCCCGGTCGGCGCCGATAGCCAGCGCGTTGCGGATAGTCTCTTGCGCCTGCTCCGGGCCGATCGACACCGCGATCACTTCGCTGGCCGCGCCTTGCTTGTGCCCGCCGCCGCCTTCTTTCATACGTACGGCTTCTTCGATGGCGATTTCGTCGAACGGATTGATCGACATTTTCAGATTGGAGAGGTCGACGCCTGAGCCGTCCGGCTTCACGCGCACCTTCAAATTATAATCGAGCACCCGTTTGACCGGGACGAGGACTTTCATCGTTGAAATCCCTGAAGTTATCGAAGCGGGCGGACCCGCGAGCAATCGGCGCGGACACTAGCGGCGTAGGATTTCCCGCGTCAATGCGACTATGAGGGAAGCTGGCGCCCGCCTCCGGATCGGCACACATAGGGCTGAGGATCGAAACATGATTTCACGTCGTCCCTTGTTGATCGGCGCCGCTGCGGCAGGTCTCGCGGGCTTCCCCGCTTCGGCGCAGACCGGTTCGGGTTTTGAGGGCGAGTGGAACGGCACGCTCAATGTGGGCCCGCAAACGCTGCGCCTGCATTTGGTGATCGAGGCAGGAGCGCGCGCGACCGTCTACAGTGTCGACCAAGGTAATGCCCGCATCCCAGCCGAAAATGTGCAGATCAACGGCGCTACAATCGCGATGACGTTTCCCAGTGTGAACGCCAGCTATCGCGGAACGCTCGCCAACGGTCACATCGCTGGTCAGTTCACCCAGGGCCAAACCTTCCCACTGGAGTTCGCTCCAGGCGCTGCACCCGCCGCGCCTCCGTCTCCTCCGCCGCCGCCTTTGCAGCGCATGAGTCAGGATGTGCTGCGCGGCTTGCGCGTGCAAAGCGGCGCGCCAGCCATGGCCTGCGCGGCGCGCAGCACTAACGGCAAGCACATCGCGTTTGCCGACGGTTTGCGCTCTGCCAACGGGCGGGCCGAAGTGACGACCGGCGATCAGTGGCACCTGGGCTCAATGACCAAATCGATGACGGCGACCCTGGTTGGCCGCATGGTCGAGGCCGGGCGCGTGTCGTGGGACGACAGCGTAGGCGCCGTACTTGGCTCCGTCATTCCTGACATTCGCGCAGAGTATCGCCATGTCAGCTTCCGCCATCTGCTCTGTCATCGCGCCGGTTTGCAGCCCAATATTCCGATGGACCGCCTTGGCGAATTCCAACGCGAAAATGCCGATCCGCGTCAGGAGCGTATCGCCTGGTCGCGCATCGCGCTGACCATGGATCCCGTTGGTCCGAAGGAGACGACGTTCGCTTACGCCAACAACGGCTACATCGTCGCCGGCACAATGCTGGAAGTGAAGTGCGGCGCGAAGTGGGAAGACTTGATCACTGCGCAAGTGTTTAATCCGCTTGGCATGCGCTCGGCTGGCTTTGGCGCGCCAGGGACGCGCGGCCGCTTAGATCAGCCGGTTGGCCATGCACCTGGCACGGCGGGCCCACACACGCCGTATCCGCCTGGTGGAGCTATCTCCGACAATCCGGCGGCGCTAGGGCCAGCGGGTCGCGTGCACGCGACCCTTGAAGATGTGCTCACTTTCTGCGCCGCGCATCGCGATCGCACGCCGCTGCTGCGCCCCGAAACTTGGGACACGCTGCACACGCCGCCATTTGGCGGCGACTATGCGATGGGTTGGATCAAGCGCGACAGCCGCTTCTGGCACAATGGCTCGAACACGCTGTTTTACACGGAGATGACGTTTGATCCCGCAACCGGCGTGGTGTGCGCCGCCGCCTGCAATGACGGCAACACCGACGCCGTCACCGTGCCTGTGCGTACAGTCCTGCGCGATGCTGGTTTCAGCGTGATCTAGCTTACCAACGCAGCAGCTTCGATCCGGCGATGGCTCCGATGGCCGCGCAGATGGCGATGCCGACGACGTACCACGTCGTCACGAACGCTACGGAATCCACTGGGCAATACATGGCGTAAGCCATCGCGCCCAATCCGCCGGAGAGTGCGCCAATTGCCGCTCCTGAGAGGGTCAGTCGTGTCGGCGCGAGCGAACGTGCGAGCCACACCATCAACGCAGCAGCCGGTGCCGCGAAGATCGGGATTAGCACAATGCACCAGGGGAAGCCCCCGCCCATCCATGCGTGCATGCGCGCTTCGCTCGGCATGCCTATCAATGCGATGAATGTCGCGAGCAAGCTGACGCCCGCGAAAATCAAGCCAGCACCTAAGCGCCAACCGAGTGGAGAACCTGGGCGCATCAAGCGCATCGCCAGCGGCAAAATGGTCGCCGCCGCAGCCGCGGAGAAGGCGGCTTTCAGCAATACCGCCCAGGTCGCCGTGCCGATATCGGGCCGCATGCCCATGAATGTCAGCACGAGCGCCGCTGCGATGGCCAACCCGCCCAAAAGCGTCAGCATCATGCGCATGCGCCAGCGCGGGCGCTCGGCAGGCTCAACGTTCTTGGCCAGCATGTCGATGAGATCGTCGGTTTTCATGCCGCGCTCTCCTCAGCCATCAATTTCATCAGCGCCTTCATGCCGCGATGGATGGAAACCTTGATGTCGGAGACGCCATAGCCCGTGAGCTTGGACGCCTCCTCGACGCTGTGCTCCTGCAGCTTCACCAGTTCGATGGCGCGGCGCTGCTTTTCCGGGAGTCTCGCCAGCAAACGCGTCACATCGCGCTTGGCGTCGCCGGCTTCAAAAGCGGGATCGGCGTCGCCGATCTCTAAATCATCGATGGCCGTATGGTCGCCGCGCCGCTTTTTGCGCCGAAGCAGGTCAATCATGCGGTAGCGCGCGATAGCGTACATCCACGCCGTCAGCGGCAGGCTCGGATCGTACGTGTCGCGGCGGGTGTGCAACGCCACCAATGTCTCCTGCACCAAATCTTCCGCATCCTCCGGCGCGCCGCGCAGCCGGTTGCGAAAATAGGCGCGCAGCAGGGCCGCCGCTTCCGAAAGGAACTTGCGGTGCGCAGCCTCGTCGCCGGCGAGGCCCTTAAGCAGCAAGGCTCGAAGTTCGGCTTCGTCGGCCATGACTCCGTTTCATTCTCCTACGGCTGCGGAAACCGGCCGGTTACGCGCCCTGTGCAGTGCGCCGGAATGGATCGGCGGGAAAGACGCCCAGGATTTTGAGCGAGGTGGAGAAGAAGCGCAATTCGTCCAGCGCCAGCTGCACGCGCTGTTCTTCGGTGTGGCCTTCGATTTCAGCGAAGAACATGGCGGCCTCGAACGAGCCGCCGTCGATGTAGGATTCCAGCTTCGTGATGTTGACGCCAGTGGTGGCGAAGCCGCCGAGTGATTTGTAAAGCGCTGCCGGCACGTTGCGAACGCGGAAGACGAAGCTGGTGACGCATGGGCCATTGTTTGGCGCGGCGTTCTCAGCCTCGCGTGCAAACACTAGGAAGCGCGTTGTATTGTGCTCGGCGTCAGCGATGTCTGGCTTCAAAACGGTGAGGCCGTGAATCTCTCCCGCCAACGATGAGGCTAGCGCGCCGACAGATGGGTCGCCCAACTCGGCAATCTCCCGCGCGGCGCCGGCGGTGTCAGCCGATTGCACGGCAGCAACGCCAAGGTCCCGCAGGAGCTTCCGGCATTGTCCAAGCGCTTGAGGATGTGAGCGCACTTCGCGCAAACCAGCGAGGGTTGCGCCTTTGACACCGAGTAATTGATGCCGAATGGGTTCAAAGCGCTCGCCAACGATGAAGAGGCCCGACTCGGGAATGAGATGGTGCACGTCAGCGACGCGACCGGCGAGCGAGTTTTCAACAGGGATCATCGCGTAGCGGGCTTGCCCTTCGCGCACGGCGGCGAAGGCGTCTTCGAAACTCGGGCATGGCAGCGGTGTCAGCGTCGGATAGGCTACGCGCGCGGCGATGTCCGAATTGGCGCCGGGCTCTCCCTGAAAGGCGATGCGATCGATCATGGGCGCTGGTTAGCGGAACGCGCCGGGATGGGGTAGAGGCGAAGCGTCCATGAGCGTCACTCAGGCCCTTGAAACCACGATCTTGCAGCAAGCGCGGCGCGGCTTGCGCACGCTGATGGCGGTCGCCAGCGCGCGTGCGCCTGGTTTGGCGAAGGTGCAGGATTTGGAAATCCCCGGCGCTCAGACGCCATTGCGCGCGCGATACTATGAAGCGGCGAGCGCCGCAGCCACGCCGCTGATTGTTTATTTCCACGGCGGCGGATTCGTGTGCTGCGACGTCGATACGCACGACTCGATCTGTTCGTGGCTGGCGCAATCATCGCGCGGGCGCGTGCTCTCCGTCGGGTATCGCTTGGCGCCGGAGACGCGGTTTCCTGGGCAAATCGAAGATGGCCGCGCCGCCTGCGCATGGGCGTTTCAGAATGCGCAGCGTTTTGGCGCGACGCCCAGCGCGATTGCGGTCGCTGGAGATTCCGCCGGCGCCTATCTCGCAACGACAATGGCGCTGGAGATCAACGCGCGTTCGCCCGGCGCAGTTGCGCTGCAGATTTTGCTCTACCCGCTCATCCACGTGCAGGATTCGCTCTGGGCGGATGAAGAGCTGCGCAACTTCCGCTTTCTGGGGCGCCTGGCCGCTTTCTACATCGCACGCAGCTTGGGTGGCGAAAGTCTTCGGTCGTTGCTCGATGTTGATCTGTCGCATGCGCCGCCGACTATTGTTGCCGGCGGCGGCGCCATGGATCCCGTGCGCGCTGACGTGAAGACCTTCATAGACAAGCTTCGCAAGGCAGGCGTGCGTGTGAATGAGCGAAAATACCCCATGCTGGCGCATGGCGGGCTCAATTTCACCGCTTACTCGAAAATCGCGACATCGGCGCTCCGGGAGGTTGGCGAACTGGCGCGAACCGAGCTGTCGCGCTAGTTTGGCGCGGGGGTTGTTGGGAGTAGGGCGATGCGATTCGGTCTGATTGTGTGTGTCGCTGTGTTGGCGCTGGGCGCCTGCACGCGCATTGGTTCGACGCGCCCCAGCTCAGTTACCGAAGTCGCTGGCTGCGAAGCGACCGCGACCGGCGAATGGCGCGCGAGCCAGCAGGCGACGTATCAGGTGCAGGCGTCAAGCGCGGGCCCAGATTGCACGCACGCCGTGGCAACCATCGCGGTGCGCGATTCCAGCGGCAAAGTGTTGTGGGCGGATGCCGCCGCCAGCGAACATCTGATGACGCTTGCGCCCGCGCGCGAGTTGCCGGCGATGCAGCGCGCGCTCGCGGAATGGATTGACTCCAACAATCGCACCATTGCGTCGAGTTCGGCGTTGCCCGATTGGCCGCAAGGCGCGACCGCGCCACAGAACGGCGAGTTTCCGTTCTACCCCGAACACGATTTCGACCGTGATGCGTACATGACGTTGCGCGCCGCCAACGTGCCGGTGTTCTGTTACGTGCAAGGTATGGAAAGCCTGGCATGCGTGGCGCTGCAGAATGGCGAGATGACGAAAGTCGGCGTGCAAACTTTTCCAGGTTAAGGGGCAGACACGCCGTAGCCCTGGTACACGCTCGCAATATTGGCGTCGCGCGCCGCAGCCGCGACGATGTCGGCTTGGCCTTCGGCGGTGCGGCCCAAACGTAGTGCGGCAATGCCGCGGCCGTACAGATAGGCGGCGTTGGTTTCAGCGCGGCGAACGGCTGAATCGTAGTCGTTCCAAGCATCCTGATTGCGGTTCTGCTTCAGGCTCAAGAGCCCACGGCTCATGAAATACGCGGCGTTGTCGGTTGCGGCGATGGCCGCATCGCAACGCACGCGCGCGCTATCGAGTTGGTGGCCCGAGACGACGCGCGCCCAGCAGGCGTTGTTGTTGAATTCGGCGTTGGTGGGCGCACGGCCCACGGCTTGGTCGAAGTCGGCGATGGCGTGATCGGGGTCGCTGCGAGCTTGATAGGCGAGGCCGCGTCCGTTGAAGGCGACGGCGTCAGGGCTGATCGCGATAGCGGCGCTGAAATCGGAGACCGCGGACTCGTAGCGGCGCAAATCGTAATTGGCTTTGGCGCGCGACATCAGCGCGTCCGCGTATTGGGGATTGACGCGCAGCGCTTCGGTCCACTGACTGACAGCGTCCTGCTTGTGGCCCTGCGCTTCATAGGCCTTGCCGAGATTGTAGAAAGCGAGCGCGTAGTCGGGATGCGCCGAGAGCGCCGCCTGGTAATCGGTCACGGCGGCGTCGAAATTGCTTTCAGAAAAATAGACGTTTCCGCGTTCGAGATGCGCGTCCGCGAGCGCCGGATTGAGCTCGATGGCGCGATTGTAGTCGACCAAGGCGTTCGCCAGATCGTGCGCCCCATACTGATAGGCGTGGCCGCGATTGTAGCGGAAGAGCGCATCGTCGCGGAGCGCGATAGCACCGCTGTAATCCGCTATAGCGTGCGTGTAGTCGTGGAGGCCGAACTCATAGACGCTTCCCCGATTGTTGATGGCCTCGGCGTGGTTGGGATTGGCGGTGATGGCGATGTTGTAGTCGGCTAGCGCGTCGTTGAACTGGCCGAGCGCATTCCGCGCGGTGCCGCGCCCGTAATAAACGTCAGCCTGCTGGAAATTGTGCGCGAGCGCCTGCGTGTAGTCGTCAGCCGCGGCTTGGCTGTTATGCAGGCTCATATTGGCGTTGCCGCGATTGAAATAGGCGATGCCGATATTGACGTCGGACTCGTGATTGCCCTGGATGATCTGCGAGCAGGTATCCATGGCTTGTTGCGCCGCGCCGACATTGACGCACGCAGCCCAAAGCTGAGTGCGGGTCAGCGGCGCCGGCGCTGGCGCGGTCGCAGAAGGTGCGGTGGCGGATACTGTTTGGGTGGGTGCAACAGCCTGAGCGCCTGACGCAGGCGTGTTCTGCGCCCACGACGACTGTGCGGTGAGCGCTAGTGCCGATGCCGCCAACGCGAACGCACTGCGCATAACCCGCCTCCGCTGCCGAGATTCAGCCGCCTACCGAAAAACGGCAAGCGCAAATTGCTTTGATTACCGCTCGGCCAGAATTGCGCGTGCAGATTCAAGATCGGCCGGACTGTCCACGCCCTTCGGAAAATCCGAAATAGCGTCTGCAAAAATGCTCATACCCATTTCGAGCGCGCGCAATTGTTCCAACTTCTCGCGGAGTTCCAGGGGCGAGGGCCGCGCCGCAACGAAGCGCGCCAGCGCCGCGCGCCGATAAGCATAGATGCCGACGTGACGCTCGACCGGCCCATCACCCCACGGCGCTGGAGCCCGCGTAAAAGCCAGGCAACGCCCATCGACCCCGCGAATGGCTTTCACGACGTTCGGGTTGTTTCGGTCCGCGTCATCTGAGGATGGCGAAACCAACGTCGCGATGTCCGCGCTTGGTTTCAGCGCGGCGAGCACGAGCGCCACGTCCTCGGGGCGCATTGTCGGCATGTCGCCCTGCAAATTTATAGCGACATCGAAACGATTGCTTGGATCGAACGCCTTAAGCGCGGCATGCACACGGTCGGAACCTGAGGGCAGCGCGGGATCTGTCATGACGGCTTCGGCGCCCGCTTTGCGCGCGGCCTCCGCCACTTCGTATTCAGCGGCGGCGACGAGCACCGGCCCCGCCTGCGCGGCGCGCGCCAGCTCCACCATCCACGCAATCATCGGCTTGCCGACGATGTCGGCCAAAGGTTTGCCGGGCAGGCGCGTCGACGCCATGCGCGCGGGGATCACCACCACGGAATTCATGGCTGCGAGCCTTGCCGTGCGGCGGTTCGCCGCGCAAGGCCATGAGCCCCGCGACGTTTTTACGGCCCCGTCTTGGCGAGCCGCGCAACGCAGGCCATAAGCGGCGCGTCTTTGATTTCGGGCCGGCGGCAGGACAGCGAATGAGCGATCTGAGGACCAATTCCATTCTGGGCGCGGCCTTGGGCGCGGTGCTGGGTGTGATGGCCATCGGCGTGTTCGCGAATGGCCTCGTGCATCCGAACTATCCTGAGAAGGCGGGCTATTTGCCGGAAGTGGCTGCCGAAGACACGGGCGGTGGCCCAGCCGCGCCCGCGGGTCCGCCGGATTTCGGCCGTTTGTTTGCTGATCAAACTCAACTCGCTTCGATGGTCACGCATGGCCAGCAAGTCACTGCTGTTTGCGGCGCCTGCCATGATTTTACGGCGGGCGGCCCCAATCGCACAGGTCCGAACCTGCATGATGTGTTCGGCCGTCATTCAGCGGCGCATCCGGGTTTCGATTATTCGGACGCAATGAAGGCGCACAATGTCACGTGGGACTATCTCACGCTGAACACGTTCCTGACCTCGCCAAGTACTGCCGTGGCGGGCACGCGCATGGCCTTCGCCGGTATCCACAACGACAACGATCGCGTCGCCGCGATCGCCTATTTGCGCTCGATCTCGCCGAACAATGTGCCGCTGCCTGCGCCGTTGCCAGCAGCCGCGCCGGCCGCCGGCGCGACGACAACGGCGACCACAACTGCTGCTCCCGCGGCGGGCGGCGCCGCTGCGCCAGCTGCACACCCGACGCACTAGCATTATCCAACGCAAATGGCCGCACTCTTGCGAGCGCGGCCATCTAAGATTTGATCTGGTCTCGCTTTAAGACGCGAGGCCGAACGCCGGGCGTTGCACGGGTTGGATTGCTTCGCCCGAAACGATGGTTTGGCCGAGCAGTTCGAGGAAGGCGTCGCCCTTGTCGGTGCGCTCCACGAACACGTTGCGCCCGTCCTTTGGATCACGGCGGCGTTGCACGAAGCCGAGGCGCGATAGCGTGTCGAGCGCCCGGGTGATCGCCGGCTTGCCGACGTTCAAGGCACTGGCCAGGCCACGCACCGTGTGCGGCGCCGGTTGCAGGCGAACTGTCATGAGCACCGCCATTTGCCGGGCGGTGAGGTCTGGAGCGTCGGAACGCACGGTCGAAACCGTGACCCGCCGCCACAAATCCAAGGCTTCTGTCGAATTGCGCGCGAGCTCCATGTCGCTCCCCTTCATTGCCAATAGGCAAAAAGTGCCGGGGTCTTTGAGTCGGTTCAAGCCCGAAACACAAGATATTGTGCATCCGAAGCAGATTTCCACACAAACTGTAGATTTCGGCTTCGGAACTAGGCCTGACCGAAACGGCTCTTTAGCACGCGCCAGCAGGCCCGGAGCGCCTGTGCTTCGCCGCCGGCCGGCCGTGAGGGCCGATCCTTAGGGGCCCAAGCGAAAATGTCGAAGTGCGCCCAGGCTGGCGCGTCGACGAAGCGGCGCAGGAAGAGGGCGGCGTAGATCGATCCCGCGAAGGCGCCGTCGCCGGTGTTTTTGAGATCGGCGATCGGTGAATCCATATCGCCTTCGTACGCATCCCAAAGCGGCATGCGCCAAATCGGATCCGATGTTTCGATTGATGCGGATACGAGTTCGGCGGCGAGTGCGTCATCGTTTGCGTAGAAGGGCGGGATGTCTGGGCCAAGCGCGATGCGTGCGGCACCGGTGAGCGTTGCGAAGTCGAGCAACAACGCAGGATGATCTTCGCTGGCGCGCGCGAGTGCGTCGGCAAGAATCAAGCGGCCTTCGGCATCTGTGTTGTCGATTTCGACCGTCAAACCTTTGCGGCTCTTGATGATGTCGCCTGGACGGAAGGCGTCGCCGGAGATCGCGTTTTCAACCACCGGCAAAAACAGATCGAGTCTCACCGGCAGTTTCGCATCCATGACGATCTGTGCGAGCGCCAGTGCATGCGCTGCGCCGCCCATGTCTTTCTTCATGAGACGCATGCCGCTCGATGGCTTGATATCGAGGCCGCCCGTATCGAACGTCACACCTTTGCCGACGATCGCCAGGCGCGGCGCGTTGGCGTCGCCCCAGGATAGATGCAGCAAACGCGGCGCTTGCAGAGCTGCGCGACCGACGGCGTGGATCAGCGGATAGCCGGCGTCGAGCAGCGCTTCACCGACGATGGCTTTGAACGACGCATCGTATTTGCGCGCCACCGCTTCGGCGGCTTCGTGGAGCGCCTCGGGCCCCATGTCGTTGGTCGGTGTGTTGACCAGATCGCGCGCCAGCCACGAAGCGAGCACCAGGCGTGATGCTTCCGCCATGTCCGCTCCGTCCGGCGCCGAGAGCCGTGGCGCGGGGCGCTTGCGCTTTTTGTAGCGATCGAATGCGTATGCGCCCAATCCCCAGGCGACGGCGACCGAGGTGGCCGCAAACTCACGCGGCGCGGAGGCGATGCGATAGTCGCCGGCGGGCAAATGTTGCGCGAGCGCACCCATCGCCATGGCGTTGGCTTTGTCGCCGACGCCGAACAGTACACGCTCAATCGATCCGTCCGTCGCCGGAACGAGCAAGATGCGCCCGTTCTGCGCCGTGAAGTCATGCGCGGCGGTCAGCCTGCGCAGCATCTCGGAGTGCCGCTCCACCCACTGGCTCCATTCTCCCGTGCGAATGGCGTGGATGGGCGTGGTGGAGGCGTCGCCGCCGTTCAGGAAAGGAAGGGTTTCGGTCATCTGCGGTGCCTATACGCCGTTAGCGCTTTGTTGAGCATGTCAGGAGCAGCGTCCACGCGAATGTGAGGATTCTGTCCACATGTCTCGTATCGCCCTGAGTTTGTTGGCCGCCTCGTCGCTGGCTGCGTGCGCAACGACTGGACAGCACGCTAGCGCCGCCGGCGGCGCCACAACGCTTGCCCAAAATAGCCCCGACAACGCAGCGCCCCAACAGCGCGCTGCGCGTGCAACGCCGCCGCGCACGCCCGACAGGCACGCGCGCGATCAGATCACCCGCCAAGACATGCTGACGCAAATGGCGTTTTGGGCCGGCGAGTACGACACGTTCCCGAACGACCTCGAGGCCGCGCAACGTTTTGCAGACACGCTGCGCAAAGGCGGCCGCGCCGATCGCGCAGCCTCGGTCGCGCAAGAAGCGTTGCAGCGTTTCCCGCAGGACCGTGCGCTCACGTTGACATATGGCTTGGCGCAAATTGCTGCACGCAATCCGCAGGAAGCGCTGCGGCCACTGGCGCTAGTGGCCAGCCTCGATCCGCATGATTGGCGCGTGCGCTCTGCGTTGGGCGCAGCGCTCGATCAGTTGGGGCGCTATCCGGAAGCGCGTCGAGCCTACAACGAAGCGCTCGCCATTCAACCCAATGATCCCGGCGTGCTGACCAACATGGGCGTCTCGCATTTGATGGAGGGCGATCCGGCTGCGGCGGAGCCGATCCTGCGCCAAGCTATGGCGCAGCCGAATGCTCCCGCAGAGGCGCGGCAGAATTTGGCGGTAGCAATCGCGTTGCAGGGCAGGTTCGACGAAGCTCAGCAGCTTGAGCGCATCGACCTGCCGCCGGCGACCGTTGCCGCCAACATGCAATATCTGCGCGGGCTGCTCAGTGACCCGCATCGCTGGGGTGACGTTGGGCGGCACACGGGGCGTTAGGCTCGCACTTGGACCGCCGTCGCCGGGCGGCGCTTCATCAACTACCCGGTCACCAGGGTGTTGACCATCTCTCGATCTCGCTGCGTCAGATGCGGATTCCAGATGTCAAAGAGCAGCACGACGCGCAATTCATCGCTGTCATTGCGCGCCTCGTGTTCGATCGAGTCGTCGAAGATTAGCGCTTCGCCACGCTTCCATTCCCGCTCCTCGTAGCCGACGCGCAGCCTGCATTTCTCCGGCGTTATGAGTGGCAGATGCACAACCAGGCGCGCGTTGGACTCACCGGAATGCGGCGGAATGTGCGTGCGTGGCGCCAGCGCTGAGAACATGGCGTTCGGCGCATTGCCCCGAATGTAAGCTTGATCGACTGCCGCCAGCGCTTTCGCAGTTTCGGGACAAAAGGCGGCGTTTTCCGCATCGAGAATTCCGTTTTTCCAAATGCAGAAGACGCTCCACCGCGTCGACTGATTGACGTGTTTCCACTCTTCGCCGGCGCCGCTTTTTTCCAGCGTGACATAAGGCACAAAGTCTTGGCGCTTGGTCTCCAGCGCCCCCATCAGCTCAGCGCGAATGAGGTCAGTCTTTGCCTCAAGCGCCTCCACCCACGGAAACTGCGCGCGATCATAGAAGGGGATTGCCGGCAGCCGCGGCACGAAGAACTGATGACACTCAGAATGATAAGGCTTGGTCAGCTTAGCGTGGATCGACGCGGCTTCGCGCCAGCGCACACGATCGTCATCCGGCATGTCTACGCCGGTTTGCGCGAGCTTTTCGACAAGGCTATTGAATCTCGATTGCCGATGCCGATCAGTAGCCGCTTTCGCGCGCTCGAGTTGGGCGCGAAATTCCTGCGGCCAATCCGCCGGCCGCGCCGGAGCAGCGTCCACCGCCCGAGTATGGGCGGTCAGTGCTTCAGGATGACCCGCGCGCTCCAGTAGCGTGCCCATCGCAAGCAAGGCCGGCAAATGTTGGGGATGGATGTCCAAGATAGAGGAGAGGGCGCCCGCTTCGCCTTGTGCGTCGCTACAATTTCTGCAGGCCGTGGCGAGAGCCAACAGCACGTTCACGTCGGCTGGCGCCGCCTGCTGTGCCGTGAGCAATAGCGTCCGCGCGTTGATGGCGTCGCCGCGTTTCAGAGCGGCACTTCCCAAACCGAACAGAGCGTTGCGATTGTGCGGAGCGACGACGCGCATTTGGGTCCAGATGCGCTCGGCCTCGTCCCAGCGTTCAGCCTCTACCGCGCGCGTTGCGGCCCGATCCAACAGATCGAGTTGATCGTCCGCGCGCCCAGAGTTGTCCGTCCCCAAGTCGATACTCCGGGAACAATACTGCGGCCCGGTAACAAGATGAGATATACGACGAACGGCCTAGGGGTTTTGCCGTCGCAGCGAGAGTCGCGCTACCCGCTAGTGATGCAGTATGTGGCTGACTTGGATCAGTGCGGGACCGATGATGACGGCGAAGAGCACCGGCAGGAAGAACACGATCATCGGTACCGTCAGCTTCGGGGGCAGTGACGCGGCCTTTTTCTCCGCCTCTGACAGGCGCATGTCGCGATTTTCCTTCGCCATCACGCGGAGTGCGGATCCGACAGGCGTGCCGTATTTTTCCGCTTGCGTCAGCGCCATGGCGACGGACTTAACGCCAGGGTGAGCTGTGCGGCGCGCCAGGTTTTCGTAGGCCATGCGCCGCTCAGGCAGATAAGAGAGCTCGGCGCAGGTCAGGCCAAATTCTTCGGCAAGTTCGACGGAGGCTGTCGCGATTTCCTGGCCGACGCGCTGCAGCCCCATCTCCACCGACATGCCGCTTTCCACGCAGATCAGCAGCATGT
>JBAQGO010000076.1:0-6237 GCA_049287825.1 Vitreimonas sp. | reverse complement strand
GCAACAGACCGGCGATCAGCACGATGATGGCCGCGAAACCGCCAGCGACAATGCCGAGGAAGTTTGCGAAGGCTTGGCGGAGCGGTTCGAAGGTGTCGCTGCCGACTGAACGTGGCGCTGATTGATAAGTGATCGTCAGCTCAGACATATCCACGCGTGCGCGCATGACCGCGAGATTGGATTGCGTCGAGTCGATTTCGCCTTGAACGCGCGCCAGTTCGCGTTCGACCTCAAGCAGATCGGAGAGGCGGCCTGGACGGCTTTGCAGCAATTGCTGCAGCCGATCACGCAACGCTGTTTGCGCGCGCAGGTGTGCTTGGGTGTCGACGATCGAGCGGGTGAGGTCTTCGGTGCTGGTGGCTTGCGAGAGTACGCGTCCTCCGGCGGCGTTCACTTGCGCAGAGACGCCGCCCATGAACGTGCGCAGCCAGTTCGGTTCGCCGCGGACATTGAGCGTGCCGTTCATGGCACTGTCGGGATCGCCGCTGCGATTGGCGCCAACGAGTTGGCAAAGCCGCGGACCCGCGGTTTGGCAGGCGCGCACGTGCGCATCCATAACACTAGCGAGACGCGCGGACGGGATCTCTAAGCCCATCTGGTAGGAATAGGCGAGGAACATTGTCTGCGCGGACGGCGAAATTGGATTGGGTTGTTGCGGCGCGTCGGCTCTGGTGGCGTCAGTGGCGACCTCTTCATCGGCCGAAGCCGGCGCGGGCGCGTCAGCGCTGCGCTCTGACGTCATGCCGCCTTGAGCAACCCGCCCATCGGCGGGCGCTTGCGCCGATTGCGTCGTGGTGGTGGCTTGCCCACACGCCGTCAGTGCGCCGGCCAAGACCAGCGCCGTCACCAGAAGCCGCATGCGATCCTCCCTCGTGTCCGCAGCACTCAGGCTCTTCTCTCCTCAAGAGACAAGCCGCCGGTTTCGCGTAGCTCAAAAGCAAAACCGGATTTCACTTTGCTCAGACGCGCTTTAGAAGCGGGCCGGATTATGGGCGCAGGCGGACCTTTCCAAGACAAACCGGGACTTACGGTTCACGACCTCGCTATAGCGCGTGGCGGGCGCGTGCTGTTTGAAGCGCTGAGCTTTGCAGTTCAATCCGGCGGCTATGCAGAAATTCGAGGCGCGAACGGCTCGGGCAAGACGAGCTTGCTGCGGGCGATTGCGGGGTTTTTGAAACCGCGAGCGGGGCAGATTACATTCGCGAATGTCGAAGAGCCGAGCGGCGCACTTCACTATCTGGGGCATTTAAATGGACTGAAGCCTGCGGCAAGTGTCGGGGCGCATGCATGCTATTGGGGCGGATTGCTGGGCGGCGGCGATGACCGCGACGCGCTCGAACGCGTAGGCTTGAGGCGGATCGCGGATTTGCCGGCGCGGGCGTTGAGCCAAGGGCAAGCGCGGCGTTTGGCGTTAGCGCGCCTGTTGGTGGCGCCGCGGCCGATCTGGTTGCTCGACGAACCGGCGGCGGCGCTCGATGCGAACGGGCGCACGATGCTGTCGGAGATCATCGCGTCGCA
The DNA here is from genome assembly GCA_049287825.1 of Vitreimonas sp. Taxonomy (GTDB): domain Bacteria; phylum Pseudomonadota; class Alphaproteobacteria; order Caulobacterales; family Aquidulcibacteraceae; genus Vitreimonas. The sequence continues at coordinate 4,719 of JBAQGO010000076.1, read as the reverse complement.
GCGTGCGGTCGGTGGTGTTGTGCTAGCGGCGGTGCATGAGCCCTTGGGGGTTGAGCCCGACCAAATCGTGATGATCGGCGCATGAGTCCGCTCGCCGCAACTTTCCGGCGCGACTTCGCGCTCATGTGGGGCGCCGGCGGCGGCGCGTTGGCGCCGCTGGGATTCTTTCTCGGCGCAGCAACGCTTGTACCGCTGGCGATGGGGCCGGAGCACGCTTTGCTGGTCGCGGCTGGCCCGCCATTGGTGTGGGTCGCGGCGGCGCTCGCGGTGCTGGCGACATTGGAGCGCTTGTTTCAGGCTGATCTCGAGGATGGGTCGCTCGATCAGTTCCTGCTCTCGCAAGCGCCGTTGGAAATGATAGTGCTGACTAAGGGCGTAGCGTTGTGGTGTGCAATTGGGTTGCCGATTGCTTTGGCTGGCGCACCGGTGGCGATTGCGTTGCAGGCGCCGCTGGAATTCGTGCCCGCGATTGTGCTGAGCCTGGGCTTGGGGATGGCTGGGTTCATTGGCGCGGGGCTGGTGGGCGCGGCGGTAACGGCGGGCGTGAAACGCGGCGGCGTGCTGATTGCGCTGATCGTGCTGCCGTTCTTCGCGCCGCCGATCATTTTCGGCTCGGCGGTTGCTCAGGGTGCGGGATTTGGGGCGCCGTTTCTCATCTTGACCGGGTGTTCGTTGGCTTACGCGACGCTGGGGCCGATCGCCGCTGCGGCTGCGTTACGGTTGCAGGCGGAATGACCGCATTGCCAATCCCCATGAACAAGGATTTGTAGCCCGGCGATGCTGTCGACCTTGGCCAATCCCGCCCGCTTTATGCAGCTCTCCGCATGGCTCACGCCGTTGTTTGGCGTGCTCGCGGTCGTGCTGTTTGCAATCGGTCTACCCTGGGCGCTGATGTATTCGCCGGCGGACTACCAGCAGGGCGAAACCGTTCGGATCATGTACGTGCATGTGCCCGCCGCTTGGTGGTCGCTAGCGATTTACGGGTTCATGGGTGTTGCGAGTTTTGTGAGCTTGGTGTGGCGCCACGCCCTTGCAGATGTCGCCGCGCGCGCGGCGGCGCCAATTGGCGCGACGTTCGCGGGGTTGTGCCTGATCACCGGTTCGCTTTGGGGTGCGCCGACCTGGGGCACGTGGTGGGAGTGGGATGGACGTCTCACCTCGATGCTGGTGCTGTTTATCATCTATCTGGGTTACATCGCGCTTTGGAATGCGGTGGAAGATGACGAGAAAGCGGCGCGGCTGGCGGCAATCCTTTGCCTAGTAGGGCTGATCAATCTGCCGATCGTGCATTTCTCGGTGGTGTGGTGGTCGACGTTGCACCAACCGGCGAGTGTTTTCCGGCCGCGTGGCTCAGCGATTGATCCTTCGATGTTGGGGCCGTTGTTCACGATGGCGTTTGCCTACATGGCGTTTTTTGCGGCGTTGCTGTTGTCGAACATGCGTGCGGCGATCGACCGGCGGCGCGTGGAAGCGGCGCGGCTGCGGGGAGCGAGCGCTGCATGATCGCGGGCGGCTGGAATTTTGTGATCGCGGCGTATGCGGTGACGCTGGGCGGGTTGGCCGTGTTAGCGTTGAGTGTCGCGCTACGCGCGCGGACGTGGGCCAAGCGCGCACGTGAGCTAGACAAGAAGCCATGAAGCGGTTTGCGCCGTTCATTCCGCTGATCGCGCTGGCGCTCATCGTGGTGATCGCGGCGGCGCTGTTGCTGCGCGGTGGCGGTCAGCCGATGACCATCACTGCCGGTGAAGTGGGACGACCGGCGCCGAGCTATGCACTGGCGCGGCTCGGTGGTGGCGCGTTGATGCGCGATGCGGACACGCGCGGGCGCGTGCATGTCATCAACATGTTTGCATCGTGGTGCGTGCCGTGCCGCGCCGAGCATCCGCAGCTGATGGCGTTGCAAGAGCAGGGCGTCGAGATCATCGGCGTCGCTTACAAAGACCAGGCTTCGGACGCGCAAGACTTTCTGAATGAGATGGGCGATCCGTTTCGTGCCGTGGGACTTGATCCTGATGGGCGATTTGGATTGCAGCTGGGTGTCGCGGGCGTGCCGGAAACGTTTGTGATCAGCGCCGATGGGCGCATCATCGCGGTGCATCGCGGACCGTTGACGCCGCAAATCATTGCGAGTGAAATCACGCCCGCCTTGCGTCAGCGCTAAACGCGCTTGCGGTGGGCTTTTTCTGCGCGGGTGGCGTCACGAGCCCTTTGCTTGGCTTGGCGCTTTGCCTGACGCCTTTCCTCGCGCTCCCGCCTTTCGAGGGCTTCCTGTGCGAGCTCAGACAGTTCGGCCAAAATATTGACAAGCGCGCGCCGCTTCGGCTTCGACAGCAGATCGAGAATGGCGGCGTCCGCGGCGCGGGCGTGTTTGTCCATGCCGCGCAGCATGGTGGCGCCGCTTTGCGAAAGCTGGATGGAAAGCGCGCGCGCATCGAGCGCTGAGGCGGTGCGGGTGACGAGGCCGCGCTTTTCCATGCGGCTCATCATGTCGGCGAGGGTGGAGCGATCGATGCCGGTGATCCGAACAAGGGCGCTTTGACTGAGGCCAGGATCTGTCGCGATGGCGGCGAGCACCGAGAATTGCCGGAGTGTGAGGGCATCTTTGGCGAGCGCGGCGAAGCACTCGGAGGCCAATTGCTCGGCGCGGTGCAGAAGGTGGCTGGCGGATCGCACAAGCACATAGCGCTCGGACTCAGCTTGCTCCGGCATCGTCCGAGCCATGTTTGTCATTTCCCCAAAAGCGCCCGGAGCTTATCGCCGCAAGCGGCGCGATCAATCATGACAGCGAGCGTGATGCGCGTCTGAGGCGAAAATCAGCCCGAAAACTGCGGAGAATCAGTCGGACGCTGATGAAGAAGCGGGCTCGTCTTCGACATGGTGCTTCATGATGAAGGGCAGATTGGCCACTATGAAGACAAGCGTTAGTCCGAACAGCACTGGGAAATGCCAGGTGATCCAGCCCGCTGTCGTCAAAGTGTTGCGCATGATCTCGTTGACGACCGCTAAGGTTGCAAACAGCCCTGCCCATCGCCACGCGTAGATTGTCCAAGCGCGATCCGACATGTTGAAGGCGTGACCAAAGACGAGGCGCAACGCGTTTTGTCCCATCAGTAGTGAGCCAGCGATGGCGACGGCAAAGAAGCCGTTCTCGATGGTGTTCTTGATCTTGATGAAGGTCTCGTTGTGTAGCGCGATGGTGAGAACGCCGAATGCCGTGATGATGACGCCGGTAACGATCAACACCGGCGGAATGCGCCCCCGCGTGATCTGGCTGTAGATCATGGCCGCGATGATGGCGACGATGAAGACACCGGTCGCAACGTAGACAGCGTTGTCCTTGTAGGCGGGGAAGCGCTGCAGAACGACGAAGCTCAGGACAAACAAGAGCACGGGTCCTAGATCGACGATCCACTGCCCCGGTTGGGCGGGAGAGGGGCGTGGCGGCGGCGGTGGTTCATTCATGGACGGCTTGATACGCTGAACGTGGCTTTTCCCGCCAGAGCTTGCGCTGCGGGCGGCGTGCGGCTCAAAGTGGCGGTCTAAATTGGGGGATGTGATGCGGTTCCAGGCGGTGTGCGCGGCTTTGGTTTTGGCGGGGTGCGCCAGTGCAGCGGCGCAGGCCCCGCCGACAGCGCCTGCACAACCGGCGCAGCCGCCGTCGATGGCGGACATCCTGGCGCAATCGCCAGCCAGCGATTGGCGCCCGCTCGATCCTGAGAACACGCTGTACATGGAGCTGCCGTCGGGGCGGGTGATCGTCGAGCTTTCGCCGGATTTCTCGCCCGAGCACGCCGCCAATGTGCGGGCGCTGGCGCGCGCGCATTATTGGGACGGCGCGGCGATCACGCGCGTCCAGGACAATTACGTGACGCAATGGGGCCGCGCCGAAGGTGACGCGCACGATCGCGGTAGTGCGCGCGCCGACATTCCGGCGGCTGAGTATGATCGCTCAGCGACCGGTCTGCCCTTCACGCGGCTGCCAGATCCGGATTCGTATTCGCGGCAGACGGGTTTCACCAACGGCTTCTGGGCGGCGCGCGATGGCGCGGGCAAGACCTGGATGCCGCATTGCTACGGCGCCATCGGCGTCGGCCGGGACAATCCGCCGAACACGGGCGACGGCTCGGAGCTCTACGCGGTGATCGGCCAGGCGCCGCGTCACTTGGATCGCAATCTGGCCATGGTCGGGCGTGTGGTGCAGGGCATGGAATTGTTGTCGGGCCTGAAGCGCGGCACTGGCGCGCTTGGGTTCTACGAAACGCCGGCGGAGCGCACGCCGATCAATTCGATCCGCTTGGCCTCGGATGTGCCTGAAGCGCAGCGCGTGAATTTGGAAGCGCTGCGCACTGACAGCGCCACGTTCCGCACGCTGATCGATTCACGCCGCTTCCGGCGCGAGAGCTTCTTTGTGCAGCCGACCGGGCACATCAATATGTGCAATGTGCCGCTGCCGGTCCGCGTGCGTCCGGCGCATTGAGCACGCTCAGCAGGTCAGCCATCCATTGTTGAGCATGTGAAATCTAGTCACATGCGCTGTGAGCTTTTGTGCCTCGTGAACGCGTATGCGGCTCCCCACCTGTCGGTTGGGAGATTTCCATGTCTGACAAACCCAAGAACGGCGGCACATCAGTGCTCTTCGAACTGGCGCTGACCTTCGGCGCCGGTGCTTTCGTGTTCCTGACCTTCTCCGGCTTGCTGCACGCCTACGCGCCGTAGGCG
>JBAQGO010000075.1:0-34627 GCA_049287825.1 Vitreimonas sp. | reverse complement strand
GAGTGACCAAGGTCCGAAGTCGCGGTCGTAATTGGCGCCGACTTCGAAGCTCCATTGGTTCTCGGTAAAACTCTCGTTGAGAATGCTTTGCAGCGGCCCGCCTTGAAAATCGAAATCGTTCAGCCGCAGGCCCGAGTGGTAGCGCCAGATGTCCACCTGCTGCGTCGTGCTCAGGCGTCCGCCCCATAGCGGCATGGCGAAATTGCCGTTGAGCGTGCCCTCGCGAAAATTTTGCGGCAGCGGCGTGTCGATGAAGTCTGTCAGGTTGTGAGCGGCGTCGTAATAATACCGCCGGCCCGGCAGCGAGCGGTTATTGCTATAGTACTGACCACCGATCCCATACTCGACCGCGCCGGTGCGTCCGCTCCAAGACGCGTTGCCTTGCGGGCTGGTCTGATGGGTTTGCTCGAAGCCAGCCCCCCAAACGCCGCTGCCCGCGTTCGGTGTGCGTACGATATTCACCAGCACCGACTGTCCAGACGCATCTCCCGCAACAGCGGCGCCGCGCAGCACCTCGATGCGCACGACTTGCGCGGCTGGGATATTTCCGAGGATCGTCTGCACCGATTGGCTCTTTGCCACCGGTCGCAGGCCATCGATCAAGAGATTGCCAACGGCTCCGGAGAAACCACGCCGGTCTTCGCCGCCATTCAGCGAAAAGCCGGGCGTTTGGTTGACCATGTCGAGCGCGCTCTGCGGATTGAACTGCGCGAAGAACGCAGCATCATAGACGGTGCGGTCGCTCGAGTTGGCGGCCGTCGCCTGTCGGGATGGCGTAGCGGGCGGCTCTTGCGCGTAGGCGACACCCGTTATCGCCAGCGCTGAGACCATCATACGACCGAGCATTTCCCCTCCCGTGACCGCGCTTCTGGCGATCTGACACATCGGATTACATGTGTAATCCACACTGTAGGTCGCCCCCGCGGCGGTCAAGCAGTGCATTGTTGGACGTGCGGCGCTTTGCGACGAAGCGTGTCTGTCGCACGACTGTTTCAGGCTGATTGCGCGTTTGTCCTCCCAACGCGCGCTCGCCAGCACGAAACAGATGCATCAATACTTTCAGGCAGATGCATCCGCGCGTCCACGACACTCCAATCAGCGGCGGCTTTTTCGAGGCGGACGGGCGCGCGTTGCGATGAGCCGCCGCCGGTGTGCGATCAGCACGAGAGCGTTCGCTACACTTGCTCAGACGATGCATGTGCGCCTTCGCACAAACAAAAACGCCGCCGGGCTGTTGAGCCAGGCGGCGTTCGTGTTTGTTGTAGAGAAGAACTAGCGCTTCTTGCCAGCCGGCTTCTTGGCTTTCGCCTTACCAGCGGACTTCGCCATCTTCGTCTTTTTCTTCGCAGCCATAGTCGTAAACCTCCCCAGACCATTGGGATGTGTGACTCTCTGCTGCGATTCTCAAATTTGTAAACGCGCGATGCGACCTAGCCGCCGCCGACAGTCAAGCCAGTGATGTACAAAGTTGGCTGACCAACACCGACTGGAACGCTCTGTCCGCCTTTGCCGCAGGTGCCGACACCCTCGTCGAGTTTGAGGTCGTTGCCGACCATTTTGACTCGCGTGAGTGCGCTCGGGCCGTCGCCGATAAGCGTCGCTCCCTTAATCGGCGCCTGGATCGTTCCGTCCTCGACCAGATACGCCTCGGTGCATTGGAAGACGAACTTGCCTGACGTGATGTCGACTTGGCCGCCGCCGAAATTCACTGCGTAGACGCCGCGCTTCAGCGACGAGAGAATTTCTTTCGGGTCGTGATCGCCGGCCGTCATAAAGGTGTTAGTCATTCTGGGCATCGGGCGATGCGCATAGCTTTCGCGCCGTCCATTGCCGGTCGCGGCGACGCCGGAGAGGCGCGCATTCATGCGGTCTTGCAGATAGCCTTTGAGGATTCCGTCCTCGATCAGCACGGTGCGCTGCGTTGGGGTGCCTTCATCGTCGATGGTGAGCGAACCGCGGCGATTTTCGATGGTGCCGTCATCAACGACGGTCACGCCGGGCGCAGCGACGCGCTCGCCGAGCATGCCGGAAAACGCTGATGTCCCTTTGCGATTGAAATCGCCCTCGAGCCCGTGACCCACCGCTTCGTGCAGCAGCACGCCCGGCCAACCCGGTCCGAGTACCACATCCATTTCGCCGGCCGGTGCGGGCACGGCGTCGAGATTCACGAGCGCGATGCGCAGCGCTTCGTCGGCGAGCGCCTTCCAGCGGTCCGGTGAAATGAACACTTCGTACGGCTCGCGTCCGCCGGCGCCAGCCGAGCCGCTTTCGCGGCGGCCATCGCGTTCGACGGTGATAGAGACATTGATGCGCACCAGCGGGCGATGGTCGGTGAGCTTGGCGCCGTCGGGCCGCAGAATGGTGAGGCCCCGGCGCGCGCCCGCGAGCGTAGCCGCCACTTGCACCACGCGCGGATCGCGCGCGCGGCAGTAGGCGTCGATCTCGGCGAGCAGCGAGGTCTTGTCGGTGAAGGACGGCGCTTCGATCGGATCGAAGTCGCGGTAGAGCTGGCGGTTCACTTTCGCCGGGCTCGCATCGAGCGTGCCGTCGTGACCCATCTTCACAGCGGCAGCGGCTTCAGCGGCGCGCGAGACGGCGTCAGTCTCCAGCACGCTGGCGTGACCATAGCCGGCGCGCTCGCCGGCGACCACGCGTAAGCCGAAGCCTTGTGTCGCGTCGAACGAAGCAGATTTCAGACGACCATCGTCCCAATAGAAACTCTCGGTGCGGCTGTCTTCGACGAAGAGTTCACCGTCATCGGCGCCTTTGGCGGCGTCGGCGAGAATGCGCCCGGCGGCGTCCCAATCCATCTCGGCGGCTTTTTCGGGTGTATTGGTCAGGCCGTCGGCCATGGCGTCTCCTTCAAGTCTGCCAGATATAGGCGTCGAGTCGGGCCGGAGGGCGCCCGTCCGCGAAGAAATGCTGAGCCGAAACGATGGGCGTCAGGGATTGGCGTGGTTCTGTTCGCCGAGGACGGTGGCCAGATGCTCACGGCGGCCGCGGACGAAACGCGCCAGTTCCTGGTCGGCAGGCGCCCACTGAGGTCGAATCTGCAGAGCTGTGGAATAGTCCTCGTAGGCGCCGCGGAGATCGCCGAGCGCTTCTCGCGCGGCGCCTCTATTATAGTAGGCCTTCTCAGGTTCCCTTACGCCAAGCGAGAGCGCTTGGGTGATTTCCGCGACGGCTGGTCCTGGTAGGTGATTGATCACGAGCGCCGCGCCCTTGTTCAGATGCGCCTCGGCGTTGCGCGGCTCGAGCGCAAGAACGGCGTCGAAGGCGGAGATGGCGCCATCGCCCTCGCGCCGGCGTAGGTGGATCACGCCAATGGCCATGTTGACCTGGACGGCGTTGTCGTGGGTCAGGCGCGGATAGCGCAGTGCCCGCGTGCACGCGCCAATCACTTCATCTGTGGTGGCGCCCGCGCCGAACAGTGAACCGCAATGGCGAAGGTCGGCGTCATTGCCGACGACGGTGATGGCTTGCGCCTCATGATTGGGATCTTGTGCATGGGCGAAAGAGGGCGCCGCCACAGTGAACACCAAGGCCAGCGCAATACCCGCGAGGATGCGACTTGGAAGCCAAGCGCGGCTCATGCTAGCACCCCACCCTGAGTGACAATTTAGACAGGCGCGGTCGAAATGCCGCGCCCGGCGACTATAGGCTCGGCGTTTCCGCCGCGCCATACCGCTGCTGATTCTCAAGGGAGGCGTCGGCGTGAAGCGAGGGGCTTTGATCGCTGCGATTGCGAGCGTGGCTGCGTTGCTCACAGGCAGCAACGCGTTCGCGACAGAGAACGAAAGATTGGGCCAGCCGACGCCAGGAGCGATCGACTTCCAGCCGCCCGCAACCAGCATCATGCAGGAAATCCGCGACTTCCATGGATTTCTGTTGCCGATCATTGTGGCAATTTCTGTATTCGTGTTGGCGCTCTTGTTGTGGGTTGTTGTTCGCTACAATCGCCGCGCCAACCCAACGCCCCGCAAATTCACGCACAACATGCTGGTTGAAGTGATCTGGACGGTTGTGCCGGTGCTGATCCTGGTTGCGATCGCGTGGCGTTCATTCCCGCTCATCTTCCGCGAGGAGCGCATTCCGCCGAATGCCGAGATCACGCTGAAGGTCACTGGCAACCAATGGTTCTGGCAGTACGAGTATCCGGATCAACACGTCTCGCTGACGTCGCTGTTGCAGCCGGAAGCGGATGTCGCCGCATGGAATGCTTCGCATCCGCCTGAGCAGCACAGAACCTATCTGCTCGCCACCACCAATCCGATCGTCGTGCCGATGGACACAACGGTGCGCGTGCTGATCACTTCGAACGATGTCATCCACGCATGGGCAGTGCCGGCGTTCGGGGTGAAGGAAGACGCGACGCAAGGGCGTGTGAACGATAGTTGGTTTAGGATCGAGTCTCGCCTGGTTGGCCGGGGCGAGCACACCTTCTTTGGCGAGTGCTCAGAACTCTGCGGCAAGGATCACGCCTTCATGCCAATCGAGGTGCGCGCGGTGCCGCGCGACGAGTTCAATCGCTGGCTTGCCTCGCAGGGCGGGACGATGGCTTTTGGCCAAGCCGGAGCGACGCCCGCCGCTGCAACAACGACGGCGACGCCAGGAGCATCGCCGCCGCCTGCTGGGACAGCCCCAGCGCCGGCCCAGACGCCCACGCACGCACGCTGAGGCGCGATGGTGTCGTCCTTGCCCTCAGCGGACTTGAAAGCGAGTCAATTCCGTGCGCGGCGCACCCCAGCTCGGGTTGAGCTCGGCGGCGTGCCGGTAGTCGTCGTAAGCGGCGCGGTTTTCGCCGAGGTCCTCGTTGGCGTTCGCCCGATAGAAATAGGCGCGCGCGGAGTCTTCCTGGGTAAGCGCCCCTTGAAGGCTCAAGGCTTCGTTGGCGTCCGCAAGGGCCTGCCGACTCTCGTGCCGGCGCAGGTGCAGAATGGAGCGGTTGACGAGTGTCACCGCGCGCACGTCGCGCGGCAGGAAGTCGTCGCCCAACGCCATATCGCACTTGTCGAGCGAGCTGGCGTCCTGACGGTTTTCGGAGACAGCGCGATAGCAATCGTGCGAGGGACTGAGACCTACAATGATGGTGCGTCGGGCGGTGGCCATCGCATCTGGCGCCGCCAGCAGCGCCAACGCCAACGACGCGCAGGTGATGTGAGTGAGTCGCATGTGGTTCGTACCTCCCATGCGGAAGGCTATGGACGCGCGGATTTTGCCACAATTCACGTGTGCGAGAGGCGCATCGCTTTGCGACGAACAGCGGGCCCTTGGCGCACACGAAACGGTGATCGAAACGGCGGACGTTTTGCCGCGCAACCCGCGCTGGGCGAAACATTCGGCAAAAGTCATACCCAGACGCGCGCGCCGAGCCGCGGCCAGATGGAGTACGGAGCCAACTCATGACGCACGAGCACGCCGCCGCTCACGCCGATCACCGCCCGAGCATCTGGAACCCGGCGCGATGGCTGTTCTCCACCAATCACAAGGACATCGGGACGATGTACCTGGTGTTCGCGATTATCGCGGGTCTGGTGGGCGGCACGCTCTCCGGCATCATCCGTGCAGAACTTGCCCATCCCGGCATCCAGATCATCAACCACTTCCCATGGATCCATGATCTCGACGCCGCCAAGCACTTTTACGATGCGACGGTGACCTATCACGGCCTGATCATGATCTTCTTCATGGTCATGCCCGCGATGATCGGCGGCTTCGGCAATTGGTTTGTGCCGTTGATGATTGGCGCGCCGGACATGGCGTTCCCGCGCATGAACAACATCTCCTTCTGGTTGCTGCCGGTGTCGTTCACGCTGGCGATGATTTCGTTCATCGTGCCGGGTGCGGGTGAGCATATGGGCTTCGGCGGTGGCTGGACGCTCTATCCGCCGCTCTCAACCAACTGGGGAGCAGGGACGGCCTACCACGATGGTCCCGCGATGGACTTCTTGATCCTGTCGCTGCACATCGCGGGCGCCTCATCGATCCTCGGCGCCATCAACTTCATCACCACCATCTTCAACATGCGCGCGCCGGGCATGACGCTGCACCGCATGCCGCTGTTCGTGTGGTCGGTGTTGGTGACGGCGTGGCTGCTGGTGCTGGCGCTGCCGGTGCTGGCGGGCGCGCTGACGATGCTGCTCACCGACCGCAACTTCCACACCAACTTCTTCAACCCGGCCGGCGGCGGTGACCCGGTGATGTACCAGCACTTGTTCTGGTTCTTCGGTCACCCTGAAGTTTACATTCTCATTCTGCCGGGCTTCGGCATGGTTTCGCAGATCGTCTCGACGTTCTCGAAAAAGCCCATCTTCGGCTATCTCGGCATGGCCTACGCGATGGTGTCGATCGGCTTCATCGGCTTCCTGGTGTGGGCGCACCACATGTACACCGTCGGCATGGGTCTCGATCTTGAGGCCTACTTCATCGCCGCGACGATGGTTATCGCGGTGCCGACGGGCATCAAGATCTTCTCGTGGATCGCCACCATGTGGGGCGGCTCGATAAGCTTCACGGTGCCGATGCTGTGGGCGATGGGCTTCATCTTCCTGTTCACCGTCGGCGGCGTCACCGGCGTCGTGCTGGCCAATTCAGGGATCGATACGTCGCTGCACGACACGTATTACGTCGTCGCGCACTTCCATTACGTGCTCTCGCTCGGCGCCGTGTTCGCGATCTTCGCGGGCTTCTACTACTGGATCCCGAAGATGAGCGGCTACCGCTACAATGGCTTCCTTGGCGGGCTGCACTTCTGGATCATGTTCGTCGGTGTGAACATCATCTTCTTCCCGCAGCACTTCCTCGGGCTACAGGGCATGCCGCGCCGCTACGTCGACTACCCAGCGCCGTTCGAGCACTGGAACTATGTGTCGTCGGTGGGCTACGCGATTACCGCAGTGGGCGTGCTCGTCTTCCTGGTGATGCTGGTCGAGATGTTCATGGTGAAGCGCAAAGCGGGCGCCAATCCGTGGGGCGAAGGCGCGACCACGCTCGAATGGACACTGTCGTCGCCGCCGCCGTTCCATCAATTCAACGAGCTGCCGGTGATCAAGCCGGATGCTCATCACTGAGAGGCTAACCGCAGAACGTGGTCGACGTTGGTTACACACATGCGCGTCCCGCAACGGCGAGCGACTATTTCGCGCTGCTGAAGCCGCGCGTGATGTCGCTGGTCGTGTTCACCGCGCTGGTGGGCTACGTCTGCGCGCCCGGCGCCAACGATCCGGTATTGGGCTTCGCCAGCATCCTCTCGATCGCCATCGCCGCCGGCGCATCCGGCGCGCTCAACATGTGGTTCGACGCCGACATCGACGCGGTGATGACGCGTACGCGCACGCGGCCTATTCCATCTGGCCGCGTTGATCGCGAAGAAGCGCTGATGCTGGGCCTAATCCTTTCGGGCCTTTCGGTTCTGACCATGTTGCTCGCGGCGGGAACGCTTGCCGCTGCGCTGCTCGCCTTCACGATCTTCTTCTACGCCGTCGTCTACACGATGTGGCTGAAACGCTCGACGCCGCAGAACATTGTCATCGGCGGGCTTGCTGGCGCGCTGCCGCCTGCCATTGCGTGGGCGGCGAAGACCGGCTCGCTGTCGATCGAGCCGATGATTTTGGTCGCCATCATCTTCATGTGGACGCCGCCGCACTTCTGGGCGCTGTCGCTTTGGCAGAAAAATGACTACGCCGCCGCGAAAGTGCCGATGTTGCCGGTGACCAGCGGCGTCAAGACGACCCGCGTGCACATTTTCGCCTATTCGTTGCTGCTCGCACCGCTTGGCGTTGCGCCAATGTTTACGCATCTCGGTGGCATGATCTACTCCGCCGTTTCCGTCGCCGGCGGCGCAGCCTTCATTTTCTTGGCGACGCGCGTGTTGCGCTCGCAAGCAGGAGAGGGTGGCGCGGCCGATAAGCCGGCCCGCGAACTGTTCGGCTTCTCGATCCTCTATCTCTTCGCGCTCTTTGCTGCGCTGCTCGTCGATCATGGGCTCGGTCGATGAACGACGAGATCATCCTTACCCCTGAACAGGTGCGTGCACGCTCGCGGCGCAACTGGGTGATCGCGCTTTCAATTGTCGCGTTTGTGGTGCTGGTGTTCTTCGTGACCATGGCGCGCATGACAGCGAACATGCACGCAGCGCATCCTGTCGCGGGCGCTGCGCCATGAGCGACCCGAAGCGTCAGCGCATCATCCGCACCGCCGCCATCGCGGTCGGCGCGGTGATCGGCATGACCGGCATGGGCTTTGCGGCGGTGCCGCTCTATCGGGCCTTCTGCGAGGCAACAGGGTATGGCGGCACCACGCGGACCGCGCGCGCTGCCCCATCCCGCGTACTCGCGCAGACCCTGCGCGTGCGCTTCGACACCAATGTCGCCACCGATTTGCCGATCACCTTCACGCCGCAGCAAGCGTCGGAAACGCTGCACGTCGGCGAGACGGGTCTGGCATTCTTCCACGTGCGCAACGATTCAAGCGTCAGCATCACAGCGCGCGCAACCTACAACGTCACCCCGCATTCGGCGGGCCAGTATTTCAACAAGCTCGAGTGCTTCTGCTTCCAGGACCGCGTCTTGGCGCCGGGTGAGGAGGCTGACCTGCCGGTCGTCTTCTTCGTCGATCCCGACTTCGCCCGCGATCCGGAAACCCGGGGGCTCGACACGCTTACGCTGAGTTACACATATTTCCGCTCGGTCGCGCCACAGGCGCAAACGGGCTGAAATTTGGCAATCCGCCGCGGCTTCCGTAGAAGCGGCGGCGTTCTGGGGGATGCGAATCCCGCGCGAAGAGGGCTGCAATGGCGCACGGCGACGTCAAACACGACTACCACTTGGTCAACCCAAGTCCGTGGCCGGTTGTCGGCTCCATCGGCGCGCTGTTTCTCACAACGGGCGCCGTGATCCTCATGCACGGCATGCCGCACGCGGAAGACAATTTCTTCCTCGGCAAGGGTCACTGGCCGCTTTTCCTCATCGGCGCGGTTATTCTCACCTTCACCTGCATTGGCTGGTGGCTGGACGTGATCAAGGAAAGCCGCGCGGGAGATCACACACCAGTCGTCGACATTGGCCTCCGCTACGGGATGATCCTCTTCATCGCGTCGGAAGTGATGTTCTTCGTCGCCTGGTTCTGGATGTTCTTCGAACTGGCGATCTACCACTATCACCGCGCCGGTTGGATCGTGCCGACGTGGGACGCCACGCAAACGGCGGCCTGGGCGCATTGGCCGCCGCCGCACGTCGAGACCTTCGATCCGTTCCACTTGCCGCTGATGAACACACTCATTCTGCTGCTCTCGGGCACGACGGTGACGTGGGCGCACCACGCCCTGCAGCAAAACGATCGCCGCGGCGCGGCGTTCGGCCTGCTGCTGACTGTGCTGCTGGGTATGACCTTCACCTACATCCAGTTCGGCGTCGAATATCCGGAAGCGGGTTTCGCGTTTGGCAACATTTTCGGCGGCGCGCACCCGGTCACCACGGCAAACGTTTATGGCGCGTCCTTCTTCATGGCGACGGGCTTCCACGGCGCACACGTGATCATCGGCACCATCTTCCTGGCCGTGTGCTTGCTTAGGCTGTTGGCCGGCCAGTTCACGCCGACCAAGCACTTCGGTCTGGAAGCAGCGGCCTGGTATTGGCACTTCGTCGACGTGGTGTGGCTCTTCCTCTTCACCTTCGTCTACGTGACACCGTACCTCACGATGCAAGGCCATTGACGGAAGCGCCCTCGCCTTGGCTCGCGGGTTTGCGCTCGCGCTGTCCGCAATGCGGGGAGGGGCCGGTGTTTTCGAGCTATCTGCGTTTGCGTGACACTTGTCCGGCGTGTGGTGCGGATTTCCGCGCTGCGGATGCGGGCGATGGGCCGACCGTGTTTGTGATCCTGATCGTCGGCGCCATCGTGACGCCGCTTCTGTTCATTTTTCAGTTCGCGCTGCATTTGCCCGATTGGTTGTCGCTCACGCTGACACTGTCCGCTGCTGTCGTGCTTTGTTTGGCGCTGCTCCCACCGTTCAAGGCGACGCTGTTTGCGCTGCAGTGGAAACACAAGGCGCGTGAAGTCACGCACGCGGACGTCCAATGATCCGTTTTCGCCCCCTGCCGCTGATGACCGTGCTGACGCTGGCGGCGTTGGTCGCGCTGATCGTGCTCGGCCGTTGGCAGTGGGACAAATACATCCAGAAGAGCCGCGCCGCGCACGAACCGGTCGCGCAGATGACTATCTCCAGCTACCAGCCGGTGCTCGATGGCATTCAATTCGTGAACGGCGTGCGCCCCGATACGCACGAAGAAGGGTGGCGCGTGTTCGCGCCCGTGCAATATGGCGCGACGACCGTGTTCGTGGATGCCGACTTCATCGCGCAGATCCAAGTGCCACGCGCCAGCGAAGTGCGCTTCCCGGCAGCACTCCGCTCCGGCGCGACCATCACCGGCGCCTCTATCCGGCCTGAGCCAGCCGGACCGTTCGCACCGCCGCCACGGCCCTTGCAGCGCCTGTGGTTCATCGCCGATCTTGCCGCGATGGGGCGCAACGCTGGGCTCAACAACGTCGCCGACTACTATATCGCGGGCGCTTATGTTGGCGCCGACGGGCGCGCCACGCCCAATCCGTTTGCGCGTGCGCGGGGCGCGGATGCGCTACCACCGGCGCGTCACCTCGGCTACGCGCTCACCTGGTATGGCCTCGCGGCGGTGATGCTGGTGATTTACTTCGCTTATCACGGCAGTGTTGGGCGATTGAGCTTGCGCCCGCCGCGTCCGCAGCAAGACTGAACGCGTGGCTGACCTCGAACTTGTCCGCTTGGCGAACGGCGTGCGTGTCGCGCTTGATCCGATGCCCGGCCTCGGCACCGCAGCGATTGGCGTGTGGCAGCGTGTCGGCGCGCGCTGGGAAACCGCAGAGCAGAACGGTGTCGCCCATCTCTTCGAGCATATGGCGTTCAAGGGCGCGGGCGGCCGCGACGCACGTCAGTTCGCGGAGGCGATCGAGAATGTCGGCGGCCTCGTCAACGCCGCCACCAGCTACGAACGCACAGCATACTACGCGCGTGTGGTCGCTGAGCATGCGCCGTTCGCGCTCAACTTGATCGCGGATATCTTGTTTGAGCCGCATTGGGCGCCGGAAGATCTGGAGAAGGAAAAGGGCGTCGTCGCACAGGAACGCGGCGAAGCGTTCGACGTCCCCGATGATCGCATCTTCGAATTGCATCAAGGCGCGCTCTATGCGGGCCAACCACTCGGCCGGCCTATTCTGGGCGAAGAAGCAACGCTTGAGCACGTCACGGTCGCGACGCTCGAAGCGTTTCGCGACGCGCATCTGTCACCGGAGCGCGTCGTCATCGCCATTGCTGGCGCCTTTGATCGCGCTGCGGTGCTCGACGCGATCGAAGCACGCTTTGGGTCGCTGAAATCTAAGCCGGCGCAAACGCGCGAAGCGGCGCGTGCGCAAATCGGCCGCGCCAGCGAAACGCGCAAGCTGGAACAAGCGCATCTCCTGTTCTCTTGGCCTGCGCCGCATTCATCCGGCGACGCGATCTACGCGGCGCGCTTGCTCACTGAGATTTTTGGCGGCGGCATGTCCTCACGGCTCTTCCAGGAAGTCCGCGAAACGCGCGGGCTGGTTTACGCGATCGATTCCTTCCTCGACGTGTTCGAGGACGACGGGCGTTTGCTGGTCTATGCCGGTTGTTCGGCCAACAATGCCAAGGCGGTTGCCGAGATCGTACGCGCGCAATTGGCGCTGCTCGCCGCGCACGGTCCAACAGCCAGCGAACTCACGCGTGCCAAGACCATTTCCGCGGCGCAAATGCTGATGGGCTCCGAGGCGCCATCAGCGCGGGCCGAAGCGCGCGCCAGTCAGATATTTCTGCGCGACCGTCTCGCGCCGTTTGATGACATGCGCGCAAGGATCGAGCGTGTGACCTCAGAAGAAGTACAGGCGGTCGCCGCCGGTGCGCTCGTAGGTCCGGTATGCGCCGCCACCATCGGTCCGAAATCTGGGCACGCCGCGCTCGACGCCTTCCACGGCGCATCGTAAGCAACGCTCATGGCTCTGATGCGCAAAGACAGCGAAGGGTCCCGCCGGGTCGATGGCGAAGGCGTTTATGTGCGCCAACCCGAACCGCGCGACTATTCCGATTGGGCCGAGCTCCGGGAAGCCAGCCGCACTTTCCTGACACCGTGGGAGCCGACTTGGGCGATCGACGAGACCTCGCGCGGGTCGTACCGTTACAAGCTCCGCCGCTACCTTGAGGACGCGCGCGACGACCGTGCGCATGCACTGTTCGTGTTTCGCGAGGGCGACGACGCATTGGTTGGCGGCGTGACGCTGTCAAACGTTCGCCGCGGCGTGGCGCAAACCGCGTCGCTCGGTTACTGGGCCGGCGAACGCTACGCGAGCAAAGGTTACACCACCGCCGCCGTGCGCGCTGTCGTGCGCTATGCGTTCGATGATCTGGATCTGCATCGCGTCGAAGCGGCGTGTCAGCCGGACAACTTCGCGTCGCGGCGCGTGTTGGAGAAAGCAGGCTTCACACACGAAGGCGCCGCCAAGGGCTATCTCAAGATCAACGGCCAGTGGCGCGACCACCTGCTGTTCGGCATCGTCAACGAATTGCGCGCCTAGAGCGCGTCGAGGCCGATATCGAGCGACGGCGCGGAATGCGTCAGCGCGCCGACGCTGATCACATCGACGCCGGTTTCAGCGATCGCCTTGATGCTGTCGAGCGCCACGCCACCCGAGGCTTCGAGCAGCGTTTGGCCTTTGGCGATTTTCACGGCGCTGCGCAGATCGGCGAGCGAGAAGTTGTCCAGCAGCACGGCGCTCGGCAGCAACGGCAGCGCTTGTTTGAGCTGCTCCAAATTGTCGACTTCGATCTCGATGCACGTCAGATGCGCCGCCGCGGCGCGGGCGCGCTCAAGCGCCAACGCCACCGAGCCGGCAGCGGCGATGTGGTTGTCCTTGATGAGCATCGCATCATCGAGGCCGTAACGGTGCGCGCCGCCGCCGCCCAAGCGCACGGCGCGCTTTTCCAGCGCGCGCAGGCCGGGCGTCGTCTTGCGCGTGCAGGCGATGATCACGCCCAAGCCTTCGACGGCGTCGACATATTGGCGCGTCAGCGTGGCGATGCCGGAGAGGCGGCCCATGAAGTTGAGCATCGTGCGCTCGGCGATCAGCACCGAATGTGCGGAGCCTTTGATCTCAGCGATCACTTCACCCGCCTTCACACGCTCGCCGTCGGCGGCAGCGACGCCGAACTCGATCTCCGAATCGATCATCCAGGCAGAGAGCGTCGCCGCGTCGAGCCCCGCGACCACGCCCCCTTCGCGTGCGCGAAACGCCCAGTGACCTTGCGTCTCCGGATCGATCAACGCGTCCGTGGTTACGTCGCCTGCGACGCCCAGGTCCTCCTGCAGCGCCAGTTTGACGATCGGCTCTAGCACCACGTCAGGCAGAGGCGGCAGCAAGCGCGCCTTCGTGGGTGAGGAAGCTCCGGATCGGGTCGCGGACATCGGGGTAGTCGCTCCTGAAATGGGCGCCGCGGCTTTCGGTGCGGGCGAGTGCGGCGGAAACGATAAAGCGGGCCGCAATTAGCGGCGACGCTGCGCCGCCTTCTTTGCAGAGTTGGTCGATGCGGTCGAGCGCAGTGGTCAAGCCTGCGGCGTCGCGCACCACGCCCGCGCGGGTTTGCATGAGTTGGCGCAACTCATGGCGCGCATTTTGGCTCAACGGGGGTGGCGCGGATGCAGGTTCGGCCGGGAGCGGCTCGCCGATGTCGCCATCGCGCAGCCGGTCTGCGACGCGATGTGCGAAGACGACGGCTTCAAGAAGGGAGTTCGAGGCGAGGCGATTGGCGCCGTGCGCGCCAGTCGATGCGCATTCACCGATGGCGGAAAGGCGCTCCACCGTCGTGCGCCCCCAAACGTCGGTGACGACGCCGCCCATGTGATAGTGCGCGGCGGGCGCGATGGGGATGAGCGCAGTGCGCGGATCGAGGCCGGCCGCCATGCAGGCCGCGAACACGGTGGGAAACGCCGCGGGGAAGTGTGCGCCGATGGCCTGGCGCGCATCGAGAAACGCGCCGCGACCCGCAGCGCGCTCGAGATGGATGGCGCGCGCCACCACATCGCGCGGCGCCAGGTCCGAGACGAAGGCTTCGCCTTGGCCATTGACGATGTGGGCGCCTTCGCCGCGCAGCGCTTCACTGGCCAGCGGCGCGGGATCGCGGCCGACGTCGATTGCCGTGGGATGGAATTGCACGAACTCCGGATCGGCGATCAGTGCGCCGAGCCGCGACGCCATCGCTAAACCATGGCCCATCGCTTCGGGCGGATTGGTGGTGACCGCGAAGAGGCCGCCAGAACCGCCTGTGGCCAAAACGATGTCGCCCGCCTTCAAGCGCGTTTCTTCTTGGCCGCGTTGCCCAAGCACGCCGCAGGCCGCGCCATTCGCATCGTGCAAAAGCGCCACGGCGCGCGCGTTTTCGACAATCTCGATATGTGGCGCGGCGCGTGTTGCGGCGATTAGCGCATCCATGATGGCTTTGCCGGCAAGATCGCCCGACACGCGCACGACGCGCGGGCGTGAGTGCGCTGCCTCTAAGCTTTGCGCGAGCTTACCCTCGCTGGTTCGATCGAACGGTACGCCGAGCGCGATGAGATCCATAACGCGTGCTGGACCTTCGTCGGCGATCAGACGCGCGATGACAGGATCAACAAGCCCAGCGCCGGCGGCGACCGTGTCCTGTGCATGCAGCGTCGGATTGTCTTCCGGCGCTAGCGCCGCCGCCAAGCCGCCTTGCGCCCACGCTGAAGAGGCGGCTTGGCCGAGTGGGGCTTGGCTCAGAACGATGGCGCGGCGTGGGGCGAGCTTCAGCGCGAGAAACAATCCGGCCAGCCCTGCGCCAACAATGAGAACAGAGTCGCGCGCGCTCATGCGCGCGCTCCGCCTATTGCATGCGGCTGAACGTGGCTTGGCTGTTTGAGCTCGACGTTATCGCACCGACCAGTTGATCGGCATTGTCGCCCCGCTGCAGCAGAAAGGTGTCGGGCTGACGGTCCTGGAGCGGATCGGCTTGGCAAGTGATCGCCAACTGTCCGTTTGACGCATCTCCCGAGCAGGTCTCGTGCCCAACCAGCATGTGCGTTTGGCCGCTTTCGCGCTCGGTGAGCTGCTGCTGCGTCAAGAGCCGCACGTTGTAATGAGTGCCCTGCGCTTGCGTGATCACTGCGACGCCGCTCATCGCCAAGCCATAATCGTCGGTGCCGTAGTCTTCGCTCTGGAAGCCCCAAGTGCCCGTGAAGCGTGGCTCCGCTGCCGCCGTCTGAGTCTGAGCATTTGCAGACGCGGCCAAGGCTGCCGCCGCCAGCGCTGCAAGCAAAATGATCCGCATTGTACGCCGCCCTCGTTGTCGCCGCCGGACCGCGGCTGAGGCGATGTTTGAGCGGCGGCGGAAGGGGCGTCAACGCTGCAATGCTGTTCTGGCTAGACCAATTCCACGACCGCGGGCGGGCGCCCGGTTTGGAACGCCCGGGGCGTCTCCTTTGGCAGCGCCAACATGCGGTCAATCGCCTGTCTGGCGCGGACGCGTATGTCTTCGGGAATAGTCACTTCGTGCTTCATGTCTTTAAGCGCGTCATAAATGCCTTCGAGCGTGATGCGCTTCATGTGCGGGCAGAGATTACAGGGGCGGATGAAATCGACATCGGGCGCGGCGGCGGCGACGTTGTCGCTCATCGAGCATTCTGTCAGCAGCACCACTTTCGCCGGATGCTTCTGCTCGACGTACATTTGCAGCGCCGCGGTCGAGCCCGCGAAGTCAGCGGCCGACATAACGTCAGGCGGACATTCTGGGTGCGCCAGTATGATGATGCCGGGGTAAGATGCGCGCAGTTCGGCGACATCTTCTGCGGTGAAGCGCTCGTGCACCTCGCAGCGGCCGTGCCAGGCGATGATCCTGATGCCGGTCTGCGCTGCAACGTTCTTGGCCAGATACTCGTCCGGGATGAGAATGACGCGATCGGTCTTCCATTCCTTCGCCGCCCATTCGACCACGGCGGCGGCGTTGGACGAAGTGCAGGTCACATCGCTTTCGGCCTTCACTTCGGCCGAGGTGTTCACGTAGGTAACGACAGGAATACCAGGGAATTTCTGCTTGATCAGACGCACATCAGCGCCGGTGATCGAGGCGGCCAGCGAGCAGCCGGCGCGCAAATCCGGGATCAGCACCGTCTTTTCCGGCGCGAGAATCTTCGAGGTCTCGGCCATGAAGTGCACGCCCGCTTGCACGATGATGGCGGCATCGGTTTGTGCCGCCTTGTAGGCCAGGGCCAGCGAGTCGCCGCGGAAGTCGCCGACGCACCAGAAGATTTCGCTGGTCATGTAATTGTGTGCGAGCACGATCGCGTTCTTGGCGCGCTTCATGTCGTTGATCGCGGCGATCAGCGGTGCGTACGCGGGCCACTCAACCGCCGGCACCACCTGCTTCACCTTCTCATAGAGCGCGTCGGTCTTGGCTCTGACGTCGTCGGTGTAGCCCAGGCCGCGGACTGCGGCGGCGTTGAGCGCACCCCAGGTCCCGTGAAGCGCGCGATGATCGCAGCCGCTTTCCGCTCCGCCAAGGAGGGCGTCGATAATACGGGCCATCTCAGGCCTCCTACGCCCCGAGTGGGCGACTTATACTCAATTAGAGCATATGTAGGGCGTAAAAGTCGGCGGATAAGGCCCGCCGCGCCCTTATGCTTCAAATGAGCATAACCTGGTCGAAGGTAGCCCGTTGAAGGTGGCTAAGCAAGCGCGTTCGGGGCCAAGTTAGTAGCTAAAGGCGACGACAGTCCAGCTGATGAAAAGACGCGCGCGCAACGTGGCCAATGCTAAAGCGTTGATCCGCAGCTTTGGGGACGCTCCATGAAAACAAGACTGCAGGTGGCTTTGGCTCTGAGCGCAACAGCTCTCGCGGCCTGCGCCACGACTCCCTCGCAGACACACCCGGCACAGCCGAGCCAGCCGCAAACGCCAGCCGTGTCGTTCGGTCTGCAGGCGGCGCAGTTTTCTGATCTGCCAGATTGGGGGAGCGTCGATCTCGCTCCCGCGCTGACTGCCCTTAAGCGGAGTTGCGCGGGGCGCGCCGCGCGCGCCGCCGATGCACCCATCGGAAGCGGCGAGCGCTACGGCGGGTCTGTCGGCGATTGGGCGCCCGCTTGCAACGCCGCGCAAAGCGTAGCGCCGGGGGGTGAGCGCGCATTCTTCGAAGCGAACTTCACGCCGTACTTTGTGCAGGGCACAGGCGAGGCGAGGCTTACCGCATACTTCGAACCCATCGTGCAAGCACGCCGGCAGCCGGACGCCTATTATTCTGAGCCGCTCTTGCGCAGACCAAGCGACATGGTGACAGTCGATGTCGCCGCTTTTGCCGACGCCTATGATGACAGCACGCTGCGGGGCGCGCCACACCGGCTAACCGGCCAGCTCGTCGGCAACCAAGTCGAACCTTATCCGGCGCGCCAAAATATCACGCCTGCGCCTGGCCAAGCGTTCGCCTACGCCAATCCGGTCGACGTCTACAATCTTCAAGTCCAAGGCTCGGGACGCCTCGCCTTTCCAGACAGCACGCAAGAGCGCGCGAACTTCTCGGCTCAGAACGGCTATCGCTGGCATTCCGCGCTCGGTGCGTTGCGCGACTCTGGTCAGCTGCAAGGCGGCGCGACTTGGGCAAACTTCAAAGCGTGGAGCGATGCGCAGGGACCTGCCGCCACGCGCGCGGCGCTGAACGCTGATCCTTCGTATGTGTTCTTCGATGAAGCGCCGGTTGACGATCCGGCTGCGGGGCCACGCGGTGCTGCCGGCGTATCACTGACGCCGCTCGGTTCGCTTGCGGTCGATCCGGCGTACCATCCTTACGGCGCGCTCCTCTTTGTTGACGGCACGTACAACAATGCGCCGTTTCGTCATTTGCTAGTTGCGCAAGATACTGGCGGCGCCATTCGGCGCGGACCACTCCGTGGCGATGTGTTCATGGGCACGGGCGATCCTGCTGGCCAAGCAGCGCAGACCATGAACGCGCCTGCGCGTTGGTGGACGTTACTGCCACGCGGCATTCCGATCTCCTGATCGTTCAGATACTGTTCATGTCGCGAGCGCAACTCTGACAGGCGGGGTGGTGCGAGCGAGGATTGGGCGGTGATCCGTAGCGTCGCTTTGACAGCGTTCAGCGCGCTTGCTCTCGCAGGCTGCGCGTCCATTGAATATGACGGCGAACCAGCGCCTGTCATCACCACGCCAAGCGCGCCAGCGCGGCCAGCGCCGGCGCCTCCACGAAGCGTTGATCCTGCTATTTACTTGAACGCCCCGCGCGCGCCGTTGATGAGCCAGCTGTTTGCGTGCTCGGTCAACAACTCCAACATCGGCCCGATCAGCGCCGATCGCGCCTCGCTTGTGTACACGCCGTACATCAGCACCAACGCTGGCGCTTTGCTGCGCGATCCTACAGAAGGCGCGTGTCTCTCTTCCGGATTTGGCTGGCGCAATCTCTCCGACAGCGGCAGCAACCACACGGGCATCGATCTCGCCAACCCGAATGGCGGATTCATTTTCGCCGCCGCTGACGGCGTGATTGAATATACGGGTTGGGAAGGCGGCTATGGCATCGTCGTGCAGATCGATCACGGCCGCGGCGTCCATACTTTGTACGGCCACTTGACCGATGTGAACCCGGCGCTGCGACAAGGCTCGTTCGTGCGCGGCGGCACAGCCATCGCGCGCATGGGGATGACCGGCAACGCAACCGGTATTCACTTGCACTACGAAGTCAGCATCGATGGCCTCAAGGTCGATCCGCTGAACTACGGCGCGCCGCAAGTGCTGCAGGTGAACCAAAGCCACGATCAGCCGATTGATGCGCCGTCGCTGTCGCCGGTGCAGCCCCAAGTTTCGGCGGCCCCTATGAGGGACACCAAGCCTGATGGGAGCGTGACCGAGACGCCGTCAGCGCCTGCGCCGCAGCCCGTTGCTCCGACCGCGCCGCCGCAACCCCCGGCAACTGAACCGCTGCAAGTCACGCCCGGCGATGACGGTTGGACGCCCGGAAGATTCCGCTAGGCTTTTTCCTTCGTGCGCGATTGTCGCGACGTTTTTTCGGCAGTTGCCTTTTCGAGAAGGCGTTGTGTCTCTTCGGCCTCTTGAGTGCAGCGCTTGTGCAGGGCGTCAAGCTCCTTGTCGCTCAGCTTTTCGATGCCCATGAAATCGTTGCCGGCGTCCGACGAGCGGATCAGTTCGTCGAGCTTGGTTTGCAACGCCGTGCCGTCGCGGTTTTGTGTATTTTGAATCAAGAATACCATGAGAAAAGTGATGATCGTGGTGCTGGTATTGATCACCAATTGCCAAGTTTCTGAAAAATGAAACGCCGGCCCGCTTGCGGCCCAGACGACCACGCCGAGAACGCAAATGATGAACGCGTAAGGGCTGCCCGTAATGCGCGCGGTGGCGTTAGCGAACTTGGCGAAGATCTTGTCCATTGCGGTGGCCTTTGCAGCGCCTGACAACGCGTCCGCTACCGCACCAGTTCCTTTAGCCGCCGCGCGGGGCGGGCACGTGCACGCCGCCGACCGGGCGCTCAGCGAGCGCTTCGCGCCGCGCGCGAAAGAGCTCGGCAGGACGTCCGCCAGCGCTGGTGTCGAACTCGCCGGTCCCTTCAACCAGTTCGGCGCGATCCAGGAGGCGACGGAAGTTCTGCTTGTGAAGTTCAAGGCCAGCGATGCATTCCACCAGCCGTTGCAAGTGCAGCAGCGTGAAGCGCTCCGGCGCCAGTTCGAACACCACTGGCCGATATTTGATTTTGGCGCGCAGCCGCCCGATGGCTGTCGCCAGAATGCGACGGTGATCGGAGAGCATGGGTTCGCCCAAGCCGGGCGCTGCACTGATCGCAAGTGCGGCCTTGCCTTCGAAGCGTGCATGATCGCGCTCGGATTCGGGCGCCAGGCCAGCTTCGTAAAGCAACTCGTAGCGATCGAGCGCGCGCTCTTCGTTCCAAACGGCCCCGTCCATTGCGAAGGCCAACCGCGCGCGCGCGCGGCGCACGGCGATGGCGTCGGGCGTCTCCGCGCTCTGCGCCCAGCGCTTCAGCTGTGGGGCGATGACTTCATCGATCACCGCTGGGCGGCCTTCGCGCCAATCTTCCCACGGGAAGAAATCGTACCAGGAGCGCCAACGGGCGCCTTGGCCGTCGAGCGTCGCGCGCGAGGGCGTCAGCGCCAGATACGAAATGGAGATAACGCGGTCAGGGCCGGCGCCTTTTATGTCTGCGAGCGGGGCCTCGCGGCCGCGATCGCCGAATGTGTAAAGCTGCTCGACATAGCCGATGTCGAAACCGGTCTGCTCCTTCACCCAGCCACGCAGCGAAAGTTCGAGCGTGCGGTCGCCCTGTGGATCGAACGCGCCCAGCGGCAAGCTTGGCGAAGCGTTTGGCGTTTCTCGCGTCACCACCACGTAGGGCGCATCTTCCGTCACCGCGACGATCACTGCCGACAGGCCGATGACGACGTGCGCGCTCATGCCGCGCTTGCGTAGTGCGACGGCAATTCGAACGGTACGTTCTCGCCGATGTCGTACCAATTGTGCCCGTCGCCGATGTCCGCAATTGCCCGACTCATGCGCCCGGCGCGCCCAAGTTCAGCGTCGGCTAGCGCGACGAACCGCCGGTTGGGCCACGCGGCCGCTGAAGCTGAGCGCAGAGCGCGCGCGATCTCGCGTTCATCCACGCCGGGATTGTGCAGGCAGGCGGCGATGTAAGCGGTCGCCGTGGAGCGCGAGATGCCGGCGTAGCAATGCACCAGCAGAGGGGCGCCGCGATCCCAGCCGGAAATGAACGCAATGATACGGCGCATGCGTTCGTCGCAGCACGCATCCATGCCATCTTCTTCATCATTGATGTCGTGAACTTCGACGCAAAGATGCCGGTCGTGTCCGTAACCTGCGAGTATCGGAAACCGCGATGCGGGATCCAACAAGCTGACCACTCGAGAAGGCTTCCTGTCCCGCGCGATCTCGGGTGCGCGCGACAGGGGGCAAACGATAATCGACATGTGCGTTGAGTTTAAGCTGGATCGATCAGCGACCGGAAGCGCTTCAGGAAGGCTTCCTCCACGTCGCCGGTTGAAATCGGCCTTAAACGCAACGCCACGCCGCGCGGCGGCGCGCCAAAAAAGCGCTTAGCCTCGGCTTCCGAAAAGCCCGCGAGCTGCACTGCCTCGAAATACGCGCAGATCAGGTCCGCGCGCTTGATCACGCCTTTTACGGCGGGCGTGGGATGGGGCGGTAAGCTAAAGCGCACATGGATGGCCGCTTCGAGCTTTGCCTCAAAGGCTTTGTAATCCAGCCCCAGCGCTGCCTTGAACGGGCTGATCATGTCGCCGATGACATATTCGGGCGCATCGTGCAGCAGCGCCATCAAGCGCTTCCGCTTGTCCCAATCGGGCGCGAGCTTGCGACAAATTTCCTCCACCAGCATGGAATGCTGAGCCACCGAAAATGCGTGAGCCCCGATTGTCTGGCCATTCCACCGCGCCACGCGCGCAAGTCCATGGGCAATATCCTCAATCTCGATGTCGAGCGGCGAGGGGTCCAAGAGGTCCAGCCGCCGCCCCGACAGCATGCGCTGCCAAGCGCGTGGCGCTGTGGATTTCGGGATTGGAGCGCGAGTCACCGGCGCAGAGTATGGCCGCCACGCCGATCTGGTAAGCAAGTTCGCTGGCGGCGGGCTTTACGGCGCCCGCGCCGGTCGGCCATATGAGCGCCGGGGATTCCAGGAGGACGACATGACGTCAGCGGCTTTGCGCGCACTTATGGCTTCGGCTGTTCTCGTCTGCGGCGCATGCACCACCATGCACCCGGCGCCCTCAGGGCCCGCACCGGCGGCTGCGCCGTCGGGCCCCTCGCCGCGTCCGGAGTGTGCAACCGCACACGTCACCATCTACTTCACCGATGAAGTGCAAAGCGCACAGCCGACGGCGATGCCATTGCTCAACGATTTGATGAGTTTGGTGCATGCCTGCGAAACCGCAGGCGGTTCGCTGCGCGGCATCACCATCGACGCCGCAGCTGATCCCGGCCAAAGCGCTGCGGACGCTGCCGCGCAGGTGCACCGCCGTCAGGACCGCGTGCGCAACGCGCTGGTTGGCTTGGGCGCTCCGGCCGACAAGATCCATAATGGCCACGTTGAACAAACCGGTCCGGAAGCCGTCATGGGCCGCCGCGCAGAAGTGAGCGCGGAGCTGTACTGAGCACCCTCAAAAGATGCTCCGCTGCCGGAACTGCACCCGATAGGCGCATGCCTGTCGAAGGCCGCTGCTTTTTCTGGTAGACATACCCACATTAAGGGCGCGGGGAAGCGCCGTGCGGTTCGCGTTGTAAGCCGCCGGAGGAACAGTCGATGTTTTTCTGGTTTCTCGTCGCCGTTGCGATCGTCGTCGGTCTGACGCTGGTCGGCGCTTACATTTCGCGCCGCGCGCCCGGAACGGCCTGGCAGGATCACGAAGACCGCCCGATTGGCCCGTGGGGCGACCACCACTAGTCCGCTTTTGCTTGCGAAGCCGCGCCCTATGCGCCTTACTTGGCGCCGGGCATGGACAAAAAGCTCATCATCCGGCGCGCCGTCACGCGCGACGCTGACGCCATAGCGCGTCTCTCGGCGCAGGCCGCCGCCGAGGAAGACGTGATGAGCGTTCTCGACGCCGAACGCATCCGTCAAAGCGGCTTTGGCCAAAACGCCATGTTCGAGGCTTGGGTGGCGCAAGAGCGGCCCAACGCGCCGCTGGCCGCCCACGCGATCATCACCAAGGGCTACGACATCCGCCGGGCATGCCCGAACGTGGTGCTGTGCGATCTCTATGTCGTGCCGGAGCACCGCCGCGGCGGGCTGGCGCGCAAGATGATGTCGGAAGTCGCCCGCCGTGCTCGTCAGCTTGGCGTGCGCGAACTCGCCATCACCACCGGCGTCAAAAACGAAGTGGCGCAGCGTTTCTTCGCCGCCATTGGCGCCAAACCGCAGCAAGCCGCCATGTTCATGATGTCGGCCGACGGCATCGAGTGGCTTGCGGCCGAAAGTTTATAGCTTCGAAAAAACACGCCGTCAGTGCGTGAACACGACAGGGGGACGAAGATGTTCGCGAAACCGCTTTTGAAAGCCGCTGTGTCTTGGATCGCTATTGTGGCCTTCGCCGCGTGTTCGACCACTGCACCTTCCGGCACGACCGCAGCGGCGCCCACAGCACAAGGCGCGCCGACCATTGCGGAGGCGCAGTCGTTCGTCGCGGACGCCGAGCGCGAGCTTGCCGCCCGCTCCGAATACGAAAGTCACATCGGCTGGGTGTACTCGACCTACATCATGCACGACACCGAATGGTTGTCGCAACGCGCTGATAGCGAAGGCACGCAAGACCGGGTACGGCTCGCCAGCCAAGCGGCGCGCTATCAAAATCTGCAGTTGCCGCCCGACCTGCGTCGCAAGATCGACCTATTGCGGCTCTCGCTCACATTGCCCGCGCCGCAGCGCGCTGGGGCGGCCGATGAGCTCGCGCAAGTCAACTCGCACATGGCGTCGCTCTATTCGACCAGCCGCGTCGATTACAACGGCCACCAATACACGCTCGACGAACTCGAAGCGATGATGGTGACCGAGCGCAATCCCGCGCACACGCAGGAAATGTGGACGCGCTGGCACAACATCTCGCGGCCGATGGCGCAAGATTATGCGCGCATGGTTTCGATCGCCAACGAGGGCGCGCGCGATCTCGGCTACGGCAATGTCGGCGATTATTGGCTGTCGAACTACGACATGCCGCCGGCCCAGATGGAGCACGAGGTTGAACGGCTCTGGGGACAGATGCAGCCATTCTACGAACAGCTGCACTGCTACGTGCGCGCGCGTCTCAACGCGCGCTACGGTGATGCCATCCAACCTGCTGGCGGACCTATCCGCGCCGATCTGCTCGGCAACATGTGGGCCCAAGAATGGGGCAATATCGCCGATATCGTCGGCCCACCCACGCGTGGCGGCTACAATCTAACCACGCTGCTGCAGCAGCAGCACTACGATGCGGTGCGCATCGCCCACACCGGCGAGCGCTTCTACACCTCGCTCGGTCTCGCCGCGCTGCCAGACACCTTCTGGGAACGCTCACAGCTCGTGCGTCCGCGCGACCGCGACGTGGTTTGCCATGCCTCAGCGTGGGATATTGATGCACGTAATGACGTGCGCGTGAAAATGTGCATGTCGATCAATGCCGACGATTTCCAAACCATCCACCACGAGATGGGCCACAATTACTATCAGCGCGCCTATCAAAATCAGCCGTTCCTTTTCCAAGATGGCGCCCATGACGGCTTCCACGAAGCCATCGGCGATTTCATCGCGTTGAACACCACACCGGACTATCTTGCGCAAATCGGCATTCTACGCCGCAATCAGATTCCGCCAGCGTCAGCCGATATTTCACTGCTGATGCGCCAAGCGCTCGACAAGATAGCCTTCCTGCCGTTCGCCATCAGCGTCGATCAATGGCGCTGGCGCGTGTTCCGCGGCCAAATTCAACCGGCCGACTACAACACGTCGTGGTGGCAATTGCGCCAACATTATCAGGGCATCGTCCCGCCTGGTGGGCCGCGTCCCGCTGATGCGTTCGATCCGGGCGCCAAATATCACATCGCCAACAACGTGCCGTACTTGCGCTACTTCCTGGCGCGCGTGCTGCAATTCCAGTTCTACGAAGCGGCGTGCCGTCAAGCCGGCTGGCAAGGCGCGCTGAACCGCTGCACCATTTACGGCAACACCGCCGTCGGTCAGCGGTTCAACCAAATGCTGGAAATGGGCCGCTCGCATCCGTGGCCGGATGCGCTCGAAGCCTTCACCGGCACGCGCCAAATGGATGGCTCATCCATGGTGCATTACTTCCAGCCGTTGATGACATGGCTCGAGACCCAGAACCGTGGGCATCAGTGCGGTTGGGAGGGGATGAACTAAGTCGCGACCAGATGTGCAACGGAAACGCCGCTCTTCGGGGCGGCGTTTTTTTACGCCGCCTTCTGCACGAAGATTGAGCCAGCGCTATAGCCGGCGCCGAACGAGCAGATGAGGCCTTTGTCGCCGGCCTTGAGATCGTTCGAGTGATTGTGGAACGCGATGATCGAGCCGGCGCCGGCGGTGTTGCCGTATTCGTCGAGCACCGTTGGGCTTTCGTCTTCAGTCGCTTCGTGGCCGAGCACGCGCTCGGCGATCAACCGGTTCATGTTCGAGTTGGCTTGATGCAGCCATAGGCGGCGCATGTCGGAAGGTTTCAGATCCAGCTCCGCCATGTGCTGCAGGATCATCTCCGACACCAGCGGCACCACTTCCTTGAACACCTTGCGGCCTTGCTGGGTGATCAGCTTGTCCGGCTTGCCGATGCCGGAGGGATCGGCGCGGTTGAGGAAACCGAAATTGTTGCGGATGTTGTTGGAGAATTTGGTGATGCACTTGGTGCCAAGGATCGCCCACGATCCCGGCGGCGCCATCTCCGCCTTTTCGATCAGCACAGCAACTGCCGCGTCGCCGAAGATGAAGTGGGTTTCGCGGTCCTGAAAGTTGAGGTGGCCGGTGCAGAGTTCCGGGTTCACCACCAGTGCGGAGCGCGCATGGCCAGCGCGCACCATGTCGTAGGCATTCTGCATCGCAAACGTCGCCGATGAGCAGGCAACATTCATGTCGTAGGCAAAGCCGCCGGCGCCGAGCGCTTCCTGAATTTCGATTCCAACCGCCGGATAAGGCCGCTGCAAGCTCGAACAGGAACAGATCACCGCATCCACATCACGCGGATCGCGGCCTGCGCGTTCAAGCGCTTGCTTGGCGGCGTTCACCGCCACTTCCGCCTGGATTGAAAGCTGTTCGTTGGAACGCTCGGGAATGTCAGGCACCATGCGGTCGACGTCGAGCGAGCTCTTCTTCTCCAGCACGTAGCGTGCCTTGATGCCGGAAGCTTTCTCGATGAACTCGACGCTCGACGGCAGCAGCGCCTGCCCTTCGCCACTCGCGATCTGCGCCGCATTCTCGGCGTTGAAGCGCTCAACGTACGCGTTGTACGAGGCGACAAGCTCGGCGTTGGTGATTTTTTCCGGCGGGTGATAGAGGCCGGTCGCGGAAATGACGACGGTCAATGCTTGGAGGTCCCAGTCCTAATGTGCTTTCGGCGCTTAAACCCGGGGGGAGGGGGCGTCAATCCGAGGCCCTGAGAAGGAGCCGAGATCAAGCCTCTTCGCGTGACGGCCAGATCAGCCACGGCGGCGGATCCAGGCGGATTTCGCGGCCGCCAGCGGTAAGCGGAACGCCATTTTCGGAAGCCTCCATTGCGCGATCAAGGCGCACCAGCGCGAAGGCGCCCGCAAAGGCAGTGGCGCGCACCGAACCAATTTCGGCTTCTCCTGCGAGGATCGGGGCATTGCCCTCAATACGTTCGCCGTCGAAGGCGATGCGGCACAGTTTGCGCCGCGTCGTGGCGCGCCGTTTCATGCGGCTCACATTTTCCTGACCGACGAAGCAGCCCTTTTGGAAATCCACGCCGTCTAATTCTTCGAGCAGCGCTTCGCCTGCGAAGAGTTCTTCGGGCTTCGTGTTGTCCGCCAAGTCGGGAACGCCGCACTCCAGCGCAAGCCGCGAATACGCGACATCGGGCTCGTGAAGTTTCAGCGCCTCGGGGCGGGGGAGGAGTTTGCGATAGCCAAGCGCGCCGTCTGGGATGCGCGGATCAGCGAGGGCGCCATCGAACGGCATTGCGGAAAAGACCACGCCTAGATTTTTTGCCTCTTCAACGCTGACCTCGGCGCGAAGTTTGTAGAGACCAAGCCGGCGCTGCAAGTCTTCGCCGAAGCGCAAATCGGTTTCGAGAATGAAGGCGTCATCGTGCGTCCAAATCAGCATGTCGGCGCTGACTTTGCCTTGCGCATTGAGCAGCGCTCCATAGCGGACGCCTTCGAAATCTTCGACGGTCTGGGTGAGCAGATTTTGCAGAAAACTCACGCGATCCGGGCCGGAGACCCGGATCAGCCAGCGTTCAAGGTGGAACACGCTCATGGCGCTCACTTGGGCTGCGCCGCGCGGCCCCGCAAGCGCTTCGTTGACTTGGCATTTACGTTTATGCCGCCTATGGCGCCGCGTGGCCTCCATTCTCTTCCTAGCGCCTGCCGACCTCGGCGAAGCCGTCCTGGCGACCGGCGCGTTGGCGCATGCCGTTGGTGAGCGCGATGGCGTCACCGTGATTGCTGCGCCTGAGGCCTTGCCTCTGTTTCGCGCTGCGCCGGGACTGGAGGAGAGCATCGCCGCTGACGCGAGCCTTGCTTCTTCTGGTTCGCTCTGGCTGCGGCTCGGGGCAAATGCGTTCGATGCTGCGATCGACGGGCGCGGTGGCTTGCTCGGCCGTGTCACCGCGAAACGGCGCATTGCGCTGCAGGCCGGCGCGCTTGTGCAACATCGCATCGAAGCGTGGGCGCAAGCGCTGGGCGCCGAACGCAGCTTGGCGCCGGTTCTGTGGCTCGACGACAGTGCGCGCAATGCAGCTGCCGCGATTGCCGCCGACGCGACATCCATCTTGGTGATCGCGCCCGGCGGCAGTCCGCGGGAAAAAAGATGGCCCGTCGAACGCTTCGCCGCTGTTGCCCGGCGTTTGCACGACGGGCCGCTCGCGAGTGCGCGCGTGATTTTGCTCGGCGCCGCCGCGCGCGATGGCGACACCCTGAGCGCTATCCAGGCGAGCTTGGATGCCGACGGCATAACTGCGCTCAACTTGGATAGGAACTTGGACTTGCTTGCGGCCGCTGCCCTGATGGAGCGCGCCACGCTGTGTATCGGCAACGACAACGCTCTGACCCATATCGCCGCAGCCGCGGGCGCGCCGACACTGACGATTTTTGGCCCCACCGACGAACGCGTGCGCGCGCCATTCGGGCCGCGCACCCGGTCCGTGCGCGGGCGGAGTTTTGCGGAGGTTTCCGCACTGGACGGCGCGGGCGCGATGGAGGATGTCAGCACCGACGCGGTGGAGGCCGCCGCGCTCGAGTTGCTGCACGCCGGAGGTTTGCGTTGAGCGGTTTCGATTTGATTATTCGCGGCGGAACTGTCGTCAATCACGCGGGTGAGGGCCTCGCGGATATTGGCGTCGCCGGAGGCCGCATCGCGGTGATTGGCGATCTCTCTCGTGCTTCGGCGGATGCCGTTGTTGAAGCCAAGGGCCTGCACGTGTTGCCGGGTGTCATCGACACGCAAGTGCACTTCCGCGAGCCGGGCAACGAGCACAAAGAAGACCTGGAAACCGGCACCCGCGCCGCCGCACTGGGCGGCGTCACCGCTGTGTTTGAAATGCCAAACACGGCGCCGCCGACCACCAGCGTCGATGCGCTGAACGACAAGCTGAAGCGCGCCAAGGGCCGCGCGCACGTGGATCACGCCTTTTATGTCGGCGCCACGCATGAGAACGCCGATCAACTCGGCGAGTTGGAGCGCACGCCCGGATGCTGCGGCGTCAAGACGTTTATGGGTTCGTCGACTGGCACGCTTCTGGTTGGCGACGACGAAGGTCTGGATCGAATCGTTAAGAACATCCATCGCCGCGGCGCCTTCCACGCGGAAGACGAGGCGCTTCTGAACGAGCGTAAGTCTTTGGCGCGCGAAGGCGATTGGACCTCTCATCCTGAAGTGCGTGACGATCAAACCGCGCTGCTGGCGGTGCAGCGCCTGGTTGCGACAGCGCGCAAGTATGGAAAACGCGTGCACGTGCTGCACGTATCTTCGGCCATTGAGATGGAATTCCTGGCGACGGCAAAGGATGTGGCCACGGTCGAAACCACGCCGCAATTCCTGACCTTCGCGGGGCCGCAAATCTACGAACGCCTGAAGGGCTTCGCGCAAATGAATCCGCCGATCCGCTATGCGGCGGACATGGCGTCGCTTTGGAGTTTCGGCATTTCGCAGGGCGTGGTTGATGTGATCGGCACCGATCATGCGCCGCATACGCGTGCCGAGAAGGAGCAGCCATATCCGAAGTCGCCGTCGGGGATGCCGGGTGTTCAGACACTGGTCCCTGTGATGCTTACGCATGTCGCTGAAGGCCGGCTCTCATTGGCGCGTTTCGTTGATCTCACCAGCCACGGACCCAATCGCATTTTTGGCATCGCTAACAAGGGGCGCATCGCGCTGGGATATGACGCCGATTTTACGCTGGTTGATCTGAAGGCGCGCCGCATCATTCGCAATGAGGACCAGGCGACGCGTGCGGGTTGGACGCCGTTTGACGGTTTCGAAGCCAAAGGCTGGCCGATGGCGACTATCATTCGCGGCACCGTGGTGATGGCGGATGGCCAAGTGGTGACGCCCGCGATCGGCGAGCCGATGCGGTTTTTGGAGACGCTGCAGCCGGCGTGAGTGCGCCTACGAAGTGTCGGAAGCAGCGGTGGAGGCGTCGAGGAAAGCGTCGATTGCGGACACGTCGCGCTGCGGTTTGATCGGGCGGCGGCGCGTCAGGCCGCACGGCAGACGACGCAATAGGCGCGCGACAAGCGCATCGATGTCCTGCTGAAGCCGCGCGATGCGCTCGCGCAAATCCTTGGAGCGGATGGCGCGGCGCAGGGCTGAACCGACGACGGCGCGCGCCAGTGCGCTATCCTTGCGGCGATGTTCATCGACGCCCTTGCGTGGCGTGACACGCCGCACCCGCGTCACGGCGCGCAACATGACGACAGCCATGATCACGCGTTCGATACGGTCAAGCCAGCGATGGCCGATCTCTTCGACTTGAGCGGTGATCGGCGCGAAGAGGCGCGCGCTCTCCAGAAACGCCGTGAACCAAGCGAGCCACAGCATCGCCCAGCGGTGAAACCGCTGGAGGCGATGCTGGGTGAAGGGTTCGGCGACGAAGCGCATGGGCGTGAGTGTAAGGGCGTTGGCGCCCGGTCGAACTGCGCGCTTCAAAGCCTCCTAATTTCCGCCCCGCGGCGCAGTGATTTCAAGACGCTGAGGCGCGCTTTGGCGCAAACGGCCAACTGAGTTCGCGACCACCGACTCGGCAGATTCGAGGGCATCGGCTTTTTCTTGTCCGCTCTTCGCCGAGTGTGGACATTGGCTAGTGCGGAATCGTGGCTACCCAGCGTCTGGTCCATGCGTCGAAGTCCGCCTGCTGGGCATCCGTTCCATCGTAGTGGCCCCGGGTTTCGATATACGTGGCGCCGTCACGCACGAGGATTGCTCGTCGTACGTACCCCGGAGGAACGGTCGCGCTCGGAACTGTGAAGTACCAAAAAGTGCGTTCCCCATCACAGGCATAGAGCGTCATCGCCAGCGCGGGATAATCGTGGCGCTGACATCCAACGTCCGCGACGACTTGGGCCCGTGCCTCGGCTGTAGATAGGTCAGTTTGGGCATTGGCTGGTGATACTAGCGCAAGCACCAATGCAAAGAACAACAGCTTGCTCATCCCTCTCCATACCACGACGCAAGACGCGGTCAGCAACGGATGTCTGCAATGGGCCAATAACGGACATTATCGCAATGCTGCGCGATATGGCTCTGCGTCCGCTTCGGTAAAGCAGCAGAACACTACGCGTGCCACGCTCGGCGCTTTCGTCAGCGCCTCTTCGCATGCAGCGATGGCGATCGCGCAGGCGAAGTCGCGGGGCCAGCCGAAATTGCCGGTGCCCAGGCACGGGAAGGCGAGCGATGTGAACTGGCGTGACGACGCCATCATGATTGACGAGGTGTAGCAGCGCGCAAGCGTGGCGACCTTCTCGCCTTTTTCTCCAGGCGCGCTCCACACCGGCGCTGCAGTGTGAATGATGTAGCGCGACGGCAGATTGAAGCCGGGCGTGATGGTGGCGGCGCCTTCCGCCATCGGCGCCATGGCGTTGGTGACCTTTGTCAGGTCGGGCCCCGCGGCGGCGCGCAAGGCGCCGTCGACGCCGGTACCGGGCAGGAGTTGCGTGTTGGCGGCGTTCACCACGGCGTCCAGCGCGAGCGTTTCGATGCGCGCCACCCGGATTTCAAACGGTCCTGAAGAGGTCTCCGGCATGGGCGCACTGTTTAAGCATTTTCGGCGCGAATGTCCCGACGGGTTCGGAGTGGGGCGGCGTTTGAAAGATCGAAGACACCTCGCGCACGCCACGGCCCTCCCGGCGTGGAGCGCGCAGAGCGGCTCGGCTTCTGCTGGGCCGCTCTTTTTTTGCCATGACATGCGCGCCATGCTGAGCGGATGGCTCCGCTCATGCACCCGTGGGAACGCCGCGCCCTGAGCGCCGGCGAAATCGTTATCGGGCGCAGCGTCTTTGGCGATACCGTTGGTTGGGACGCGCTGCGTGTGCTGCAGGCGCCGTCTCTGCCGTTTGGCGCTATGGTGCCGTTCGGCAAGACGATTGTGTTTGGGCGTTGGCGCGCGGCGCGTGATTTCGCCGGCGCGCCGCCGAACGAGCAGGGATGGTTCGTGCACGAGTTGGCGCATGTCTGGCAGGCGGCGCGCGGGACGGTGCTTGCCGCCGCCAAGCTCGGTGCGCTGGGAAAGAAAGCATACAGCTATAAGCCGCGCATGGGTGCGAAACTGTCCGACTACAATATTGAGAGCCAGGCGGAGATTGCGCGGCATTTGTTCATGGCGCGCGCGGGGAAAGCGGAGGCCGGTGCGCCGACGCTTGAGTGGCTCGAACAGCTTTGGGCGAAGCGCTAACGCTCCAGCGCGCCGACGATCTCCACGTGCGGGCTCCAGCGGAATTGATCGACGGGCGTGACGCGCGTGAGTGAAAAGCCGTGATCGATCAGCACCTTCACGTCGCGCGCGAACGTGGGTGCGTCGCACGAGACGTAGGCGACGCGCCGGATCGGGGCGCGCGCGATCTGTTCGGCTTGCAATCGTGCGCCGGAACGGGGCGGGTCGATGATGGCGGCGTCGATCTTTTTCATCTCGAGGCTAGAGAGCGGCGTGCGCAACAGATCCCGGCGAAGCGTTGTGACTTGCTTCAAAGCCCCGCCCGCGCCATCGGCGGCGCGCTTCAGCGCCTCCAGCATCGCGGCGTCGCTTTCAACAGCGAGCACCTCGGCGCGCTCGGCGGCGCGCAGGGCGAAGGTGCCAATGCCTGAGAACAGGTCAATCACGCGCGCCGAGTCTGCAATGGCGTGGAGCACGAGATGCGCGAGCGCTTCCTCACCCTCGGCGGTGGGTTGCAGAAAGGCGCCGGGTGGGGGCTGCACCTGAGCGTGGCCCATGCGCAGGAGCGGTTTCGCGCGTTCGACGATGAGTTCGCCGTCAATGGAAAGGCGCGCCAGCCCCAGGCCTTCGACGCACCGGCTCAACGCTTCAAACGCGGCGCGTTCAGGGCGTGCGCGGCCAGCGCCTTTGATCGAGACATCAACCCCGGCGTCGGTGAGCAAACATTGCAGCGTGATCTCGCCGCGGGACGGCAACGCCAGCTCCGCGAGCGGCGCAAGCTTCAACGCGACAGCTTCAAGCTTTGGCGTCAGAACCGGGCACTCCGCGATCGGCGTTAGCCGCGCGCCGCCGCGTTCGACGAAGCCGATGCGCACGCGTCCGCCTTCACGCGCCGCATGAAAAGCGGCGCGGCGCCGGCCAGCGCCCCAGGCGACGATGGCGTCGTCGACGACCGCACCACCGAGCCCGCGCTTGGCGAGCGCTTCGGCAACGGTATCGCGTTTCCAAGCGAGGTAGTCCGCTTCGCGCCAATGCTGCAGCTGGCAGCCGCCGCAGCGGCCGAAATGGCGGCAGGCGTGGGCGATACGCGCGGGACTTGCAGTCGCGACTTCGGCGATTTCGGCGCGGTCGCCGGCGATGCGGGCGCGCACCTGTTCGCCTGGCAGGCTAAAAGGCACGTAGACAATCCCGCGGCTGCCCTGCGCCAATCCGTCGCCACGCGCGCCCACGGCCGTGATTTCAAGCGTTTGCTCGACGGGGGCGGCATCCGCTTGCGCCCCGGCGGCGCCGGGCGGGCGCCCGCGAACTGACCGATTTATGCGCTTCATGCGTTGTTCAGGTTCAATTTGCTTTTCTGCACGCCGACAGACAGGAGCCAGTCATGCGTGGTCAAGTTCTCTTAGCCGTTTCAGCGTTGGCTTTGGCGACATTCGCCTCGCCTGCCTCGGCTCAACAATATCGGTCTTATGGCGATGGGTACGCTGCTCAAAACCAGGCCTGCCAGCGAAGCCACACCAACCGCACCCTTGGTGGCGCCGCCATCGGCGGCATCGCCGGCGCGGTGGCGGGCAACAACATAGCTGGTCGCGGCCATCGCGGCGACGGCTCTTTGCTGGGCGCAGTGTTGGGCGCTTTCGTTGGCGGCGCCATCGGCAACTCGACGGCCAATCAACAGCCGCGGTGCAACGGCGAAGTCTCCGGCAATTACGATCAGTACTACGGCCAAGCTCAACCGCCGTATGACGATCGCTACGCCGACAACGGTTATCGTGATGACGGCCAATATAGCGACGACGATTCCAATCTCGACGGCGGCCCCGACGACAACGGTTATTACGGCGGCAAATAATTTTCTAGAATAACCCTCGTACCCACTCGCCCCGGCGGCAACGCCGGGGCGATTTTTATGGGCGTCGGCGAAAGTGTGCGAGCCGCTCAAGATTGCCGTCGCCGCCCCGAATGGGGGAATCAATGGCGGCGGCTACGTGGAAGTCCTCGACGCCATCCAGGCTGTCGATAGCATTCTGCGCAGCGTCGCGTGCTGCGGCTTCATCAAGCACCGCGTTCTTGTGCGGGCCAGCTTCGAACTGCGGTTTGATCAACACGACGAGATCAGAATTGGCCGCTGCAAGCGAAAGCGGCGTGGCGAGCGCTTTGACGGCGCCGATGAAGCTCACGTCGCAGACGATGAGCGAGGGCGGTTCTGGCATCAGAGCGCAAGTTAGGGCGCGCGCGTCGGTCTTTTCCAGCGATACGACGCGCGCATCGTCGCGCAGAGACGCGTGCAACTGACCGTGGCCGACATCCACTGCGTAAACCCGCGCCGCGCCGCGCGTGAGCAGCACATGCGTAAACCCTCCAGTGGAGGCGCCGACATCGAGGCAGATGCGGTTGGCAGGATCGACATGAAATTCGTCCAGCGCATGCGCCAGCTTCACGCCGCCGCGCGACACCCAGGGATACGCAGGCGTCACTTCGAGCGCCGCCTCATCGGCAATCAAATCTGACGGTTTCGCAACCAAGGCGCCGTCCGCACGCACGCCGCCCGCCTCAATCGCCGCACGCGCCTTGGCGCGGCTTTCGGCAAGTCCGCGCGCAACGAGGAGGAGATCAGCGCGAACGCGTGTCATGCCGCCTCGTGGCGCGGCTCTTCCGTAAAGGCAAGACAATCCGCTTGCGGCGTGTCTGGGAGCGCGCAAAGTGCGCTCAGTGCTTGCGGAGAAATACTGATGACGGACGTGCTCGGCGATCTTGATGCGGTTGGCGTAGCCGAGGGGATCCGCCGCAAAGATTTTACCCCGCAGGAGGCCTTGGACGCCGCCATCGTGCGCGTCGAGAAGCTCAACCCCGAGCTCAATTTCATGGCCACGAAGGCCTATGACTATGGTCGCGCCGCCGCCGCCAAACCATTGGCGGGTCCGTGCGCCGGC
>JBAQGO010000074.1:0-83955 GCA_049287825.1 Vitreimonas sp. | reverse complement strand
CACCTAATGTATGCGAGAAATTGAGTTGGATTGAGGGAAGAGAATGGCCGACACCGCAACCGCTCCCAGCGCCTTCCTTGCCGCCGCTCAGAAGCTGCAGCCCGACACCATCGCGCTCCGCCGCGCCATCCACGAAGAGCCGGAGCTTGGCCTCGATACGCCGAAGACGCTGGAGAAAGTGAAAGCCGCGCTCGCCGGCTTGCCGCTCACACTGAAAGAGGGGCGCTCCTGCACAGGCATGATCGCCATTCTTGATGGCGCCAAATCCGGCCGCACTGTGCTGTTGCGCGGCGACATGGACGCGCTGCCGATGCCGGAAGACGCGCCGGTGAATTTCAAATCCAAGATCCAAGGCGCTATGCACGCCTGCGGACACGACGCGCACACCTCGATGCTGGTCAGCGCCGCGAAGATTCTGTGCGCCCGCCGCGATCAGATCGCTGGCCGCGTGCTCTTCATGTTCCAGCCCGGCGAAGAGGGCCACTTCGGCGCCAAGTTCATGCTCGAAGAAGGCTTGCTCAACGATCCAGCGCCCGACGCTGCCTTCGCGCTCCACATCACGCCGAACGCGCCCGCTGGCGTCGTCACCGCCAAAGCCGGGCCGATGATGGCCTCAGCCGATCAATTCCAACTCGTGATCCGCGGTCAAGGCGGGCATGCCTCGATGCCGCATCTCGCCATCGATCCGATGCCCGTCGCCTGTGAGATTGTCACCGCGATCCAAGCTTTCATCACCCGCCGTATCGATGCGTTCGATCCCGCCATCTTCACCGTCACCACGATGAACGCAGGCACGACCTACAACGTCATCGGCGAAAGCGTGCGCATGACCGGCACCATGCGCGCCATTTCCGAAGCGACGCGCAAGAGGCTGCATGAGGGCGTGGCACGCGTCGCCGAAAACATCGCCCGCGCGCATGATTGCACTGCCGAGTTTAACATCGACGCAGGCTTTCCCGTCACCATCAATGACGCGCGCGCTGTCTCTCTAGTCGAACGCGCCGTTCGCGCGGAGCTCGGCGACGCCGCGTTCGTGCGCGCCAACGCGCCCGTTATGGGTGCGGAAGATTTCTCTTACGTGCTGCAGAAAACGCCGGGGGCCATGTCCTTCCTCGGCGTCTGCCCCGAAGGTCAGGACTTCCGCAGCGCCTGCCCGTGCCATTCCAACAAGATGGAATTGAACGAAGCCGCCATGGCCGCCGGCGTCGCCACACACTGCGCCACCGCGGAGGCCTTCCTGCGCGATGGCTTACCTGCCGCTTAGTGCGCGACCAGCACGACCGGAATAGTCACGCGCTGCGGCTCTTGCCCTTCGCGCGGCATGTCCTGCTCCAGCACGATGTTGGCTGGCGTATCCTGTGTGACGGTGAAAATCAGCGTGGCGCTGAACGGCACCGGCGCTGAGGTCATCCAATCGCCCTGCGCCTGTGCCGGCGCTTCGGCAATCACATGACCATCGGCGCCTTCCAGATGCGCTGGGAACGAACCCTCGAAATACCAGCCGCGCGAAATGCCAGTGACGGTCAACGGACTGGTCACGCGCGCGAATGGCGCCGGCGAGCTGACGGTCGTCGGCGAGGTCAGTGCAGGCACAGCAATTGGCGCTTCTGGCGCTTTGCTGGAGGGAGCGGGGGAACAGCCGATCAACGCGGCGGCGGAGACGGCAAACAGAAGATGCTTCAACATCACTCTTCCCTAACGTCCAGGGCCGCTCGCGCAAGCGCGACAGGTGCGCCGCGCGCGCCGCTGCTCTAAGCTCCGGCTGACTCGCGAGGCATGATGTCGAAAATTTTAGCGCAGCTGAAAGCCGTGGCGGACACTGCCAGCGCCTACGCGGAAGCCGCGCGCGCTTCGGTGAAGCCGCGCGTCTCCAGCGGCGGCAAGCTGGATCGCGCCGCCATCGATCGGGAACAACATCTCGTACACGGTCTGGCTTGGGTCGCGACTTACGCCGAGACGCTGCGTGAGGTCAGCGCCTGGGCCGAGACGCTCGCAGCGCACGATCAGTTTGGCGAGGTTGAACAATTGCTCGCGAAACTTGTCGCCGCCGAATACGGCGCTCAACTCGCCGGCGGCGTGCCGATGACGCAAGTCGAAAGCATCCGCCCCGCGGATTTCGGTGCCGCCACACCGCCAGTCGCGCTCACCATCACGCAAGCCGATAAGACACGCCTCGCCGAACTCATCCGCGATGGCCGCGGCCGCGCCACACTCGAAAACACCGGCCTCGACGAAGATTTCGAACTGATCCGCGATCAATTCCGCAAATTCGCCGATGCCGAGATCCTGCCGTTCGCGCACGAATGGCACATGCGCGACAAACTCATCCCGCTCGAAATTGTCCAGCACATGGGCGATCTCGGCGTCTTCGGCCTCACCATCCCAGAAGAATTCGGCGGCGCAGGCCTCGGCAAGACCGCAATGTGTGTGGTCAGCGAAGAACTGTCGCGCGGCTATATCGGCGTCGGCTCGCTCGGCACCCGCAGCGAAATCGCTGCTGAGCTCATCCTCACCGGCGGCACCGCAGAGCAGAAGGCGCACTGGCTGCCGAAAATCGCGTCCGCGGAAATTCTGCCGACCGCTGTGTTTACCGAACCCAACACTGGCTCCGATCTCGCGTCACTGAAGACACGCGCCGCGAAAGAGGGCGACGACTACGCCGTCACCGGAAATAAAACCTGGATTACCCACGCCGCCCGCGCCGATCTGATGACACTGCTGGTGCGCACCGATCCCGCCAGCAGTGATCACCGCGGCCTTTCCATGCTGCTGGCGCCGAAGCCGCGTGGCGAAGGCGATACGCCATTTCCCGCACAAGGCATGTCTGGCGGTGAGATTGAAGTGCTCGGCTATCGCGGCATGAAGGAGTACGAAATCGGCTTTGACGGCTTCCGCGTGCCTGTCGCCAATCTGCTCGGTGGCGAAGAGGGCCAAGGCTTCAAACAGCTGATGGCCACGTTCGAATCCGCACGCATCCAAACCGCCGCTCGCGCCGTCGGCGTTGCGCAATGCGCGCTCGAACTTGGCCTGCAATACGCGCTCGATCGCAAGCAATTCGGCCAGCCCATCTTCAACTTCCCGCGTGTCGCCAACAAGCTCGCCATGATGGCCGCCGAAATCATGGCCGCACGCCAGATCGCTTACTTCGCCGCGCGGCGCAAAGACTCGGGCAAGCGTTGCGATCTCGAAGCCGGCATGGCCAAGCTGCTCGCCGCGCGCGTTGCTTGGGCGGCTGCTGACAACGCGTTGCAAATCCACGGCGGCAACGGCTTCGCGCTCGAATACCCGATCAGCCGCGTCCTATGTGACGCGCGCATCTTGAACATCTTCGAAGGCGCTGGCGAAATTCAGGCGCAGGTCATCGGCCGCCGGCTGCTCGAAGAAGGCCCAAACTAGGCGCCGCCGTTCAGGCCAAACTCAGCGCGGCATGCTAGGACGTCACACTCGGAGGAACTTCATGCGCAACGTCGCCTTTGCTTTTAGCCTTCTGCTCGCCGCGTGCGCGAGCGGCCCGCAGGGCGTGAGCGCCGGCCACCAGGCAGCTGACGTAACCGGTGCGTGGAAGTTGGCCTCTGTTGCAGGCGCAGCTGTTCTGTCGGGCACAAATCCAACCCTGACGCTCACCGCCGACGGCCACGCCAATGGCAATGGCGGCTGCAATGGCTTCGGCGGTTCTTATACGCGCGCGGGCGACACGCTCGCCTTCAGTCAAATGATCTCCACGATGATGGCGTGCACGCGCCCGGGCCTGACCTATGAACAAGTTATGGGTCAGGAGCATCATTTCCTGTCTGCGTTGAACAGTAACGTGCGCGCCAGCGAACCCGAAACGAACGTGCTTGTGCTCACAACCGCCAGCGGCGACGCGCTTCGTTTCGAACGTGTGCCGTAAGGTTCCGGCGTAACGCGGGCTTTACTGCGTTTCCGCACCGCTCTTTTAACGCTGTTGGCGCATAATCGCTCATGTTACACGGCAATTTCTGCCGAGCGGAGCGACATAGATGTGGCGGACGTTTACCGCCCTAAGTGGGGCGCTGGTCTTGATGGCGTGCGGTGAAAGCGCGCCGCACGAATTTCCTGCAAGTGCGCACGCACAATTTGCGGCCACCTGTCCGTCAAGCGACCCAGTCTGCGCCTGCACGTGGGACAAGATCACGCGCGAGATGACTTACGACCAATACCAAGCAGCCGTCACGCGCTTCCGCACGGACGGCCTCATGGATACGCATATCACGCACGCGCGCACCATCTGCGTCGAGCAGCACCCGCACGCGGGCAACTAGGCCTTCCTACGCAGCGCTGCGTCTACGCTCCACGGGCCTGCGCCGACGGCCGCGATGTACAAGAACGCGAAGCAATAAAGGATCGCTGCTTCGCCTTGGTTCACCAACGGAAAGGGCGATTGCGGTGCGTGCACCATCCAATAGGCAACCGCCATCTCGCCCGACAAAATGAACGCGACGGGCCGCGTAAACGCGCCAAGCACGATCAGCGCGCCGCCAACCAACTCAAGCACGCCAGATATCCAGATCGGCGTGAACGCCGCCGGCGTTTGCGCGAACATTTCAACGGCCGGGAAATGCAGAAACTTCGCCGTGCCATGCTCAAGAAACAGCAAGCCCACGACGATCCGCAAAATGCTGAGCAACGGTCCCGAGTAGCGATCCAAGCCAAACATGTGAGCCCTCCTGAGCGTCAGAAGGTACGTCGCTACGTCTCATAATCCAGAGGGCACGCGGATGTGACTAAGCGGACGGGCGCCGGCTTTGCAGCGCCGCGAACAACGTTCCGTCGTCGAGCAGATCGAGTTCGCCGCCAACGGGAACGCCGTGTGAAAGGCGGCTTACGGTGATGCTCAGCGGCTGCAGGCGCTCCGCTAGATAATGCGCCGTCGTTTGCCCATCGACCGTAGCCGCGAGCGCCAAGATCACTTCGCGCACACCGCTGCCGCTGGCGCGCTCCATCAGTTTCGCGATGCGCAAATCTTCAGGCCGCACGCCATCGAGCGCCGAGAGCACGCCGCCCAATACGTGGTAGCGCCCCTTGAACGCACCCGCACGCTCAAGCGCCCACACATCGCCAACTTCCGCGACAACGCAGATCAACCCGTCATCACGATCGTGCGCCGTGCATAACGCGCAAGGATTGGCCGTATCCAGCGTCCCGCAATTCGAACACGCCTGCACCTTCACCGCCGCATCCGCCAACGCCGTCGCCAGCGGCAGCATCAACAAGTCCTTCTTCTTCAAAAGCTGCAGCGCCGCCCGCCGCGCCGAACGCGGTCCCAGCCCTGGCACCTTCGCCAAGAGCGCAATCAGCGCCTCGATCTCGGGCGCGGCGGTGACGGATTTGGAACGTGACACTAAAACGGCATCTTGAACCCGGGCAGCAAGCCCATGCCGCTGCTGATGCCTTTCATCTCGTCGTTCTGCGCGTCTTCCAGTTTTTTGCGCGCGTCGTCATGGGCAAGCTTGATCAGGTCTTCCAGCATCTCGCGATCGTCAGCCACCATGAGTGTCGGATCGATGCTGATCGCCAGCAGTGCGTTCTTGCCGGAGAGCGTGACCTTCACCGCGCCGCCGCCCGACGAGCCTT
Organism: Vitreimonas sp.; assembly: GCA_049287825.1. Lineage (GTDB taxonomy): Bacteria > Pseudomonadota > Alphaproteobacteria > Caulobacterales > Aquidulcibacteraceae > Vitreimonas. Next base: position 78,360 of record JBAQGO010000074.1, on the reverse strand, counting down.
CGACTTCCATTGCTTCGAGCTTCTTCTGCGCTTCGGCCACCTTCGCCTGCATGGCCTGCGCCTGGCGCATGATCTGCGAGATGTCTTTCATTTCTCGGCTTCCTTTTTGCGCTGCGACGAAGCCGCTGGCTTCTGCGGCATCGGCACGACATCGCCCGGCTTGTCTTCCGGCGGATCGCGCACCGCGACAATTTCCGCGCCCGGAAACGCCTTCAATGCTTCGGCGACGAACGGCTGGCGCTTCAATTCATCTAGCTTGCGCTGATCTTCGCGTTTGCGCCGCTCGGCGATGCTTTCAACCGGGGCCGCAACTTCGTTTGAGGCGCGGATGGTCCACTCGAACGGCGTTCGCTCTTCCAAGAACGCCTTCAGCTGCCGCACCAGATCGCGCGGCTGGCTCTCGTTGGCGACGAATACGATCTCGCCTAGCGGCGAGAAGCGTACAACTTTTAGGCGCTCCAGCGTCAACTCAAGCTCAATGTCACGCTCCTCGGCGACTGCCGCGGTGACATCCTCAAATGTCTTGAACGGGGTGTCGGGCAGGGGCGCTTCAGTCGTGGGCGGCGCCTGCGCCACCAATGCCGTCGGACCGCCGGCATCTTGCCGGCTCTCCTTTTGCTGCGGGCTGGAAGCCGGCGCTCCGGTGCCTTCGCGCAACATCCGCGCTGCATCTTCCGGCGGTGGCAGCTTCTGCGCCGCACACAGCCGCACCAACGCCATCTCCACCGCGGCGATCGGATCGGGCGCACGACCAGCTTCCTCAAGCGCCTTCAGTAACATCTGCCACAGCCGTGACAGCTGCGCCGGCGAAAGCTGCTCCGCCAACGCGCGCACGCGCGAGACCCAATCGGCGCCACCAATGATCCGTGCATCCGCGCCAAGCGCCTGTGCGCGCGCTGCTTCGTGTCCGACTTCCAAAAGATCGCGTAAAATCAGCGCTGGATCGGCGCCGCTGTCGTATTGGCTGCGCGCTTCGTGGATCGCCGTCTTGCTGTCGCCCGCCGCGATCGCCTCGAATAGTGTCAGCACGCGCCCGCGGTCCGCCAGCCCTAGCATGTCGCGCACATCAGCAGCCGTCACAGTCTCGCCCGGCTTCTGCACTAAAGCCTGATCCAACAGCGACAAGCCATCGCGCGCCGAGCCCTCAGCCGCGCGCGCAATCATCGCCAGCCCGTCGGCGTCGACCTTCACGTGCTCTTTCTCGCAAATCATCTCCAGGTGCGAGACGAGCTGTTCCGTATCGATACGTTTCAAATCGAAACGCTGGCAACGGGACAGCACCGTCACTGGCACCTTGCGGATTTCCGTGGTCGCGAAGATGAACTTCACGTGCGGCGGCGGCTCTTCCAGCGTCTTCAGCAACCCGTTGAAGGCTTGCGTCGACAGCATGTGCACTTCGTCGATGATGTAGACTTTGTAGCGCGCCATCACCGGCGCGTAGCGAACGCTGTCCAGAATCTCGCGGATGTCGCCGATGCCAGTGCGCGAGGCTGCGTCCATCTCGAACACGTCGGGATGGCGGCTCTCCATGATCGCCTGGCAATTCTCACCTGGCACTTCCAGATCGACGCTCGGATGATCGACGCCCGTGCGCTTGTAATTCAGTGCCCGCGCCAAGAGGCGCGCTGTGGTGGTCTTCCCCACACCCCGCACCCCGGTCAGCATGTAGGCATGCGGCACCCGGTTCAGCGCGAAGGAATTGGCGATGGTGCGCACCATCGCTTCCTGGCCGATCAGGTCGGCGAAGGTCTTCGGACGATATTTCCGGGCTAGAACGACATAGCCGCCGCCCGACGCATCTTCGCCAAAGAGGCTGGGGCCAGTGGATTCGCTCATTTTGCCAATGTAGGGGAAGAGGGCGCGGTGCGTAACCGTCCGAGCTACGGTGCAGACAGGACGACGACCCGTACGCAACCCGTTACGGCTGCTTCCTTCCGGACCTGACCGGGTTGGCGGGGCGGCCGTCCGCCGCCTGCCTGCGGCGCCGATATCGCGCGTTGGTGGAAAGTCTGCAAGGTCCGGAACCCTGACGGGATCGGGGCGTTTTCAGGGCTCACTGGAATGGAAGAGGCTGCGGGTTACCCCGTGGAAACGCCAATGCTGCGAACCCTGATTTTTGCCCTCGCGATTGCTGCGCCTGGATTAGCCGCGGCGGAGGATTTTCCCCACGCAGTTGTTGGAAGCGAAGTGCGCGGCGACAACGGCGTTGTGATCGGCCGCGTCACCGCCGTTCAACGCGACCGCCACGGCCACATCATCTCCGTCGAAATTCCTGGCGCCGAACCGCCAGACGCGTCGAGCCTCGCGCCGCGCATGGTTGCGCAAAACGATCAGCGCAATCTGCGCGTTCTCGTCAACGATCGCCGTAACCGCAGCGAAGCAGGCTCAGCGGACCGCATTCGGCTTCGTTGAGATCAGCTCGGCGCCGGCGAGCAGGAAACCCAATCCGAACAGAATGCCCGCTACCGTGAAGCCGTAATCCGGCAAGGGCGCGGGCAGCATGCGCATCACGCCCGCCGCAATCACGCTTAAGAACCAGCACACCGGGGCCCAAAGCGGCCGTTGTTTGCCACGCCACCACGCCAAGCTCATGCCCACCATCGCAATCGCCAGCGCATACGCGCCTTGCTGATAGGTGCTGAATCCAAACGGATCGGCGTCCGGCCCGCCAATGAACGACAGCGCCGCAATTGCCACTGCAAAGCTTGCAAATCCCAGCGCGCCGAGCTGATCCTTGCGCGAGAAGTAAATCCCCATCACCGCAAACAGCAGCAGCATATCGATGCCGTCATAGACCGCCTCGCGCGCCATGGCGTCATTGGTCCACGGAAACGCCGTCACAATGCGGGCGCCGCCCGCTAAGATCGCGGCCAAACCTGCCAGGCGAAACAGCGCGTCGTTTTTCATGGCGGCGGGTGTCGCGCGCCGCCAAAACGCCTGCAACCCCAAACGTAATAAGTCTTATGTTTCGCCAGGAATGGCAGCCATCCGGCGCACTTGCTTGACGGCCCACGCGGCTCTTCATACCTCAGGGCTACCATGGCTCTCCGGCCCATCATCGTCGCGCCCGATCCGCGCCTCAAAGTGAAGTCCGCGCCTGTCGAGGGCCCGGTCACCGACGCGCATCGCGCGCTGATGGAGGACATGCTGGAGACCATGTACGCCGCGCCAGGCATCGGCTTGGCCGCCATCCAAGTCGGCGAACCCATCCGCATCATCGTCATGGACCTCGCCCGCGAAGGCGATCCGCCCGCGCCTCGCCATTTCGTGAACCCGGAAATCCTCTGGGCGTCGGAAGAGACTCAACCCTACGAAGAGGGTTGTCTCTCGGTTCCGGACATCTTCGACGAAGTCGAACGGCCCGCGCGCGTCAAGCTGCGCTACATGAACTACAGGGGCGAGGCCATCGAAGAGGATGCGGAAGGACTTTTCGCGGTTTGCATCCAACACGAAATGGATCATCTCGAAGGCGTGCTATTCCTTGACCACCTGTCGCGGCTGAAGCGCGAAAACGCACTGCGCAAACTGAAGAAGGCCAAGAAGGACGCTGCCGAAGACCTCCCGCACCGAATGTAGGGGGCGCTGGCTATTGTCGGCGGCGCGGCCCATGCTTAGCGCTATGAATTGTCCAGATTGCAGTGCTCTCCTCATCAAGCGCGATCCCCGCGGAGATGCCGACAGGTATCAATGCCCGAAACATGGCGTATTCCGCGTCACCCGCACTTCCGAAAAGCTTGGCTTTTGGCGCGCGCCGGTGGCTGAGCAGCTCCAAGCGCTCAAGTATGGCCGCGCCAACGTCGCCAAGGGCGGTGAACCAATCGTGGTTTTCCGATAGACGCGCGCGTAAGAACCCGCGCTTTTCGCACTTTCGCCGACCGCCAAACCCGCTAATCTGCGGCTCGATTCACGCGCCTTTGCGCGCCAACGCACACGGGGATGGTCATGTCTGAAGCGTTCAACGGATTTGTCTGCACTTCAGCCGCGATCGACGCCGCCGTGGCCGAGCGCTCGATGCTGGCGCATCCGTTTTATCAAGCCTGGGAAGAGGGTAAGCTCACGCGCGAGGCGCTCGCTGCCTACGCGCGCCAATACTTCCATCACGTCGAAGCCTTCCCGCGCGCGGTGAGCGCCGTGCATGCCAATTGCCCCGACGCGATGGGCCGCCGCTTGCTCGCTGAAAATCTCGCTGAAGAAGAGGGCCTCGGCGAAGGCAAAGACGATCACGCCGCGCTTTGGCTCGGCTTCGCCGCCGGCATGGGCTCAAGCGAAGCCGATGTGCGCGGCGAAGAGTTGAACGATGAGACGCAAAACCTGATCGACACTTTCCGCACGCTCTCGCGCCGCTCGTACGCGTCAGGTCTCGCGGCGCTCTATGCCTACGAGAGCCAGTTGCCGGCGATCGCCAAGACCAAGATCAACGGCCTGGTTGAGCGCTATGACGCCAACGAACCGGCGACGTTGAAATTCTTCCAGGTGCATGAGCAGGCCGACATCGAGCACGCCGACGTCTGCCGTGAATTGCTCGACGCGTTGCCCGAAGCCGACCGCGCCGAAGCCCACGCCGCCGCCTGCGAACTCGCCGACGCGCTGCGCATGTTCCTCACCGGCATGCAACGCCAGACTGGCATGATGTGCTAGGTGCTCAGCGCGATATGCGCGAATAGACGCCGTTAAAGCGGACGTTGGCGCCGCCGCATTCGAAATTGTCTGTGGCGATGAGATAGGCGCCGACGCGCCGCATGGACACTTCGCATCCGCCTTCGTGCACGTTCAACCGCCCGGCGGTTAGCGTGCCTGTCCCGCCGAATCCGCCTTCGTTCGGTTCGCGCGCCGCGTGTCGTCCCGGCCAATAGGCCTCACCCTCGGCCGCGAGCGCGCCATTGTGCAGGGTGATGTCGATGGTGGCGTCCTCGTCGCGATCGATGCTCCAGTGGCCGACCCAATCGCCGAGTGCTGCTGGTGGCGCGACCGCCATTGGCGCAAGCGCGGCCGCCGGCACAAAGCCAGCCGAGCCGCTTGGCGCATAATAGGCGCACGCGAAATCGCCCAAGCGCTTGCCCACCAACACCTCTTGTCCAGCCACCACATAGCCGTGCCGGCAAGCGTCCAAGCCCGGGCAACCCTCCTGGCTCCCGCCATCCCACCGCAGATAAACCCGTCCAGCGCCAATCACCCGCATGGGATTGATAACCGCTTCATCCGCAAACGCGCCGTTGCGACAGAAATGTGTTTCGTCCTGATCCAGCGCAAATGCCGGCAACACGAAGGCGATCAGCATCGCCATTGAAAGCATAAGCTCTTTGCAGCCGCGCATCACACAAGCCTCCCGCGGCAACGACGCTCGCATGCGCGCGCACCCGTCACAAGCTGTGTTCGCTGTGCGCGAGGTTAAGGCGTTTCGCTCTGCACCGACGCTGGCCTCGGCGCCGGTTCTTTCTTGCCGCCGGTTACCGACACCGGCGATTCAATCGTCTCGTTCTTTTCCATCTTCACGGCCGGCTTGCCGACTGAGAAAAATTCCAGCTCCGCATTCAGCGCGCCGCCAAACAGGAAAATCTGCGCCGTGATATAGAGCCACAATAGCAGCGCCACCACGCTCGCCAGCGATCCATACGCCGCGCCGAAATTCGGAAACTCGCGCAGTGCAAACGTGAATGCGCTCGACGCCAGCACCCACGCCACCGGCGCGCCGACAGCGCCTGGCCACAGCCACCGCCAAGGCGGCGGCCGCCGTCGCGGTCCCCAACGATACAAGATGAACGACAACACAATCGTCGCCGCCGCTAACACTGGCCAGCGCACTACCAGCAGCAATGTCTCGACGGCCGTATTCGGGCGCATCAGCGCGATCGCCACTGGCGCTACGCCAATGACTAGCACGGTCAAAATCGAGAGTCCGAGCCCATATAAAGTGAACACACCCGCGGTCACATACCGGCGCAAGAAGGAGCGCTCTTCCGCGCGCCGGTTCACCAGTGTCAGCGCCATTAGCAGCACGCGTGTGCCTTGCAGCGCGCTCCACAACGAGAGAGCCAAATTGAACAGCGTGCTGAGCAGCAATGCATCCGCCCGCGAATCCAGCAGATACTGCACCTGCGCCGTGATGATCGACACCACCGCATCCGGCGCGATGCCGCTCAGCGCATCAAGCAGCCCATTGATCCAGCGCGGATCACCAAAAAGCCCGAGTAGCGCCACTAGAGCCGCCACGCCCGGGATCACCGCCATCAACCCGAAGAACGCCACGCCCGCTGAAATCAGCGCCAAATTCACGCGCTGCGACGTCGCGTTTACGCCCTTCAGCACGCACCACCATTGCGATGGTGCGAGCGACAGCGGGCCATGCACGAGCCGTTCGACGGTGCTCGCCGCTGGTATCGCGCAATTGCCGTCGTTGCCGTCCATGCCGAAACAACGAAACCGGCAAAAATGAAGTTCCCTTCGGATTGCGTGTTCACCTCAAAAGCCTAGGCTTCGGGGTAGAGGGTAGGAGGCGGCTGTGTTCAAACAAATCGGTGCATCGGCGGCTTTGATGATGGCGCTCGCGCACGCGCCGGCGGCGCGGGCCGAGCCCTGGCCAACGCCTGATCCGGTCGAGGCGCGCGTGTGCCTCGTGCAAGTGTTCTGGGATGTCGATTACGGAGGCCAATCCATGACCATCTCCGGCGATACGCCCTGGATCGGCGACCGCTGGAACGATCAGGTGTCGTCGGTCAAAGTCATCGCCGGGGTCTGGGATTTCTATTGGGACGGCAATTACGGCGGCGAGTCCTTCCGTACCGGCCCGGGCTCGTATCGCTACGTCGGCGATCACTGGAACGATCAGCTAAGCTCCATGCGTTGCGAACGGTCAACGCGCTACGGCGATCGCGGGCGCGGCGGCGGCAACTACGGCGACGACAGCAAATAGACCGCACCGCTGCGCCCCGCAGCGAAGCGCGTCCGGATCTACCGCGCCGCCATCACTCGGCACGATTGCCGCTCCAGCGGCGTCTCGATGCGGTCGATCGGAAAACCGAACGCCCACGCTACCGCGCTCGGCGACAGGTCGATCCATGATTGTCCGTTGTGCAGCCATGGGCCCACGCAGCTACGAACATCGGCGCCCGCCTCGTGTGCTTCCGCGCGCGCCACCCCGACCACCCATTGCGGCAGGCCGTCATATTCCGCCAGGCCCGCGCTTAACGCCCAGCGCACTCTTGCGTGGTCCGGCGTGCCGATGTGCAAGTCGAGCGAGATCAATGGCGAATGCGCAATCACCGCAGCGAACACATCCGGATGCGCCGCCCCCATCGCTAGTGCGAAGTCGGCACCATTTGAATAGCCGCCGATGGCGCGCTGGGTCGGCGAACCGCGCGCCGCGCGCTCGACCCAGGGGATTACGACGTTCAATACCCAGCGCTCGTGCGCCACGAACGCTGCGCGGCCAGGCTGCCCGTATTCGACGTCGCGATGGCGGAGGTCAGGCTCCATGCCGACAATTTGAATGGGCGGCACGAGGCCTGCTTCGATCGCCGCGCGCAGCCGCGCTGCGATGACATAAACGCCGGGTGCGCCATCAGCCATGTAGAGCGTTGGCAACAGCCCGGTCTCGGGCGTGCTCGGCGCCCGCCAAATATGGATGCCGCGCAGTGTGCCAGGCAACGGTCCTTCGAGGTCGGGCTTGTGTCGCGCTTCCGCGCCGATAACTTCTGGAGCGGCAATTACCAGTTCATCGGCACGCGCAACGTTAGCCAACGCCATGAACACAAGCGCGAAGCCAGCGATCACGCGCATGAATATCTCCCCGTCGTCCACGCTATCATCCGCCGGAACGCGCCTTCTGGCTACGCCGAAACGCCGGCAGGCAGTGACGCCGCCTCGTTTGATGCTATGAGCCACCGCGGATGACGCTTCGCCTCGCTTTCATGGGTTCGCCCGACTTCGCGTTGCCGGCGCTGGCGGCGCTAATCGACGCCGGCCACGACATCGTTTGCGTCTATTCGCAACCACCGCGACCAGCCGGCCGCGGCAAGCAGGAGCGCGCAACGCCGGTGCACGCCTTCGCCGTATCGCGTGGCCTGGAAGTCCGCACACCGAAGAGCTTGAAGAATGCCGACGCGCAAGCCGCCTTCGCCGCGCTCAACCTCGATGCGGCGATCGTCGTCGCCTACGGGCTTATCCTGCCCAAACCCATCCTCGATGCGCCGCGTCTCGGGTGCTTCAACTTGCACGGTTCGCTGTTACCACGCTGGCGCGGCGCAGCGCCAATCCAGCGCGCAATCATGGCGGGCGACGCGAAAACCGGCGTGCAAGTGATGCGCATGGAAGAGGGGCTCGACACTGGCCCCACGCTCGCTACCTACGAAACACTCATTGCGCCTGACGACACCACCGCCACGTTGCACGATCGCCTCGCGCAAAACGGCGCGACGCTTCTCGTCAAAGCTCTTGCTCAACTCGAACGCGGCGAAGCCCGCGAAACGCCACAGCCGGAACAGGGCGTCACCTATGCCCACAAGATCGCCCCCGCCGAGGCGCGCATTGATTGGTCGGCGCCGGCGCGCGAGATCGACGGGAAGATCCGCGGGCTCTCGCCCCATCCCGGCGCTTGGTTTGAATTGAACGGCGCGCGTGTGAGAGCCTTGGGCTCACGCGTCTCGCCCGGCGCCGGCGCGCCGGGCACCGCGCTAGACGATCATTTGACGATTGCCTGCGGCGAGGGCGCTGTGCGCCTTACGCGTCTACAACGCGAAGGCCGCGCCGCGCTCGATGCTGTGGACTTCTTGCGGGGTAATCGGGTCACAGCTGGCGCCCGTCTGGCTTGAGCGCGATTGAAGCCAACGCGCCACGCGGCTAAACCTTTGGCGTGGGAGGGCATCTCTGATGATGAAGCGCTTTGCTTTGGCCGCTTTGGTCCTGGCCGCGGCCGCCTGCAATCAGCAATCCTCCACACCTTCGACCACAACGTCGTCCGCACAACTCGACGCGCCCGCGCCCGACGCTGAGCCGACGCGCGCCTTCACCGCAAGCAACGATGCAGCGCGCACCGCAACCGGCCAGCTCACCGTCGCCACCGCCACCCAATTGCCTGACGCCAACAATCCCAACGCCGATGCGCAGGAAGTGCTGTCGCTGCACGGCGCCAACGGCCTTGTCATCGAAGCGCCGATCTCCAGCAACGCTTCCCCCGCCACGCAAGTCGGCGGCCAAACGCTGCGCGCCTTGCTTTCGCTGCCGGTCGAAGAGCCGCAAGTGCTGGTCTATCGCGTTACCACGGAAACCAAGCCCGCCAGCGGACAGGGTCTCTGCGGCGCCAACGTCACCGCCTTCGTGGTGGTTTGGGAGCCCTCAAGCCCAGGCGACGCATCGCTCAAAATCATGGGGACCACTGGCGGTGCGCCGGGCGCCGCTGCCGCACACGCTTGCCCGATGCTGGAGTACCGGCGCTCTTAGTTCATGCGCTTCAAGCTCACGCTCGAATATGACGGCCGCCCATACCTAGGGTGGCAACGCGCGGCCACCGGCCCGAGCGTTCAGAGTGCGCTTGAAGACGCCGTCGAAAAACTCACGGGCCTCAAATCCGATGTCGTCGCCGCTGGCCGCACCGATTCTGGCGTGCACGCGCGCGGCCAAGTCGTCCATGTCAATATCGAGAAACCCTTTGAAGGTTGGAAGCTGGTCGAAGCGCTCAACGCGCATCTGCGCCCCGCGCCAATCGCAGTCTTAAACGCCGAAGCTGCCGCGTCGGAATTCCACGCACGCTTCGATGCTACCGCGCGCACCTACGTTTATCGCATCATCAACCGCCGCGCGCCGCTCACCCTCGAACACGGCCTAGCTTGGCGTCTGGCGTCACCGCTCGACGCACCCGCCATGCACGCCGCCGCGCAACGCCTGCTCGGCAACCACGACTTCACCACGTTCCGCGACGCCCATTGCCAGGCCAAGAGCCCGATCAAAACGCTCGACCGCTGCGACGTCGAACGCATTGGCGATGAAATCCAGGTCCGTTGTGAAGCGCGTTCGTTCCTGCACCGGCAAGTCCGCTCTATGGTTGGCACGCTCGCGGAGGTCGGCTTGGGCAAGATAACCGCGGATGATGTCGCCACAGCGCTCGCCGCGAAAGACCGTACGCAATGCGGCCCCGTCGCGCCTGCGGATGGCTTGTACTTAATGCGGGTCGATTACGCGAAATAGCGGCGCAATACTTCTTCGTAACACCGCGCCAGCGCCCGCAGGTCATCCACGCTGCAGTGCTCATCCACCATATGCGCCGTCTCATTGCGCAGCCCCAGCTCAGCCACCGCGCAATAATCTTTTATGTAGCGCGCGTCCGAAGTGCCGCCGGTCGTCGCCAGCACCGGTGTAATGCCGAACGCCTCCTTCACCGACGCAATCACCAAATCCGTGAACGGCCCAGGCTCGGTGTAGAAAGGCACGCTCTGAGAGGAAATCGACAGCGCACACGTCGCGCCTGCCTTCTTAGCCGCCGCTTCTGCTGTCTCCTTCACCCACGCATAGAGCGCATCAGCCGTGTGGTTCATGTTGAAGCGGATGTTCAGCCGCCCGCTTGCTTGCGTCGGGATCACATTGTGCGTCGGGTTGCCGACATCCACGCTGGTCACTTCCAAGTTCGACGGATCAAACCCTGGCGCGCCATCATCCAATCTCCGCGCCTTCAGCGCATGCAGCGCTTCCAGCAAAGGCGTGACCGGATTCACCGCGCGCTGCGGATAAGCGACGTGCCCCTGCTTGCCGCTCATCGTGATCACGACATTCAAACTGCCGCGCCGCCCATTCTTGATCATGTCGCCGACGCGCTCTTCGCTCGTCGGCTCTCCCACCAAACAATGATCAAAGCGCTCGCCATCCGCCGCCAGGGCCGGCAGCACGGCTTTCGTCCCATCAACGCCGCGGCCTTCTTCGTCGCAGGTGATCAGAAACGAGATCGATCCTTTCGGGCGTGCGCCGCCCGCTAGAAAACTCTCAGACGCTGCAATCATCGCCGCAATCGCCGTCTTCATATCCGCCGCGCCGCGCCCGTAGAGCTGGCCATCGCGAACCTCCGGCGCGAACGGATCACTCGCCCAGCCGTCGCCCGGCGGCACCACGTCCAAATGACCCGCGAAGCAAAAGTTCGGCGCTGCATCGCCGAACCGCGCGTACAAATTGTCAACCTCGCCGAACTTCATGCGCCGCGCCCGAAAGCCGATACCCTCCAATGCCGCTTGCGCCACGTCCAGCACGCCTGCTTCCACCGGCGTAATCGATTTGCATGCCATTAAGGCCTTGGCGAGCGGCAGCGGATCGGCAATCGTGCGGGCGTTCATGGGGGAGCGGTCTAGCGCCGCCGCACGTCAGAGCAATAGGGGAGACTAAACCGATGCTGAAATTCGTCGCCGCACTCACCATGAGCGCCGCTTTCATGACCAGCGCCGCCTTCGCACAAACCGACACCATGCAAACCGCGTACGGCAACACCGTCGTCGTCACGGAGCCGAGCGGCGCTGTGGTGCGCTATCACTTCAACGCCGATCACACCTTCGACGTGGTGACGCCTGACGGCCATACCGTCCCTGGCACCTACCAAATCGCCAACGGCCAAATCTGTTTGACCTACGCTACGCGCACCCAAGCTGAATGCACCGAGCACGTAACTGGCAAGAATGTCGGCGACACCTGGACCCAACGTGGCTCCGACGGCAGCCAAATCAGCGTCAGCCTGCAAGCCGGGCGCTAACCAAAAGGGGTGGATCGCAATATCCACCCCAATTGGCCTGCGGCGATGCGTTTAGTTTTGAAACTCACCGTACTTGCCGCGCTGGCCCTCTGCGTGTCGATCGGCGTGGCCGCTGCGCGCACGACGCTTGCGGGCCCACAAGAAACAAGTCTTCCCGTCGGCCCCGCCAGCATTGGCGAAACCTATGAGATCTATGAAGACAACGGCCGCGTCTTCATCGCGTATCATATCGCGGCCAGCAGCGCGGACTTCGGCCTGACCGCCACACGCACCTGGGACGCAAGCAGCGCCGGCTGCATCAATTTGATCAACAACGCACCCGTCGGCCCGCCGCGCGGTGCGGCCGATCACGTGCTTCGCGTGGGCGCCTGTTCGAGCGGACTAAGCGACGGCAAAATCCGCATCACCCTGAACCACTACGTCCGCGCCATCATTGCGCCAGGCACGGTGAGCGATCAGGAGGAGGTTTCCCCGATCATTCCCGAGACAGAGTTTTCGCTCGGCCCTGGCCGCACGCCCCCGCCACCAGTCGGCTTCACCACGCTGAATGATCAATCGATCTATGATGGCGTCATCGATGTCGGCAATGGCTATGAGTTGCGCCAAGTCGACTGCTACTACGCCGGCAACAACACGCATCGCTTCACGTTCGAAGCGTTCGGCCCGCGTGGCCGCATCCGGGCTTTCACCTACGATGGCGCCGACGCGACGCCGTGGGAAAGCCGTATCGGGGCGATCCAGCTCGACGGCCACACGCTCTATTTCGCATTCTCATCGTGGGCCAATCAGCGGGCGCAATTCCACTATCTTTGGCGGTAGAGCTGCCGCTAAGCGGCGAAGTTCCCAAGGCGTTGTGTTTCAACTGCGCGCGGTTCTACGACGCCGCGCAAATGATGCGACCACTTGGACATTTCATGCGTTGCTTCGCTTTGGAGAACGCTCTTATGAAAAATCGTCTCATCGTTTCAGGTCTTGCGCTCGCGCTTGCGGCTGGCTTGACCCCGCTCGCTGGCGCGCAAGACACCTCTCAAGACCAGCAACATCACCACCGGGGCAATCAACAAGGCCAAGGTCAAAGTGATCAAGGCCAGAATAATCAAGGACAGAATGGCCAAGGGCAGAACGGGCAGGGGCAGAACGGACAGGGGCAGAACGGGCAGGGCCAAAATGGCCAGGGTCAAAACAACAACGGCCCCAACAACAACGGCCCCAACAACAACGGCCCGAGCAACAATGGCTCGAACGGCCAAGGTCAGGGCAACCCAGGACAACACGACGATCACGGTGATCGCGGCCAAACCAATCAGGGTCCGCCCAACCAAGGTCCTCCGCCGAACCAAGGACCGCCGCCGCGCGGTTCCGACGATCATGGCCGCGGTGACAATAACGGCCGCGGTGATGATCATGCGCGCGGCGATGATCGCGGTCGGGGTGGCGATGCGCAAAACAATCGCGGCGGCCGCGATTGGCGCCATGGCTGGCGCGAAGACCGCGCCGACGCGCGTTGGGATCCTGGCCAATACAATGGCTATTATCGCAACAACGTCTGGTACTTCGGCGCCCCGCCGCGCGGACTACGCGGTCTCTATTTCGGCTATCGCCCCTGGGAGCGCGGCCAACGCCTGGGGTATTGGCGAACGCGCTACGAAGTCGTGGATTATCGCCGCGAACATCTGCGCCACCCGCGCCGTGGCTATCACTGGGTGCGCGATGATGCCGGCGATTTTCTACTAGTCGCCATCGTGAGCGGCATTATCGCCGACATCGTTGTGAACAGCCGCTACTAGATTGTCAGGAATGGCGTGCTTGCCGTGCGCGCGCACGCCATTTTCCTAAGCTGCTGGTGCTTCTCGACTGTCCGAGTTTTACCCTCAGGCGGCCGCGGAAGCATCCGTGAAGGAAATCGCCGAAGGCCGCCGCTTGGCGCCGTGCGGAAGTTGCGCTCTCAACGTGACGCGCCGAGTTGCGAACACTCTGACCAGCGGATGCCGCCGTCCACTGCGCGAGCATTTGGGAGCAAGGTTCGCACGTCAGCTGAGCGCTTGAGCCTTGCCACGTCCGAACACGTCCAACGTCGCAATTGAACCCGGTCGGCTCTGGGACGCACGGTCCAGTAGGTCTGGGTCGTTAGAAACAGTCGACCGTTTCTCATGACGTAGTCAGGAACGTCACGAGCGCTCGGGTAGTCAGCGTCGATGAAGGCTTGCCCATCCGGTGTGTCGGAGACATCGCGAAAAGTCGCCCGAACGCTAGAGTCACCGCATGATGAACATAGCGGGGCCAGGAGGAGCAGAACGCGAACGCTACCCGTCAAAGCCTTCATGGCGATGCCCGAAAAGACTCAGTGTACACGCGTCATGGACGATCACGTAAGCGGCCACGCGCGATTAGACGCGCGCTTCGGCGTCGATTTCGCCCCACGGCTGAATCTAAGCGTGAGGGACATTGTCGCCGCCATATGAACCGCCGGCTGTCCGCACTAGCCGCCGAGCGCTGCGTCCAAGATCAAAAACGCGCGCGTGGCTTCTGCGCCCATCGCGGCGCGGCCGCGGCCGAGCAATTCGGCAATGCGTGCGCCTTCGCTCCTCAGGAAGTGCATGGCGTCCTGATTGGCTTGCTGATCGCGTGCAAGATAGTCGCCTAGGCGCCGCGCCGGCTCGGCAGCGGCGTCACGCACCGCGCGACGCCGCGCTTGCGAGCCTGAACGCGACCGCTGCGCGATGCGCTCAAGTGAAGAAGGTGAGAACACTTCGTCGAACACCAAGCCCGATTGCTCGATGACCTCGACGATAGGCGAAACTTGCGTCTGCCGCGGCGCCGGCGCTTGACGCCGCAAATGGCCGGCGGGATCGGGTGCTGGCTCAGTGCGCTGACGCCGTATCCGTTGCTGCGATGCGCCCTGGTCGACGTTGGAAAGCAGATCGCGCCACGTCCAGTCGCCCTGCGGTTCGCCGTCACGCTCGCCGAACATGGACTCGTCTCGCGGCACTTCGCGCCGCATCCGCGGGGGCGGTGCGGCATCGAGCGGATCCTGCTCGTCACGCCAGGAACGATCATATTGTGGTTCAGCATCAGGCTCGCGTCCACGCACGCGCGGACGCGCAGGGGCTTGCACCGCGATTGGGTTGGCTTCAGCGGCCTCTCGCGCGCCGATTGCGGCGGCGCGCGCCGCTTCGGCGGCGTCCTGCAACCGCTCCAGGGCGATGGCCGCGTCGCGCTCGACGCTTGCGGCCTCATTGCGGATTAAATCAGCTGCGCGCTTGGCGTCATCGATGGCGCGCACCGTAGAGTCACGCACCGCGCCGGCTGTGGAATTCGCGGCGACGCTCGCCGCGTCGGCCGATTGCCGCGCCGCGTCCGTCAAGTGAGTAGCCTTGGCCAGAATATCCAGCGCGCTGGAAAGCGCCGTCTCGAGCTTCAGCGCTGAATCCGCGCTCGCTTGCGCGGCGTTGGAGAGGCCATGCGTGCGGTCATTGATCAAAGCGGCGGCAGCGCCAAACGAGGTCAGCCGGTGATCCAATGCCTGATCGGCCGCGCGCACTTCTACTTCGGCTTGCCGCGCAGCCTCGGAGATCGAATGCGTATGCCGCGAAATTGAATCGCCGATCATTTGTGCCTGGCCTGTCAGGTCGCGCGAAATTTTCATGAGCTCGGCGCGTTCGCGCTCCATGCCCGTGATCATCTCGTTGGCGCCGGCCTTGGCCTGCATGCCCATGGCGTCGACCGTCTGCACCTGCCGGGCGATCTGGCTCTCCACGTCATGCAAACGCGCCAACGTTTGCTCAAGCGCGCGATCGAGTTGATTGATTTCTCCGCGCACCGTCATCGCCAGCTTGCGGCCGGCTTCCTCGGCGCTCTGCTCGGGATTAAGCAAGCGGTCGGCGGCGTCGGCAAGACGTTGCGCCTCATGGCGGGCGCGCGCGCCATCGCGCACGGCCATGCCGGAGAAGAGCGCCATGAGGGAGGGGAGGAAGATCGCGCCAGCAACCGCGCTCATTTGCGCGGCGCCGAGATGCATAATCTTGTCGAAGCCGAGCAGCGCCACCGCCACAGCGATGCTGCCGAAAACCCAAAGGACCGCCACCGCGAGCGCCAGCGCAAACATCATCGCGCCTGGTGCGCGTGCGTCGTTTGCCGTCCCGCCTGCCATAGAGTCTCCCGCCTCACGCCGCAGCGTGTGTCTCAACCCCAACGGAAACGGAATAAGTTTGGCCAATCAAGGGCGAACAACACGGCGCGCACATCTGGCGCTTGAGTCTCACCCACTCGTGACGCGAATCTAATGCTGGGACTGCGTCTGGCAGGTGTCGCTGCGGCAGGATTGATCCGGCTGAGCGTGCGTCGCCTCAAGCGTGACGCCGACCCAAGCGAGCGCCATGGCGATTAAGGCATCTCGGATCATGACTAAGATCGAAAGCATTGGCTTCGTCCCTCAACGCAGCGCGCTTCATGTGCCCCTTGGCCATGGCGCGCTCAAGGCGAGGCAGCAACCTGCCTTCCGAATAGTGAATTGCAAATTACACCTTGACCAGCAATGGGACATCGCTAGGTGTCGATTGCAATGTTACAACATAACACGGCAAAGTCGGCCCATCTGGCGCACGCAGCGGTGCTCAGCCTGCACTCGATCTGCTGCGGCCTGCCCGCCTTAGCGGTAACCCTTGCCGCCCTGGGCGTCTCGGGTGTGAATTTTGGTGGCGCGTTGGCTGGGCTGCACACGCTCATCCACGGCAATGAACTCGGAATCCTGGCGCTCTCAGCCACTTTGGTGACCATCGGCGGCCTGATGGAGCTCAACGTCCGCCGTAACCATCCGGAGCGAGGCGTGCCGTGGCTGTTCGTGATGTCGGCCTGCTGCTTCATCGCCAACGTCGCGATCATTGCCGTCCATCGTGGCTTGACGTTGTGATGACGGAACGACCGTGAATTCGCGTGATGGTTTAAGCTAAATTCACGGACAGCTGGCAGCGTCGCCCGATCCAATTCGGCCGCGGAGAGACTGCCGGCATGCGATTTACGCCGTTCCCGTCCCTCGCGGCCGCCGCTGAAACGCGCCGCCGCGAGATGCCGGCCTCCATCGCCATCATCATCCTGACCGGCGGCATTGCTGCGGCCATCATGCACGGCGCCGGCGCCGTTGGCTGGGCGGCGATCACCTCGCTGCTGCTGATCTTCGACGCCGAGCTCTACCGACGCTTCGACGCCGCCGATGTGACACTCACGCCGCGCGTAACGGTGGCGCTGTCGCTATGGTCGTTCGCAAGCTCTGCATTTTACGCGACGTTGCCAATTGCCCTCTGGCTCAATGGGCAGGCCGCAGGCGCGGCGGCCGCTATGGTGCTGTGGGTGGTAGGCGTCGTGCGCCACTTCAGCCCCGGCGCTTCGGGCGCATTGCCGATCGCTATCGCGGGCGCTGCACCGCCCGCGCTTTCGATTTTGCTCGCGCCGTTCATGCTGGCGGCGATGACGGCGCAGCCGGATTGGGATCTCGCGGTGATCGCCGCGATCGGCGGTTGCGCGCTGATGATTTACGTCACGCAAGCACGCGTCAGCGCCGCTGAAGCCGAGCGCAACTTGCGCGCCAACGCCACTGCAGAAAACATGCAGCATACGCTGGCCAATCTGGTGTTTGAGCAGGGTGGTCTAGCCGCTGTGTTGGTCGATCGTGACGCCCGTGTCGTCGCCATGAGTAGGAGCATGCGTGACGGTCTCAGCATCAAAGGCGATGCTACAGGGAGGCTGGAAGACGTCATTCCGTGGTCGCCGGAATTGTGGCGCGATACGTTCCACCGCGCGCTGGCGGGCGAGCATGTTCGGCATGAAGAAGACAATGCGGTGACTGCACGCGGCCAGCGCTGGTTCATGTGGGAAGCCAAGCCCTGGCGCGATGCGTCTGGTGAAATTTGCGGCGTGCTCGCGCACGGCCGGGGCATCACCCAATTGGTCGAAGCGCGCGAAGCGGCCGCGGCCAACGAAGACCGGCTGAAGATTGCGCTCGAAGCGGGACGCAGCGTGGTGTGGGAAATCGACTTCAAGAACCAGACGTTGTCTTGGCACGGCGATCCATCGCCCGTGTACGGCACGCCGTTCACCTATCAGCACTTCATCGACAACAACACCTCGATCCTGCACCCCGAAGACCGGCTCGCGCTGAAGCAATATTTTGAGGCCGTCATTGCCGGCGCTGAACATTCTATCGAACATCGAGTGTTGCGCGCCGATGGATCATCCGGATGGGCGGCTATCTGGGCGCGGCGTGTCACCAATTCCAAGGGCGGATTGCGCAAACTCATCGTGCTGTCGAAGGACGTGACTACGCGCAAGAGACAAGAGGCCGACTTCATCGCCGCCATGCGCCGCACGGAAGAGGCGCTAAAGACCAAACGCGCATTGTTTGCGAACATCGAGCTGACTTCGATTGAACATAACACGGTCGATGAAGGTGCGGTTGGTGTGGCGGAGATGCACGAGCGGCTCGACGGCTTGATCGCCGAGATGGATGCTCGCGACGGCGTGCTGGCGGAAACACTTGCGTCGTTGCGCGCCGCGCGCGAAGCCGCGGACTCCGCCAACGTATCTAAGTCGCAATTCCTCGCCTCGATGAGCCACGAGCTGCGCACACCCTTGAACGCTATCATTGGCTATTCGGAAATCCTGCGCGAAGAAGCGGAGGCCGACGGCCGCACCACCGACATCGCCGATATCGAGCGCGTGTTGAGTTCGGCGCGCCAGCTCCTGCATCTGATCAATGACATCCTTGACCTCTCCAAGATTGAAGCTGGCCGCATGGAAGTCAGCGCTATCGATTTTGACGTGCGCGCGCTGATAGAAGAGGCTGCGGCAACCGTGCGTCCCTCGGCAGAGAAGAACGGCAACTCACTCAAGCTCGAGATCGATGGCGCCCTGGGCGCGGCGCACACCGATGCGTTTAAGCTCAATCAATGCGTACTCAACTTGCTGGCTAACGCCGCCAAGTTCACCCGCGATGGCGCGCTGACGCTACACGCGCGCCGGGACCACACCGGCGCTGGCGATTGGCTGGAAATCGCGGTGAGCGATACTGGCATCGGCATGAGCGAGGAACAGCTGTCGCGCCTGTTCAACGCCTTCGTGCAAGCAGATGCCAGCACCGCGCGCCGGTTTGGCGGCACAGGCCTCGGCCTGGCCATTACGCGCAGCACCGTTGAGCTGCTCGGCGGCGATGTCCGTGTCGAGAGCGCGCTCGGCAAAGGTTCAACCTTCACACTGCGCTTGCCCGCGATTGCGCCCGCCAACGCCACGCCGGTGCGCGTCGACATCGCGGCGGCTGCGGGCCAAGGCCGCGACCGCACCGTACTCATCATCGACGATGAGGAAAGCGCCCGCGATCTCGCCGCGCGCTCATTGGTGCGCCTCGGATTCAGCGTGCGCGTCGCTGCGACAGGCGAAGAGGGCGTGGGCCTCGCGCGGCTGCTGCATCCGAGCTTGATCGTGCTCGACATCAATCTGCCGGACATGCGTGGTTACGATGTGCTGGAAGCGCTCGCCGCGCCGGAGACGGCGGACATCCCCGTTATTGTTCACTCGATCGATGACGATCGACAGCGGGCGCTTGGCGCCGGGGCCTGCCAACATCTGGTTAAGCCCGCTAACCGTGACGTACTTGCCGCTGCCGCGCTTCGCTTCGCGCGCGCGCCAGCATCGGCGCCGGCCGATCCCGATCCGGCAGTAAACAAAATGTCCAAGAAGACTGCGTAGGAAAGTGACTGGAGTCCTCCCATGCGTATCCTGATCGCTGAAGACCATCCCGATAACCGCGAGATGCTCACGCGACGGCTCGAGCGGCGCGGCTACGAAGTGCATACCGCGGAAAATGGCGCTGAGGCCGTGGAGAAGGCGAAATCCTGCGCCCCCGATCTCATCCTCATGGACATCTCGATGCCGGTGATGTCGGGCATTGAGGCCACGCGCGTCATTCGTAAGACCCCTGAGGTCGACAGCGTGAAGATCGTGGCTTTGACCGCTCACGCCATGGAAAGCGCGCGGCGCGAATGCATGGAAGCCGGCTGCGATGATTTTGCAACCAAGCCTGTCGACTTCGCCGGTCTCGTGGCTCTCATCGAGAAATACGCGGCATGATCGACGCGCTGCATGGTTAGCGCGCGTTTACGTTACTCAAAGGTCTATTCAAAAACTGCGATCTACCCTGCGCAAATTAGCGTGACCTCAACCACCGTAGCGTAGGTTTCCGCGCTGGTAATGGTGTTGGTGGGTTCAAGGGGAACCGATGTCCTCGGCCGATAGCGAAGAGGGCGCGTCAGCGACGACGCGGCTCGGACGCATCCTCCTGGTCGACGACCAGGCGCAGAACCGTGACATGCTTGGCCGGCGCTTGGAGCGCCGCGGCTATGACGTGGTGCTGCGCGAGAGCGCCGTAAACATCGAACACGAGATTGAGCGCGACGGCATCGAATTGGTGCTGCTCGATTGGATGATGCCGGAGCGCTCGGGCCACGACGCGCTCAAGGGCATTCGCGCACTCTACGACGCCGAGCACGTGCCGGTAATTGTCGTCACTGCGCTGGACGATGGCGACATTGTCTCCACTGCACTCGAGGCCGGCGCCAACGACTACATCACCAAACCGATCGATCTCCGGGTGTTGACCGCGCGCGTCAAAGCGCAACTGGATCGCCGCCAGGCCGTGCTCGAACTCGACTCCATCCGCAACGACCTCGAACGCACCGTGCAAGAGCGCACGCAGGATTTGGTGACCGCAAACGAGACGCTGTCGGCCGAGATTTGCGAGCGCGAGGCGGCCGAAGCACGCGCGCAATCGTTGGCGCGCCACGATCCCCTGACCGGCCTGGCCAACCGCCGCCACTTCGTCGAAGAGCTCGACCGCCGCTTGGCGTTGGTTGGGCATGAGACCAACGCGTTTGCGCTGATGTTCGTCGACCTCGATCGCTTCAAACCGATCAACGACGTGCACGGTCACGCCATTGGCGACCAACTGCTGCAAGTGATCGCCACGCGGCTGAAGAATTGCATCCGTGAGGACAGTTTTGCGGCGCGCCTCGGGGGCGACGAATTCGCCGTGCTGGTGGAAGGCCCGGATGGCCGCGAAGGCGTCGCCGCTGCGGCGCGCCGCGTGCTGAACGAATTGGCCGCGCCGATCCTGGTCAATGGTCTGAAGCTGACGGTCGGCGCTTCGATCGGCATCGCGCTTTGCCCGGAAGATGGTCGCGGCGCCGCCGATCTGCTGCAGCGCGGCGATGCCGCCATGTTGCGCGCCAAGGAAGACCGCGGCGCCTACAAATTCTTTGACTCGACCATCGACGAGCAACTGAAATCCAAGGCCGCGCTCGAGACAGATTTGCGCGCAGCCATTCCGAACGGCGATATCGTGCCGTACTTCCAGCCGGTTGTGCGCGTCGATACCGGCGAGCTCGCCGGTTACGAAGTGCTGGCGCGTTGGCCGCACCGCGAACGCGGCATGATCTCGCCGACACTGTTTATTCCCGTGGCGGAAGAGGCGGGTTTGGTCGACGCGATGTTCTGGGCGCTGCTGGCCCAAGCGTGCCGTAAGGCGCTCGATGCGCCAGGCGAGTTCATGCTCGCGGTTAATATCTCGCCGAGCCAGGTGCGGGATCAGTGGTTTCCGGAAAAGGTGCTGCGAACGCTGCGCGAGACAGGATTTCCGGCGCAGCGCCTAGAAATCGAAGTCACCGAAAGCGCCATGATTGGCGACATCCAGCGCGCGAAATCTTCGCTGATGTCATTGAAGAACCAAGGCGTGAAAGTTGCGCTCGATGACTTCGGAACTGGTTATTCGTCGCTGTTCCTGCTGCGTGCATTGCCGATCGACAAGCTGAAGATCGACCGCTCGTTCGTGGCGACGCTGACTGCCGACCGTGAAAACGCGACCATTGTCGGCGCGCTTGTCGGCTTAGGACGCGCGCTTGGCTTGCAGGTCACCGCGGAAGGCGTCGAAGATGAAGCGACGGCCGATGCGCTGAAGGCGATGGGCTGCGAATTCGCGCAGGGATTCCTATACGGCCACGCGATTGAAAATCCAGCCTATGGACTGCGCGAATTGCGCGAAGCGATTTAGACCGCGTAGGCGAACCAGACGTTCGGCTCGACATAGCGGCCAACGCCTCGCTCCATATCGATCGACACTGGCGCGAGCGCCCCATCAATTGCGTAGGCGCCCGAACCTTCGAAGCGTTGGCCCAGCCACGTCTCCCAGAACGCCACCGGCTCCTCGACGGTCATTGAGCGTTCGGCTTGCTTGATGATCTTGCCGCCGGCGGAGAGATGGCTGCGCAGCCAGGGATCGAAGACGCGACCCTTGGCGTCGGTCCAGCCGAGATAGTCTTCCATGGAGATGAAAGGGTGGCGGTGCTTTTCCGAGGGGCGCACCGGCGCGATGACACCGTCAAACCCTTTGGCGATGGCCAGATCGCGGAATGCTTGGATCATGATTCGCGCGACACCCTTGCCGCGATGCAGGTTCGGAACCGAGATGGCCAGGGCGCCGAGCGCATTGCGGGGCTTGGCGCGATCGTTGGCGGCGCTCTCTACAATCCAGTCCCAGCCTTCGGGCGGCAGATTGTTGAAGTCGCAGGCCAGCGGCACGCAATTGCCCACCGCGACCGGGTAGCCGGTGGTCTCGTCAACCAGGCAGAGTTGGCAGTCAGCATGCTCCTCCAGCAACTGCTGGTAGAAGGAAAAATGCGCACGGGTGAAGTTCAAAAAGCCCAAAGAACTCCAGGCGGCCTGTTCAATCGCCATGGCTGCCTTACGCAGTTCAGGACTGTCGGCGCGCGTTCTGACGGCGTACCGCTGCATGATCCACCTAGTAGTCGTTAACCATATTATTTCCCGTGCGGCGCGAAGACCCAGTTATTCCCAGCCGGTTATTCGCAACACGAGCGAGTTCCCTAATAAAGGGTAAAGGCGCCCAAGACAAGCCCTAAACTGTATTTACCATTATTAACGAGAAACCGACTTGTTCTTAACCAACACTTAGTGTGGTTAGCAAAGTATTATCGCACATTTTGCAATAATCGCGTGATGGCCGTAACCCAATATTTGTATTGCCTATGTCATGGTTCAGGCGAAAACCCCGCTCGGGTCTCGTTTACCTGGACTTAGCCATGACCCCCGCGAGCGCTCGGACGGCGCACTACAAGAATGACCTGCGGCGTCTGACCATCTTCATCGGTGCGGCACTGGTGCTGTTTGGCGCGTTGCTTATCGGGATTGTTGCTTATGCGGGCTGGTCAGCGAACCGCGCGGCAATCGTGCGCGAACGTCAGTTGGTGGAAAACGCACTCGACCAGAGCGTGAGTCACATCCTCGACGAGCAGAAGGCGATCTGCTGGTGGGACGATGCGGTCGCCCAAGTGCAGAGACCGCATTTGGACGTGTCGTGGCTGGAGACCAATTTCGGCATCTACTTCCACGAGACCTACGGTCACGACGAAGTCATCATTCTGGATAGCCAGAACCACCCCATCTACGCCAACGTGGCAGGCACGCTGACGAACCCGGCCAACGCGTACAATCGCCACCGCGCCGTCTTCGACGACCTGGTGACTGAAGCGCGTCACGGCGCGGACGGGCATCTTCGCAACCGCGAGTCCACGTTCTCAGAAAGCCAGGGCAATTATAGCTCGCTGCTTGGCGCGAGCTTCGGCCGCTGGGCCGGCCACATTATGAATGTCAACGGCGAGCCCGCCGTCGTCGCGATGCTGTCGATCGTGCCCAACCTTGATCCCCATCTCCTGCGCGGCGATCCGCATATGCTGGTGAGCGTCGTCAAGATCGATCATGCATTCGTGGCCGATGTCGGCCGTTCGCTGCTGATCTCGGATCTCGCTGTGTCGGCGCGGCCCTCGCAGGCGAGCGGCGCCATCTCCGAACCGTTCCACGCCGACGACGGCACGGTGCTGGGTTATTTGACTTGGACGCCCAAGCAGCCAGGCAGTCCGCTGCTCCTGTTCATCTTGCCGCTGGTTGCGCTCGGCGTGTTGGGAACGGGCATCCTCACCTGGATGATGATCCTTCGTCTGAAGAAGGCCTCAGACGAACTGGCCGATCGTGAAGCGCTGTCGCGCCACCAAGCGCTGCATGACGCGCTTTCGGGCCTGCCCAACCGCCACAATTTCGTTGAGCGCTTGCAAGAGTCGCTCGACGGCCTGGTGCAGACCCGCAACAACGGCCGTGTTGTGGTCGCTTATGTCGACGTCGACCGCTTCAAAGACGTGAACGATACTATGGGCCACCAAGCCGGCGACGCTCTGATCATGGCGGTTGCCACTCGCCTGCAGCGCGTCTTGGCGCCAAGCGACTTTCTGGCTCGCTTTGGCGGCGATGAGTTCGCTGTCGTGTGCCGCACCGCCGATGGCGATGCGGGTCAAGCCCTGGCCGATCGCCTGCGCAGCGCATTCGCCGAAGCTTTCGATGTTTACGGCCAGCACGTGCGGATGACGGCATCTGTCGGCCTGGCCATGGCGCCGGAGCATGGCTTGTCGCCACAAGAGTTGATGCGGCACGCCGATATCGCCCTCTATCAGGGCAAGAACCAGGGCCGCGACCGAGCGATGTTCTTCTGCGCCGAAATGGCGGCGGAAGTGGAGCAGCGACGCGAAATCGAGATTGATTTGCACGCCGCTATTGAAGCAAAGTCCTTGAAGCTCTTCTATCAGCCGCTCATCGGTTGCGCGGACGGCCGCATCACTGGCGTTGAAGCGCTGTTGCGTTGGAAGCATCCAGTCAAGGGCGACATTGCGCCTTCGATCTTCGTTCCGATTGCGGAAGAGGCGGGGCTGATGCCGGCGCTTGGCGCGTTTGTGCTTGAACGCGCCTTCGACGAGGCGGCGCGCTGGCCGACGCTGGAAGTGGCGATCAATTTGTCGCCAGTGCAATTCCGGCATGTCGATCTAGTCGAGCTTCTCGAAAAGCTCGTCGCGCAATATCAAATCGATCCGCGCCGCATTGTGCTGGAAGTCACAGAGGGCGTGATGATGGAATCGACGGATCGCAACCGTCAAATTCTGGAGGCGATCCGCGCGCTGGGCTTCAAGATCGCGCTCGACGATTTCGGAACGGGCTACTCGTCCTTGCGCTATCTCTGCGACTTCCGCTTCGACAAAATCAAAATCGATCGCGCCTTCGTCACCGGGATTCACGAACGCAAACGCTCCATGACCATCATCCAGTCGGTCGTCACGCTGGGCCGGGGTCTGGGAATGGAAATCGTCGCTGAAGGCGTTGAGACGGAAGCGGAGGCTTCGGTCATGCGTCTGATTGGGGTGACCGAGTTGCAAGGGTTCTATTTCTCGCAAGCGGTCCCCGCTGACGAGATCGAAGACCTCGCAGCCGCGTTCGGCCGCAAAGAGGCTGGCTCCACTGATCCGTTAGCCGCGCTCAAGGCGCAGCGCCGGGGTTAGACGGCAGCGGGCCCCGTCTCCCAAACGGCGCGAAGTCTCTGTCCTACGTCGCAAATTTGCCGCGCCTGGGGAATCCCGAGCGTGTGTCGCGCTATGGACAAAATTCGGTAAAGACGCCATGCCAAACGGACGCGCCGCCCGGGACAAGGGCGGCCTGCGGGGTGTGATTCAGGCTCGCCTTGGGCGCCGGCTGCGGCCGGATAACTCAGGTTGACCCGATTGGGCGGACGCCCGCTCTCCGCCGACGTCGTCTGGGTAAGGGGAGCGAAGCCCGCATGCGCATCAAACCAATTCATCTAGCGGGGATCGCTGTCGCGCTTGCTGGCGGCGTCGCGAAGGATGCGCTGGCGGACACCACCGTCACAACCGCGACGACAACGCCGCTGGCGACATCAACCGCCGGCAATATCACCATCAATTCGGGTGGCTCGATCACCGTGACGGCCGGTCAGGCCGCGACGACGGCCGATGCTGCTGGGCGCAACATCGTCAACAACGGCACGCTGAGTTCGAACAACGCCGACAACACGACCGGCATTCTGCTGAGCAGCGGCGGGTCAGGGACGATCACGTCGAGCAGCCTGATCTCGCTGCTCGAGGATTATACGCGCACGGATACCAACAGCGACGGGATACTCGACGGCGCGTTCGCGACGGGCACGAACCGCGTCGGCATCCGGCTGAGCAGCGGGTCATTTACGGGCGATGTCACGAATGGCGGCGCTCTCAATGTTGAGGGTAACAATTCAGCGGGCATCTTGATCAACGGACAGCTCACAGGGAATCTGTCGAGCACCGGTTCAATCAGCGTGACCGGCGACAATGGCAACTTGATCGCCGTCACCGGCGGCCCTGGGCATGGTATCGTCGGAAATATTACGACCACCGGCAATTATTCCGCGTATGGCCAGAATGCGACCGGTCTCTTGCTCGATGGCGCCGTTACCGGACCTGATCAGGCGGTCACCGGAAATGTCAGCATAAATGGAAACTGGATCGTAACGGGCTATAGCTCCACGATCCGTCCGTCGGACACGAGCCATCTTATCGCCAGCGATTTGCTGCTGAGTGGGTCGGCGATCGATGTGCGCTACGGCATAGGGCAGGGCCTCACGATTGCAGGCCCGGGGGTCGAGCTTGATACGGGCGAGAGCAACGTAACCGCGGGTTTGACGGTTTATGGCTCGGCTCCCGTGGTCAGCATCACCGCCGGCGCTTCGTTAAACACGGTTCTAGGCGTGGACTCGCACGGTTTCGGCTTCGATATGCGTGGCAATATCACCGCGCTTGGCGTGTACAACAATTTCTCAGCCACCGGTGTGCGCATCGCAGGGTCGGGCACGCATAGCGTGACGATCAACGGCGGCGCCACGTTCGACAACTCGCTGATCGTTGCAGCCGTCGAGGCGGATGCAACCGGCGTGCAAATCGGGTCGAACGCTAACGTGCCGTCCATCTTGCAGCGCAAAACCTTCACGGTCAGCACACTCTCCGACACGACCCCCGGCCACACCGCGTACGGTTTTTCCATCGATGCGGGCGCCACAGTGCCGTCGATCAACAATAGCGGCACAATAACGGTTCAAGATTTCGGTCAGTACGGCAATGCGACTGCGATTATCGACCGATCGAACACACTAACGACCATTACCAACTCGGGCACGCTGATCGCGCAGCTGAATGCTACCGATCCGGATGTAACCGACAACGTACCTGCGCCGACGCCGGTCGGAACTGCCACGGCCATCGATGTGCATCTATCGTCAGTCAACGTCACCGTGAATCAAAATGCGGACACGCCATTCACGGACGATGACGCGACTGACGACGACTCTGCCACGCGTCCCGCAGTGAAGATGGTCGGCAATGTTTTGTTCGGTTCGGGCAACGACACGTTCAACTTAAATGCCGGCAGTGTCACGGGCGACATGTCGTTCGGTACGGGAACTGATGCATTCAATGTGGCGAGCGGGACGGTTTACACGGGCGCGCTTACTCACAACAATGCGGTCGGGCTGCTGACGGTCACAAGCAGCGGTACGATGAATCTCACTGGCGGGACAACAAACGTGGGCAACGCCACGTTTAACACCGGCTCGGTCACAACGCTGCAGCTCGCAAGCAATCCCGCAAACTCAGCGACGATCAACGCCACGGGCACAGTCACCTTCGGCAACAACGCGACCCTGCGCGTCTTTGCGCCCGCGGGCCTTCCTAACTCGGCGCCGGGTCAGGTGATCGTGAGCGCCACAACGCTAAATATCGACCCGGGAGCACACGTCACCGACAACACGGCCGGCGGATCCTACATCTACAATTTCGACATCAATCGCGTCGCTAACACGCTGACTGCTTCCTATGTGCTGAAGACGCCCGCCGAATTGGGCTTCGGTTCGAACCAAGCGGCTGCCTTTCAGCCGATCCTCACGGCGTTGCGCAACGACGTGAACAGCGCCATCGCGGTCGGCGCGATCACTGACGCCACCACCTTCAACACGGCATATGCAGAATTGATGCCGAGCTATTCATCGGCGTCGGCCGAATTGGCGACGACAGCGATCGCACAACAGCAGAGCGCCACGACCAACCGTCTGGCCACCACGCGGCTCAACAACTTGAACGAGGTCTCGGCGTGGGCGCAGGAGATCGGCTACGTCATCGACCGCACGCCGCCGGACATCAATGGTGAAGAATTCCGCGGCAATGGCTTCGGCTTTGCGCTCGGCATCGACGGCCCCCTCAACAACGGGGCGCTGTTTGGTCTTTCAGCATCGTTCATTGCCTCGGACGCCGAGCAGCCGATTCGACCGGATGGCAAAGTGTCGTCGGCGTTCGGTCAGCTTAATGCTTATCTTGGCTCCGCATGGGGTCCGATTGATCTCGACTTCGTCGCAGGCGCAGGTCTCGGCAGAATGCGCGAACGCCGTTTCATGGAGATCGGTACGTTTCACCAAATCGCCGAAGCGAATTGGTGGGCCTACGAAGGTCACGGCATGATCCGCGCCTCTGCGCCCATGACGATGGGAGGGTGGCTCACCATCACGCCACAAGTGGCGCTGACGTACGTCGGTCTGTCAGAGCAAGGTTACGACGAGAAAAATGCCGGCGCCCTCAACATCTCCGCCGACAGCGCCTTCACGCAGCGGCTTTGGGGCGATCTCGGCGTCGAGTTCAGTACGCGCCTCTTCAACCACGGTCAGACTGTTGTCGCGCCGCGGGTCTCTGTGGGCTATCGCGCCAACCTAATTACCGCGAGCGGCGACCGCACCTTCCGCTTTGCCGGCGGCAGCGACTTCACCTTGACCGATGACGAATACGGCAGCGGCGGCCCGATCGTCGGCGTGGGCGTGGACGCCACCAACGGCTATTCGACCTTGTCAGTGGGATACGAGGGCGAGTTCACTGATCAGATCGACCGTCACAGCCTCAACGTGGCGCTGCGCTTCCGCTTCTGATCGCCGCTGGACTGGACGCAGGCAAACAATCGCCTTATGTGCGGGCTTTCGCATGGTTTGGGTGATTAGCTCAGTTGGTAGAGCAGCTGACTCTTAATCAGCGGGTCACAGGTTCGAATCCTGTATCACCCACCAGCCTTCGCTGCGCGCAGCGCAAAGCGAAGGCTGCCCTCCGAAGCCTCGGCGCAGGAGGGCTGGTCAATCCCGCGCGTAGCTTCGGCTGGCTCACGCCATCGCGTGCGACATGACCGGCTTCGCACTCGCGCTCACCCTGTTCGTGCTGCTGCACGTTGGCGTGTCCGCGACCGGCTTACGCGCGCGCATTGTCGCGCGGATCGGGGAGGGGCCGTATCGCGGATTGTTTTCGGTGGCGTCGCTGGCGCTATTGGCATGGATGGTGACGGGTTTCCGCGCCATGCGCGCCGACCCGTTCGATCCGCTGAACGAGACTTTGTGGTGGCCGCCGCAAGGTTTGCATTGGCCGGCGATCGTATTTGTCGGTTTGGGTTTCTTGCTTGGCGTCGCCGGTTTGCTTTCGCCGGGGCCGACGCTCGCAGGATTTGAATCGCGTGCGTTGGCGCAGGCAGAACCGGCGCGCGGAGCGCTGCGCATAACACGCAATCCGTTTCTCTGGGGCGTTGCGCTTTGGGCGGCTGGGCATCTGTTGGCCAATGGCGAGCGTTGGGCGGTGATGTTGTTTGGCGCGCTTGGCGCGATGGTGCTGTTCGGCGCACGCTCGATCGATCGCAAAGGCGCTGGACGCAATCCGGAAGCCTGGGCGAAATTTGAGGCCGCAACATCCAACATTCCGTTCGCGGCGATCGTGCAGGGGCGAAACAAGCTCGTGCTCTCCGAGTTGTGGTGGCGGCTGCTTGTGGCGCTGCTCGTGTTTGTCATCGTCGCGTTGGCGCATCGCACATTGTTTGGCGCGGCGGTGTTTTCAACGCCGCGTTAAGGCTTGCGGCGCATCACTTTCGCAATGCTCGTGCTCGACCGCGCCCATTTCGACCACATGACCGCCGGCGACCGGGCGTTGCAGATCGAAGTGTTGGGGCTCTTCCGTCAGCAGGTTGAAGCTTGGCGTGCGCGGCTTGCCAGCGGGGATGGCTGGCGTGAGGCGGCGCACACGCTGAAGGGCTCGGCGCGGGGCATCGGTTTGAACGCATTGGCGGCGGCGTGCGAGGCGGCGGAAGGCACTCCCGAGGCAGAGCGGTTGACGGCGTTGTCCGACGTGCATCGCGCCTTGAGCGCAGCACTCGGTGAACTCGAACGATTTGCCGCAGACGCCGCCTAAACCGTCGCGCTAAGCTCGGCGGATGGCCGCCGAAATTTTCACACAGCGTTTTCCTGTCGACGCCGCAGACATCGACGAGCTTGGGCACGTCAACAACACCGTCTATCTGCGCTGGGCGCAGGAAATCGCCACCGCGCATTGGCGTGCGCGCGCCGGCGCTGAAGCAGTCAATGCGTTCGTTTGGGTCGTGCTCCGCCATGAAGTCGATTATCGCAACGCGCTGACGCTGGGCGACGACGCCGAGGTGCGCACTTGGGTAGACGATGCGCCGCGCGGCCCGGCTTGGGCGCGGTTTGTCGAAGTTTACAAAGCAGGCGCCGAGAAATCAGCGGTGCAGATCAAATCCAATTGGTGTTTGCTCGACGCCGCGACGCGGCGCGTCAAGCGCGTGCCGCCTGAACTGGCCGCGCGCTTCTTTGTCTAAAACTCCGGATGATCTGGATCCGGTGTGCTTGCAGGCACGCCAGACAGCAGATTGCGGATTTCGCCTAAGCGCTCAAAGGAGAGAAACGCAATCATGAAGAGCTCGCACAGGAAACGCCAATAAACCAGCGCCACAATGCATACCGCTGGGACGGCCAACAATTGCATTGCCGCGAACCCGATGTTGCCGCCCGCAATGGCGAGCAGCGCCATGGAAAGCCCGGCGACCGCGCCAATGGCGATCGCCGCGAAGCCTACATAATAGACGATCTTCACCAACACTGGCCCGATCAGCCGGTCGAAGCCCCAAATGCGCTGGATAAGTTTGTTCATCCCCGGCTCCCCGAATCGCATGCGCCATCCGATCAAACCGTGGGCGCTGCGTCCACCGCTAGCGTGGCGCCGGAGACAGCGCTGTCGTCAGAAAGCAGCAGCCGCACCAGGCGCAAAATGTCCTGGCTCGCTCCGCAGCGGACGAGCGGAATGGCATTGGCGGCGATGTGATTGAGTGCGCCGATCTCGTCGCGTTTCTCGCGGATAAGTGTCGCGAAGTCCGGATCGCGCCGCCACAGCGCCGATTCGACCGCGCCGTTGAGCACAGCGTTGACGCGCACCTTGTGCGCCGCGCCTTCCTTGGCGGCGACGCGCACCAATTGCAACAGCGCGTCAACCTTGGCCGCGTGCGCCGCCAGCGCCAGCACAATGGTGCCGCCCTGGATGTTGGTCTTCATCAGCGGCGTCACAGCGTTGGCGACGCCCAGCGTGACGCGGGGCAACGCGGCGCCGTCCAGGCGGCGTTCGGCGTCGACCCCGGCCACCGCCCAATCCAGGCGGCCATATTGGGTGCGGATGAAATTCTGTGCGCGTTTCCACGCTTCCGGATCGGCGGCGTCGAACGCCAGCGTCGATACCCGCTCGGGCGGCGAGGGCAATGCGTCCGCTATCGCCGACAACGCCGCCTCGTCGCTGTCGACCATGATCAGGCCGCCGCTGGCGTAGGTCGCCAGGCTGCGCGCGCAAGCCGCCCCGATGCCGCTTGCGGCGCCAGTCACCAACGCAACCGGGTTGAGGCGGGTGTGCATGGCGATTGTTAGGCCACGGGGGCTCGCTCAATTCAACACGTCGCCTTGGCAAGCGGCGCGCGCTATATCGGTGCGCAATGACCCGCTTCGCGCTCCAGTTCGGCCAAACCCAATCCGGTCTTACCTATCTCGAACGCATGAGCGCCTATGGCATCTGTACGCGTGGAGAGGCCAACATCGCTATCGTGCAAATCGGCAAACGGGCGCCGTTCGAGTACGATCTGCCAGGCGGGGGCGTAGAGGCCGATGAGGATGAGGCGGCGGCGCTGATGCGCGAATTCGCGGAAGAAACCGGGCTCACCGTTTGGCCGACGCGGGTAATTGGGCGCGCGGGGCAGTTTTGGGTCAACAAGGGCGAGCCGCGCAATTCATTGGCGACGTTCTATGAAGTCGAACTCTCTGCGGATGACAGCGCGCCGACCGAGCCAGACCACGCGCTGATCTGGATGGATCCGAAAGACGCGCTGATGAAGCTTCGCCACGAGGCGCATTGCTGGGCCCTGCTGCATTGGTTGCGCGGCCGCCGCGGCGGTCCGCACTGATTATTCGTTAGCGGTGTCGGCGCGCCGTTGCACGAATTGCAGCGGATTCAAGTCTTCCAGCTGCTCCATTAATGTCGGTGAACGCAGCGCAACAAGTTTCACCTCTGGCAGTTCAGTGAGTGGGCCCGACGGCGCGACATGAAGCTGCGGCATGGGCGCAAAATGCGGCGGAATGATCAGCGTTGTGTCTTCGATCGATGGCGGTTCGATTGCATCGGCCGGCGTCGCTTCGAGCGGGCCGCCGACGCCATCACCGGCGCTGACGTGCAGCGCATCTTGCTGCGGTTCTGGCATTGGCAACACAGCCGGCCCGGCGTTCACCCGCACAACCACGGCGCCGATCATTGCGGCCGCTGCGGCCATGCCAAGCGCCATGAATGCTTGCCGCGGCGGCGGCGCCTTAAGTTCGCGGGCGCGTGAGAACGGACGCAAGCGTTCGCTCAGCGCCACCCAAGCTCTGCTGCCGCGTGTGCCATTCCAACCGACGAAGTCGATCACCGGCGCCGCGCGCTTCAATTCTGGCCAGCCACTTGCGCTTGCAACTTCTACAACGCGCTTGCGATCGAAGCGAGCGGCCCACTCGAACATGTAATGCGCGCCCGGCGCGTTCGCCGACCAGATGAGCACAGCGATCTCTCCGCACTCGAGCGCGTGCGCGAATTCGTCGAGCGAATGGCGCCCGATGCTTACGTTTACGCGATGCTGCTCCGCCTCAAGCAGACGACGCAACGTCTCTGCGGTTTTCACCGCGTCGCGCGCGCAGATAATGCGAATGTCGACCATAGATACAGAGCGCCAAGCCGAGGGGAGCTTGGCATAGCATGTGCCAAAAGCGCCGCCATCGACCCGCCGATACACTCTGTGCATAAGTGCTCAGTTTTTCGACACGTTTCTTCGGCGCCGCGGTTGAACACTTCGCGAACCGTTTCGCGTCTGCGTCGCCGAACCCAGCGCCACATCTGGCCATTGGGGTGTTGCCAACACGCCCTGCATTACGAGCGAGCAATCTTCATTTGTGAATCTCCCCAATCCGATCCTATGCTCACGTGCGGCCCGGATAGCCCATCCGGGGGATAGGGGAAGCAATATGGATCCGGCGATTTTGGCTTACGTCGTCCAGGCGGTTGGCGGTGCTGTCGGCGGCAACATTCTCGGCGCATTGACGCGCGGCGGCGGCGGCTTGGTTGGCCGGTCGCTGATCGGCGCCATCGGGGGTTTGGCGGCAGGCTACGGCGCCAGTCACGTCGATGCGGTCGGCAATATCACCCAGATGTGGAGCGGGCTGATGGCCGGCGAGAACGGCGTACACCTGTCAAACCTGATCACCGGTGCGGCAGGCGGCGGCATCCTCGGTTTGATCGGCGGTCTATTGATCCGTCCACGCAACTAAACTCAGAGATCAGGCCACAGCAGCGACAAAAACTGCGCGTCGGACCATTGCGGGTTCGGCGCGTCGCTGCTGGTCAGCCGCGCGATCACCAGCGAGTGCGATGGCGCCACATACAGGCGCTGGCCGCCATCGCCTGCGGCCATGGCGAGGTCGATCGGCGCCGGCGATTGCGCACGCCACAAATCGCTGTTGCATGAGATCGGCTGCCGCGAGGGTCCCGCGAGCCAGAAGCCGAAGCCCGCTCGCGGTTCCGCCGGTGAGCCACGCAGAGCGTCACCCAGAACGAAGGTGTCGGCCAACTGATCTGCGCGCCAGATACCGCCGCGGCGGACGAACTCTCCGACTGCCGCCCAGCCACGCGCGCTCACGAAGGCCCCCGTGTCGAGGTGCGGGGCGCCATCGGGTTGCCGCGCCCAGCCGATCGGTGTGCAGCCAATGGCGTCCAAGGTGCGCGTCGTGAGGTACATGGCCGGATCGGGATCGACGCCTGCGGCCACAAGTTTGCGCCGGGCGATCTCGGTGAAGATCACATAAGGCGCTGCATCATCGACAAAGCGCACGCCCACCTGATCTGTTTGCGCGAGCGCCAGCGCGGTCGCCAAAGTCGGTGGCGCGCCGGTCGGAAAGGCGAGGCCACTGGTGCCATTGAGCAGTGTGCGCGCGGTAATGATGCTTTTTGAAGGGTCAACGCCCCACTCGCCAAGCGTCAGCGCGACGGGCTCGTCCATCACAAGGATGCCGTCGCGCACCATTTGCGCCGCGAGCAAGGGCGCAAGCGCACGCGTCGCTTTTCCGAGCGGCCAGCGCGCGTCGGGCCCGCCCGATCCATAGTCTTCAGCGAGCACAATGCCGTTGCGCACGATGAGCAGTGCCGCGCCGCCATGCTGGGCGCTGTAGCGCACCGCTGCAGCAAAACGCGGCGCGGGCGATGTCGTGTCAGGCGCAATCGGCGCCGGCGCCGAGGTGCTCAACAAGCTGCCGGCAATCGTCGAGAGAAACGTTCGGCGATCCATGCCCCAAATCCCCGCCGTATTGTCCCCAAACGCGGCGTCGCCGCAAGGCGAACGGCTATTTGCCGCCGGTGCGGTTGGCGCCGATGTCCTGCACGGGCACGGTGACTGGCACGCGCGCGTTGCCGCGCTGCAGCACCAGCGCGACGCGTCCGCCCACGCCGACGCGATCGAGCGTGTTGGTGAGATCAGCCAGACGGTGCACCGGCTGGCCCTCCGCCTGCACGATGACATCGCCCATCACGCCGCGCTCAGCGTCGGTCGGGCGCAATCCGGCGCGCGCCGCGGGCGAGTTGTCGGTGGTCTCCCATACCAAGACGCCGTCGACCCCGAGCCGAGTGGCGATTGACGGGTCTGCGGCGACAATGCCGATTCCTGGAACGGGCGCACGGCCGTCCCGGATTAGCGCGGGCACCACGCGCATCACTGTGTCGACGGGAATGGCGAAACCGACGCCGGCGTTTGAGCCAGACGGAGAGTAGATCGCCGTGGTCACGCCGATGACGCGTCCAGCGCTGTCGAGCAACGGACCGCCGGAATTGCCGGGATTGATGGCGGCGTCGGTCTGGATAACGTCGGCAATTTCGCGGCCGCCATTGGTGGGCAGCTGCCGGCCGACGGCGCTGACGATGCCTGAGGTCAGCGTTTGATCGAACCCGAACGGATTGCCGAGCGCGAACACCGCTTGCCCAACTTGCAAATCATGCGACGTGCCGATGGCAAGCGGCGGGGCTGCGAGCGGCCGCGCCAGCCGCAATACAGCGAGATCGTAGTTAGGCGCGGTGCCAACCACCGTAGCGGGAATGTCGTCGTGGTGCCCGCCGGTGCGAATAACGATCTGTGTGGCGTCGGCGACCACGTGATTGTTGGTCACGATGTGGCCCTCGCGATCCCACACAAAGCCGGTGCCCGCCGACACTTGCGACTCGTTCAACCCATTTCCGGCCGATCCGCTGATTACCAGCACGACGGAAGGAGAAGCGGATCGGAAGATGGCGATCGTTGCTTGCTCGCTCTCCGCCAGCGTACCGCGCGCGGCCACGACTTGCGGGCTGACCGGTTCGCCGCGCGATTGCGTCGCTTGCTGTTGCCTTGGCAAAAGGTCGCAACCCGTCACCAGTATAAGCGCCGAGAAGGCCGCCAAAACCCGCGCATTCATACTTCGAACTCCGCAAGCGATTTAGGAGCGGGCGCGACCTCAAGCAACCGGACGCATCGATTTTACGGCCTGCGGAGAGGAACCGCGTGGCCGTGTCGCGCGTAAACGTGGCAATGCGCTGCACAATTCTCCTCGTTATGCTGATCGTAGCTGCCTGCGCGCCACAACCCGTCAACCGCCGGGTCGACACGCCTTTGCCGGTCTCAACCATCGAACCGTCGCGCTATCTGGGCCTTTGGCATGAGGCTGCGCGCTTGCCCAACAGCTTTGAACGCAATTGCGTGTCCGCCACCGCCGAATACGGGATGCGCCCTGACGGCCTCATTTCTGTTCGCAACGTTTGCACCGACCCGAACGGGCGCGCGCGCGACGCCGTCGGTCGTGCGCGCCTTGTGGGCCAAAATGGCGAAGGGAAACTCAAGGTCAGCTTCTTCGGTCCGATCTGGGCTGACTATTGGGTGGTCGAACGAGCCGACGACTATGCCTGGTCGATCGTGAGCGAGCCTCAGGGGCGTTATTTGTGGCTACTGACGCGCGCGGCGAGATTGGAGCCACAAGACCGTGCGTTGTTGGAAGCGCGCATGCGTTCGCTGGGCTTCGATACGTCAAAACTGTATTGGGACCGATAGAACGCTAACGGCTTAATTCCCGCATGGCGCCGTCCAGGCCCGCAATGGTGAGCGGATACATGCGTTTCTCGCCAATGATTTCGCGGATCACTTGGATCGAGGGCGTGTGGTCCCAGTGCGCTTGCGGCGTGGGATTGAGCCACACGATGCGCTCGTAAATTTGCGTGACGCGCTGCAGCCAAACCGCGCCGGCTTCTTCGTTCCAGTGCTCCACGGAGCCGCCGGGATAAGTGATTTCGTACGGGCTCATGGTGGCGTCGCCGACAAACACGATGCGATAGTCGTGCGGGAATTTGTGCAGCACGTCCCAAGTGGAGCTTTTCTCATCGTGACGGCGGCGATTGTCCTTCCACACGCTCTCATAGAGGCAATTGTGGAAGTAGAAGAAATCCATGTGCTTGAATTCAGTGCGCGCTGCGCTGAACAGCTCTTCGCAAAGCTTGATGTGCGAATCCATCGAGCCGCCGATGTCGAAGAACAGCAGCACCTTGATGGTGTTGCGCCGTTCCGGGCGTAGCACGATGTCGAGATAACCTTGGCGAGCGCTTTCCTTGATGGTGTTGTCTAGATCGAGTTCTTCTGGCGCACCATCGCGCGCGAACTTTCGTAAGCGCCGGAGCGCGATTTTGATGTTGCGGACGCCGAGTTCAACGCTGTCGTCGAGGTTCTTGTACTCGCGGTTTTCCCACACCTTCACCGCGCGGCCTTGGCGCTGGCCTTCATTGCCGATGCGAATGCCCTCGGGATTGTAGCCGCCGGAACCAAACGGCGACGTGCCGCCCGTGCCGATCCACTTGTTGCCGCCTTCGTGGCGTTCCTTTTGCTCTTTCAGCCGCTCCTGCAGCGTTTGCAGCAGCTTGTCCCAACCGCCGAGCGCTTCGATCTGCGCCTTCTCTTCGTCGGTCAGGAATTTTTCGGTGAGCAGCTTCAGCCATTCGGCGGGGATGTCGGCGTTGACGGCGTCGCCTGTGTTCTCAAGGCCCTTGAACACCGTGCCGAACACGCGGTCGAATTTGTCGAGATGGCGCTCATCTTTCACCAAGGCGGCGCGTGAGAGGTAGTAGAAATCCTGCACATCGAGGTCGATGGCTCCCTTCTCGAGTGCTTCAACCAGCACCAAATATTCCTTGAGGCTGACCGGCACGCGCGCGGCGCGCAGTTCGGTGAAGAAGCGCTGAAACATTTGGTGAGAGGATAGGGAGCCGGCTTGTGATGCGCTAGCTGCTTCCGCCGCGTTAGAGGTGGCCGCTGGCGATTTCGCCCAGCGCGCTTTGCCAGAGCGCGTGCGCGGCGACTTCGCCTTGATGGGCCGCGGATGCATCAGCGGCTGGCGCGCTGTAGCGCAGAACGTAGACCCAACCCGACACGACTGCCACGCTTACATGCGAATACATCTGCGCGTGATCGCTGGCGCGGGTCAGCAAGAAGGCGGCTGAGCGCGTGGCCGGAAGGCCGGGAAATGTTTGCGCGATGGTTGGCAGGTAGTCCTGCGCATCGGGCGATGTTTGCCGGATGACCGCGACAGCGCCGTTGATCTGCTGATCCAGCGTGGTGCGGAAGGAATAGCGCGTCGCGTAAAGACGGATGTTGACCGATCCGTTTGTTGACTCGCACGCAATATCCTCGCCGCGCGCTGCGTCCGGGAAGATGATAATGCGATTGCGCCAGCTCGAACGCATGCGGCAAGTAAGGCCGCTACGAGAGTGGCGCACTACGACTTGGCTGTCGGAGGGCAGGGCTTCGAACAAGTCCTGAGCGCTGGCTGCTTCGATAAGTGCTGTCGCAGCGGGCGGCGCAGGCGGCGCGCTGGATGATGCCGGAGTTTGTTGCGCCAAAGCTGGTGCGGCCCATAGAAGGGCCAAGGCGCAGATGATCCGCCGCATACGTCTACTCCCGTGGCGACATTACCGCGCGGGTGGCCTAAGTCGACTGGGTTGTTCAGTGGTTCAACTGGTCCCGCCGCGCGCTTCGCGCCGCGCCAGGAACGCCAGACGCTCGAACAGCATAACATCGGCTTCGTTCTTCAGCAGCGCACCCGCCATGGGCGGGATCAGCTTGCTGGGATCGCGCTGCTTCAGCGTTTCCGGATCAATGTCGTCCGTCAGCAGCAGCTTCAGCCAATCCAGCAATTCGCTGGTGCTCGGCTTCTTCTTCAGGCCCGGCACTTTGCGCATGTCATAGAAAATCTTCAGCGCTTCGTTCACCAGCCGCTGTTTCACACCCGGATAGTGGCTTTCAATGATTGCCTGCATCGTGGCTTCGTCGGGGAAGCGGATGTAGTGGAAGAAGCAGCGCCGCAGGAAGGCGTCCGGCAATTCCTTTTCATTGTTGGAGGTGATCATCACGATCGGGCGCTGCGCGGCTTTGACCGTGCGGTTCAACTCATAAACGTAGAACTCCATGCGATCGAGTTCTTGCAGCAGGTCGTTCGGGAATTCGATGTCGGCTTTGTCGACCTCGTCGATCAGCAGCACCGGGCGCGCTGGGCTTTCGAACGCTTCCCACATCTTGCCGCGCTTGATGTAGTTCTCGATGTCGGTCGCGCGCGGATCGCCGAGCTGGCTGTCGCGCAGACGCATGACCGCATCGTACTCATAAAGGCCTTGCACGGCTTTGGTCGTCGACTTGATGTGCCACTCGATCAGCGGTGCGCCGAGCGCCTTCGCGACTTCGATGGCCAGCATGGTCTTGCCGGTGCCGGGCTCGCCTTTGACGAGGAGCGGGCGTTCCAGCGTGATCGCCGCGTTCACGGCGACCTTCAGGTCTTCCGTAGCGACATAGTCCTTTGTGCCTTCAAAGCGCATCTTCGCTCCCGACGTTGCGCTGTTGGAATAAGGCGTGAGCTGCGGTTGGCGCAAGCGCGTGCAATATCTCGTTAACCAAGAAGCCTGACTCTACGCACATTGACTCCCAGAACCGGGAGGAGGGCTCATGCCTCTGAAACTGTCGTTGCGGCCCGGCGAGAAGTTCGTGGTCAACGGCGCAGTCGTCCAAAATGGCGACCGCCGCGCGGCTTTGGTGCTGCAAAACAAGGCGTCCGTGCTGCGTGAGAAAGACATCATGCAGCCGGAGGAGGCCGATACGCCGGCCAAGCGCGTCTATTTCCCGATCATGCTCATGTATCTCGACGAAATGGGACGGGAGAAGGCCTACGCTGAGTTCGCGACGCGCTTGGCCGAGTTCATGGGAGCGGTTCGCGACCACGCCGTGCTGACCGAATGCATAGGCGTTTCCAAAGAAGTAATGGCCGGTGAGTACTACCGCGCCTTGATGCGTTGCCGGAAGCTCATAGCATATGAGGCGGAGCGCTTAGGGCCGGGGAGCCATGTCGATCAAGGCCTACCAGCGCGCGGCCACGCAGGCTGACAGCGCGCGAGAATTGGAATACCGCGCCTTCGGTCAAGTCACCGCGGGCCTCGTGCGCGTGCAAGAGCAGGGGCTGAACGAAGCCCCCGCGCTCGCCGAGGTGCTCGACGCTAATCGCCGGCTCTGGAACGTGCTCAGCGCCGATTGCGCGATCGCCGGCAATCAATTGCCGACGCAGCTGCGCGGCCAGATCGTCTCTCTGGCGCTTTGGGTATCGCGTTATTCCAGCGACGTGCTTCGAGTGGGCGCTGATATTGGCCCGCTCATCGACATCAATCGCACGATGATGGAAGGCCTCGCGTCACGTTAAGAGACGTCCGACCAATTTTCCCCGCTCGGCAATTTATGCCTATCAAAAAGTTCCAACGGCAGAGTTGTTTGAAACCCGAAATTAACCACCAGCCCTCAAAAACAAGCGCTGCTGCGGGTTAGCATCTCATCGTTTGCGTTGAGCGCGCTTGCAACAAAACGGGCAAAACGCCCAGCCGGTCGAAACGGCCGGAAGACATCGTCCAGAAGGACCGAAGAACATGCCGGGTAACATCAATAGCATCAACACGAAC
Organism: Vitreimonas sp.; assembly: GCA_049287825.1. Lineage (GTDB taxonomy): Bacteria > Pseudomonadota > Alphaproteobacteria > Caulobacterales > Aquidulcibacteraceae > Vitreimonas. The sequence continues at coordinate 38,286 of JBAQGO010000074.1, read as the reverse complement.
TACGGCGCGCTCGTGGCGCTGCAGTCGCTTAACAAAACCACCACTCAACTCGCCGACACGCAAAACCGTATTAGCTCGGGCCTCAAGGTGTCGTCCGCCAAGGACAACGGCGCCGTTTTCGCCATCGCTGAAGGCCAACGCGCTCGCGTTTCTTCGTTGACGTCTGTGCAAGATGGCATCGATCGCGCGGCCTCGACCATTGATGTCGCGCTTTCCGCTGGTGGCGCGATTGGCGATATCTTGAAGCAGTTGAAGTCGAAGTCGGTCGCGGCCCAAGCGGGTGACCTCGATCAAAACCAGCGCAACGCGCTGCAAACCGATTTCGCCGCGCTGCGCAGCCAGATTGACCAAATCGCCAACACGTCCACGTTCAATGGCGCCAACCTCGCCAACGGCTCCAACCTCACCGGCGGCGCGGCGCAGCTGAACGTGCTGACCAGCGATATTTCAACGGCGGTCCCCTACACGTTGTCGGGTGCGGCGCTGACTGGCTCGCCGACGTTGTCGACTACGCTCGCTACGGCCACCGGTCTGACCTTTGCCGCCGGCGACGCGGTTCAGTTCACAATTACAAGCGGCAGCCAAACGCACACTTACACAGTCGCGACGGCTGGCACGGACACGATCCAACAGTTCTTGAACAACGTTGTTTCTTCAACTGCCGGCGAAGTTTCTGCCACGTACAATGCGACGACTAAGCAAATCTCGTATAGCTCCGCCAAGGCCTACGCGATCAAGTTCGTGGACAGCACCGGCGCAGGCAAGAACGACACGGCGATGTTCGATAACGGCGCCACAACAGCAGGCTCAACGCTCGCGGGCGGTTCGGCGGGCACAACCAGCCAACTCGCGGTTTCGGGCTACGACTTCCGGGTCGGCGCAACCAGCCAAGCGCTCGCAGGGTTGACGTATTCGCTCGACATCTCGACCGCAGCTGGCGGCCTCGCCGCTTCCACGGCGATCGATGCTGCCCTCATTTCGCTCAACAACAACTTGTCGACGCTCGGCTCCCAATCCCGGGCGCTCGATACGCAAAAGTCGTTCCTGAGCAAGCTGTCGGACTCGATCACGTCTGGCATCGGCAATCTTGTCGACGCCGACATGGCGAAGGAATCGGCGATGTTGCAGTCGCTGCAAGTCAAGCAACAGCTTGGCGCGCAAGCTCTGTCGATCGCCAATCAATCGCCGTCGATCATCCTGTCGTTCTTCAAGTAAGAAGCGCATGGAAGGGCGGGGCGCTTCGGCGCCCCGCCAGTCCTTGGAGCGACGCGTTGAACAATGAGTTCTTCCGCACCCCCCGTTAGCTCGACCTCGCCGCAGCCGCAGCTGCGGCCGCAGGCGTCTGAGGCCGACGCGTCGCCGGTCGGTAACGTCGCCGCCGCTCAGTCAAGCAAGTTCGAGGTGTCGATAAGCGAAACGTTCGCGCCCGCCAATCTGATGATCAGTTATGACGAAAGCGCGGATCGCTTCGTTCAGACCTTGACCGACGCCAACACGTCGGAGACGTTGCGTCGTTATCCAAACGATGCGCAGCTCTCATACTCGCGCGCCGTGACAGCTTATATCCGCGCGATGGCGGACGCGGTAAACAAAACGTAAATAATTTGTTTCGCGGGCGTTAGTCTTAACGTTTCATTAACGCATTTACTGTTTCTTCACGCCCGCGGCGAAGCGCGCCGCGCGTTCTTGGGTCGGAGCGCGCGATCCGAAGGAGCAGGCTAATGGTTTCGAGCATCGTCCCGAGCGCCACGGGCGCGGGCGCGCTTGGCGTCGATCAGCGTTTGGTGCGCACGCCGACGCAAAGCGGGGCGAGCCGCCAGGATGGCAGCGCCGCCCAAGATCGTGTCGAACTCAGCGGACCCGCAGCGCTTGCCGCCTCGCGCGAGAGCGTCGCCAACGGGCTGGCGCAAGTTCAGCAAGCGCTCTCTGTGGCGCGCGATGCGCAAACCATGCTGCTCAAGGTCGCCGATCCCAACGCCAGCCAAGGTGATGTGGGAGCAGCGTTGCACGACTATGCGGCGCGTTACTCTGCGGCGGCGCAATCCAATCTACTGATCAAGGGCCAATCCTTGAGCGTGAACGCCGAGCCTAGCAGCCCGCCCTTGTCGATCTCGGGCGCGGACTTGTCGCTGGGCGGCAATGTGCTTGGCATTTCAAGCGATGCGTCCACCGGCCAAGATGCGCTGTCGATCGCCGCGCAAGGTTCGCTCGATCGCTTGCAGGGCGTGCTCGACAAGCTTGGCGAAGCAAGCAGCGCATTGCAGGCGCATCAAGGCTTCTTGGGTGCGGCGCAGAACGCCAATGCCAATGTGAGCGATCTCAACGCCGATTCCGCTCGCTTGATGGCGCTGCAGGTTCGTCAGGGACTGGAGGCTGTCGGCAACCGGCCGATCGCCAATGTCGAGCCGCAAGCCGTGTTGGCGCTTTTCCGCGCTTGACGCTCAGAGCCCGCGTACGCCACCCATATCGATGAGTTCGCCAGCGTAGTCGTCGTCGCGCGTACGCGCGATGATGCGGCGCGCAATCCTGAAGACCACCAGGAACGCTGACAAAATCGCGCCGAGCAATGCGATCCCGGCTATGGTGAATGCGATCGCCAGGTCCCGGGTCATCTTCAGATCGCCGTGGGCGGCGGTGAGCAGCCGGCCGTCACGCGGCAAGCGCTTGGCCGCCGCCGCCGCGCGATCGCGCGATGCCTGAGCGATCAGCAGCAGCCGCGGGACGTCGCGCAGCGATTGCGCGTGCGTTAGCAGGGCGATGGCGCCGTTGCGCGAAGCCGCCGCGCTCATCGCGCCAATCTTGTCGAGCGCGCCCTTGAGCGCTTGCAGCCGCGCTGCATCCAGCGTCGCGGAGAAAGCGGGCGCTGAGATCGCGAATGCGCCTGCGTCTTCGCCCTGCGCGCGGGTCATGGCGGTTCGGCGAAAGTCTTCGGTGTGCAGCGAGGCGTCGATCAGCGACTGCATCTGCAGGCCGAAGTTTTGCGGATAGTCGTTGCGGCGTGTGGCCGTCATCAGCACGGCCGCGCCTTCGGTCATTCGCGGCGTCAGCCCTCCGCCCATGCCGAGATGCAAGCCGGTGATAATAAGTTGCATTGGTTCGGAATCGGGGTCCAGCATGATGGCGCGGGCGATCGTCTCGAAGTCTTGCTGTGAACCAAGCAATGCGCCGGGGTCGGTGATCACTTGCGGCGGCAGCGCCCCGCTGCTGCTGCGCGCCAGCAGAGGGACCGTCGCCTCGTAGCGCGCGCGCGTTCCAGGCGTCAGCAGTTCCAAAGCTGCGCGTTCGACCTGGGAGTCGTTGGAGCCGGACGGGGCGCGCCGGTTGAGGTCTGCCACGTCTTGCGGCGACAGCATCCCGGGCGCCGAGAGCAGCATGCCCCGGGCGGCGGCGACATCGTGGGCCATGAGCTCGTTGGCGACGAGATCGTCCCATTGCTGCTGACGGTCGAACTCAAGCGGAATCAGGCTGGCGTTCAGCCGCTCAACCCGCGCAGCGATCGTCCGGGCGCCCTCTGGGGAATAAGAGTAAACATAGAGGTGGTCGCGCGTAATTAGCACAAACGCGATCGCCGCCGCGAGCGCAAGCACGACCAAGCACACGTTGAACGCGAGCGCGCTGACGTGGTGAGGGTGGTGCGGCCTGCCTTCCAGCGTACGGATATTCGCGTGCTTCAATTCCTCCCCCGCGGTCACTGGATACAAACCGTTGCAACGGTTCGGGCGCAAGATGAATTACAGGAAAGGCGAATTCATCACCGAAATAGGGTGGACTGGAGCCTAAGCCTTGCGGTCCATGATCGCTGGCCTCGGGCTGGGCGGCGCGCTCAGCCCACCGTTGGGCGCATAGCTGCTCAAGCTGGCGCGCTGGCGTACAATCTCTTCGGCCATGGCTTGCACAAGCCCTTCGCTCACCACCTTGACTGCATTGAGCGCGGCATCGTGCCGGGCCAGGCTTTCGTGGAGAGTGACTGTGCGTTGCCGCAAGGTGGCCAAAGCGGCTGGCGGGGCGCCGTTGATGAGGTCCGGCTCCTGTTTAATGCGGGCGAGTTCTAATCTGTAAGTGTTCGCCAAACGGTTCTTTTCGTTAGCCTCGTTTCCCTCATCGGGAGACAAACGCGCGTCGATACGTTGTGTTTCTACGTCAATAAGCGCGGTCAGCCGTTCGGTGATGAGCACGAGCTGCTCGGCGCGATCGGCGGCGTGATCAGCGACCAGAGCCATTGCCGGAGCCGTTCTCTGTCTCGTCAGGCGTGTGCGCGGCGGTTTGATTGGCTTGCATGCGCGTCAGCTCGCGCATGATCTGGTCGGCGATGCCGATGCCGCCGGCGTGGGTCAACGATTGCGCGTAGCGGTCAATCAGCATCGGGCGGAACATTTCTTCGCCAACGCCGCCGCCGCCCAGTCCGTCAGTGCTCAAGCCCTCGAACATTGGCGAAAGCATTTCATTCAGAAACACCGACTCGAACTCTTCCGCTGTGTGCCGCATCCGCGCTTGCTGGGCGTCGGGGCGGGCGGCGTGCGGATCGAGCGGTAAGGGTGCGCCTTGTAGCGATCGGTCCGGCACCGTGGTTGGCGCTTGTGTCTGCAACGGCAGCGGCGCGCCGCGTTGAATGGTGATGCCTGCGTCTGCCATCACATCACCTCGATGTCGGCTTGGATCGCGCCGGCAGTTTTCAGCGCCTGCAAGATCGAGATCATGTCGCGCGGGCTGACACCCAGCGCATTCAAGCCGTTGACCAGTTGGCGAAGCGGCACGCCGCCGGGCACCACGACTAGCCCGCCCTTGTCTTCGTCCACATGCACGCCGCTTTGCGGCACCACTTGTGTGGCGCCGTGGCTGAGCGGCGCGGGTTGGCTCACGAACGGATCTTCAGTGACCGAGATGGTCAGATTGCCTTGGGCAATCGCCACCGTCGAAACCCGCACATTGTCGCCCATGACGACGATGCCTGAGCTTTCGTCGATGACGATGCGGGCGGGGTTGTCGACCGCGACTTCGAGATTTTCAATCGAGCCAATGAGCGAAACCATGTCGCCTGAATAACCATCCGGGCGGTGTAGTTCGACCGAGCCGGGGCTCGACGCGTGCGCCACGCTGCCGCCCACAGAGCTGTTGATCGCGGTGGCAATGTGCTGGGCCGTCGTGAAGTCTGGATTGCGCAGCGAGAGGCGCAAATCTTGGCGATCGGCGATGTCGAAGCTGATCTCGCGTTCAACGAGTGCGCCAGATGCGATGCGTCCCGCCGTCGGCACCCCGCGTGTCACGGTCGATCCGGAAGCGCCGGATGCAGCAAAGCCGCCGATCGCCAGAGGCCCTTGCGCAACCGCGTAAACTTGCTGGTCCGCGCCCATCAATGGCGTCACCAACAATTGCCCGCCAGCCAAGCTGCGCGCATCGCCCATCGCAGATACCGTCACGTCGATGCGCGATCCCTGGCTTGCGAAGGGCGGTAAGTTGGACGTGACCATCACTGCCGCAACATTGCGCGTGTTGAGATTGCCGTTCGTCGCATTGACGCCCAGGCGCTCCAGCATCGCCGCCAAGCTTTGGCGCGTGAACGGTGAGTTGCGAAGACTGTCGCCCGTACCCGCCAGGCCGACCACCAAGCCGTAGCCGACAAGCTGGTTGTCACGCACGCCTTCGAAGTCAGCGATGTCCTTGATGCGCGGGTTGGCCCAGGCCGGCGTCGCCGCAACCGGCGCACCGATCGCCGCGACCGAAGCCACGGCGAGCAACGCGTGACGCGCCGCACGTGAAGCAAATCCCATGCGTCCGATACGCAAGCAGTTCGGTTAACGCTTGGTTCAAGATCAAAACATTAACGAGGTGGAAACGGCAGCAGTCCACGAGTCGCCGCCATGAAAGTCGAAAGTGGCCGCAGTGTTGGTTCCGCCGCCGGCGCAAAACGGGCCGGCAGCGTTGCCGCCCCTGGTTTTTCGGTTGGGGTGGAAGAGACGACGCAGGCGGCCGCGGCCGCGGGCGTCAGCAGTGTTGCTGCGCTTGACACGATTCTGGCGCTGCAGGCCGAGGAACCCTTAGCGCAGCGCCGTTCCCGCCAGGCCAAGCGCGGCAGGGCGGCCCTCGATGCGTTGGAGAAGTTCGAGGCAGGGCTGCTCTCGGGCCGGGCCCCGGGCACGCTGCGCCAGGAGATGGAGCACTTGCGGCGAACTGCGGAAGCCACTGGAGAACCCGGCCTGGATGAAGTCCTCCGCGAGATTGACACGAGACTCGCGGTAGAGCTGGCCAAGCTCGACCGCTTGGCCGGAAACGCCTGATGCTGCACTGCAACCCTATGACTTTAGACAGAGTTTGGCGCCGTCCTTGCTCGATGGACGGGCCGAAAACGCGACGCTATAAGGCGGCGCCTCGCGAGGGCGGTCGGAGCTTCTAATGGCCACGGTCACGAAAGAGTATCGTCCCAGCGAGAAAGAGCCGTTCATGAATGAACGGCAGAAGGAGTACTTCCGGGCCAAGCTGCAGGCTTGGAAGGAAGAGATCCTCGAAGAGTCTCGGTCGACCATCGCCTCGCTTCAGCAGGACACCGTCGCCGAGGCCGATCTGGCCGACCGCGCTACAAGCGAAACCGATCGCGGCCTTGAGCTGCGCACGCGCGATCGCCAGCGCAAGCTGATCTCCAAGATCGATGACGCGCTGCGCCGTCTCGAAGATGGCACTTACGGTTATTGCGAGGAGACCGGCGAACCGATTTCGCTGGCGCGCCTCGATGCGCGGCCGATCGCGACATTGTCGTTGGAAGCGCAAGAGCGCCACGAGCGCCGCGAACGCGTGCATCGCGACGACTAAGTCGCTACCACGTCGGCATGCTGACTGACGCCATTCTCGCTTGGATTCACTTCGTTTTGGCGTTCCTGATGGTGGGAACGCTTGTCGCCGAAAGCTTTATCTTGCGGCTGCCCGTGGATGGCCGCGTTGCGCGGCTGCTGGCGCGCGTGGATCTCTTCTACGGAGTTTCCGCTGGCTTGCTGGTCGCGGCAGGCGTCTGCCGCGTGATCTGGGGTGCGAAGGGCTGGGCTTACTATCAGGGACAACCGTTCTTCTGGGCCAAGATGGCCACGTTCGCTGTGGTTGGGCTGATCTCTGTTTTGCCGACGTTGACCTTCCAGCGCTGGCGGCGGGCGGCCGCCAGCGCTGGCTTCGTGGCGCTTGAGGTCGAGGCGAAACGCGTCCGACGCTACGTCATCGCGGAAGCGCACCTCATCGCGATATTGCTGCTTTTCGCGGTGCTCATGGCGCGCGGCGTCGGCGCCTAGGTGGTATTTTCGTGTTTTCAGAGACGGAGTGCGGGATTCACGCTGCAAAACGACGAAAACGGGCTTTGACTTACGTCGAATGTCATGCTGGTTACAGACCACGAGGGTCTTGAACGGGAGTGAGTTTATGCGCGTAGTTTTGGCCGTTGCCGCCGGTTTGTTGTGGGTAAGCGCCGCTTACGCCCAGCCGGCTCATGACACGACCACGCAGACGCCGTCGGCAGGCTCGGCATCAGAGCCGTCGGCGCAGCAGGCGCAGTCGCCCACCGCCGAGGCGGCCCCGACGCAGACCGCCGCCAGCCAAGTCACCGATCCAAATCAACAAATCATCTGCCACACGATGATGAACGCTGGCAGCCGGCTGTCGCGCCACGCCACCCGTGTCTGCAAGACGCGGCAGCAGTGGGAGATTGAGGCGGACCAAAATCAGCGCGACATGCAGCAAAACGCGCAACAACGCACGCCCATGCCCACAAACTAGGCGCGTTGGCGATTTACCAGGGCAGGATCGCGTCAGTGATGCGCTGACCCCAGCTGGGCCGCTGCACGGCGCTGATCTGACCTTGGCCGCCGTACGAGATTCGTGCTTCGGCGATCTGCGTGTGATTGATGGTGTTCTCGGCGCTGATGTCTTCAGGCCGGATGACGCCGCTCACGGTCAGCTGACGCATCTCTGCGTTGATGCGCACATCCTGGCGCCCGGCGATGACCAGGTTGCCGTTCGGCAAGCGATCGACGATCACGGCAGCCACTGTCAGTCGGATTTTTTCCTGGCGATCGATCGCGCCCGCCCCGGTCGCGGCGGACTGCGAATTGGTATCCACCATGTTGGCGGGATCGAAGCCGCCCGGCAACACGCGTCCGAGCGCGCCTTCCAAGCCGAAAAAGTGATTTATCCCTGCCTGCGTCGAGCCGGTGCGTGAACGGTTCGAGGAGTTCGACAACGACGCCTTGTCGTCGATCTCGATGTTCACCGTGAGAATGTCACCCACGCGCGAAGCGCGCTGATCGTTGAAGAAGCTGCGAGACCCAGTACGCCACAGCGAATTCGCACGCGGCGCTTCGGCTGACGCGAGCGTTGGTTGTGGCATCGTTTCATGTTGTCCGCCCGTCAGCGCGATCGGGTTTGAAACCGGCTCGAGCTGCGGCGGCGCCAATCCGTGCCGCGCTGCGTTGTACGCGACGCCCGGTGCAGCGAGCGCGTCTTGGGTCATCTGATGGGTGTTCACGCTGGCGCAACCGGCAGCGCTTGCGGCGAGCGCCAGCAGAGCAAGAGAACGCATGAGGTGATCCTCGTTCAAGGTGAAACGCTCGCCGCGCCAGGCCCGGTGACAATGCCCACCACAACGCGATTGGAGGACGGATTCATCAGCCGCACGCTTTGGCCCACACCGGCGTCCTGCATCGCTTGCGTGCGCATTGAGAGCGTGATGCCGCCCGATTGATAGACGAGCATCACCGCGTCCCCGCGGCGGATCGCAGCCGTGGCGCCGGCGTTTTGATACGTTGCGCTGTTTGCGTTTGTCGCCATCAGCGGCGCGCCGGCAGGCACGCTCGTGACCGGCGTGCCGCTGATCGGCGCTAGCGTCGCGCGTGCGCCTGACGGATGCACGACTTGCACCGCCTCAACGCCAGCGGGCGGTGTGAAATCAAATCCAGCCACAGATGCGGCTGCTGTAAGCACCGCTATCGGCAGCGAACCCATTTGTCCCGCTGGCGGCGCGGGCGCGATGGGGCGGTTTGAAAGTGCGCCTGTGCCGGTGAATACGTCGCCGAGCGTGACCATGGCGCCGTTGGCTTCGATGCGATTGCGCAGCGTGACAGTGTCCGCAGCGGCCACGCCGGCGAACACGACGAACGAAAACGTCGCGACAGAAATCCAACGCAGCATGGAACAGGCTCCCTCCAGTAGAGCCCTCAGCGTACCTGAGTCGTCGTTTGCAGCATTTCGTCTGCTGCGGTGATCACACGCGCGTTCATTTCGTAAGCGCGCTGCGCGACGATCAGCGATGAGATTTCTTCCACCGCGTTAACGTTCGAGAGTTCAAGATAACCTTGCAACAGCGTACCGACCCCGGGCGAACCTGGCGTCGCAGTGTTCGGTTGGCCGGAGGCTGGTGTCTCGAGGTACAAGTTGTCGCCGATTGCTTCCAAACCCTGCGGGTTCACGAAGGTGGCGAGTTCCAGCTGTCCGAGTTGTTGGGGGGCCGTTTGCCCCGTCAGCGTCGCTTCGACGATGCCGTCGCGCGACACCTGAATAGCTGTCGCTTCTTGCGGCACTGTGATCGCGGGCTCAATTGGATAGCCGTCGGCCGTCACGATTTGCCCGTCGGCGTTAACCGCGAGATTGCCGGCGCGCGTGTAGGCGGTTTGCCCGGACGGCAGCGTCACTTGGATGTAGCCGCGGCCGTCGATGGCAAGATCGTAGGCGTTGCCAGTCTGGCTCATGCCGCCTTGCTCGGTGATGCGGCCAACCGCATCGGCGCGCACGCCTGCGCCCAGCTGAATGCCCATCGGCAACACAGTGCCGTTCGACGACGACGTCGCGCCGGGCCGCTCTACGTTTTGATAGAGCATGTCTTCGAATTCGGCGCGCTGACGCTTGTAGCCCGTCGTATTCATGTTCGCGATGTTGTGCGAAATGACATCGACGTTCATCTGCTGGGCTTGCATGCCGCTGGCGGCGATGGAGAGGGCGCGCATGGGGACGGTTCCTTATGCTTGGCCGAGCGTTTGGATCGCCCGCTGCCGCAATGAGTCCGCATTCGCGACGAACTGCGCGGCCGATTGGTACGCCCGCGAAATTTCGATCAAACGCGTGATCTCGACCACCGGCCGAACATTCGAGCCTTCGAGCGCGCCTTGTTCGACGACGCCCTCGAAGTCTTGCGATTGTTGACCGTGCGCGTCCCAAAGGTTGTCCCCGACCTTTGAGAGCGCGCCGGGCGCGGCAAACGTCACCACGCCCAATCGGCCGGCTTCGTTGCCGGCCACGGTGATAGCGCCGTCACGACCGATCTGCGGGCTCTCGCCCGTGTCCGATTCGATCGTGATCGGCGCTCCCCCCGAGTTCAGGACAGGGCGACCATCGGCGGTCACGAGCTGTCCATCCCCCGTTAAGTGAAACGCGCCATCGCGCGTGTACATCGTCTGCCCGTTCGGGCCCTGCACCATGAAGAAGCCGCTGCCTTCGATGGCGACGTCGAGCGGATTGCCGGTGTGGGCGATTTCGCCCTGGCTCATGTCGCGGCCCAGGCCGATATCGCGCACGAAACGGATGTCGGTCGGATCGACGTCGGCGCTGGCGCCGGTGTGGTCGGCTTCTTCGGTAATCAGATCGTCGGCCTTGAAGCCTGCCGTGTTGACGTTGGCGAGATTGTTGGCGGCAACGTCCAAGCGCCTTTGCAGAACGCGTTGCGTCTGCAGGCCGAGCATCAGGGCGTTATCCATCGCCGTTAACGATGCAAGTCGCGGGCCAAAGGTTAATCGCTTGAATTTGTTGAGCGGCGCGCATGCGGTTTGGTGAACGCGCGCGGTGATTTCTGCCGCTTACCGGCAAGTTTTGCCGAGTTGCTACCAATCCTTAACCAGCGCGCCGCACCAAGGCAGGAACCAAAAGCGCGAGCGATTCCGTCATGCTGGGCAAAAAGAAAAAGAAGAAAGAGGAGGCCGAGGCCCCTGAGGCCGACGCTGACGCGCCGAAACCCGAGGACGCAGCCAACGAGAACGCGGAAGGCGCGGAAGGCGAAGCTCCGGGAAAGAAGAAGATGTCGGGCAAGAAGCTCGTGCTCTTCTTCATCCTGCCAGCGGTTTTGGTGCTCGGCGGCGGCGGCGCTGCCGCATATTTGCTGTTGTTCAAGGGCGGCCAGCCCGAACAACACGCCGATGCCGGTCATGGCAAGGAAAAGGCCGGCGAGCACGCCGGTGAATCCACGCCAGGTCCGAACGGCACCACGATCACGCAAGGCGAAAACGTGGTTTTCGTCACTATGCCGGAAATGCTGGTGAATATTGGCGGGCCTGATGGCCGCCCGGCGTTTCTGAAACTCAAGTTGACGATCGAAGCGCCGAACACCGAGACGGTGACCACGCTGACCTCGCAACTGCCGCGCGTCACCGATGAGTTCAATGGCTTCCTGCGCGAATTGCGCACCGACGATCTCGCCGGCTCGGCCGGCGCTTATCGGCTGCGCCTGGAATTGTTGCGCCGTGTGAACTTGGCGATCGCGCCGGCGCAAGTGAACGCCGTTCTGATCGAAGAGATGATGGTGCAATAGATGAGCGCCGATGCGCCCACAGCGCCTGCCGAAGACAACGCCGAGTGGAAGACCGGCGGTGAAGGCGAAGCCGCGGGCGAAGGCGGCGGCGGGGCGGAACGCATCCTCAATCAAGACGAGATCGACAGCCTCCTTGGCTTCGGTCTCGGCGAGGACGATTCGAGCGGGCGCACCGGCGTGCGCGCCATCATCAATTCGGCGCTGATCTCCTACGAGCGTCTGCCGATGCTCGAAATTGTTTTCGACCGCCTGGTGCGGTTGATGACCACCAGCTTGCGCAATTTTACATCTGACAACGTCGAGGTCAGCCTCGATCAGCTCAGCTCGATTCGCTTCGGCGATTATCTGAACTCCATTCCGCTGCCGGCCATCATCGCGGTGTTCCGTGCCGAACAGCTGGACAATTTTGGCTTGGTGACCGTCGACTCCAGCCTGATCTATTCGATCGTCGACGTGTTGCTCGGCGGCCGCCGCGGCGGCAGCGCCACGCGCGTCGAAGGCCGCCCGTACACGACCATCGAACGCATGCTGGTGACGCGCATGATCGAAGTCGTGCTCGCCGACGCCAAACAGGCGTTCGCGCCGCTCACCGATGTCGATTTCCGGCTCGACCGCATCGAAACCAATCCGCGCTTCGCAGCCATCGCACGGCCGCCGAACGCCGCCATTGTCGTGAAGCTCCGCATCGACATGGAAGATCGCGGCGGCAAGCTCGAATTGCTGGTGCCGTACGCGACCCTCGAACCCATCCGCAAAATGCTCCTGCAGCAATTCATGGGCGAGAAGTTCGGCCGCGACAACATTTGGGAAGGTCATCTCGCCGGCGAGCTGTGGGCGACCAAACTCGAAGTTCGCGCTGTGCTCGATGAGTTGAAGCAACCCTTGCACAAAGTGCTCAATCTCAAGGTCGGCGACACGCTGATGCTCGACGCCGCGCCGGAAGGGGTCGTGCGCTTGAAGTGCGGCGCAGTCGAACTCTCGCAGGGCCGCGTCGGCCGCATGGGCCATTCTCTGGCCGTACGTATTGAAAACGGCATCTCGCCTGCGTCGCAGCAGGCGCTGATGAAACTTGGAGGCGGACCATGAGCCCAGTCACCATCGCGTTGGAGGGCGTGCTCGCACTCATGCTGGGCGCCTGTCTGTTCTATTTCTGGCGGCTCGATCGCAAGCTCAATGCGCTGCGCACCGGTCAGGATGGCATTCGCGCCGCCGCCGCCGAACTGGTGCAAGCGACGACGCAAGCGGAAGCCGCCATCCGCGCGCTGAAGCTCACAGCCGCGGAAGCGGGGCGCGACTTGCAAGCGCGCATCAATGACGCGCGCAGCACATCCGACCGCTTGGGGCTTGGCGCGGGTCGCATCCGCTCCAGCGCCGATCTTGGCACGCGTACGAGGCTCTGATGCAAACGCCGGTCCGCAAACCGAAGAAGCCGTCTCAAGGCGTGCGTCTGTTTCCCGCTGTGATGGCGACGAGCGCGGCTTTGCTCGGCCTCAAGGCTTTCACGATGGCCGAGAGCTTGGCGCAGACAACTACGCCCGCGGAGAACCCGCCGGTGACGCATGCCGCCAGCGCGCCGCCCGCACCTGGCGCGAACCAAACGCCTGCGGCGGCGAGCGCCGCTTCCTGCACGCCGACGCTCGCGCAGATGGCAGGCCTCTCGCAGTCCGAGGTGGAAGTACTGCAGGCGCTGGGCACGCGCCGCCAAGCGCTCGATCAGCGCGCGACACAGATTGAAACGCAAGACGATCTGATGACCGCCGCCGAACGTCGTCTCGATGAGCGTCTCGCTCAGCTCCACCAGCTTGAAACCACGGTGAACGGCCTGCTTGGCCAGCTTGATCAGGCGCAAGAGCAGCGTTTGGCCTCGCTCGTGGATGTGTACCAGCGCATGCGCGCCAAGGACGCGGCAAACGTCTTCAACACGCTCGACGATACGGTGATGGTGCAGGTGGCGAGCCGCATGCGGCAAGCCAATCTGGCCGAAGTGATGGGCCGCATGACGCCGGATCGCGCCCGCCATCTCACGCAGCTGCTCGCAGACCGCGCGCGTCCGCCGACCAACGGCCAGCAATTGCTTGCAAACGCCACAGAAACGCCGGCGGCGGCGCAGCCAGCCTCAGCCAGCGCGCTGGGTCAGGCGGCAGGTCATTAAACGCGCGCTTAACTGGGCGACGCAAAGGATGCGGCAACCGACGCCATGAAGTCGCTACGCAAATCCCCGTTGGCGCTTGCCGCCGCCGCGATGATCGCGGCCCCGCCTGTGGCGGCGGATCCGATTGCGTTGACGCCGCCCGCAACAACCGCGCCGCGCCCGCACGCGCCGACGACGCCAACGCCGCCGCACGCGCAAGCCGTCGCGCCAGCGCCAGTGGCGACCAGTGGGCCAATCGATCTGCGTGGGCCGTCGAGCCCGTTGCCAGACAATCTCTCGCTCGCGTTGACGGCCCCGCCAGCACCACCGCCAGCGCCAGCGGCGATTCCCGCTGCGCCAGCGCCAGCGCCAGCGCCAGCAGCGACGCAAACCGCGGCCGCAACGCCCCCGCCCGCAGCGCCACGTTTGGCGCCCGCGCCCAGCGCATCGGTGACTGCCGGCGTGACCGATCAGTACACACGCCTGGTTTTCCGCTTCGACGGCGGCGACGCCAACGTCACGCCGCAACTCGCCAACGATCGCCTCGACCTGCGTTTCTCACGCGCCGGCGACATCGATCTCTCGGATTTGCGCGCGACACCGCCGCGCCTGTTGCGCGACATCCGCCGCGTCGGCGGCGGCAGTAGTCCGTTGCGTCTGCAGCTGACCGTCGCGCCGGGCGTGCAGCAGCGTCACTTCTCTGACGGCAATCGCGTCGTCGTCGATCTGCTGCCGCCCGCTGCCGGCACGCAGCAAGCCTCCGCCAATGGCGCCGCAACTGCGCCCGTTCCCGCCCGCCCCCCCGTCACGGGCACGGCGCGTGTGCAGCTCGTCGAAGAGTCGAATGACACGCAGATCACGGTGACATGGCCATCTCCCGCGCGCGCGGCCGCGTTCCGGCGCGGTGAGGCGATCTGGATACTCTTTGACGCCACCGGCCGCATCGATCTGACCAACGTTGCGCGCGCTGGACGCTTTCATCAGGACATGGAGTTGGTGCATGGCGAGGGCGTCGTCGGCTTGCGCATCCCGGCATCGCCCGACATCGTCGTCTCCGCCGCCGCCAACGACAGAGCTTGGACGTTCACGCTGGGATCGCGCGCCGCGACAACCGACACCGCGCCGCTTGAACGGCAGATTTCCGGTGATGGTCACAGCAGCCTGCTCGCGCACTTTGGCCGGGATGGCGCCGTACGCTGGATCAACGATCCTGAAATCGGTGATCGCATCGCGGTGGCGATGTTTGGCGGACCGGCCAAAGGCGTTAATACGCGACGCGGCACGGTCGAAGCAGAAATCTTGCCGTCGGCGCATGGTGCAGTGATCGAACCTCATGCCGACGGCGTCACCGTTTCGATCGCTAGTGGCGATCTTGTCGTCACGCGCGGCGCCGGCTTGATTGCGGCCGCTGCGACGCCGGCGCAGAGCGCGACGCAAGCACAACTCGCCGCTGCCCTCGCGCAGTCGGCGCCGGGGGATACAGCCGCGACGCCCGCAGCACAGGGGCAAATGTCGCTGCTGCAGATCCGCCATCGCTTGGACGATTTGCAGCGCCGCGCGGCCAATGAGGGGATCATGGCTGGCGCGCCGACCGAGGCGCGCTTGGCGCTGGCGCGCTTCTATCTCCAAAACGATTTTGCGGCTGAGGCGTTGGGCTCGTTGCGGCTCGCCGCCGTCAATCAAGGCGACCTGGTCGAGATCGATCCCGAGTACCGGCTGATGCGCGGGCAAGCCAACGTCATGATGGGCCGCTATGCGGACTCTGATGCCGACCTGAGCGCGTCTGCGCTTCTGCAAAATCCAGCAGCTCAGCTGTGGCGCGGCTATGCCGCCGCGCAACGCCAGGATTGGCCGACGGCGCGTCAGCAGCTGGAAGCGGGCGCCGGCGCCATGGAAGAGTTGCCGCCCGCATGGCGTGCGCGTTTCCAATTGGCGCTGGCCAATGCCGCGCTTGAGCTGAACGACTACGCCGCCGCGCAGGCCGCGCAGAGCGCTGCGATGGGGCAGGCCGGCGATCAGGCGATGCGCCTGCAAGCGCAGCTGATCCAGGCGCGCCTCACCGCCGCGCAAGGCGACAACGCTAACGCGTTGCAGATGCTCGATGCATTGTCGAACTGCCGCGACGAGCGCACCGCCGTGCGCGCGACGCTTGAAGCCATTCGTATCCGCCGCGCTACGGGCGTCATCCGCGCTGTGGATGCGGTTGAGCCGCTGGAAGCGCTGCGCTTCCGCTGGCGCGGCGATTCCACCGAACTGCAAACCGTCTCGATGCTGGGCGATGTCTATTCCGAGACCGGCCGCTGGCGCGAGGCCATGGCGACCATGCGCATCGCTGCGGATCGTTTTCCCAATGATCCAGCGGCGCGGCAATTGCGCGCCGATATGTCGACCTTGTTCGAGCGGCTGTTTCTTGACGGCGAAGCCGATCAGCTGCAGCCGATCGAAGCGCTTGGTCTGTTCTACGAATTCGCCGACATCACGCCGGTTGGGCCGAACGGCGATCGCATCGTGCGCTTGCTGGCGGGCCGCTTGGTCAATGTCGATCTCCTGGAACAGGCGGCGCAATTGCTGCAGCATCAGGTTGATGAGCGCTTGCTAGGCCTGGGCAAGGCGCAAGTCGCCGCCGATCTCGCTGCGATCTATTTGATGGACCACAAACCCGATCGCGCGCTTGTCGCCATCGACGCATCGCGGCAGCCGAACATGCCTGCCGCCTTGCTGGCTGATCGCCACATTCTTGAAGCACGCGCACTGCTCGATCTTGGGCGCCTGGATGCCGCCGTGGAACTGGTCGAGCGCGATCGCAGCGAGGACGCGCAGCGCGTGCGTGCGGAAGCCGCTTGGCGCGCCCGCGATTGGGACCGCGCCTCGGCGTCGCTCCGAACTTTGCTTGGCATGCGCAACGCCTCACAGCCGCTCGATGAGGCGGGCCGGCAGGAAGTGCTAAGGCTAGCGATTGCGCTCACCATGTCCGGTGACGACGATGCCGTGCACGCCGTCTATCGCCAATATGCCGGCGATATGGCGCACACTGACGAAGCCGACCCGTTCGAAGTGGTCGCATCCGGCGTCACAGCGGACGGCTCCGCCATTCGCGACGTGGCGCGCGCCGTCGCGCGCACCGATTTGATGGATCGCTTCATGCATCGCCTGCGGGCAGGCATGACTGTGGATGCGCATGGCAATCCGCTGCCGGCGCCGACCGCGCCCGTGCAACCCGGTGCGCCTACACCCAGCGCGCCCGCGCCCAATGCACCAGCTGCGCCGCCGCCAACGCAAGCTGCGTTGCCGCCGTCGCGGCCGACGCCGCAAGCTGGGACATGATTCATGGAATTGGTGAGGCGAAAGAGGTGACACGCCTCAAGAGGTGTCGCTGGTCAGCGCTGGCTGCGCGACACAGCGCCTAAAGCGCACGACACCTGCTTCGGGTACAGCGCGAATGGGACGGCGACGCGTGAGACCGCGCGGCAGACGTTTGAGCAGACGCGCAACCAGAGCGTCGATGCTCTGTGCTAAGGCCTCGATACGCTGACGCAGATCGTTCGGCCGCAAGGAGCGTCGCAGCGCCGAACCGATCACCGCGCGGGACAATGTGCTTTGCTTGAGGCGATGCACCGCGAATGGTCGGCGCGACTTAATGAAACGCACGTAACGGACCGCGCGCAGCATCACAATGGCGAGGAGGACACGCTCGATACGGTCAAGCCAAAGGTGGCCGATTGTGCGGGCTTGCTTGGTGAGCGGTGCGCATGCGCCCGCCGCATCGAGGAAGCTCGCAAACCATCTCAGCCGCAAGAGCGCCCAGCGGTGAAACCGCTGGAGACGAAGATCGGAAATGGGCTGGGCGACAAAGCGCATGAGGTGAAGTGTACGCGCACTTCAAAGCGGTCGGATTAGGAGGCGCCAATCCCCCGATTTTTCGGCCTGCGGGTTAGCGACTTCAGCGCCGTGGCGCTCACCGACTCGGCCGAATTGCGCCTTGTCTATCCAGCACGCTTATTCGATTGCTACGGACACAAGAAGGCAATGATTCCGACACCGGTCCTTCTTCGAAGTCCCAGCGTCTGCTTCTCGCGGAAATCCCTACCGATGCCATGTCTCATTTTTGCCTTTCAGCCGATGCAACTACGCAACCCGCCGCACCTTGAGGAAGATATGAACCGCCGAAGCTTTGCTCTGTCGCTTGGGACCACGCTTGTTGGCGCCACCGTGCCAACCCTTGCGGTGGGGCAATCGACTGAGCGCGTGGTGGATGCAAATCGCGTGTTTGCGCACCTCCTCGACTACTATCGGCTTCCGGCTGGAGAGCGCAGTCACTTTCATCTCGTCTTTAAGCTCCGCGCCGAGACAGGAGAGACGCCGCCAATTTCGATAGCGAGTGCGGGCGCGCGTCGCGCGTTAAATCTGAATCGAGACGGCGCCGTGCTCAATCCGCCCACCGCCGCCGAGCTCCAAGGCGACGGGCAGGTGATCATCGGTGGGCCATCGCGGATGTCGGCGGCCCTGTCGCTTGCACCGCTCCTGGCGCTTGGCGCAAGTGTGGCCGCGGCGGATGCGATATCTGCGCTCACGCAGGCAAACGCGGCGATCGGACGTTTTGCAGGACCAATGGGGATGTTTGCACCGCGCCTCAACGGGGTGGGTTTTGTTGCCCCACGCTCCGCCGCGGGAACAGCGTTGTTCGCAGACGCCCGACAAGCGCCCATGCCCTACGCTCATGCGAGATTTGAATTTAGGCCGTCATCACTGCCCAACGTCAGGGCGCTGAACTTCATGACCGCGCCAACCGACGCCGTCTTCCTGCAATAAACAATAGGGGACGGAATGGCGCGATTGCGCCAAGACCGCCGCTCGACGCGATCTCGCGCTTAGGATGGATATCGCCCGGACCGATCACCCGCTATCGGGCGCCCATACAAACTCGGCGTGTCAGCCACAGCAACGTCCCCGCGGCGAAACTGCTGGAGACGAAGATCGGAAATGGGCTGAGCGACAAGACTCAGAAATGATATCTCAGTCCCACGGTCTGGGCGTTCATCGTATCGCCAATGTTGCCGATTTCCGGAAGATAGCTGACTTGGCTGGCGCCTGACCGGTGATGCAGACGATAGACGAGATCTATGTTCGGATGGGACTTCAACGCCAGTCCCAGCTCAAGCCCCGCATAGTAGAGTACAGAGGCATCGCCGCCTTCTTCAATTTCGCGCTGCCGCTCAAGGCCGTAGGATTGCGAGACGGCAGAGAGGCCGACAGTGACCGCCGGCCTGAAGAGAAGCGGACCCAGCGGGATGCCCGAATGGCGGATCGTGGGGCCGAACCAGCCTTCAACCGACGTGCCAGCGGGGCCGTATCTGTGGCCATCGTGGCGCACAGAAAGTCCCCCATCCAGGCCAGCCTGGAAGCCGAGCGGCAGCTCTAGCGGCGTCCAGGCGAGGGATAAGCCCGCGAATGTCTGATCGCCACTGGTGGATTCGAACGGATAGCTCTGAAAACCTCGAACGCTGGCGCCGACAAAAGCGAGCACGGAGACCGTGCTGTGTTCCGACGCGACTGCCGGAACGTCTTCAGCAGCGGCCTTCGTGGCGAAGGGCGCAAAGGCAAGCGCCATAAACGCAAGATGTCTCGCCAAATGCATCGAACCGCCCCCGCCCGAAAAATGAAACACACCGCGAAAGTCGGTGAGATTCTGAGTCACGCGCTACTCGCCGCAGATTAGCCGCTGGTGGCTCTAGGAGCAATGGAACTGGAGTTCGAACGTCCCGATCTAGCCGCCAAGCAGACGTTCGCGCGTGCACACCGCGAGTAGCGATTCTCGCAGTGCGCTCAACGGGTCGCTGCAACGCAGCGTTAAATCGTTGAGACGGGTTTCAATGTGCTCCCAATCAAGATGTCCAAAAGGGCGGCCTCGAGGAAAGCCGCCCTTTCCGATAGAATGTCTGACGAGAGGTACTCACCAGACGAGTTTGTAACGAGCGGTCCCCTTGGCCGTTCCGGGACACCGCTTTGCGCGTTAGGGATGGGCCGGCGGTTCGTCAGCGCCGCTGTGGTCGAGCGCGCGCACCATGTCGAGATGGTGTTGGACCTTCGGCTCGGTTTCCGCGGCGAAGCCTTTGAGGGCTTCGTTTTCACCGTTATGGCTGTAGTCGGAAAGCAGATGCTCGGCGTCGTCATGCGCGTGCGTTTGTTGGTCCACATACTTCTGATCGAATTCCGCGGCGCTTGCGTTGCGTAATTCGGTCAACATGTCCGTGTGCGCTTGATCCATCGCCGTTGGAAGCGGCAGATCGGCGTGGCCGTGTACGAGCGTGCGCAATTGGGCCGAAGTCGCGGTGTGGTCATGCACCATCTGTGTGGCGAAGGCGCGGATACCGGCGTTTTGCGCGCGCCGGACAGCGAGCTGGCTCGCTTGGATTTCGAACATGTCGCTAATTGCGACCTTGTTCACGAAGTCGGCAGGCGAAACCGGCGGCAGCACGGGCGGCGCCGGTGGTGCGCTGGTCTCTGTGGTGGACGCTTCCGTTGTCGATGGTGTCGTCGCCGTTTGGCCACACGCGCCCAGCGTCAACAGCAATGCAGCCGCAGCAGCTTGCGCCAGATAAGTTCGTTTCATTGAGGTCGCTCCTGAGCACGGCGTGAAATGCACGCAGTACGCGGGCACGCAACGCGTGGTGTCGTGCGCAGTTCCTGCGAAAGCAGTCCGCGCCGAGCATCGAATTCACGATGCCGCCCGCAGGCTTACCTATGTTAGTGAGGCGCTACCGTCCGAAATGGGCTCTGCCGCTTGGTAGCGTGTTAGCGCGTCGTGGTCGGCGCTGCTGCGCCGGCGACATGGTCCTGCGGCTGATAGATTGCTGGCCGGCCCGCCGCCATTGCGTCGAGTTCAACGGGCTCTTGTCCGTAGCGTTTGCGGCAGAGCGCCATGTGCGAGAGCACGCGCTCGGCGTAGTCGCGGCTTTGTTCGCGCGGCATGGTCTCGAGCATCAGCAGCGGATCGATGTCGGAGGGCTGCGTTGCGAGCCAGCGCGAGAGCCAGCCGGGGCCGCCATTGTACGACGCGAACACCCGCGCGAGATCGCGATCGCTGTGAAACTCATCCATCAGCCATTGCACGTAATCCTGGCCGAGGCTGAGATTGAGGTTTGGATCAGACAGCGCGCCGGGTTGGCGGCGATAATTGGTGGAACGATCCATATCCCGCGCCGTGGACGGCAGCAGTTGCATTAGGCCGCGCGCGTTGGAAACGCTGACCGCAGTCGGATTGAAATAGCTTTCTTGGCGCACGATCGCATAAACCAGGGCGCGATCAAGCGCGAACCCGCCGGTCGGTTCGAACGTCGTGTTGGGGCAAAAACCCGAAGCTTGCGCGGGCCCGCCGAACTCAGCGGCGCGCAATTGCGCGCTCGGCGCTTGCAGCGCAATCGCCAGCGCCAAGAAATTGGCGTCGTCATTGGAGGAAAGCTGTCCGTGCAAACGGCGCATCTCGCCCTCAACTTCGGACAGTCTTCCCAATTGCCCCAGCATCGCGGCGCGGCGCGCTTCCGGATGCGCATCGATGAAAAGACGAAGCGCGGTCGCATCGGCTTGCGGTGGCGCGAAGTTGAGCGCGCTGCCGCGCCCGAGCTGCGCTTCAGCCAGTTGACCGTAGAAGGTCCAAGGCCGCTGCGCCGCTGCTTCGAGGTGTTGCGTCACGCCCGTTGCATCGCCTGTCGCCAACCGCGCGCGCGCCGCCCAATAGTGCGCGCCGGCGGAGGCCCAGCCGCCGAAATAGGGCCAACGCGCCGCCGTCTCGAACTGGCGCACCGCTTCCGCGTAGTCGTGCGCACGGTAGGCAAGCAGCCCAAGCCACCACGCCGCTTGCCCGGAGCGCGGACCATTGAGTTGTTCAGCGCCGATGGCGCGCGCGCCGGTGTCGTCGCCATTGCCGATGCGCTCAGCCATGTCTGAGATGGCGGAGCGCGCGTAAGAACTGTCGTCCGGAATATCGGGCGGTGTTCCAGGTAACGTGCGGCGCATCACCGGATCCGGCGCCGGCGGTTCGGCGCCGACAGCGTGACGGCGACGCCCGCGCCCACGATGCGGCCGGGCAGCCTGCGCGCGCTCGTACACAGCGTTGGCGACCGCGAGCTCACCGTGGCGCGCCAGCCATTGCGTCAGCGTGCCGTAGCTCGCGTGATAAGCGGGCGAGGCCAGCATGCGCCCGCGCACGGTTTCTTCGAGCGTGTTGTCGTCGACGTGCGCGAGCGCCGTGGTCACGCCATGCCAATTATGTGCATCGATCGCTTCGAACGCGTCGCGGTAGAGCGTCTCATCGTGCGCAGACAGCGCCATGACCCGCGGCTGGGCGGTGGCGGCGACAGGCGCGACAAGGGCTGCAACAGAGAAGGCGGCGAAGGCGGTGCGAAACGTCATCGGCGCTATCCTTAAGTTCTTAGGAGTGAGCGGAAAGCTCGACGCCAAGCTCCTTAAGCCAAGCCTCGGCGGTGAGCAGGTCCACCCAAGCCAGCCGTTTTTGCTGCGGCTGGCGTAGAAGATATGCCGGGTGAAGAATAACCAAGGCGTTGACGGGCGCCGCTAACCCCTCGCGGGTGTAGTTGAGCCGGCGGCCGCGGAGCTTCATCACCCCATCCTCGCGTTTGAGCACAGTGTGGGCGGCGGCCTTGCCGGTCAGCAGCAGGAGCTTGGGCTGGGTCAGCTCGATTAGCCGCTCCACGAACGGTAGGCAGGCGACGATCTCGCCCTGCGTAGGGTCGCGATTGCCAGGTGGGCGCCAATAAATTGTATTTGAAATCAAAATGTTGGATTTCCGATCCAATCCAATCTGAGCCAGCATGCGGTCCAGCAATTGGCCGGAGCGGCCGACAAACGGCTTGCCCTGTTCGTCCTCGTCCTTGCCTGGCGCTTCGCCCAGTAAAAGCACCGGGGCGCCCATCACCCCGTCCGAGAAGGCTGTGTTTCGGGCGGTCGCCTTGAGGGCGCAGCCGTCGAACTTTTCTACAGCCGCCTGGAGTTCTGGGATGGTTTTGGCCGCGGCAGCCAGGGCGCGGGCGGTCTCCACCGGCGCGTCCGGGCCGGGGGTTGGCCGCTTGAGCCGGGGGAGCACAGGGGCCCGCAGCGGCTCCTTGACCGGTGCACCTGGCGCGCGCGCCGGCGCGCTTCCCGTGAAGATCGCCTCCGCCTCGTCCATATCGACGCCTGCTGCTCGCCAGAAGGCAAGCAGCGCGCGGGCGGCGCCGGACGTGGCGAGAGCGTTGTCCATCGCGCCCATCTTGGCGGGACTCGTTTGGTTTAACAAAGCTAACCCGCAGCCTTGCGCGGACCGTACACAGCTTTGATAAGCCTTCGAGGCTGATGGAAAGGCGTAAATGGCTGACGAACAGATCACGCGCGAAGCGATGGAGTACGATGTCGTCGTCGTCGGCGCTGGTCCCGCTGGCCTCTCGGCCGCCATCCGCTTGAAGCAGCTTGCCGCTGAGCAAGGCGGCGAAATCACTGTCGCCGTGTTGGAAAAAGGCGCCGAAGTGGGCGCGCACATTCTTTCGGGCGCGGTGATCGATCCCGTCAGCCTGAACGAACTGATCCCGGATTGGAAAGAAAAGGGCGCGCCGCTCGATACGCCGGTCACCGTCGATCAATTCAAAATTCTCGGGCCCGCAGGCGCTGCAGCGTTGCCGATGTTCTTGATGCCGCCGCTGTTCAGCAATCACGGAAACTACATTGCCTCGCTGTCGAACCTCACGAAGTGGCTGGGTGCGCAAGCCGAAGCGCTGGGCGTCGAGATCTATCCCGGTATGGCCGCGTCAGAAGCTGTGTACGACGGCGCTGGCGGATTGAAGGGCGTCGTCGCCGGTGTTTTCGGCGTTGCGCGCGACGGGCATCACAAGCCGGACTATCAGCCCGGCATCGAACTGCACGGCAAGTACGTCTTCATCGCCGAAGGCGCGCGCGGCTCGCTCGCGAAAATCCTGCAAAAACGCTTTGATTTGTGTGTCAATCGCGATCCGCAAAAATACGGCATCGGCATCAAAGAGCTTTGGGAGGTTCCCGCCGAGCAGCACAAGCCGGGCTTGGTGCTGCACACAGTTGGCTGGCCGCTGGACGACAAAACCGGCGGCGGCTCGTTCATGTACCATTGGGGCGATCGGCTGGTGAGCGTCGGCTACGTTGTGCATCTGAATTACAAGAACCCGTACATCTCGCCGTTCGACGAATTCCAGCGCCACAAGTTGCATCCGGAAATCGCGCAACACATTCGCGGTGGCAAACGCATCGCCTATGGCGCGCGCGCCATCACTGAGGGCGGCTTGCAGTCAGTGCCTAAGTTAGCGTTTCCTGGTGGCGCGCTCATCGGTTGCGCTGCGGGATTCGTGAACGTGCCGCGCATCAAAGGCAGCCACAACGCCATGAAGACTGGCATGATGGCCGCCGAAGCCGCGTTCGCCGCCATTCGCGCCGGGCGCATGCACGACGTGCTGGTCGAGTACGAAGAGGCGTATCGCGGCAGCCGCGTCCGTAAAGACCTCTACGGCGTCCGCAACGCCAAGCCGTTCCTCTCAAAGCTTGGCACCTTTTGGGGCGGCGTGGCCGGCATGTTCGACATGTGGACGACGACTTTGCTCGGTGGATTTTCTTTTTTCGGTACGCTCAAACACGGCAAGTCAGACGCGGCCGCCACCGAGCACTCATCCAAGCACAAGCCGATCGCCTACCCAAAACCGGATGGCGCACTCACCTTCGACAAGGCCACGTCGGTCTATCTCTCCAACACCAATCACGAAGAAGATCAGCCGGTTCACTTGGTGTTGAAGGACCCATCGATCCCTATTCGTGTAAACTTACCGGAATACGCCGAACCGGCGACACGATATTGCCCAGCTGGCGTGTATGAAGTGCTGACTGATGAGGGAGGGTCCAATCCCCGGTTCCAGATCAACGCGCAAAACTGCGTTCACTGCAAAACCTGCGACATCAAGGACCCGAGCCAGAATATAGAGTGGACGACACCCGAAGGCGGCGGCGGGCCGAACTATCCGAACATGTGAGCCGCGGTCCCGCGATGCGGGAGAAAGGACGAGAGACGATGCGTTGGGCGATTTTATCAGCGAGTGTTGCCGCACTTGGACTTGCAGCGGGCACGGCAGCGCTTCCCGCTTTGGCTGCGAGTGCGCCGTCAGCGGCGAGCCCCGCAACGCCGGCAGCATCCGAGCGCGATCCGGCGGCATTGCTGCGTACGACATCACCGCCGAACGCTGCCTCCAATCGCACCTATGCCGATCCTTCCGCGGCTCTGATGGCCGCAGACGTCGATTACCTGGTGCGCGAAGCGCGTCGCGAACTTGCGCAGGGCGATCGCACGCCGCTCTGGACCACATTGGCGTTCACCGATGACTTCGCATCCGATCGCCTTGCCGAAGCGCGCGCCGATCTGAGCAACGGCCCGGGCGGCGCGCAGGGCGGTCTAGCGGACATGTTCGAGCCGTTCGTGCTCGCCGCGGAAGGCCACGTCGATCAAGCGACGCAGCGCATCGATGCGGGTGGCGATAACCTGCCAGCGCCTTTGCCCGCCGTGCAGAAGGGCCTTGTGCTGGAAGGCGCGGGCCGGCTGCAGGATGCGGCCGCAACGTACGCGACCATGATCTCGCATCTCGATCTGACGCCGCCGCCGAACGCCGAACCGACGAATATGGAAGAACTGCAGCGCGCCCTGAACGCCACGCGCGTCACACACGCTGTTTATCGTGCGGCGCTGGTGAACCATCGTCTCGGACGCACCGCCGAAGCGCGCCGCCTCTATGGCATCGTCGCGCAATTCGCGCCGCGCTCAGCCGACGTCGAAGAGAACCTGCGCCGCCTGGGCGCTGGCCAACAACCGCTTGAACCAGCGCTCGATCTCAAGAGCGCCGCCGGGCGCTGGATGATCTTTCTGTCGGAATATCTCACGCAAGCCGAAAACCTGCAGCAAACGCTGTCGCAGCAAGACCCGACGACGGGCCTCACGTCTTCGTCCGGCGCCGCGCTGTTGCAGCTTGGCGTGCTGATGTCGCCTGACGCCAATGATTGGCGCTTGTTCGCAGCACAACAGCTGCAAGACGCCGGCGGCCTGGACGGCGCCGAGCGCATTATTAATCTGATGCCGGCCAGCAGCGTGTTTGCGCCGGACGCGGATATCATGCGTGCTTCGATCCAGGTCCGCCGTCATAACGTGGCCGCCGCCAACGCGTCGGCGGATCATGCAGCCGCCGCTGCTGGAAGCCGTTGGTCGATTGTTGCGGCTGCTGCAGATATTTATCGCCGCACCGGGCGCTCCGAGCAGGCGATCGCGGCTTACACGCGGGCGCTGTCCATGGCGCAAGATGCCGACGATCGCGCCGACGTTCTTGGGTATCGGGCGTACGCCTATCGCTATGCCGGAAACTATAGCGCGGCGTCGACCGATATGCGCGCTGCCTACGTGCTCGACCAAAGCGTCGATACGCGTCTGCTCTACGTCTCGATCCTGATGGACGATCCGCAGGCTTGGGCGGACGGCGTGCGCGTGGCGCGCGGCCTGTTCGCTGAGCAGCCCGACTCCGTGATCCGCCTCAACACATTGGGCTACGCTTTGATTCAGCATCCGGAGGGTCTGGAGGAAGGCTATCGTCTGCTGTGGCGCGGCTTCAACAATGGCCAGACCGACTACGCCATCGTCGATAGCTTGGCGTGGGCATATTACCTTTATGGCCATTACGACGAAGCCAAAGTGCTGGCTGAGCGCGCCAACTCTCTCTCGGTGCGCGATCCAAACTCGGAGCTGCTCGATCACCTCGGCGACATCTACTGGCGTCTGCACCGTCAGAATGATGCGCGTGACGCGTGGCGCCGGGCGCTCGAGGCGCAAGCCGATGTCCCGCGCACACAATCGCTGCAGCAGAAGATCGCGCACGGACTGACGACGCCGGCGCCGCAGACGCGGGCGTTGCCGGAAGTGACGTTGCCGACTGGACCGTCGCAGCGACAAGATCTGTGAACGCTCTGCGGGGGGCGGCATTGCTGGCGGCGGGCGCAAGCCTCGCCGCCTGCGCGTCCATGGATGCACCCGCCGCACCTTCCAGCCGCGCTTACGCAGACTTCTTGGTCGGCCGCGTCGCCAATTTGACCGAAGATTACAGCGCGGCATCCGATCGCTACACGTCGGCGCTTTCGCGGGCGCCAGACAACCAGGACCTTGTCGAGGGCGCGGTAACATCCGCACTCGCCGCAGGCGACATCGCTCGCGCTCGTGCGGCCGCGCGCCTCGCGCGCGGTCCGGATGCGCCTGCGCTAGCGCACATCGTTCGGGGCGCC
Source organism: Vitreimonas sp. (assembly GCA_049287825.1). Classification (GTDB taxonomy): domain Bacteria; phylum Pseudomonadota; class Alphaproteobacteria; order Caulobacterales; family Aquidulcibacteraceae; genus Vitreimonas. Next base: position 11,287 of record JBAQGO010000074.1, on the reverse strand, counting down.
GACGCGCTCGTCGCGCAGCGCTGGTCGCAAGCCGATGCCGAACTCACAACCGCCAATAGCGGAGCGGCGCAAGCGCTAATGGCGCGCATCATGCGGGTGTGGGCGCGTGCGGGCGCGCATCAGGTGCAGGATGTCGATCCGGATTTGCGGCCGCTCTTGAACATCCGTCCGTACGGCGGCCTGCTGCAATATCAGCAAGCCATGGCGCTCGACTATGTGGGCCGCAACAGCGATGCGCTCACGGCGTACATGAACGCTTCGGGCGCTGGCATGTGGCTGCCGCCGGCCATCGAGCGCAACGCCGATTTGCTGGCGCGGCAAGGCGCGCGCGATCAAGCCATCGCGTTGTTGGACTTGCCGGCAAACCAAACCAATCCAGAGCTCGCTGCGGCGGCCCAACGTCTTCACGCAGGCCAACATCCGTCTGCGCTGCCATTGACGCCGACGCGTGGCGCGGCAGCCGGGCTCTACGGACTGGCGGCGATCTATTTGCAGGAATCCGATGAAACCAACGGCCTCGCCGCGCTCACCATCGCTTTGATGCTTGACCCCGATGCCGATGCGGCGCGCTTGGCCTTTGCTCAGGCCCAATCTGATCTGCATCACGGTGAACTCGCGCGGTCCGTTCTGCACCAGGTCGATGCGCAATCGCCTTACGCTTCAAGCGCCCGCACCATGGAGGCGTGGACGCTGGTCGCCGATGGCCGCAACGACGAAGCGATCGCATTAGCGCGGACCACCGCATCAAGCGACGATATCCGAGGCAAGCGCGCGCTCGCGGATATCTATCGCACGAGCGGTCACGACGCGGAGGCGGAGGCGATTTATTCGCAATTGATTGCTGCGACCCCCAGCGATTGGCATCTGTGGTTTGCGCGTGGCGCGGCGCGCGTGCGCCTGCACCGCGAGGCCGAAGGCGAGGCGGACTTGCAGCATGCTTTGCAACTCGCGCCCGAGCAGCCTGATGTTCTGAACTATCTCGGCTATTCGTGGGTCGATCGCGGCGAGCACATGCAAGAGGGGCTTGCGATGATCCGGCGCGCTGTGGCGCTGCGCCCGGATTCCGCGGCCATCGTCGATAGCCTCGGCTGGGCCTATTATCGAATGCGCGATTATCCGCGCGCACTGGAAAATCTCGAGCACGCTGTCGAACTCGAAGCCGGTGATTCAACGCTGAACGATCATCTGGGCGATGTGTATTGGCGCGTCGGACGCCACACCGAGGCACGCTATCAGTGGCAGCGCGCGCTTTCGTTCAACCCGGACGATCCGGCGCCCATCCAGCAAAAGCTGGAGCACGGCCTGCCCGCCGAGCCCGCCGGGCGGGCGGCTGCGCGATGAGCGTGCAGGTCTTCGCGCCGGCGAAGATCAATCTCACGCTTGAGGTTGGGCGCCCGCGCGAGGACGGCATGCATCCGCTGCAAAGCGCGGTGACGTTCGCCGATGTCGGCGACGTTGTGAGCGCCGAGGCGGGAGATGGCTTGTCGCTGCGCATCGTCGGCGATTTCTCGGATCAGCTTTCAGAGGGTGGTGTCGACAATTTGGTCCTGCGCGCGGCGCGCGCGCTGGCGCAGGCAGCCGGCGTGCCAGCGAACGCCAAGCTCACGCTCGAAAAGAATCTCCCGGTTGCTTCCGGCATTGGTGGGGGATCATCGGACGCCGCGGCCACGCTGCGCGCGCTTAATGCCCTTTGGGAACTCAGATACGACGCCTCACAATTGCAGACCATTGCGTGTCGGCTGGGATCGGATGTTCCGGTTTGCCTGTCCGGCGCGCCCGCATGGATGAAAGGGCTGGGCGAAACTTGGACGCCAATTCGTGCGCCAGCTTTTGCGGCCGTGCTCGTCAATCCGCTCAAAGAGGTGGCGACGCCGGTCGTGTACCGCGAATTCGACAGCATGCGTCTCGGTGGTGAATTCGCGCCGCGCGGGGCGCCCGCTTGGACCGACCGCGCAGAGGCGCTGAACGACATCGTCGCAACCGGCAACGCGCTGACCGCCGCCGCCAGCGCTCTCGCGCCTGAAATCGCCATTATCATCGAAATCCTCCGCAACGATGCGCGCGCTGAGCACGCGGCGATGTCCGGCAGCGGCGCCACATGCTTTGCGCTTGTGGAAAATCTGGCGGCCGCCGAAGCCCTCGCTGCCGATCTACGCGCCGCGCATCCCGATTGGTGGGCTATCGAAACGGAACTCGCCGGCGCTTGACGTTCAATCCCTGCGCCGATAGCCCGGCGCGGCGAGGGAGTGCGCGTGTGGGTTGAGCTAGCTATCGCTATGGCGATTGCGGCGCTGGTCAGCGCGCTCGCCTGCATGGTTCTTGTGCGGCGCGGGCCGCTTGATCATCCCGATCTCGCGCGCAAAGCGCACAAATCGCCGACACCAACGAGCGGCGGGGTGGGTATTGCCGCCGGCTTTCTCGCTGGCGGGTTCTTCCTGATTGCTTTGCCAATATGGCAAGCCACGCTGATCGCGCAGGGCATTCCGCTGATCGCCGCTATTGTGCTGTTCGCGTTTGCGTTTCTGTTGATGGGCTTCATTGACGACGCAACGCCCATCAGTCCGCGTCTCAAGTTCCTGCTGTTCAGCCTCGCAGCCCTCGCAGGCGCCTGGCGCATTGGCGTCGTGACTCTGTTGCCGTTGGGCGAAGGCCATGTTTTGCAACTGCCTCTGCTGATCGGATTGGTCGGCAGCGCGCTATGGATATTCACCCTGATCAACAGCGTGAACTTCATGGATGGATCCAACGGCCTAGCGATGGGTTCGGCCGCCATAGGGCTCGGCGCGCTCGGCGCAATTTCGCTTCAGCTTGGATCACCGGCCGGCGCCGCGATCTGCTTTTGCACCGCTGGCGCGCTGATTGGCTTCTTGGTCTGGAATTTCCCTGGGGGGCGGCTGTTCGCAGGTGACGCGGGCGCCTTGTTCGTGGGAGCCATCGCCGCCTTGGTCTCGCTTTACGTCATCCGCCGCACGCAACTGTCACCGTTCGTGCCGCCGATTCTGTTCCTTCCGCTGTTGGCGGATGCCTTGTTGACCCTGCTTTGGCGCGCGCGGCGACGGCGCAGCCTGTTGGATGCGCATTCCGAGCACCTCTATCAGATCGCGCATCGCGCCCACTGGAGCCATGCGCGGGTGGCGATTGTCTATTGGCTGGCGATGGCGGTCTGCGGCGGCATTGGCTTTGCCGTTGCACTCGCCCCTCGCAATGGAGCACCGTGGATGGCGCTAGCCGCGCTCGCGGTCGCCGCGATCATTATTGCGCAGATTGTACGCCGTTACGCCGTCAAGCGCGGCATCGCCGAAACTTAGTAGCCGCGCTCAACAACGAAATCGGCGATCTCGGTAAGGGCTTCGTTGTAAGCGTTGGCGGGCAGACTCGTCAGCGCTTGCTTCGCACATGTCGCATGTTCACGCGCGGCTTCAAGCGTGCGCTCAATCGCATTGTGACGCTTGAGCAGCGCTAACGCGCGATGGAAGTCGTCGTCAGTGCGGCCTTCGCTCACCACGCGGCGCCAGAACGCGCGTTCGCTCTCATCGCCGGCGTCGCGCGCGAACACGACGGGCAGCGTAACTTTGCCTTCCTTGAAATCGTCGCCGACATTCTTGCCCATGGCAGCGCTCGCGCCGCCGTAATCCAACGCGTCATCGACGAGTTGGAACGCTAAGCCCAATTCGCGTCCGTAGGTGTCGAGCGCCGTCGCCTCCGCTCCGGGGCGTCCGGCAGCCACCGCGCCGGCCTTCGCCGCCGCGGCAAATAACGCGGCCGTCTTGGCGCCGACAATTTCCATATAGCGTTCGCGTGTCGTCTCGGCGTCGTTCGCCGCCGCCAGCTGCATGACTTCGCCTTCGGCGATCACGCTTGCGGCGCGCGCCAGAATATCGAGCACCATCAGGTCGCCGGTCTCGACCATCAGATTGAAGGAGCGCGCAAACAGGAAGTCGCCGACCAGCACGCTCGAGGAATTTCCCCAGATCGTGTTGGCGCTCTGCTTGCCGCGACGCATGGAGGAGACGTCCACGACATCGTCATGGAGCAAGGTCGCGGAATGAATGAACTCGACCGCGGCGGCCAATTTCCGCGCCCCATCGCCGCCGCCGCCAAGAAGGCGTGCTGACGCCAATGTGATCATCGGGCGGATGCGCTTGCCGCCAGCGTCAATCAGATGCGCGGCCAAATTCGGGATGACCCCAACGGGGCTGGTCATGTGCTGGTGAATAATGGCGTCAATGGCGGCCATATCCTCGGCGAGCAATGCGCTCAGCCGATCGACTGCATTGGGCTGTGGCCGTTTCGCTTTATCGACCGCCGGTCCCAAAGGGCCTCCGCTTGCCTTCACGTGACAGGAAAACGATGGTGGGGCTAAGCGCGAGGGTCAAGCTTTGTTCCCCTGGTCGCGCGCATGGGTCGCATCGGCTTTATGGCGGCATTCGAGGTCACGGAAGACGCTTTGCTCGGCGGGCGCATACGCATCCGCCAGCCCGCGCGCGGCTATCGCGTGAACGTCGACACGCTGTTGCTCGCGGCTGCTGTGGAAGCGCATGACGGCATGCGTTTGATGGAAGCGGGATGCGGCGTTGGCGCCGCTTTGATCGCTGTCGCCGTACGCAATGAGAACATCTCTTTGCTCGGAGTCGAACGCGAGACGAACATCGCAGAGGTCGCGAGGGAAAATGTCGCGTTGAACGCGATGATGCATCGCATCGAAATCGCCTCAGGCGATGCGCTCGATAAAAACGCGAACTACGGCATCTTCGATGGAGTCTTTTTCAATCCGCCCTTCGATATTGAAGGAGAAGGCCGGGCGCCAGCCGAGACGCGACGCCATGCTCACGTGGCCGATGAGGCAATTGGGGTATGGATCGCGTCACTCGCGGACCGTCTCACAGGCGGTGCGGCGCTCACGCTCATCCATCGCGCTACGAGACTGCCTGATATTCTTGCCGCGATGCAAGGTCGATTGGGCGGGATCGAGGTCATGCCGATACGCCCACGCGCCGATGCTCCCGTAAACCGCGTTATCGTCCGTGCCCGCAAGGGGTCGCGCGCGCCTTTCACCTTGTTTCACGGCGTTGATCTGCACGACGACAGCAATTCCAAACACACGCCGCAAGTGGAGCGGCTATTACGTGGTGTGGACGTCCTTCACTGGCGATGACGACATCGCTTTTTGTTTCGCTTTCTGAATTCACTCGCCTATAGGTAGAGTTCCGTGAGATTTTCGCGCAAGTGCGAAACGGCAGGCGGGGAGGAAGGACATGGTCGCCACTAGGGATTGGCACGCTTGGTTGAACACTCAGCCTCCGCCACCTGATGACCTTCACGTGATTGGGCAAGTCGAGGTCGCCAATCCGGGTGTCGTAGCGTTTCTTGTGCCGAGCAGTCCTCAGGGCATCAATCCGGCGATCTTGATGCTCGAATTGCATCTCGTACAGCGCCCGGGGTTTTGGCCTGCGGTGATCACATGGACGCCGGCGCACTACGATCGTGTCTATCCTAACGCTGGCGACCGGCCATCTCAGGTTTCCATCATGTACGGCGGGAATTCGATCCAGAATATCCCGGTCGACGTGGTCGGCTGAGCGGCTGACAGAAACCCGTGATCCACATTGACTCGCGGCCGCGCCCGCGCAACTTGCGGTCAACGGCGCGCGCCGATCGGATTCGCCGCGCGCCGGCCAGACAAATGAACCCCGCGGGAGAGAGACGGCGAATAAGGCCGCCCCCGAAGGAGCAACCGCCCCGGAAACTCTCAGGGAACCGGACCGTGGGGGGATGAACACGCTGGAAAGAGCGGCCACCGCCAAATTGGGTTTGGGGGAGGCCGCCGCCGAAGGAGTAAATCTCTCAGGCGCCAGGACAGCGGGGGCTGCGCACACCTGATCGTGCGCGCCGCGCAAACCTGGGACTTGATCAATGACCGACGCCGAACCTCTGAAGCTGCCGCTCGATCCGGTTTGGCGCGCGCGCACCTCGAAGTTCGCCGACTTCGCCGGCTACGACATGCCGATCCAGTTCGAAGGCCTTATCGCCGAGCACAATTGGACGCGCGAGCACGCTGGCCTGTTCGATGTCTCGCACATGGGCCCGTGCTTCTTTGCTTTGCCGAAGGGCCACGGCCTTGAGGGCGATGCGGCGCACAAGAAGGTCGCATCGCTGATCGAGCGCTTGGTGCCAGCCGACATCCAGGGCCTGAAGCCCGGCCAAGTGCGCTACACCATGTTGCTCAACGCCGACGGCGGCATCCTCGACGATCTGATGATCGCGCGACCGGTAGAACCCGCGGCCGCGGGCGACCTCTACATTGTCGTCAACGCTGGTTGCAAAATCGAAGATTGGAAGCTGATCGAAGCAGCCACCACGAGCGAAGCCAATTTGGTGCGCGCCGATGATCGCTGCTTGCTGGCGCTGCAGGGGCCTACTGCGGCGCAAGCCGCGAGCGTGGTCATCGCGCCTGAACTGAACGACATGAACTTCATGACCGTGCGCCGCATCGAAACCCAGCGCTTCGGCCGCCTCACCATCACGCGCTCCGGCTATACTGGTGAAGACGGCTACGAAATCCTCGTCCGTGCTGAGCATGCAAAGGATCTCGCGGGAGCTTTGCTCGCGCACGCGGAAGTCAAACCGGTCGGCCTCGGCGCGCGGGATTCACTGCGTTTGGAAGCGGGACTTTGTCTCTACGGCCACGATCTCGATCCGACGACGTCGCCGATTGAGGCTGACCTTGCCTGGACCATCCAGAAGCGCCGCCGCGAGGCAGCAGATTTCCCAGGCGCCAAGCGCATTCTGCGTGAGTACGAACTGGGCGCGGCGCGTAAGCGCGTCGGCATTCGACCCAATGACCGCGCGCCGGCGCGTGAAGGCGTCGAGATCACCAAGGACGGCAAGAATATTGGCGTCGTCACGTCGGGTGGCTTTTCGCCGATCCTGAACGGGCCGATCTCGATGGGCTATGTCGACGCCGCCCACGCTGAGCCCGGTACGAGCATCGATCTTCTCGTCCGCGGTCAGCCGCGTAGCGCCACCGTTGTGCCGCTGCCCTTCGTTCCACACCGTTATGTCCGCCCCAAGAAAGCCAATTGAGGAAAAGCCCCATGAGCAAGCGCTACACCAAGGATCACGAGTGGGTTGAGCTCAACGGCGAAGTCGCCACCATCGGCATTTCCGCCTACGCGACCGAGCAGCTCGGCGACGTCGTCTATGTCGAACTTCCCGCCAAGGACAAAGAATTCGCCGCGCACGCTGACATGGCGGTGGTTGAAAGCGCCAAGGCTGCGTCTGACGTTTATGCGCCGATCGCCGGCAAGGTGGTCGAAGTCAACGACACGCTTTCCGGCCAACCCGATCTCGTGAACGGCTCGCCGGAAGGCGACGGCTGGTTCGTGAAGATCAAAGTCGCGAACAAAGCCGAAGTCGACGCGCTCATGGATGAAGCCGCTTACGCTGACTACGTGAAAGGTCTTTGATGCGTTATCTGCCGCTCACTGATGTTGACCGCAAAGACATGTTGGCGGTCATCGGCGCCAAGTCGGTCGATGCGCTCTATGCCGACGTGCCGAAATCTGCGCTGCTGAAGGATCTCGTCGATCTGCCGAAAGCGCAGGGCGAGATCGAAGTGCATCGGCACATGCTGCGGCTCGCGGAAAAGAATACGCCCGCCGGCCGTACCGCGTTCTTCCTCGGCGCCGGCGCTTATCGCCATCACGTGCCGTCGACCGTCGATCACATCATTCAGCGCAGCGAGTTCCTCACCGCCTATACGCCGTATCAGCCAGAAATCGCGCAAGGCACGCTGCAGGCGCTCTACGAATTCCAATCCCAGGTCGCGCTCCTGCTCGACATGGAAGTCGCCAACGCCTCCATGTACGACGGCTCCACCGCGACGAGCGAAGCGGCTTTGATGGCGGCGCGCATCACCAAGCGAAAGAAGATCGTCTTCTCCGGCGGCTGCCATCCGCACTACATCGAAACCGCGCGCACTGCTTGCGAAGCCCAAGGGCTCGAAATTGTCGCGCTGCCTGCCGCCATCGATGACGAAGCGGCGGTCACCAAGCACCTCGGCGCTGACGTTGCCGCCGTCATCGTGCAATCGCCGAACGTGTTCGGCACCATCACTGATTTGAAGAGCATCGGCGACGCTGCGCGTGGCGCCGGCGCGCTCATGGTCGCCACCTTCACCGAAGCCATCGCCTTCGGCGCGATCGAGCCGGGCGGCTCGTACGGCGCCGACATCGTCTGCGGCGAAGGCCAGTCGATCGGCAACGCCTTGAACTATGGCGGGCCTTACGTCGGGCTCTTCGCGGTGAAGGAAAAATACGTTCGCCAAATGCCGGGCCGCGTCGCAGGCGAAACCGTGGATGTCGACGGCCAGCGCGGTTTCGTGCTGACGCTCTCCACACGCGAGCAGCACATCCGCCGCGAAAAGGCGACGTCGAACATCTGCACCAATTCCGGCCTCTGTCAGCTGGCTTGGACCATTCACATGACGCTGCTCGGCGAGAAGGGCCTGCGCCAGCTCGCGCAGCTCAATCACGAGAAGGCCGTCGCGCTCGCGGACGCGCTCGGCAAAATTCCCGGCGTCGAAGTGCTGACCAAGCGCTTCTTCAACGAGATCGCCATCCGCGTGAAGGGCGACGCCAACGCCATCGTCGACAAGCTCCCGAGCCAAGGCGTCATCGCCGGCATCGCCATGAGCCGCCTTAGTCCGAAAGCCGGCATGGATGACGTGATCATTGCGTGCGCGACGGAAATGAACACCGACGAAGACATCGGCGCCTACGCGAAAGCGCTGAAGGGGGCGCTGTGATGATCGCCACCGCAACGAACCCCCGCCCCCTCGCGGGGCGGGGGCAGGGGGTGGGGGGCGTTCAATCGCACCGCTCATTTGAAGCAAACGCACCGCGCTCAATTCTGACGCGATCGCAGCAGCTTATCGCCCCCCCACCCCAACCCCTCCCCCGCAAGGGGGGAGGGAGCGCCACGTTCGGAGACATCGCATGAAAACCGAAACGGTCTCCGGCAATCGCGGCCTGCTGCAAGCAGAGGGCCTCATCTTCGAAACCGGCCACGCCACAGGCACCGGTGTCGATCTGCCTGAACCCAAAGGCGGCGCCGATAAGTTCGGCGGCCTTGGCCGCAAAGCGTCGCTCGATCTGCCTGGGCTGTCAGAGCCGGAAACCATGCGCCACTTCGTGCGCTTGAGCCAAAAGAACTACGCCATCGATCTCGGGCTCTTCCCGCTCGGCTCGTGCACCATGAAGCACAATCCGCGCTTGAATGAACGCGTCGCGCGCTTTGAAGGCTTCGCCGATCTGCATCCGCTGCAGCCGCTCTCCACCACGCAGGGCGCGATGGAGGTGATGGATCAGCTCGCGCATTGGCTCTGCACCATGACCGGCATGCCCGCGGTGGCGCTTTCGCCGAAAGCCGGCGCGCACGGTGAAATGTGCGGCATGCTGGCGATCAAGGCCGCACTTGCCGCGCGTGGCGAAGGCGAGAAGCGCAAGCGCGTGCTGGTGCCAACCTCCGCGCACGGCACCAATCCCGCCACCGCTGCCGAAGCCGGTTTCACCATCGATGAAATCCCGGCGCGCGATGACGGCCGCGTGCACATCGATGACGTGAAGGCCAAACTCGGCCCGGACGTCGCCGCCATCATGATCACCAACCCGAACACCTGCGGGCTGTTCGAGCGTGAAGTGAAGGCGATTGCCGACGCCATCCACGAAGCCGGCGCGTACTTTTATTGCGACGGCGCCAATTACAACGCCATCGTCGGCCGCGTGCGCCCCGGCGATCTCGGCGTCGATGCCATGCACATCAACCTGCACAAGACCTTCTCAACCCCGCACGGCGGTGGCGGTCCGGGCGCAGGTCCCACCGTGCTCTCCGCCGCACTCGCGCCATTCGCGCCGGTTCCGCACATCATCAAGCGCGACAAAGGCTACGATCTCCGCGAACACGCCGATGGCACGCAAGCCTTCGGCCGCATGTGCGCCTTCCACGGCCAGATGGGTATGTTCACACGCGCGCTCACCTACATGCTGAGCCATGGCAGCGATGGCTTGCGCCAAGTGGCCGAAGACGCGGTGCTCAACGCCAATTACATGCTCACGCGCCTGAAGCCGCACTACAACGCGCCCTTCGGCAACGGCCCGTGCATGCACGAAGCGCTGCTCGACGATACGCGCACCGAAGCCCAAGGTATCGACACCAAGGATTTCGCTAAGGCGCTGCTCGACGAAGGCTATCACCCGTTCACGACCTATTTCCCGCTGGTCGTGCACGGCGCCATGCTGATCGAGCCGACCGAAACCGAGCCGAAGCGCGAACTCGATCGCTTCTGCGACGTCATGATCGCGCTCTCGAAGCGCGCCGCCGCCGGCGACAAGGACTTCTTCAAGAACGCTCCGGTGCTGGCGCCAACGCGCCGCTTGGACGAAACCCGCGCCGCCCGCTCGCCAAAGCTCCGCTGGAAACGCGGCGACAACAGCGCCGCCATCGCGGCGGAATGAGTGCTTGCTGCACTTGCGAGCGCTTGAATGGTTGCAGCCTCCATCCGCTCAGCGCTTGACCCGCGCACTGCGCTCCAGGACAAATGGCGGTTGGGGCTGAGAGGGGCATCGCGTGGACGCCATTGTTACTGACGTCGGCGCGTTTCTTGCCGTCATTTTGATTGACCTCGCGCTTTCCGCCGACAACGCGGTGGCGGTGGGTGTTGCAGCGGCAGTGCTGCCGCCCAAGCAGCGCGGGCGCGCCATTTTTTGGGGCGTAGTGATCGCGCTGCTGCTGCGTATCGCTTTCGGCCTCATCACCATCGACCTGTTGCGCATTCGCGGCGTGATGATCGTCGGCGGGCTGCTGCTGCTGTGGATTTCCTACCGGATGTTCAGGGATTTGCGTGAGCATCACGCAGCGATTGACGCGCAAGAACCCGATGCGAGTGCGACGCCGCGCAAGGGCGCTTTTTTGCGCGCTCTGTTTGCGATCATCGTTGCCAACATCGCCTTGTCGCTCGACAACGTGCTCGCCGTGGCCGGCGTCGCGCGCAACTCGCCGTCGATCATGGTCTTCGGCTTGGTCCTTTCAGTCCTCCTGATGGGCGTGGCTGCGCATGGGATTGCCACAATCGTGCATAAGAACCGCTGGATTGGATATCTTGGCGTGCTGGTCATCGTTTTCGCGGGGGCGACCATGATTTGGGACGACCTGAGCCTATTCGTGCCGGGTATCCCCGCGCCGCCGCCGTGGTTGGGGGGACATCCGCCGCAATGATGCCGGTCACCGA
>JBAQGO010000073.1:0-42951 GCA_049287825.1 Vitreimonas sp. | reverse complement strand
CGCATACATTAGGTGAGTCATTCCGGCCGACCGAAGGGAGAGCCGGAACCCAGGGCAACCACGCAGCTCGTTACCCCTGGGTTCCGGATCGCGCTCCGCGCGTCCGGAATGACACACCGTTGAGTAGACAGCGCAGGTGGTCGTCACAACCCCGTAACCTAGCGTGCGCCGCATTCGTATCATCTGGCGAACACTCAGGGCGGCCCCTAAATGGGAGGCCGGAACAGGAGCACGAACATGGCGACGGAACGGGCGGTGTTGGCGGGCGGCTGCTTTTGGGGCGTGCAAGAGCTGATCCGCAAGATGCCTGGCGTGATCTCGACGCGCGTCGGCTATTCCGGCGGCGATGTGCCGAACGCAACTTATCGCAATCACGGCACGCACGCGGAAGCGGTCGAGATCGAGTTTGATCCGGCGAAGATCTCGTATCGCGATCTGCTGGAGTTCTTCTTCCAGATCCACGATCCGTCGACGAAGAACCGTCAAGGCAATGACGTTGGCCTGAGCTATCGCTCGGCGATCTATTACACGACCGACGAACAGAAACGCGTCGCCGAAGATACTATCGCGGATGTGGATGCGTCGGGGATTTGGCCCGGCAAAGTGATGACGACCGTCGAGCCGGTTGGTCCGTTCTGGGAAGCAGAGCCGGAGCATCAAGATTATCTGCAGCGTATTCCCGACGGCTACACCTGCCATTGGGTGCGCCCGAACTGGAAGCTGCCACGGCGACAGGCCGCAGCGGGGTAAGCGCCGCCGCAGCCTCAGCTCAAATTGCAGTCCCAACGTCGCCTTCGATGACCTCGGGATGCATCTGCGGACGCTGGCCTGCGGCCCAGAGCGGCACGCGGTGCACGACGCGGTAGCGCAGCGGGCCGCCGTCTTCACCCTCGGCGCGTTCCTTCGGCGGCGGAATGCATACGAACTCCGTCTCAAGGTGGTCGGGCGAAGCACGCACAGTGGTGTAGCCGTAGCCGGCCCAATCGACGAATGAGAGGTTTGGCGCGTTTTCCGGATTGCGTGCGGCGCGTGCCCGCGCCGGATCGTCCGTATCACGCAACACAAGCGCTGCGCGCACGCCGTGCAGCACCGTTGTGTTGAACGCACACTGCATCGTGCCATCAGGCCGGTCGTGGATAACGAAAGGCCTGGTTGGCTCATTCCGCGGGACGGTCGCGGCTTGCACCTCGCCGGTGTTCTGTTGTGAGATTGCGCCGGTGATGAATTCGACTCCGACCGGTTCGAACGGATGCGGCGGCAATTCCTCGCTTGGATACCCTGCAAAGAACGAGTGCTTGTCGCCCGCGACGATGGCAAGACCGGTAATGCCTTCCCTGCGGATCATGCCGAAAATCTCGGCATGCTCGACAGTGTGCGAGCGGTCTTGGAAGGCGTACTCGGTGCTTGGCCACAGATGCGCGAACTCAGGCGGAAAGTTTTGCGCGTCGATGCGCCAGTTGAGCGTGCCGAAGGAATGGCCCCAGATTTTCCAGGGCGCACGCGCTGCGCGCAAGCGGTCTTTGAACCAGGCCATCTGCTCAACACCGAGATAGGCCTGCGGCGGCTTATCGACTTGCGGATTTGGAACCTCCTGACCGCCAGAACGAATAGTCGCGGGTGGGTGTCCGCCATTATACTCGCGGCCTTGATCGAGGATGTCGTTGGTTTCTCGCGTGTATCCGCCGAAGTCGAACTGCGGCACATCCGCGGTTGGCGGGCCCATGTATGAGCGGTTGTCCGTCAAGATGACGTCGATGTTCTTGCCGAACCGGAAGGCCCGATGGACTTGGAGCGCGTGAATCGCGGTGAGATTGTTGGGCTCTTGGCCGACGCCGCGCGCATCCAAATTGGAAAGCGGCGTATTGGTGACGTGCGGCGGCACGAACACGTCGCCGCGGCTTTGTTTGATCACGCGTGCGGGTTGGTATTCGTACCAAGCTTGGCTTGCGGCGAGCTTCAGCGTCTGAGCGGGACGCGGCGGATCGTTGAATAGAACCTGCTGGCTTTGATAGCCCTTCCACGAGAATTCGTGATTGTCCCATACACACACGAAGGGCCAACGCGCACGGGCGTCCTGCAAGTCGGGATCGGCGAGAAAGGCGCGATAGGCGGTGCGATAATCATCGAGATCGGTTGGGAAGTTATAGTGATGCAGTTTTTCGCCGTGCGGATAGCGCACAGCGCCAGTGAGACGGCGGCCACGGTCGAGACCGTTCGGCGAGTCCTCGGGGTATTTGACAATCTCGTAGATGAAGTCGCCGAGGTGCAGAACGAAGCTCAATTGTTCGGCAGGCGGCCGGCGCAAATCTTCGTAGATCATGCGCCGGTAGGCGTTGAGCGCGCCATTGGTGATATCTTGGCAGCTGACGAAGGCGAAGCGCACCGGCCGATCATCGCTTGACGCGGGCGCGGTGAGTGTGCGGCCGACGCGGCTCATGGCGCCACTCTCGTCAACGAAGCGATACCAATATTCGCGCGCGGGCCGCAGGCCGGCGGCGAGGAAGCGGCACGTCCAGTCAGTGGCGGGGCTGACCTGGACATTGCCGCGCGCAACGATGTGTGAGAAGTGATCGTCGCTGGCGACCTCGACCATCAGATGGTGCGCGCTCGTACCCGCGTCCGGCGCGCGGCGGGTCCAGAGGATGACGCTGTCGGGAGCCGGATCGCCCGAGGCGACGCCTTGTGGATAGAGGTCACGCCGTTCGGCGCGAGGGCCCGTCGTCGCGTGCGCGCAGCTTTCACCCAAAGCGAGCGCCGCACCCATGGCGGCGGCCTGCGCCAACAGCGCCCTGCGCGATTGTCCACTCATAGCTTTGCTCCGCCTGATACCCCGCGTACGCGAGACGTTTCGCGCGCTAAACCTCAGACGCCCAAACCAGGGTGCGAGGCAACTAGAGTGCGATGGAGCGCAAGAAACAGCGATAGTGCGCAAAAAAGAGCGATGGAGCGCTCGAATTGGATGACGAGGAGCCACCGCTTTCGCGGACAGCTTAGCTCATCCACTTCAGCGTCACGGGCTCAATTGGATTGACGAACTCGCGGCCCTCTTCGCGGCTCTTGGTCCATTCGCGTTTGAGCTTCAGATACCATTTCGCTTGCACGTCGATGTCGTCGATCATCAGCATGGACTGCGTGTATTTCAGTCCCTCGTTCTGCAGGTCGACCATGTGGCCGTCTTGATCGAGGAATTGGGTCGCGGCGGGGATGAGGATGGGCTTCAGCACGTCGAGGATCGGCGCGTTTTTCCAATAGCTGACTTGCGTAATGCGCGTGGAGTTTTCGTTTTCCGGCGTCAGGCAGGTTAGCGTGAAAAGCCGCGCGCGATCGTTCTCGACCACCTCCCAGCGAAAGCCCGGCAGCATGAAGGCGATCTCAGTGGTGACGGCGCCGCCGAACAACGCTTTGTACGCAAGCGAGTTTGACGATGGCTGATGGCGCTCAATGGCCCAGCCGCGTTCGCGCGGCACGAAGCGCTTTTGCTTGAGCTTGCGGCCGGTCGAGGGCGGGCGCCACCACCATTGATTATGCACGTACGGCACGTGTGCGGGGTCCATGAGGCCGACGACGGCGTTGTCCATGGTGGCCGCGAAGATGCGGTGGATGACGAATTTCGGCTCGCGAAAATCGCCGATGTCGAAATGCGGCGCGGGCGGCGGCTCCGCCGTGCTGCGCGCATCGGCGGCGACGAAAATCAGAATGATGCCGTTGGCTTCATGTGCGGGAAAACGGCGCACGCGAATGCGTTCGGTTTCGTAGGGCTGGCCCTCAACGAGCGTCGGAATGAGTTTGCAGGCGCCGTCCTGCGCGCCATAGCGCCAGCCGTGATACGGGCACTCCACGGTTTGCACGCCGTTGTCCTCGACGATGCGTCCGGCCGAGAGCGGCACGGCGCGATGCGGGCAGATGTCGCGCAACGCGAAAGCCCGCCCTTCTTCGTCGCGGCCCAGCAACACCGGCTCGCCCAAGATTTCGCGGCGGAACATCGCCCCGCGCTTCAGCTCATGCGAAGCGGCGGCGAAGTACCAGATGTCGCGGAGAAGCTCGCTCATGTGCGCCCCGGATAGCCGAGTGCGCGCGTCAGCGAAAGCGCCCTTGCCTAGTGCGCGACAATAGTCACGCGGAAGGTGTGTGCGGGCGGCTCATTGGTTTCCCACGGGCGGCGCTGTTCAAGCACGAGTTCGCCTGAGCCGGGACCGGTGGCGGCGAACATCAGCACTTCCCAATGATTGCCGCCCGCATAGCCGGGTTGGTTTTGCGCGCTGATGGTGGGCCCGCTGGCGTCACCGGCGCGAGTGATGAAAACCGGCATTTGCGCCGGCGCCCAGACATAGCCCGCCGTCGGCGTGCCAACGAGTTCGACTGCGAAGCGCTGGTTGACACCGACTTGCACGGTTTGGCCTTCCTGCGCGGCGTTGATGCGGACGGTGACGTCCGACGGCGTTGGCGCCGAAAGTGCGCCGTTGCTGGAATTCCCGGATGGCGCCGGCGACAGCTGCTCACTCGGTGTTTGCGGTTGCGTGCAAGCGGCCATGACGAGCACCAGAGTGAGAACAGAGAAGCGGATCATTGCATCGCTCCGGCTTCCATGAGGCCAATATAGAACCGCACCATTCGGTCCAGATTTTGGACTGAAAGATGTTCGTTGACGCCATGAATCGTTTCGAGATCGTCATCCGTGAACAGCACCGGCTGGAAGCGATACACGTCCTGCGCGACGTCCGAATACGAGCGCGAGTCCGTGCCGCCGACGACCAAGCCCGGCGCTACAGGCGCTTGCGGCAAGATCTGATGCGAAAGCGCGGCGATGAGTGCGTAACTCGATGACGTCGTACTCGAAACGGTGGACGCCTCCAGCGGCGGCGATTCCCAATCGATGGTGACGCCGTGCAGACCAGCGACCGCGTGGCGCGCGCGCGCGAGCAAATCGGCAACGTGATCGCGCGGATGTACCCGGAAATTGATCATCGCGACTGCTTCGGCAGGCAACACGTTCGGGCGCACGCCGCCATTGATCATGGTGGGCGCGACTGTTGTCCCAAGCAAAGCCTGCGCCGTCGGGCTTGACGCCAAACGCTGCTGCAACAGCGGCGCGAACAGCCACTCGTTGGCCAGCGCCATGCGATTGGTCAGCGAAAGGTTGGGTGCAAGAGCGCGCATCATCGAGAGCGCCGGGCCGCCTTCGACGCTGTGTTCGATCGGCATGGTGTGGATGCGCGTCACTGCTTCGGCGAGAAGCGAAACGGCGGTGTCGCGCGGCGGGATTGAGGAATGGCCAGGTTGGCCCACCGCGCGCACGCGCATCGTGGCGAAGCCCTTCTCAGAAATGCCGATCAGCGACGCGGGACCACCAGTCAGCGGATGATGCGCGATCGCCGCCATGCCTTCGTCGAGCACGAACCATGCGCGGGTGTTGCGGCGCGCAAGCTCGGTGGCGATCTGTTGCGCCCCGGCTGTGCCGCCGATTTCTTCATCGAAGCCGAATGCGAAGAGAATGGTGCGCTTGGGATGGCGGCCTTGGGCTGCGAGATAATTGGCAGCCTCGAGCAGCGAGACAAGCGAGCCTTTGTCATCGATGGAACCGCGGCCCCACACAGCGTTGTCCTGAATAACACCCGCGAACGGATCGACATGCCATGCGGCGCGCGTGTCATCGGGCACCGGCACCACGTCTTGGTGCGCGAGCAGCAGCAGCGGCGGTTGGCCGGCGTCGCTGCCTTGCCAAGTGTAGAGCAGCCCTAAGCCGTTAATCTGCTCGCGCCGCGCGGCGGCGTGGAAGGCCGGATAGGTCTGCTGCATCCAAGCTTGAAATTGTTCAAACTGCGTGCGGTCGTCAGTCGGCGCGCCAGTCATCGACACGGTGCGGAAGCGCACGGCTTGCGCGAGATGCTGCGCGGCGGCATTGGCATCGATGGTGTAAGAGCCAGTGTTTGGGATTGGCACCGCGGCAGGTGGCGGCGGCGCCGTGAAAGTCATCGTGCGATAGCCGACGAACGCCGCCAGCACGAGAATGACCACCGCGAAGGCTGCTCCGATTAGTCGGCCCATATCCCCGTTTCCCCAAGGACGCTTATCTGCGTCTCCCAGAGCGGAATTTAGCGCCTTCTGTCGTAGAAAGGTCAACGTCCGCCGCCGGTTAGGCGACGGACGTTGCTTTTAGGCTTTCGCTTTAGTCTTCTTCGCGGCCGTCTTACGGGCCGCGGGTGCAGGCGCTTTTGCTTTGCGCTCGGCGAGTTCCGCATCGATCAGAGGCAAAACCCGCTCGCAATCGGCCTTCTGCTTGGCGGAACCCGAGAGCGCGAGACGCGTCGCGTTTTCCTGCAAGCTCGCAAGCTCCTTGTCCGTGAGACTGGGAATGCGGTCTTCGATCGACATCGAACTTGTCCTGGTTAGACCGCTTTGAGGTTCGTCGCGGACTCACGGCCTTGACGATCCTTTTCGAGGTCGAACGACACCTTCTGGCCCTCGTTCAGGCTACGCATGCCCGAGCGCTCAAGCGCCGAAATGTGGACGAAAACGTCCTTCGAGCCGCCTTCCGGCGCGATGAAACCGAAGCCCTTGGTGGTGTTGAAAAACTTAACTGTACCTGTTGCCATGACCGTAATCTCCTAAGGTCGTGCTGCCTGCCCAGGACCATCCCGACAGGCTCGAACTCGAAGGAAAACGGCAGACAATCCGGCGCGACGGCGTTGGATCAGCGCGTGACGCGACGAAGAACGATGCGCCCATGTAGGCTCTCGTTACGGTAAAGTCCAGTAAAGCTACGACATGGAGCCGCCGCGCCAGCTGGGGAGCGGCCTTTCTACCAGCGCTACGTCAACCGCGGCATGCGCCAAAAGCCGCGTGGAATCGAGCGTTGGCAACGGCGAGACGTCTGGCGTGATGAGCAGCGGGATCTCGGTGCAACTCAGCGCGACAGCGTCACAACCCTCACCTTTCAGCTTCTCGATCACCGCGACATACGCCGCGCGCGATGCGTCCGTGAGCACGCCTTGGCAGAGCTCTTCGAAAATCACGGTGTTGATGCGCTCCTGATCGGCTGGCGACGGCGTGCGCAGGTCCAAGCCATGGCGCTCGAAGGCGGCGGGATAACTTGGGCCCTGCATGGTGTAGCGCGTACCGAGCAGCGCGATGCGCTTGCGGCCATCACGCTTGGCGCGCTTGGCGACGACATCGGCGATGTGCAGGCCGGGAAGCGGATACGGCTCAGTCGCGGCATCGAAAGCGATGTGGGCGGTATTGTCGGGACAGACGAAGAAATCGCAACCAGCGGCTTTGAGGCGATCGGCTGTGTGGCGCAGGTGCGTGTTGATCTGGGACAGGTCATTGGCGTCCCACATCGGGATCGTTGGCCCCATCGCTAGGATCGAAAGTGTGATCTCCGGATGCTGGTGCTCGCCGAGTCGACGGGCGCTTTCGCGAACCATTTCCAGATAACAGAGCGCTGCGCCGTCAGCGGAGTGCGCGAGGATTCCGATGTGCTTCATGGGCGGGATGTAGGCGCCTCGAACGAGCGCCGCTATGGCGTGACCTGGTCCGGATCAAAGATTGGCGCGGCGCGTTCTCCGGCACGGAGATGCATTATGGCCCTGAAGACTTATCACGGCAGCTGCCATTGCGGCGCGGTCAAATACGAAGCCGACATCGATTTCAGCCAAGGCACCGGACGCTGCAATTGTTCGATCTGCTTCAAGATGCGCAATTGGAGCGCCGGCATCAAACCAGATGCGTTCCGCCTGCTGCAGGGCGCGGACAATCTCACCGACTATCAGTTCAACACCATGCAGGGCCACCACGTGTTCTGCAAAACCTGCGGCATCTATTCGTACGAGTACGGCGACATCAAAGAGATGGGCGGCCCGTACGTGAGCGTGAAGGTCAATTGCCTTGATGATGCGACGATCGATGAATTGATGAGCGGCCCCATCCGCTTCATGGACGGACGCCACAACAATTGGTGGAATCCGCCCGACGACACGCGGGCGCTTTAGCGCGGCCCGCCCAACTCCACGACGTCTTCGTACGTCCGCAGCCCACTGCGTTGCGCATTCACCAGCACAGCCATGTTCCCGGGCGCGTGTTTGTTATCGAGCATCTTCTCGTGCGCGTCGGGGATTTTCTCCCAAGGCAGCACCTCGCTCATGGCCGGATCGATGCGGCGATCGATGACGAGTTGGTTGGCTTGGGACGCGTGATAGAGGTGCGCGAAGTGTGACCCCTGCACGCGCTTTTGGCGCATCCACAAGAAGCGCGCGTCCATGGTGAGATTGTAGCCCGTAGTGCCGGCGCAGATCACGACCATGCCGCCGCGTTTGCAAACAAGCACCGAGACGGGAAACGTGGCTTCGCCGGGATGCTCGAAAACGATGTCGACATCCTTCCCGCCGGTGATTTCCCAGATGGCTTTCCCAAATTTGCGGCTCTCTTTCATGTATTCCGCGAAGCCAGGGCCATTGACGGTCGGCAGTTGGCCCCAACAATTGAAATCCTTGCGATTGAGCACCGCTTTCGCGCCCATCGAGAGGACGTAGTCTTTCTTGCTTTCATCGGAGACGACGCCAATCGCGTGGGCGCCGCTCACGGCGCAAAGCTGTGTAGCGAACACGCCCAAGCCGCCGGACGCGCCCCACACGAGGACATTCTGACCCGGCCGCAGAACGTTGGGCCGCCAGCCGAACAGCATACGATACGCCGTGGCGAGCGTGAGTGTGTAGCACGCGCTCTCCTCCCAAGTGAGATGTTGCGGGCGCGGCATGAGCTGGCGCGCTTGCACCTTGCAGAATTGCGCGAACGAGCCGTCGGAAGTTTCGTAGCCCCAAATCTTTTGCGACGGCGAGAACATCGGGTCCCCGCCATTGCACTCTTCGTCTTCACCGTCGTCTTGGTTGCAGTGAATGACGACTTCGTCGCCGGCCTTCCAACGCTTCACTTTGGAGCCAACAGCCCAGACGATGCCCGAGGCATCGGATCCCGCGACGTGATACGGCTGCTTGTGCCCATCCAGAGGCGAGATCGGCTCGCCGAGCGCTGCCCACACGCCGTTATAATTCACGCCTGCCGCCATGACGAGCACCAGAGCTTCGTCCTCGCCGACTTGCGGCACCGGCACTTGCTCCAGTTGCATGGCCTGCAGCGGGCGCCCGTGACGCTCTTTGCGGATGGCCCAGGCCCACATCAGTTTGGGGACGTGAAACTGCGGCGGGATTTCACCGATGGCGTAGATGTCCTTACCGGTGGTCGCTGCGTCAGCCATGTCTAAGGCGCCTCCCCATTCGGTGCAAAAATGGCCGCTTTTGTTGCACTGCGCAACGTTAACGCACGAACGCCGGGAAAAGCTTCACCACACAGGCTATTGCAACGCACCACACACGAATTTTTTGCTAGCCTTCGCCCGAGTCATGACCGAGCGCTTCCAGCACACCCCTGATCCGCCGTGGATTTTCCGGACTTATGCCGGGCACTCCACGCCGGCTGAGTCCAACAAACTCTACCGCGCCAATCTGGCGCGCGGGCAGACTGGGCTTTCCGTAGCGTTCGATCTGCCGACACAGACTGGCTACGACAGCGATCACCTGCTGGCGCGCGGCGAAGTCGGCAAGGTCGGGGTGCCGGTGGGGCACCTCGGCGACATGCGCACGCTGTTTGAGGGCATTCCGCTCGAACAGATGAACACGTCGATGACCATCAACGCGCCGGCAGCGTGGCTGCTGGCGCTCTATGTGGCTCTTGCGGAGGAGCAAGGCGCCGACCCGGCGAAGCTCACCGGCACCACACAAAACGACATCCTGAAAGAGTATCTTTCGCGCGGCACCTACATCTTTCCGCCGGCGCCGAGTTTGAAACTGACGGCCGACACCATTGCCTGGAGCCTCGACGCGATTCCGAAATGGAACGCGATGAATGTGTGCTCGTACCATTTGCAAGAAGCCGGCGCGACGCCGGAGCAGGAACTCGCGTTCGCGTTAGCGGCAGCGATCGCGGCGCTGGATGAAGTGAAGGCGCGTGGTGAGATCGCGCCGGAGCGCTTTGCCGCGGTCTTTAGCCGTATCTCGTTCTTCGTGAACGCCGGCATGCGTTTCATCACCGAACTCTCGAAGATGCGGGCGTTCGTGATTTTGTGGGATGAGCTTGGCCGCGAACGTTATGGCGTCGAAGACGCGAAGGCGCGGCGCTTCCGCTATGGCGTGCAAGTCAATTCGCTGGGGCTGACCGAGCAGCAAGCTGAGAACAACGTCTATCGCATTTTGTTGGAGACGTTGGCGGTGACCTTGTCGAAAGACGCCAGGGCGCGCGCCGTGCAGCTGCCGGCGTGGAACGAAGCGCTGGGCCTGCCGCGGCCGTGGGATCAGCAATGGTCGATCCGCATGCAGCAGGTGTTGGCGTACGAAACAGATCTCTTGGAATTCGAGGACATCTTCGACGGCTCCAAGGTCATCGAAGCGAAAGTGCGCGAATTGGCGGACGGCGCGCGCGCGGAACTCGCTCACATCGAAGCCAATGGCGGCGCTGCGGCCGCACTGGAGAACTTGAAGGGCGCGCTGGTTGAATCTAACCGGCGCCGCACTGAAGCGATCGAACGCGGGGAGCTTAAGGTAGTTGGCGTGAATGTGTTCACGGAAGCCGAACCCTCCCCGCTCGAAGCCGGCGAGAAGAATATTCACACCGTCGACCTTTCCGTCGAAGCCGAACAGATCGCGCGCCTGAAAGCGTGGCGCGCGGCGCGGGATGGCGCAAAAGCGGAAGCCGCGCTTGCGACGCTCGAAGCGGATGCGCGCGCGGACAAGAACATCATGCCGGTCTCGATCGTCGCGGCAAAAGCGGGCGTCACCACCGGTGAATGGGCGGCGGCGCTGCGCAAGGTCTACGGCGAATATCGCGGGCCGACGGGTGTCGCCCTGGTGATCGAAAGCAACGGCGAAGATTTGGACGCTGTGAAGCGCGACGTCGCCGCATTGGGTGAAAAGCTCGGGCGCCAACTCACGTTCTTGGTCGGCAAGCCCGGCTTGGATGGTCACTCCAACGGCGCCGAACAGATCGCCGCACGCGGACGCGCCGTAGGGATGAACGTAGTCTATGAAGGCATTCGTCTAACGCCAGCGGAGATCGTCGCCGCCGCGAAGGAAAAGCGGGCGCACGCGGTGGGCCTCTCAATCCTCTCCGGCTCGCATCTCGATCTGGTGCAGGATGTTGTGCGCTTGATGCGCGCCGAGGGCCTGCATAACGTGCCGCTGGTCGTCGGCGGCATCATTCCGCCGGCGGACGCGCTTGCGTTGAAGCAGATGGGCGTCGCGGGTGTTTACACCCCCAAGGACTTCAAGATCACCGGCATCATGAGCGACGTGGTGAAGCTTGTGGCGAAGAGCCAAGCAACGAATTGACCAGCCGCGTCATGGCGCTGGCGCCGATGAGTGCGCCGAGAAACGGGATGACGACGCACGCAACGCCGACAATGAAGACCGAAAGCCGCGCGCCGCGGCGCAGTTTGAGCGCTTCCTTGAATGGCATACGGCGCATCGCGGCGGTGGTGGCGAAATCGCGCCCCATCAGATAGCCGTTGATGCACACGAACACGAGCGCGTTAACGCCCGGAATGACGTAGAGCGGCAGCACCAGCAAGTTCAGCAACAGCGTTGGGATCGCCATGCGCAAGCCGGTCCACACGCCCTCAACTAATCCAACTTTGCGCGGGCTCGGCGCACCGATCGCTTTTTCCACGCGCGAAGCGGCAGCGTCGAACAGCAAGCCACCAATAAACAGCGATGCAGCGGGTGAAATGGCAATGCCGAGGATGAAAGCGCCGACGCTGGCGACGAAGCGCGCCGTGTCGAACAGAAAGCCGACCCAGCCGGTCGCGTGCGGGATCAGCGGCACAAGATAGTGGATCGCAGCAACGGCGCCGGCGCCGGAAATCGCCCCTGCCAGCACCAGGTTCACAATCGCCAAAAGAGTGAGGCGGCCGCCCAGAATATCGCCAAATGCGCCGCCAATCGCCGCCAAAGGTCGCATTCGCTGTCTGCTCCGCCGCTGGCGGCTTGACGCCGCGCCTCCCCCTCCGCACCCTCACGAACGAGGGACGACATGCAAGAGAATCTTGAGCAGGACAGCAAGCCGGCGCCGGTCGAAGAAAAAACCGGCTGGAAGCACGACGCGATGGAGTGGGCGAAGACCATCGTCGCTGCGTTTGGCGCGTACATCGTGTTCACCACCGTGGCGTTCGCCAACTATCGCATCCCTTCCGAAAGCATGGTGCCGCATCTGGAAGTCGGCGACCGTGTCGTCGTTTCGAAATTTGCGTACGGCTATAGCCGCTATTCGCTGCCGTTCGATCTCGGGCGCTTCCTGCCCGCCTCCGCGCATCGCTTTATGGAAAGCTATCCGCGTCGCGGCGATGTCGTGGTGTTTATTCATCCGATCAGCGGCGAGACGCTGATCAAGCGAGCCATTGGTTTGCCGGGCGACACGATCGAAATGCGCAATGGCTATTTGTGGTTGAACGGCGCGCGCGTCCCGACATCACAACCGCAAACCTTGATGCGTGCAGCATATCAAGACGGGCGCGAGTTCGCGCAGCGCTACGAGGAAAGTCTGCCTAACGGCTACACGCATGCTGTGCACAATCTGACCGACGACAGTCCATTTGACAATTTCGGGCCGTATGTTGTGCCGCCTGGCCACGTGTTTTTCATGGGCGACAATCGCGACAACTCACTCGACAGCCGCTCAGCTGAAGGCCCCGCGCCGGTTGAAAATCTGATCGGACGCGCGGAGATCGTGTATTACGTGAACCCGTTCGGGTGCGGACATGATCCGACAGTCGCGTGCCCGATGCCGCGCTGGATGCGGCCACTACACCACTGATCACGCGCGCGAGCGCTGAACCGTGTAAATGCCGGCAAGAATGAGCACCGCGCCGCCAAGCGCCAGCGGCGAGAGCGCTTCGTTGAACATGATCCACGATAGTGCGGCCGCCACCAGCGGCTGCATCCACAGTAGCACTGTCGACATGGCAATCGGCAGACGGCCAACGCCAAACGCAATGAGCCCTTGTCCACCGACTTGCACTACAAGTCCAAGCGCCACGAGCATCACCCAGCCCGACACGCTATGGGCCACGAGCGGCTGATGCAGCAGCGTGCTGGTGGTGAGCGACACGGCCGCGGCGCTGAGCGTGGCCCAGAACATCACTCCGCCAACGCCGACCTTGTTGCCGAGTGCGCGCACGATCAGCAGATAACCCGCGTAGCCAATGGCGGCGCTGAAGCCGAGTGCATCGCCGAGCAAGCCTTCGCCCGGCGCACGCACCGGCCCCGCGCTGCCTTGGGCACGCGCGAACGCCAGGAGCACGGCGCCGGCGAGCGCAATGGCGATGCCGAGCACCAGGGGCTGGCTCAGCCGCTCGCGTAACAAGAGCCAGCCAAACAAAGCCGCAAAGATCGGCGTGAGGTTGGCCAGCAGCGTGGCGTTGGTGACGGTGGTGTGGGTGACCGCCTCACCCCAAAGCGAGACCTCGACCCCGAACAGGAGCCCGGCCAGCAGTAGCCAGCCGATCTGGCCGAGATTTGGCTTTGGCCGACTCGCAAGCGCCCAAACCCCCAGAATCGGTAGCGCGAACACGAATCTCCAGAAGTTGGTCGGCTGGGCGCCGACCTCCGAAATGCGGATGGCGATGGGTGACAAGCCAATGAAGGAAGCCCCCAAAAGCGCCGCCAAAGCCGCCTGCGTGCGCCCTTTCGCTTCGTTCATGAGCCTGAAAAACGCTGGAATTCGGGGCCGCGCAAGCCCCGAGCGGGCGGTTCAAACGGCAAATCCAGAGGCCCAGTATGGTTGCCCGGGATTCACCGCCCCCGGAGCTATTTTCACAGATTCTACATCCAAAAAATGGCCCCAAACCACCTTCGCCATTGACCCTGAATTAACGGGTGTCATCACTATATGTAGTTCACGGTTCGAGGCCCACCCACAAGGTATCGTGTTTTGGCCCAACACCGAGTCGAGTTAACAAAGATTGCACACGGGGGCGTTCGCGATGCAGGCTAGAGCGGAAAAAGCTGGGGTCCACCGCATGGGCGAGGTCCATCGCGGCAAGCCCAAGCCGCTACGTCCGCTCAAAGTTGTCGACAAGGTTGTTACGGACCCGAGCCGCGACGCGCTGCTCACTGATTTCGGCAAGACAACGCTCATCGATCGCTACCTGCTGCAGGGCGAGAGCTTCCAAGACATGTTTGCGCGCGTCGCCACCGCGTACGCCGACGACATCGACCACGCGCAACGCATCTACGATTACATGTCGAAGCTCTGGTTCATGCCGGCGACGCCTGTGTTGTCGAACGGCGGCGCAGAGCGCGGCCTGCCGATCTCCTGCTTCTTGAACGCAGTCGGTGACTCGCTCGACGGCATCATGGACACCTGGAACGAGAACGTGTGGCTCGCCTCCAACGGCGGCGGCATCGGCACCTATTGGGGCGGCGTTCGTTCCATCGGCGAAAAGGTCGGTCAGAACGGACAAACGAGCGGCATCATTCCGTTTATCCGCGTGATGGACTCACTGACGCTGGCGATCTCGCAAGGCTCGCTGCGCCGCGGTTCAGCGGCGGTCTATCTCGACATTCACCACCCGGAGATCGAGGAATTCCTCGAAATTCGCAAACCAGCCGGTGACTTCAATCGCAAGAGCTTGAACCTGCACCACGGGCTCAACCTCACCGACGAATTCATGATCGCCGTGCGGGACGACCTTCCCTTCGCCCTTCGGAGCCCAAAGAATCAAGAGCCTCTGAAGCACGTTTCAGCACGCAAGCTTTGGCAGAAGATCCTTGAACTCCGCCTGCAAACCGGCGAGCCCTACATCATCTTCTCCGACACAGTGAACAAGCAGATGCCGAGCCACCAGAAGAAGCTCGGTCTCAAGGTGCGCCAATCGAATCTGTGCAGCGAAATCATGCTGCACACGGGCATGGATCATAACGGCCGTGAGCGTACCGCGGTGTGCTGCCTCTCCTCACTGAGCGCCGAAACGTTCCTGGAATGGCAAAACGAACCACAATTCTTGGAGGACGTGTTCCGCTTCCTCGACAACGTGCTGCAAGACTTCATCGAGCGCGCGCCGCCGGAAATGGAGCGCGCGGTTTATGCCGCGCTGCGCGAGCGTTCGGTTGGGTTGGGCCTGATGGGCTTCCACTCCTTCCTACAGAAGCAAGGCGTGTCGATGGAATCGGCGATGGCGAAGGTCTGGAACAACAAGATCTTTAAGCATATTCGCCGCGGCGCGGATGCGGCCAGTGTAAAGCTCGCGCAAGAGCGCGGGCCGTGCCCGGACGCAGCCGAAAATAATGTGATGGCGCGCTTCTCGCACAAGCTGGCGATCGCACCGACTGCTTCGATCTCGATCATCTGCGGCGGCACATCAGCTGGCATCGAACCGATCCCGGCGAACATCTATACGCACAAGACCCTCTCAGGCTCGTTTGCGGTGAAGAACCCCTATCTCGAGCAATTGTTCGAAGAGAAGGGCATGAACACCGAGGCGGTGTGGTCGTCGATCCTGAAGAACGAAGGCTCGGTGCAGCACCTGGAATTCCTGAGCGACGACGAGAAGGCCGTGTTCAAGACCGCGTTCGAAATCGATCAGCGCTGGATCATCGAACTC
The DNA here is from genome assembly GCA_049287825.1 of Vitreimonas sp. GTDB lineage: Bacteria > Pseudomonadota > Alphaproteobacteria > Caulobacterales > Aquidulcibacteraceae > Vitreimonas. The sequence continues at coordinate 27,308 of JBAQGO010000073.1, read as the reverse complement.
GCGGCCGACCGCACGCCGCTGATTTGCCAATCGCAATCACTCAACATCTTCATTCCGGGCGATGTCGATAAGTGGGACCTGCACATGCTCCACTGGATGGCGTGGGAACGCGGCGTGAAGAGCTTGTACTATTGCCGCTCGAAGAGCGTGCAACGCGCGGGCTTCGCCGGCGAAGACGCCAAAGAACTAGTCGCCGACATCGATCAACCGCATGTCGAGCGCACCGATTACGAAGAATGCTTGGCGTGCCAGTAGCGCGCTGACCAGGTCTAGTTTGAGGGCGCGGCAGCTCCGGCTTCCGCGCCCTTTCGTTTGTTGCGCTGACGCTTGCGACGATCACGCCAAGCTTGACGAAAGCACGGGCTGGCGCATCCCATAAGGCATGGTCAATTGTAAGTTTCTCGCGTTCGCTATCGGTTTGGCATGCTGCGCGTCGACGGCATCCGCTGAAACAGTTTTGCAGCGCGTTCAGCACACGCCGCTTGGCGATACACGGGTACTGGACGACTGGCTCACCGCGCATCCCCGCGCGCCAGCGGGCCAACGCGCCGACGCTTACGGAGCGCTCTGCGAAATTCATGGGCGCGCCAGCCGCTATCGGGCGGCGGCAGAGGCTTGCGGGCGCGTGGTCGAGCTGCAGGGCCGGCGGGCGTCCGCCAGCTCGCAGCAATCGCTCACTTTCTGGCGCACCTTAGCGGACGTGCCGGCCATTGAAGTGCGCGGCGACGTGGACGTGCCGCTGACCTACGGCTGGTCGGGCATGGCCGAGGCGCCGGTGCAGACCGGCAGCATCAGTTCGTCATGGGGCGTCGATACCGGCGCGGAGATTTCGACCATCAGCGCGAGCGATGCCGCCCGGTTCCGCGCGCGCATCATTGATGCGCCGGTTGAAGTTCAGGGCAGCACGCCCGGAACGGCGGCGGGGCGCATCGGGGTCATCGATCACCTGCGCCTTGGCGGGGCGCGCGTCGACAACGTACCGGTGCTCATTCTTCCCGACAGTGCGCTCACCTTCGACGATCACAGAGTGCCGCCCCTGCTCGGCGCTCCCATCCTTTATGCGTTCGGACGCGTCGAATTCGCCAATCACGCCCAGCGCCTGCGCTTGAGCGCGGCGCGAGCATCGCCGCTGCCGGGACGATTGGGTTGGGTCGACGGAGGGCTGACGATTGAGTTCGGTTTGTCGCGCGGGCGCGTAGAGGCGCATTTGGATACAGGCGCTAACGTGAGTGAACTGAACGTCTCGACGCGTGCATTGCTGACGGGCCTGGAGCGCTCACGCTTAACGCTTTCGACAGGCCGGTTAGCGGGCGTTAGCGGACAAATTCAGCGCCGGCGTTGGCGCTCGCCGCCGCTGGGCTTGAGTGTAGGTGGCGGAATTTGCCGTGTCGACGGTCTGGAATTCGGTGATGAACGCGCAGGTGCGCAAGGGCGCGTGGGCATTGATCTCGTTAAATCCTGCGAAAACTTCGTGTTTGACGTATCCACGATGACGTTTTCCACGCGCGCGGACTAAACGTTCCTCATTGGGTGCTCACAAGCGCGTGAGATGGGGCGCCCGCGGTCACACGCTGCATCTGCAAGAGTTCCTACATTCATCTCAGGTACAGGAAACATCCGGGTCACCGGAGAGTTAGAGAGCTATGAAAACGCTTGGAGTCACCGGTCTAGTTGCCTGCGTCGCCGCGATGGCAATATTGGCCGGGGCGGCTGGTGCGGGCACCCAAGAGGTAGCGCAACCCTTAAATGTAGCGCCTGCGCCCGTGATTGAACCAAGCCCGATTTCCGGCGTGCCTGTCGATTCATTGCCGACACGCGGCCAGTGCAAGATTTGGTACGACGTTCTGCCCGCTGAGCGCCAACCCGCCCAAATGGATTGTGAGCACGCTCAGTGGCTCGCCCGTACTTGGGGCGGCCGCGTTATTGACCACGAACACGAAGTCGCCCGCTATGACGGCCGCAACGATTTCGCGAACATTCCCGTGAGGGCGTTACCGCAACGCGGCTTTTGCCGTGCGTGGCTCAATGGTGTTGACGAGAGCGCCCAGCCTCACGAAAGCGATTGCCGGGTGGCGCGTCAGATCGCCGAGCGCGGCAACGGCCGCGTGATCTTTATCCCGCTCTGATCACCGCCGCATTGAACTGAAAATCTGGGCGTTGCCTTGAAGGATGCGCTCAACGGCCGCTGGGTCGGGCGTCATTGACCATTCATTGTGATCGAACGTGCCGCCGAGCAAAATGCCGTCGCGCCGCCCGAACATGTATAGCCCGTTCGACAGCACGTTATAGTTCACCTCGGGCTGCGGCAGCAAAACCACCAGCGTGCCGCGCACCGGAATGATATCCAAGTCGCCGAACAAGACGCCTGCGCCGAGGCCAGTGCAGTTGAAGATGATGCGCTCCGGCAGATGTTGCAGTTCCGAGGCATCATTAAACTCACGCCGTACAATCTCCCCACCCGCGATGCGCACATCCTCCACCATGTGGCGCAAATAGTTCGGGGTCTCGACCATCATTGTGTCGAAGCGGCGGACGTACGGCGCAGCGAACGGATTTTCGTTCGACGAAAGATCCTGCTGATTAATGACGAGGTCGCGGATGCGGCTTGTGGACGTAGTCGGGTAGCCCGTGATCGGATGAGTGCTGAGATCGTAATTTGCTTCCCACTCGACGCCGTATTCTTCGCCAACCAATCCTTGAAAGCGTCGATGCGAGAAGTGGCACGCTTCATCCAGTTGATCGAGAAACGCTTGGCTTGGATCGCCTTCGTACACGGACGCCGGCCACCATTGCGCGCCTGCGACGTTCGAGGTGACGTTCGGCGGCACATCCTTGGCGTAGATGCGCACTTTGGCGCCGCGCTCCTGCAGAAGACGCGCCGTCGCCAAGCCCACTGCGCCGCAGCCAAGCACCGCATAGTCGCTTTGTGCAGACTCGTAGCCAAGATCGAGCGCGAGCTTGGATGTGCCCCATGACAATGTAATGCCGCCGCCGCCATGCCCGTAATTGTGGACGATAGTCTTGGCGCCGATCGTCTCGCGCGCAACGCGAAAGCCGCTCGGCCGGTAAGGCCGCAAACCGACATCGATGCGGATGATGCGATCTCGCGAGACATTGACCGGCGCGAGCCTCGGTCGGCGATCAAGGCGCGCAAGCGGCACGGATGCGCACGCCGACGCCAATGAAGCCGCGCCGAGCGCTGCAATTGTACGCCGTGTAGGCATGGATCCCTCCGCTCCCCGATCTGGTGCTGAGCAGCACCAGAGCGTCAAGTGCATTAGCGCAATGTGAGAGAAGCCTAGGCAGCGAGGCTGCTTGGCAACTTGCTCAGCGCGACGGATTGGGTCATGTCAACCCGATGCATGCAGCGCACGGGCATTCGCACGGCCACGATCATGGCCACGACCACAGCCACGTCAGCGTCGAGGCCAGCGATAAACGTTATACCATCGCCATCGCGCTAAACTTGAGCTTTGTGATCGTCGAGGCGGTCGCTGGCATTTACGCGAACTCGACCGCCCTCTTCTCAGACGCTGCGCACAATCTGTCGGACGTGTTGGGCTTGGCGCTGGCGGGCGGCGCGGCATGGTTGGCGCAGCAAGCCGCCAGCGAGCGGCGGACCTACGGCTATTCGAAGGCAACGGTGCTGGCGGCGCTCGCGAACGCGCTAGTACTAGTGGCTGTTGGCGGCGGGATTTTGTGGGAAGCGGCGTTGCGCTTCATGCATCCGGAGGCGACGCAGCCGCTGTTCGTGATGGTGACGGCGGCGTTGGGCGTGATCGTCAACGGCGCGACGGCGGTGCTGTTCGTGGCCGGACGCGAGCACGATGTTAACGTGCGCGGCGCGTTCTTGCATATGATGGGCGATGCGGGCGTGTCGGCCGCGGTGATCGTTGCGGGTGCGGCGATCTGGTTTACCGGCTGGCGTTGGGTCGACCCGGCTATTTCAATTGCAGTGGTGTTGCTCATCTTGTGGACAACATGGGGGCTGCTGAAGGACTCCCTTGATCTCGCCATGGATGCGGCGCCAGCGCACATCGATGTCGCTGCTGTACGCGCGTATTTGGCCCAGCAGCCCGGCGTCACGGCGGTGCACGACCTGCACGTCTGGGCGATGGGCGCGACGAAACCGGCACTCACCGCACATTTGGTGCGCCCCGATGGCGGCGACGATGCCTTCCTGGCAACGTTGGCTGACGGCATTTCGAAGCGTTTCGGCATTGGTCACGTGACGCTGCAGATCGAACGCGCGCAGCGTGACGATTGCGTCGACTGCTAGGTTTCTTCGGTCCAGCTTTTCAGAATTTGGTGCGCGATCGCAAACGCGGGCGGCGCAAAGCAATCGCCGTGCTTGCCGGCGATCAGCTGACGCGCTTCCTCACGCGTGAACCAGCGCGCCGATTCCAGTTCGTGGCCGTCGATCGTGACGTCTTCGTTTTCGACGGCGGCGATAGCGCCGATCATCAACGAATGGGGGAACGGCCACGGCTGCGTTGAGTGCAGACGCACCTCACGCACGCGCAGGCCCGCCTCTTCCAAAGTCTCGCGGGCGACCGCTTCTTCTATGGCTTCGCCTGGCTCGATGAAACCGGCGAGCGCGGAATGCATGCCGCGCGGCCACGGTTTCTGGCGACCGAGTAAGCAGCGGTCGCCGAACGTTGGGACCATAATGACGACAGGGTCGAAGCGAGGGAAATGCTCGGCCTTGCAGTCGGGGCACTCGCGTTTCCATCCCGCCTCGACAACGGCCGATCGCGCACCGCAATTGGCGCAGAAGCGATGGCGTGCGTGCCACTCGAAGATCGACTTGGCGCAGCCGAGGATGGCGACGTCTCCACGCGACAAGCGCGGCCCGAGTGCACGCAGGTCGTCGAAGCGGCCGATGTCCGCGAGCTGTGATGCGTCACCGATTTCAACGGCGAAGTGCGGAGCATCTTCGGTATCGACGCCAAGAAATAGAAGTGGCGCGTCGGGCGTCGCGATGCGCGCGAGAGCATGCGCGCCGAGCCAACCCGCGCTCACCTGCCCGCCCTCTTCCGTCACAAACGGCCGGCGTTCAAAAAACGGAATGACCCGCGTTGTCTCGGCCTTCAACGCATCAGCGAGCCAACCGGCGTCACGGCGGTGGTGCCCGGCGCGATCGAGCGGTGAACGCGCGAAGGCGTTAGGATTGTAAGGAAGGAGCATGGCGGGTTGGTAGCACATCCATTCACAGAGTCATTCCGGGCGACCCCGCACTTGATGCGGGGAGACCCGGAACCCAGGGATCATAGCGCTGTGTGTTTTCCCTGGGTTCCGGATGACGCTTCGCGTCTCCGGAACGACTCCATTGATAGAATTAACGCGGCTTGCGGAAGCGCATCACGAACTGATCAGTGTGGCCGCGAATATCGGCGTCGAACACGCGTTCGGTACGCGTGTCGGCCGGATTGCGCAGCACCTGGCTTTCAGCCTCGAACGCAAAACCCGCCGCTTCAACTTCGCGGCGCACCAGCGCTTGATCGATGCGATGCAGTTCATCGGTGCGCGCAGGATCGAAACCCGCGACGGCGGCGTGATCAATGATCACAAGTTCACCGCCCGGCTTCAAACGCTGAAACAGCATGCGGTTGAGCGCGGGCACATCGAGATTGAGCTGCGGCAGATGGAAGTCGTGATAGATCTGCGAAATGAAAATGGTGTCCAGCTGCTCGGGCACGTTCCAGCTCTGATAGCCATCCTGCACGACGCTGACGTTCGGATATTGGGGCGCAACCGCGAGGATGGCGCGCGGGCGATCCGGCGCGCTGTTGGGACGGTCGATTCCATAGACATGGCCGCTGTCACCCACAGCAACTGCAAAGAGCCGCGTGTAATAGCCCCCGCCTGGGCCAACATCGGCGATGCGCTGACCGGGACGCACTTGCGCGAACGCGAGAATGTCGGCTGGATGCCGAAACTCGTCGCGCGCTTTGTCGGCGTCGGGACGGCGTGAATCGTTCATGGCTGCGGCGATCGCTGAAGCGCTCGCGTCACCCGCATGAGAGGTCGCGGCAAGACCGAGCGGCGGGATGGCGCCGCCGGCGCAGGCCGCCAAGGCAAAAACCCCTACAACGCTTGCTAAAATTGCACGCATGACGTCCCTCCTGGTCTAGGGCGCATGTAGCGCTTGAGGGCCGGGTTGTCTTTGGATTCCGGGCCAGGCGCGCGGTTTTTGCTAAGCTGAGCGCTGATGATTCCGGTCACCCCGACGCTGGCGCTCGACGAGCGCGACCTGGAGGAGCGTTTCGTGCGCGCCGCCGGGCCCGGCGGGCAGAACGTGAACAAGGTCTCCACCGCGGTCGAACTGCGGTTTCAAATGGATGGCTATTCAGCGCTGGCGCCAGATGTGAAGGCGCGGCTCGCGGGGCTGGCTGGACGCCGGCTGACTCTGGAGCGCGTGATCGTCATTCGCGCCGACAGCCATCGCACGCAAGAGCGAAATCGCGCCGACGCGCTGGCGCGGCTGATCGATCTTGTGGAACGCGCGACGCATCGGCCAAAGCCGCGTCACAAGACCAAAGTGCCACGCGCCGAAAAGCAGCGGCGCGTCGATCACAAGGTGAGGCGCGGCGACATTAAAGCCGGCCGCGCCCGCCCTCGTCACGACGATTAGCCCGGCTTGCGGAAGCGCATGAAGAACTGATCGGTATGGCCGCGGATGGATGGATCGAACACGCTGGCGGTGCGCGGGTCTTGCGGGTTGCGCAGGATTTGGGACTCGCCGTCATAGACGAAACCCACCGACTCCACTTCGCGGCGCACCTCGTCTTGATCGATACGATGCAGCGGGTGCGCTTGATCGACCGCCGAGCCCGCGATCGCTGAGTGGTCAATCACCACGTAGAGGCCGCCCGGACGCAGCGCCGCGAACGCGGCGCGGTCCATCGCGACCGTATCGCCCATATTGTACGAAGCTATTTTTAGGTCATGATAGTTACGCGCGGTGAAGATGAGATCCACGGGCGCCGGCAACGTGAAGCTGGCGTAGGGCTGGATGACATTGGTAACGTTCGGCGTGCCTTCAAGAACGTTGTGTTCGTATTGATCGTGCGCGCTGCGGCTGATGGCATAGACGCGCCCTTGCGCGCCAACCGCCATTGAAAACAATCGGGTGAAATAGCCTTCGCCGGGGAGCAATTCGCCGATCTTCTGGCCTGGCGCCACGCCGGAGAGCGCAAGTGTTTCGGCCGGATGGCGCGCCACGTCCTGTGTGCGATCTGCAGCTGGCCGATGTGTATCGGCGACGGCCGCCGCGATGTAGGGCGCTGTCGGCGAGACGCCAGAGTTGATGTCGCGGGCGGCAGCAGTTGTGGTCGCGGCGGCTGTTGCGGTGGCTGTGTCCGTGCTCGGCGCTGAGGCCGGCTGGCAGGCGCCGGCGAGCACGGCGATGGCAGCGGCGGCTAAAAGCTTTCTCATGTGCGATCCCTCCTCGCTTCTCTTTAGCGGGAGGCGTGCATTCGTCTGTGCGGATTGCGACGAAACGCGCCCAAATCTTTATGAAGAACCGCTAGAGCGTCTACATGCCGCGTCCGCGCTTAGTGCTCTGCGGCGGCATCAATTCAAGTTGCTCGGGCGGCGCGAGCGGGCGCGGTGCGATCTCGATTTGCGGGGCGGCGGGAATGTCGATGCCGGCATCGCCCGCGCCCAATTCCTTGAACTTGCGCGCTTGCGGCAGCACCCGGCTTTCCACGGAACCGACAAGCTCGTTGTAGCTCTTGGTCGATTTCTCGATGGCGTCGCCGACCTTGCCGATCTTGTCGGCCATGATCGCCATGCGGCGGTATAGTTCGCGTCCGAGTTCGGCGATTTCTTGGGCGTTCTTGGCGCTCTGCTCCTGACGCCAGCCGTAAGCGACGGATTTCGCCAGCGCCACCATGGTAGAGGGCGTGGTGATAATGACTTTCGCAGCAAAGGCGTCATCGAACAGCGCGGGATCGCGCTCGGCTGCCGCGGCGAGAAAGTTCTCGCCCGGCACGAACAACACGACGAAATCGGCCGTTGCCGGGACGTACTTCCAATAATCTTTGGACGCCAGGTTCTTCACGTGACTGCGCAATTCCTGTGCGTGCTTCTTGAGGCAAGTTTCGCGGCCAGCGTCATCGGTCGCTTCCATGGCGTCCAGGTAGCCGGAGAGCGCGACCTTCGAGTCAACAACAATGCAACGCCCGCCCGGAAGGTTGATCACCACATCTGGGCGCAAACGCGCCCCTTCTCCGTCCGTGGTCGAAACCTGTTCGGTGAAATCGACGTTGGGCGCGAGCCCAGACAGCTCGAGCACGTTGCGCAACGTTTGCTCGCCCCAGCGGCCGCGCACTTTCGGCGACGCGCGCAGCGTGTTGAGCAATTGGCTGGTGGTCTTGTTGGTCGATCCAACCGCTTCAACCATCTGCCGGACTTGCTCTCCCAGCGCCGACTTGTCCTGTAGCCGAGCTTTATCCAGCGCATCCACACTCTGCGCGAGCTTGGCCAGCTGCTCTTGGGTGGGCGCCAGAACTTCTTTGACGCCTCCGGCAGCGGCCTGCTTGTGCTTCTCGAAAGTCTCATTGGCGAGCGCCATAAAGCTTTGCTGCGTCGCCTGCAGCGCTTTGGCGGCGATCTCGGCGAAACGCGCCTCCTCTGATTCAGACCGCTCCACGCGCTGTGCTTGCGCGCCTGCGAGATCTGTGGCGAGGCGCATATTCTCCTGACGCAGCGTCGCCAACTCGGCGACGGCGCGATCGCGCTCGGCGCGGATGGGCTCGCTCTGAGCGGCGCGCTGCGAGAACCAAAGCGCCGCACCCAGCGAAACCAGCAGGCCGACGGCCAAAAGTGATTCGATCATTGCGTCAGCGTAGCAAATCCGCCCGCGAAGGCGTAAACGACAAGCATGAATCCGGTCTATTACCCAATATACATCGGCCTCGCGGTGGTGTTCGCGATCCTGTGCTTCGGGATTTTCACCCTCTTCCGCGGCGGTGATTTCAGCCGTTCCTGGTCGAACAAGGCCATGCGCGCGCGCGTTGTGGCGCAATTCATCGTCATTTTAATTCTTGTGGCCGCAATGTGGTGGACGAAATCGCACCATGGTTAGGCTCGATAAGATCGTCACCAAGGCCGGCGACGGCGGCAAGACGCGGCTGGCGACCGGCGAACCGGTCTCGAAGGCGCATGCGCGCGTGAAGGCGTACGGCGCAGTCGATGAAGCAAATTCTGCAATTGGCGTCGCGCGCTTGCACACGACTGCTGACCCCGTGCTCGATCCGCTGCTCGATCGCATCCAGAACGATCTCTTCGATCTCGGGGCGGATCTCGCCACGCCCCATTCGTCGGATTTGAAGTTCGAGGCGCTGCGCATTCAGAAGAGCCAAATCGATCGGCTAGAGCGCGAGATCGGCATGCTTCTGGATGACGTTTCCGAACTCACCTCGTTCATCCTACCGGGCGGCACACCTGCAGCTGCGCATCTGCACGTGGCGCGCGCGGTGATGCGGCGGGCTGAGCGGGAAATCGTGGCGCTGGCTGACGAAGCGCCGGTTTCGGCGGAAGCGGTGATGTATGCAAACCGGTTGTCGGATTTGCTGTTCGTGGCGGCGCGCTGGGCCAACGATCGCGGAAGGGGCGATCTACTTTGGAAGCCAGGTGCGAACCGCTAGTGCGCGGCATCATCCATCACGTCGATCTCACCGTGAAGGACGCCAAGGCGTCGTTTGCGTTCTATGAGAGCGTGCTCGGCTTCATGGGCTACAAGCTTCAGGAGGCAACCGAGGCCGGTTTCGACTTCGCTCTAGACACGCCCGGCGCGCCGTACACGTCCGTCGGCATTCTCGACGCCCGTGGGCCCAACGCTGATCGTGCTCACGACCGTTACAGCAAGGGATTGCATCACATCGCCTGGACCGCCGACAGCCGCGTTGATGTCGACGCACTCCACCAGCACCTATTGAAGATCGGCGCGCACGTGCTCTACGCGCCCGCCGAATATCCTGAATATGGGCCTACTTACTACGCGGTCTTCTTCAGCGATCCGGACGGGCTCAAACTTGAGTACGTCCACAAGCCCTGAGTTACTTGCGCACTTCCCAGAGTGCGAACGTGGCGCCTGTCGGGTCGTTGATGATCGAGAACGCGCCCATGTTTTGGACTGGGACATTGTCTTGGATGACGTGGCCGCCTAACTCGCGCGCCTTCTGCGTCGCCGCGGCAAGATCAGGCACTGAAATGTACGGGATCCAAAGTGACGGCGCGCCCTTCATCGGATGCTGCATCATGCCGCCGCCGGTGCCGTCGCCGACGCCAATCGTCGTGTAAGTGCCGGCCTGCGGCCCCATATCGACGTCCTTCAGCTCCCAATCGAAGAGCTCGGCGTAGAAAGCGCGTGCCTTTGGAAAATCGTTTGTGTTGAGTTCGATGTGCACGAACGGATTGGCCATCGCTACATCTCCTCAAAAGAAAAGCGGCCCATGCGCTAACATGGACCGCTGTTCATCGATTGGCGAACGTTTAATTCTTCGAGTCTCTGTCGCCCTTGCGGATCGCGTCTTTGGCGTTGCCGAGACCATCGCGCAGTTCGCCCTTTGCCTTGTCGATAGCGCCTTCTGCGCGAAGTTTGTCGTTACCGGTCACCTTACCGGCAGCGTCTTTCATCGCGCCCGATGCTTTATCGGCCGCGCCTTTGATATTTTCTTTGTCCATGAGTCAGTCTCCTTGGAATGGAGATTAAACACACTCACGCTCGAGAAGTTCCGCAGGGAAACTTTCAACAGATGTATTGCGCGCCGTTCATGGTGAGCGTCGACCCGGTCATGTAGCCTGCGTCCTCCGATGCGAGAAAGGATACCGCTCCGGCGATTTCTTCCGCTTTGCCGAGGCGGCCAACCGGAATCGTCGAGATGATTTTCTTCATCGCCTCTTCCGGCACCGCTGCAACCATGTCGGTGTCGATGTAACCAGGCGCGACGCAATTCACAGTGATGCCCTTGCTGGCGCTCTCTTGCGCCAGGGCCTTAGTGAAACCGATCATCCCGGCTTTCGCAGCGGAATAGTTCACCTGGCCCGCTTGGCCTTTTTGGCCGTTGATCGAGCTGATGTTGACGATCCGTCCGAAGCCCCGCGCGCGCATGCCTTCAATAACTTGGCGCGTCATGTTGAAACATGAATCCATATTGACCCGGATCACATCGCCCCATTGCTCGTGGCTCATCTTGTGAAAGAAGCCATCGCGGGTGATGCCGGCGTTGTTGACCAGGACGTCGATGGGTCCGAGCTGCGCTTCAACGGCCTTGGCCGCATTCACGCAATCATCCCAGTTCCCGACATTCCCCTTCACCACCATGATGCCGAGTTCTCTGGCGGTCGCTTGCGCCGCCTCTTCGTTGCCGGAATAGCCAGCAGCAACCTTCATGCCGTCGGCCTTCAGACGCGCCGAGATCGCCTTGCCGATGCCGCGAGTACCCCCGGTTACGAACGCAACGCGAGCCATGAACGCCTCCCTAGAATTTTGTTTTGTTGAGATCACTTTGCGCGACTTTGGCGCCGACGCAAGCGTTGGCGCGAGCTCGGCGTGGGCCTATCATCCGCATTGAGAGGTTTCGCATGCGCTATCTGCACACCATGGTCCGGGTCGGCGATCTGGACGCCGCCTTGGCCTTCTTCTGCGCCAAACTCGGGCTTGTAGAGATGAGCCGCATCGACAACGAAAAGGGCCGCTTTTCGCTGATCTTCCTGGCTGCGCCCGAGGACGTGGAGATGGCGCGCGAACGCAAGGCGCCTATGGTGGAACTCACGCACAATTGGGATGAGAAGGACTACGGCGGCGGCCGCAATTTCGGCCACCTCGCCTACCGCGTGAAGAACATCTACGCATCTTGCCAGAAGTTGATGGATGGCGGCGTCACCATCAACCGCCCACCGCGCGACGGGCACATGGCATTCGTGCGCTCGCCCGACGGCATCTCGATTGAACTTCTGCAAGAAGGCGCCGCGCTGCCGCCAGCTGAGCCGTGGGCGTCGATGCCGAACACCGGCGCGTGGTGAGACGACGCCAAGGCGGCGCCTCACGCCCCCAGGGTTATTGCGAGTACAGCTCGGAAACGTTGAGCGTGGCCTTCTGAGCGGGACCGGATTGGAACGTGCCGACCCAAATATCGTACTGGCCGGAAACCGGGTCAGCGATGGTGATGGACGGATTGAGCGCGCCGTTGCCGCTGTCGTCGTCACAAACCCAATTGCCACGTGCATCGTTGACGACGAGCGTCGTGTCGGCATCCGAAAGCACCGAGAACACCAACGGTAGTTTCGTCTGTCCCGCTGTCCAATTGATGCGATAGTCCGGCGGGCGCGCGATGAAGCCAACGCACCCGCTGACGCCGAGCTGCGAAGCGTCGTAGTCGCCGCCCGCATCGAGGGCCGCAACGAATGGATCGGGCTCAAAGCCGGAGACAAGATTGGTCGTGCCGTAGCTGGCGTTGGCGCTGATGTCTGGCCCCTGCTGAGCGCTCGCCGGCGCGGCGGCCAAGCCCAAAGCAAAAATCGCCGTGGCGGCGAAAAGTGGCAGTTTCATTGTGTTTCCCCGTGTCCTGCGTAGGCATTCTCGCGCGCAACGCAGCGAAGACAAGGCGGTAACTTTATTATTCGCGCCGCCTGGGCGCAAAACCGGTGTCGACTTTTGCTGGCGGCGCTTAGCGCCGCCCGAACAATTTCTCGATGTCAGCCAACTTCAACTCGACGTAGGTCGGCCGTCCGTGATTGCACTGGCCGGAGAATGGCGTCGCTTCCATGTGGCGCAACAGTGCGTTCATCTCTTCGCCGGTGAGCCTGCGCCCCGCACGCACTGAACCACGGCACGCCATCGACGAACACACTTCTTCGAGGCGCTCCTTCAAGGCATGCGCCTCGCCAAGTTCGGCGATGTCATCGACAAGGTCCTTCAAGAGACCGGCCGCATCGATGTGCCCAAGCAGCGCCGGCGTCTCCCGTACTAGAATGGCGCCGGGGCCGAAGGGCTCGAGCACGAGGCCGAGCTGCGCCAACTCTTCCGCGCGCGCAGTGAGTGTCTCCGCTTCGCTTGGGTCGAGTTCAACCACCTCCGGGATGAGCAAAGCCTGGCGGCGCACGCCGCCGTTGGCCAGCGCCTGCTTCATGCGCTCATAGACTAAGCGCTCGTGCGCAGCGTGCTGGTCAACAATGACGATGCCGTCTTCAGTTTGCGCGACGATGTAGGTCTCATGAATCTGCGCACGCGCCGCGCCGAGCGGGAAATATTGCGCGTCCCCTTCTTGGACCGCCGGCGTCCCGCCAGCCTGCCCGGTGACCGGCAGTTGCGCGTCACCATCAAACAATGCAATGGCCGGCGAGGACGCCGAGGGTCCATATTCCACACGCCCACTTGGCATTGCGAAATCAGCGCCGGCAATGCTTTCTTCGGCGACGCCCCACGCGCGCAGCGATGGCTGCGGCGCATAGTGCGGCCGCACCGCTGAGATCGCGAAGTTCGCCGTGGTTGTCGAAGCGCGATGGCCGGCAGCCGCGAGCGCATGGCTGAGGGCGCCGACAATGAGGCCACGGACCAGCGCCGCGTCGCGGAAGCGCACTTCAGTTTTGGCTGGATGCACGTTCACGTCGACTTCGCCTGGCGGCAAATCGAGGAAAAGCGCCACAACGGGATGGCGATCGCGCGCGAGTAAGTCTTGGTACGCGGCCCGCACGGCGCCGACGATCAACTTGTCCTTCACCGGCCGACCGTTGACGAAAAGATGCTGATGCTCGCGCGTGCCGCGATGGAAGGTAGGCAATCCCGCAAAGCCTGAGAGCCGCACCGTGTCGCGCATTTGATCGAGCGCGATACAATTTGGCGCAAAATCGGCGCCGAGGATCGCGGCCAAACGCGAACGGCGGCCTTCATTCTCCGGATCGGCCTCCGCGCTCAAGCGCAACGAGACACGCCCTTCGTGCTCGAGCGAGAACGCAACATCGGGTCGCGCCATGGCGAGGCGTTTCACAACCTCGCTCACCGCCATCATCTCGGCGCGCTCGCTCTTCATGAATTTGAGCCGCGCGGGCGTTGCAAAGAAAAGATCGCGTACTTCGACGCGTGCGCCGCTCTCGCTGAGTGTCGCCCATGGCGACGGGCGCACGGGAGTCAGCGCACCACCTTCAACGTCGATCACCCAAGCTTCGCCGGCGCCACGCGCCTTCGAAGTGATCGACAAGCGCGCCACCGCGCCGATCGACGGCAACGCTTCACCGCGAAAGCCCATGGTGTGGATGTTCAGGAGATCGACGGCCCCGCTGACTTCTGCAATCAGCTTCGACGTCGCGTGACGCTCCACCGCAAGCGAGAGTTCGTCGCGCGGAATGCCCCCGCCATCGTCTTCAATGGAGATGAGCCCCAAGCCGCCACGTTCGATGCGCACAGCGATGCGCTTCGAACCCGCGTCCAGCGCGTTTTCCACCAGCTCTTTCACGGCGGCCGCCGGGCGCTCAATCACCTCGCCTGCGGCGATGCGGTTGACGGCTTCGGGGGGCAAACGGCGGATGGGCATGAATCAGGTGCGCCTCAATATAGCGTCCCAACCAATTATTCCGTTGTTCAAACGACACGGATGCCGCGGATGACGCAGTGGTTGAGGCCCCGCCGCAGTGCTAACTCAGCTTCATGACCGAAAAGCTGCCCTCCAATGCCGAACAAATGGCCTCCCCTTCGTACCGGCTGCCAGTGCTCGACGAGGATTTTTTGTTGGGAGAGAGCACGCGTGGCGCCCGCTTTCTGCTTGAGTATCAGAAGGCTGACGAAATCCTCAAACGGCTCAATGTCAAATCCACCATCGTCGTGTTTGGCAGCGCCCGCACCCGCGAGGATGGACCAGGCAAGCAGGCGTTTTGGTATAAGGAGGCGCGGAAGTTCGGACGCATTGCCTCCGAGCGCGGCGGCGCGCTCAAGGATGAAGCGGACGGCGTGCATCGCAATGTCATCGCAACCGGTGGCGGGCCAGGAACGATGGGCGCTGCCAATCGCGGCGCACGCGATGCTGGTGCGCTAACCATCGGCTACAACATTCGCTTGCCACATGAGCAAGAACCAAACCCATATTCGACGCCGGATCTTACATTTCAGTTTCACTATTTCGCGATGCGCAAGATGCATTTCGCGATGCGCGCCAATGCGCTCGTCGTATTTCCTGGCGGCTTCGGCACGTTCGACGAGCTGTTCGAAATTCTGACTCTGCGCCAAACCGGCAAAGCCAGCCAAATGCCGATCGTTCTCTTCGATGAAGCCTATTGGCGCGAGGTCGTGAATTTCGAGAAGCTGGTCGAATACGGCATGATCGACGGCGCCGATCTCGCGCTCTTCCGATTTGCTGACACTGCCGATGCCACTTGGGAGGCATTGGTCGAACAAGGCTTGGGCATTGAAAAACCCAGTGGTTCGCCGGCGCACGGCAAGGATATCTGAGCGTCCTTTGTCTTTGGCGGAAAAGCCCCTGCTCATTGGCAGCTAGGCTGCTCCCGCAGGCCTCCGTACTTCGCCACTTAGGGACGGCAGAAGGAACGGAGACCTCCCCATGAAAAAGTATGTCATAGAACGTGAAATTCCCGGCGTTGGCACGATGGGTCCGAGCGACTTGTCTGGCGCCGCCAAGACCTCGAATAAAGCGTTGTCGCAATTGGCGCCAAAGGTCCAATGGCAGCAATCCTATGTCGCCAAGGACAAGACCTTCTGCGTGTATTTCGCCGAAAACGAAGACGCGATCCGCGAGCACGCGCGCCTTTCCGGCTTCCCGGCCAATAAGATCACGGAAATTCACGGCGTGATCGACCCGGCGACTGAGCGCGGTTAATGGCAATGCCCCCGCCGGATGGTGTAAATTGGCCGCGCAGGCCGGAGATCGAAATGCTCGACGTCACAGTTGTGCTGCTGGACGACGGCTACGCTTCCACCGCGTTGATGCCGATTGAAGTCTTCCATTCGGCGGGGGCGTTGTGGCGCACGCTCACGGGCGGCGTGCCCGAGCCACGCTTCCGCGTCACCACAGCTTCGCTCGATGGCGGCCCGGTGAGCAGCCCGTACGCGGGACTGAAGATGTCGCCGCAATGCGCGATCGCCGATGTGCAGCGCACCGACATTGTCGTCATTCCGACATCGGGCTTGGCGTTTGACGAGAAGATCGTTGAGCACAGCGTGCTGCTGCCGTGGCTGCAACATCACCACGCACACGGCGCTTATCTCGCCGGCGTTTGCATGGGCTCAGGTTATTTGGCCGAAGCTGGTTTGCTCGACGGCCGCAAAGCGACGACGCATTGGGCTTTGGGCGAAGACTTCAAGCGGCGTTACCCGAAAGTCGAATGGCGCCCCGACATGTTCGTCACCGAAGACTCGCGCTTGCTGTGCAGCGGCGGCCTCGCTGCCGCGGCGGACGTAAGCCTCTATCTTGTTGAGAAGCTGTGCGGTCACGAAACGGCAGTGCAGACAGCGAAGGCCCTACTCCTGAACATGCCGCGCGCGAGCCAATCCGGTTACGCCATGCTTCCTCTTTCTCCGCCCCACAATGACGAAGCCATTCGCGGCGCGGAGCACGTTTTGCAAGCGCGGTTTCGTGACGAAGTCTCGATCGACGATCTCGCGCAATGCGCCGCCATGAGCCCGCGCAACTTCCTGCGCCGCTTCAAAGCCGCGACCGGGCGTCTGCCGGGCGATTATCTACGCGCCGTGCGCGTCGAAAGCGCCAAGGCGATGCTGGAATGCGATCGCGCATCAATTCAGAGCGTCGCGAGCGCGGTTGGGTACGAAGATGTCTCGTTCTTCCGCACCCTCTTCAAGCGCACAACCGGCATGACGCCCGCCGAATACCGCGCACATTTCGCAGCCGCCGCAGTGCGCCAAACCGAAAACGCCGATTTCGGAAAGTAAGCTAGAGCCCGAGTAAGCTCGCATAGCGGTCGCGATGGAAGCTCGCGCTGCCATAGAGCGCTTCAACAACGCGTGCGCGCTTTAGGCAGAGCCCCGCATCGTGCTCATCGGTCATGCCGATGCCGCCGTGCATCTGCACGCACTCATTGGACACAAGATGCAACGTCTCCCCTGCGCGCGCTTTGGCGAGGCTGGCATACTCCGCGACATTTTCCGCATCGCCATCGAGCGCATCGAGAGCCGCGTAAACGCAGGAGCGCGTGAGTTCGAGTTCAGTGAACATCTTGGCGGCGCGGTGCTGCAGCGACTGGAAGCCGCCAATGACTTGGCCGAATTGCTTGCGGGTCTTGAGATACTCGCTCGTCATTTCGAAAGCGGCCTGCGCTTGGCCGAGCATTTCCGCTGCCAACCCGATGCGCGCGCGATCAAGCACCGCATCCCGCGTCGCAGCGCCGCCGGAAAGCGGTTCAGCAGGCGCATTCTTAAACGTCACGTCGGCCGCGCCGCGGCTATCAACCGTGGTCAGCTCGCGTCGCGAAACGCCATCCGCATCTGCCTTCACCAAGTAAAGGCCTTCGACGCTCGCGACGATGAAGGCATCGGCGATGTGGCCGTCAGCGACGTACTTCCTCTCGCCGCTGATCTTGCCGCCGCTAACGTTGAGCGCGCCGTTTGCCGGCGCGTGATGAGCGCCCTCGTCAACCGCCAGCGCCACAATTATTTCGCCGGCGCCGGTCGGCGCCAACCACTCGCTTTTCTGCGCGTCAGTACCGGCCAGCACTAGCGCGCTGACTCCGATGCACGCATTTGAGTGCAAGGGCGAAGCGGCCAAGGTGCGCCCGGCCTCTTCGAGCACCGCGCCAAGCGCCATGAAGCCGAGCCCCGCGCCGCCATAATCTTCAGGCAAGAGAATGGCGGTGAGTCCGAGCGCGCGAATCTCATTCCAGAGTTCCAAATCGCGGCCGTTCTTCTTGGCGTCGCGCATTTCCCGCAGCCGTGACACCGGCGCTTGCTCGCGGAAGAATTTCTGCGCCACGTCTTTCAACAGACGCGCGTCTTCGTTCAGCGTGAAGGTCACTGCGTGTCTCTCAGTCCAAGCACGCGCTTGGCGACGACGTTCAAATTCACTTCGGTGGTGCCGCCTTCGATGGAATTGCCCTTCGAGCGCAGCCAGCTCCGCGTCACCGCAAGTTCCTCGGGCGCAAAACCTTCGCCGCTCCAACCCAGGCCGCGATTGCCCGCGGCTTCGACCATCAACTCGCACCGCTCCTGGTTCAAAGTCGCGCCCGCCACTTTAAACATCGAGGCCATGTGGCTGACATTGGCGCCCGCTTTCGCCTCCTCTTGCGCCCGCGCCGTCGTCAGCGCATAGGCGCGCTCGGCCATCTTGTGCGCAGAGATGCGCGCCCGCAGATCGGCATCAACAAGCTTGCCGCCTTCCACGCCAACGTGATCGCGCGCCAAGTCCACGACATCGACGCGCGTGTTGGAGCCGAAGCCCGAAATGTTGGTGCGCTCATACATCAACAGCCGCTTGGCGATCTCCCACCCGCCATTGAGACGGCCAACCATCTGCGCCTTCGGAATCTTCACATCCGTGAAAAAGGTTTCGCAGAACGGCGACGAGCCGGAGATCAGCTTGATCGGCCGCGTTTCGACGCCCGGTGTAGTCATGTCGATCAGGACGAAGGAAATGCCCTCGTGCTTCACGCTGGTGTCGGTGCGCACCAGGCAAAAGCACCAATCGGCGTAATTGGCGTACGAGGTCCAAACCTTCTGGCCGTTGATCAGCCAATGATCGCCTTTGTCTTCGCACTTGGTTTGCAGGCCAGCGAGGTCGCTGCCGGCGCCCGGCTCGGAATAGCCCTGACACCAGCGAATTTCGCCGCGCACGATCTTCGGCAAATATTCCTTCTTCTGCTCTTCCGTCGCGTATTCGAGCAGCACCGGCCCCAGCATCCAGATACCGAACGAGAACAGCGGCGGCCGCGCATTGATGCGGCGCATTTCCTGCTGCAGCACGCGGTTCTCGTCGTTGCTGAGCCCGCCGCCGCCATAGGCCGCCGGCCACATCGGCGCCGTCCAGCCTTTGGCGCCCATGCGCTCAAGCCAGAGCTTCGCTTCCGGGTTCTTGAATGGATAATTGCGGCCGCCCCACACGGCGTCGTCTTCGCCAGCCATTGGCGTTCGCATCGACGGCGGACAATTGGCTTCAAGCCACGCCCTCGTCTCTTCGCGGAAGGTTTCGAGATCGGCCATCGCGTTTCCTCTTATCGCGATGGTGTATCACCGGCCGCGACGCGCGCCAGTGTTCGCTACGTCAGCTGAGGTCGGTTAGTGCGCGGCGGGATCGGTGGCGTGCGGCAGCGGCGGCGCGGCGGGCGCCGGCGCAAGATGGCCGTTGGCGTCGAGCGGCGGCTGACCGACGACGACGAACGTGAAGCTGTCGGGATTAAACAGCCGGTGCGCGACGCGGTTCACGTCCGCCAAGGTCACCGCCCGGATCAAATCGTTGCGGCGATTGATGTAGTCGATCGGCCGGCCCGCTGACTGGTAGCCACCGACAACGCTGGCGATCTTCACGTCGGAATCGAGGTCGAGGGCGAACGAGCCCGTTAGATAGGTAATAGCGTCATTGACTTCCGCTTGCGTCGCGCCATCGCGATAGAAGCGCGCGATCTCGGCTTTGGTCACATCGATGGCTTGCGCAACGCGGGCGTTCTCGGTCTGCGCCGAGCCGATGATCAGCGCCGAATGGTCACGCACAGATGGGCCGGTACCGATCCCGTAAACCAACCCGCGCTGTTCACGCACCTGATCCATCAACCGCGACGAGAACCCGCCGCCGCCAAGGATGTAATTGGCGACCGCCAGCGGAATCCAATCCGGGTCCTCGTAGGAAATGCCTGGCGCCGAAAACAGAACGAGGCTTTGTGGCTGCGGCAACGGACGCAGGATCAGCGCCGTCGCGGGACGCAAACGTACGTCCGGCGGCTCAACCGGCGTCGCGCCTTGCGGCAGCGCGCCGAAGATATGGTCGACCATCCGACCTGCCGTCGCCGCATCGATATCACCAACGATGGTGATCATCAGCCGTGCTCGCGTGAACATCGCGGCACGGCGGTCCACCAAGACCGCGCGATTGATGGCTTGCACGCTCTCGACTGATACACGCTGCGCGTAGGGGTGGTCCGGATAAAGCGCTTGATCGAGCGCCAGATTGGCGATGTACCCTTGGTTGGTCTCGCGCTGACGAATGCCAACCATCAGCTGGCCCTTGATCCGCGCCAGCGGCGCATCGTCGAAGCGCGGCTGCATCAGAGCCAAGCGCGCCATCTCAGCGGCGGCATCGCGATTTTCGGTGAGCGTTGTCATGCTCATGCCGACGCCATCCCAGCTGGCGCCGAAATCGAGGCCCATGTTGAGATCTTGCACACGCTCCTTGAAGGTGTTGGCCTCCATGTCGCCGGCGCCTTCGGTGAGCATATTGGTCATCACATTGGTGACGCCGATCAGATTGCGCGGCTCGGTCGCCGACCCCCCGCGCCAATAAGCGCTCATGACGATCATCGGCACAGTGGAATTCGAGACTAGCCAAGCGTGGATGCCGCCTGGCGATACGATCTCATTCACAGGCACGCCATGGTCGCTTGTTGCTTGTGGAGTCAGACTGTGCGTCTGCGCCGACGCAATGGACGTCGCCAACGCCAGCGCGAATGCCACAAAGATCGCGCGGGGGTTCATTGCGTCGCTTCCGGCGGCATGAGCCAGCCCGTGACCGAATTATCCAGCACAACGGCGTTGCGGGCGGCTGCGATCACCTGCTCGCGCGTCACCGCTTGGATATCGTCCGGCCAATTGACGATCTCGTCCATGCTTTCGCCGCGCACGAGGCCGGAGCCATACATGTTGGCGAGCGCTTCCTGACTGTCTTGCGAATAAATGGCCGCGGCCGCGAGCTGCGATTTGGCGCGAGTCAATTCGGCCTCTGTCGGGCCATCACGCAAGAACTGCGCGATGACTTGATCCATCGCTGCTTCCAGCTGCGGCAGCGTCACGCCCTCTGCTGGCGTTGCGCCGATGGAGACGCTGCCGCCTCCGATGCCGTCCGTATTCGCGCTGGCGCCAGCGCTGACCGCGATGCGCTGATCCTCGACCAAGGCGCGGTAGAGACGGCTCGTCTCGGAACCGCCGAGAATTTCAATGGCGACATCGAGCGCATGCGCCTCATGATTGTGCGCGGTCTGGTAGCTCACCGCTGGATAAAGCCGCGACAATGACGGCTGGCGGACCTTCTCATCGCGATGGACGGTGCGCATCGGGCCGGTCGATGGCGGATCAATCGCCCAATGCCGCGCCGGCAAGTTGCGCGTCGGCGATACGCGCCCATAGGTGCGCTCCACAATCGGGCGCAATTCGGCAGCGTCGATATCGCCCGCGACCACCAGGATCGCGTTGTTCGGCGCATACCAGGTGCGATAAAATTCCAGCGCGCGATCGTGATCGAGCTGCTGCATCTCGTTCAGCCATCCGATCACCGGCGTGCCGTAGGGCGAATTGGGATGCAGCATCGCGCGCATGCGCTCACCCATCACCGCGCCTGGGCTGTTATCCACGCGCGTGCGGCGCTCTTCGATGATCACGTCGCGCTCCGAAGCAATCAGCGATTCCGGCAGCTGCAGATTGCGCATGCGGTCGGCTTCCATGCGCATAACAAGCTCGAGCCGGTCGCGCGCGATGCGCTCGTAATAGACGGTGTAATCCCAATTGGTGGAGGCGTTATCGTCGCCACCGTTGCGCGCGATAATGCGAGAAAACTCGCTGCGCGGGACCTGGCGCGTGCCTTTGAACAACAAGTGCTCGAAGAAATGCGCCATGCCGGAATGGCCGCGCGGTTCGTCTGCTGCGCCCACGCGATACCAGAGCTGGTGCGTAACCACCGGCGCGCGGCGGTCGGTAATCACCACGACTTGCAGCCCGTTCGAAAGCGTGAAGCTCTCAGGCCGGGCGAACGGACGTGCGTCGCTCGTGCTTGTTAGCAGACATAGCGCAGCACACGCGGCGAACACGCCAGCGGCGCGGCGCACAATGTTTTGCAAGGATCAGGTGCCTGGCAGCTTGAAGCCGCCGCTGTCGCGCTGAATGATAACTTGCCCGCCGCCCGTAGCACGACGGATCGAGTCTTCATCAGCAAGACGCTGTTGCTCAGCCTGCGGGTCGAGCGGCGCACTGCCCGACGGCGAGCCACCGAACGCGAGCAAACGATTCACAAAGCTCTCATTGCGGCGAACGATGCTCTGCGCTTCGAAATCCAGGGTGTCGCGAATATTGGGGTCAGTGGCATCGGCATGCGCATCGCCGACCAATTGACGCTCGCCCGCGCTCGCGCTCGCGCCAACGTCTTGGCCGAACAGCGATTGTCGCGCTTCTTCGGTGGGCTGCAATTCTTGCGGCCGCGCCTCACCCGGGCGCGGCGGACGCAAACTATAATCCGGAGGCAGTGTCAGCGGCGCCTGGCTCACCACGCGGAATTCATCCGGGGAAACTTTGCCGGCGCCCAACGCATTGCCAATGCTCGCGCATCCGCTCGCGGAAGCGGCGGCAGCCACAACCGCCAATAAAGTCATCGTTCTGGTCGTCATCAGGCGTCCCGCCTCCCTGGTGGCAGTCCTTCTAGCTGAGCCGCACGGCTCCCGCCAAGCCGGACTGCAGCAAAGAGCGTTCGGCCCTGATCTTGACGGTTCTTGGGCGAATCCACCCCCGATTTCAGCGTCCTATCCAGCGCTTGGGCCGCCTTTAGAGCCCTGGAGCCGGGTTCGGAGCTGCGACCAGGGCGCGCCCTTCCCCGGCTCACTCTCGGTGAAGAAGACCATGTCGACGGCCAAAAGCACGGCGCCAAGGGTGATGGCGGCGTCGGCGACATTGAAGACCCAGGGAAACCAGAGCCCGCTGAAGTCGAAAAAGTCGCAGACGGCGCCGAAACGAATCCGGTCGATGACGTTGCCCAGCGCGCCGCCCACAACGAGGCCCAGCGCCGTGCCGGTGAGACGGCGGTCCGCCGTGCGCAACCACCAGAGAAACACCCCAGAAATCACGAAAGACAGCAAAACCAGCGCCCAGCGCACCAGATCGGTGTTGGCGCGCATCAGGCCGAAGCTCACGCCGCGGTTCCACACCATGCGCAGATCGAAGAATGAGGTGAGCTCGATGACGCGGCAATTGCCGCCAAGTTCAAGGCAGCCCGGCGGACTAAATTGGCCGGGACCGAGAACGATGTATTTGGCGACCTGATCGGCCACGACCACAAACGCCGCAAGGATGAGCCCATAACGAAGCATGGCGCGGCTTATGGACGGGCCATGCGGCTCGTTCAAGGCGCGTCGCCTCGCAAGATCACTGGGTTTTACCACGATGGTGCGCCAGATTGCTCTAATGCGCCTCGCCGTCGCGTCCGCCCTCTTCGTGATTTGCGCCTCGGGCGCTGCGGCACAACAGGCTGATCCCTTGTACGCAGCGCTCGATCCTTACGCGGCGTATCAGATCGGCGTCAGCGCTTCGATGGACGCCGACATCAGCTCCGCAGCGGCGATGGACGCCTCGCTGATCCGGGCCGCACAGTACGATCCTGCGCAACTCGCGCGCGGGCGCTTGGCCTACGCGGCGCTGAGCGCTGCGCAATCACCGGCATTCGTGGCGGGCGTCCAGGCGCGCGCACGCGCGGCCGGACGCGCGGCGGTGCTGCGTCAGTTGCAGCGCGATCCGACCTATGCGCGGCGCCGCCCGGCCGGCGCCGCGGAGGCCAGCGCTCTGGTGCTGGCGTCGATGGCGTCCGATGTCGGGCGCTTGCGTGCAGCGAGCACGCATTATGAGACCATCGGCAACTCCATCGGCAGCGCCGCGTGGAATACGCCGCTCGATCCGACGCACCGGCAAGCGCGCGACGCGCAATTGCATTCGCTGGCCAGTGAGGCGCCGGTGCTGGCGCCCGAATTGGTTGGGCGCGTGCATGTCGGCGCGGGCGCCGGCTCGCCGCTGCAAAACCGCGACGCGTTCGGCGGCATTGGTTTTTGGGATGCACTCGGCGGACGCGCCGCCGCGGCGCCCGCGCCCGATCACGCCCAACTGCGCCGCGACCGCGCCAGCATGATGGATCGCGCGTTGACGCTGGGCGCACTTACCGTCATCGCGGCAACTCCGGCAGAGAGCGCACGCGCACTCGCCGCGCTCGATGATCCGCCGACTCGCACGTGTCTCGCTATGCAACAATTGGAGTTCCGTCAGTGCGTGTCGGTCTCGCACACGCCCGACGAAGACGCCTTCTGCCTTGCGCGTCATGGACTCGGCGGCGTCGGCGAGTGCTTCGGCGCAGCGCTACAATGATGGCTGACGCGCATTAACCTGGATGCGATTTAACTGCGTTTGCAAGCGGACGCCTTAACTGGAATTGTTCCATGCTCGGCGCATGCGAACTCTTCTTGCCGTCGCTGCATCGTGCGCGCTCGCCTGCTCGGCATCGGCATTTGCCGATCCAGTGCATGACGCGCTCAACGACTACGCGCTCTATCAAAACGATGTCAGCACCCTGCTCGACACCGACATCAGCAGCGGCCGCGCCGTTGACGCAGCGCTGGCGCGCATCTCGCGCCACAGCCCATCGAGCGTCGCGCGCGGCTGGATCGCCTATGGCGCGCTTACCGCAGCGCAATCGCCTGTGTTCGCACAAGGCGTTCAGCGCAGCATGCGCGACGATCGCGCTCAAACCATGCGCATGCTGCGCGACGACATCACCTATGCGCGCCGCCGCCAAAACGGCTCCGACCAAGCCGTCGATCTTATTCTTGGCGCAGCCAGCGCCGACGGCGCCCGCGCCAATGTGGCGGGTGATCGCTACGATCACTATGCGCGCACCGCGCCCACGGTTCAGTTGGTCTCTTCGGTTCTTCACGTGAATCTCGGCGGCAGCACGCGGCTGACGCCCGCGATGCTCGAGCGGCTGGGTATCGGCGCGCAAGATGCCCGCCCGACGCGAGACGCCAGCGCTTTTGGCGGGCCTCGCTTTTGGGATTCACTGGCCGGCCGTGATGGGCGTTCGCCGGGCGGACGCGGCGGGCGAGAGCGCAGCGACTACGCCTCCGTCACAGATCACATGCTGACGCTGGGCGCCATTATCGCCGCCGACGCCGCCGGTTCAGAAAGCCGGCGCGTCGCTGATCTGCTCGATGAGCCGCTCACGCAGGACTGCATGCACATGCAACAGCTGCAGCTGCGTCAGTGCCTCTCGGTCTCCGTCGACGCTACCGAACGCGCCTATTGCCTCGGACACCACGCGCTCGAAGGCCCCGGCGTCTGCTTGTCGCACCAAGTGCGCTAGCTCCGTCCGTGCGCGGCGTCCCACGCCTCCACAGCGTCAGCGTCGCGCGGCGTGATGTCGGGATATTTGCGGTACGCCGTCAGCGGATCGAAATACTTCCAAGACCGCGCGCACTTCACGCCTGACGCTTTTTCGACGACGACCGCCACGCCAGGCGTTTCCGGCAAGCGGAACGCGTCGACCGGGCCTTCACCGGTTTTCAGCGTCACGCCGCTCGTGATGCAAAGCTCCGCGAAGTCGACGCTCTTCAACAACGCCAGCGTGTCTTCGTTCGCGACATACACAACCGGCGCCGCTTCCAGCGCTGCGCCAATCTGCTTCTCACGCCGCGCCACTTCCAGCGCGCCGGTGACCACCGCGCGCACGGCTCTGAGCCGCGCCATTTCCTCGCCCGCGAAATCATCGCGCCACGCCGCCGGCGTTTCCGGGAATTGGCGGAGATGCACGGATTTGTCGTTCGGGAAGCGCGTCAGCCACGCCTCTTCCGTCGTGAACGGCAAGATCGGCGCGAGCCACACGATCATCCGTGAGAAGACCTCATCCAATGCCGAACGGCACGCACGGCGACGCACTGAGTTCGGCGCGTCGCAATAAAGCGCGTCCTTGCGGACGTCGACGTAGAAGGCCGACAGATCGACGTTGCAAAATTCCACGATCGCCGAAAGCGCGGCGCGGAATTGATAGGTCGCATACGCTTCGCGCACCACGGCATCGAGTTGCCACAGGCGATGCAGCAGCCAGCGTTCTAGCAACGGGACGTGTTCTCCCCCGCCCCCTTGCGGGGCGGGGGTTGGGGGGTGGGGGGCGTTGTGAGTTCGTGCAAGCGGCGCCGACGCGCTCGATCCTGCTCGCCCCCCCTCCGGCCGCTTCGCGGCCACCTCCCCCGTAAGGGGGGAGGTAAAGTCTATGCGCCCTTCCTCCTCGAAATCCTTCAGCGCTCCCAAACAATAGCGGATCGTATTGCGCAGCTTGCGGTACATCTCCGTCGACTGCGCGAGGATGGTTTTGCCCAGCCGCAACTCGTCACGATAATCCGCAGATGCAATCAGCAGTCGGAACGGCTCAATGCCGTATTCCTTCTCGAGCTGCTGCGGCTCGACACCGTTGCCGAGCGACTTCGACATTTTCCGCCCGTCTTCGGCGACGGTGAAGCCGTAGGTGATCACTTCATCGTACGGCGCGCGCCCACGCGTGGCGCAGCTTTCGAGCAGCGAGGAGTGAAACCAGCCGCGGTGCTGGTCGGAGCCTTCGAGATAGAGCACTGATTGCGGATTAAGGAATGAAGGCCGCGTCGGCTTGTCGCGTTCGCCGAGCACGAACGCATGCGTCGAGCCGGAGTCGAACCAGACATCGAGAATGTCTTCGACTTTCTCGTAGTCCTCGGCCTTGTATCCGGCGCCCAGAAAATCCTGCGCTGGCGTCGACCACCAAACATCCGCGCCGCCCTGCTTCATCGCCGCGATGATGCGTGCGTCGACTTCATCATCATGCAGAACCGAGCCATCCGCCTTGCTGACGAAAATCGCCAGCGGCACGCCCCAATTGCGCTGGCGCGAGATCAGCCAATCCGGTCGCTCCTCGATCATCGCCTTGATGCGGTTCTGGTCGCGGTCGTCGTTGAGGCGCCGCTGGCCCCAGTCGACGCGCTCGATTTCCGCCAGCGCGACTTGGCGCAGCGTGCGCCCGCCGCCAGCGTCATACGCCTTGTCGAGCGCGATGAACCATTGCGGCGTGTTGCGGAAGATCAGCGGCGCATGCGAGCGCCACGAGTGCGGGTACGAATGCTTCAGCTGCCCGCGCGCCAACAGCGCGCCGGCTTCGATCAGCTTATCGATCACTGCTTTGTTGGCAGGCCCATCCTTACCGGTGTTGTTGCCCTCAAGCTGAATGATCTCCAGCCCTTCGAAGCCAGGCGCCTCCTTGGTGAGCTTGCCTTCTGCATCAACCGTGAACGGGATGTCCTTCTGAGGCCGTCCTGCGGCGAGCCACACATTGTAGTCATCTGTGCCATGTCCGGGCGCGGTGTGGACG
>JBAQGO010000072.1:0-3177 GCA_049287825.1 Vitreimonas sp. | reverse complement strand
GTGTTGGTCACGGCGCAGGCCCGGGCGGCGATGGCGATCAGCTTGGCCACCAGAGCGGAATCACCGTGGGTCGCCGACATCGTAGCCGAGAACCGTTCTGGTCAGTCCCAACCGCACCGGCCTAGTGTAAAGGGCGAGCGGCCCGACGGAAATCTCAATAACGTTCATGCCGAGCAGCCACGCCGCGAGCGCATGTCCGGCCTCATGAATGGCAACCACAAGGATTGGGCCAGCGAACACGAGAACAAAGCCAATCGGGTTTGCTGAATCGATAAAAATCACCGTCGCCAAGAACGCCGCGATCGCTGCAACGAAGCGCGCCGCGCCTCGGTTGATAAGATTCCACATCGACGCCCCCGTGACGGCACCTTAGGGAATCCGAGAATTGCGCCAAGATCAAACAAAAAGGGCGAGCCTTGCGGCTCGCCCTTGATGCTTTTGCGTTGAGCGTTGGACTTAGAAATCCATGTCGCCCATGCCGCCCATGCCGCCGCCTGGCATACCGCCGCCGCCGGCTTCTTTCTTCTTCGGGGCTTCGGCGATCGAAGCTTCCGTAGTGATGATGAGGCCGGCCACCGAGGCCGCGTCTTGCAGCGCGATGCGGACCACCTTCACCGGGTCGATGATGCCGGCTTTCAACATGTCGACGTATTCTTCGGTCTGCGCGTTGAAGCCGTAATTGTCGTCCTTCGATTCACGCAGCTTGCCGACCACGATCGAGCCTTCGACGCCGGCGTTTTCCACGATCTGACGGATCGGGGCTTCCAGCGCGCGTTGCACGATGCGGATGCCGACGTTTTGGTCGTCGTTGTCGCCCTTGATGTTGAGCTTGAACGCGGCGCGGAGGAGCGCCACGCCGCCGCCGGCGACAATGCCTTCTTCCACCGCAGCGCGGGTGGCGTTCAGCGCGTCATCAACGCGGTCCTTGCGTTCCTTCACTTCGACTTCCGTCGCGCCGCCGACCTTGATCACCGCAACGCCGCCCGCGAGCTTGGCGAGACGTTCTTGCAGTTTTTCCTTGTCGTAGTCCGACGTGGTGTCTTCGATCTGCTTGCGGATTTGGCCGATGCGGGCCTCGATGTCCTTCTTGGCGCCGGCGCCGTCGACCACGGTGGTGTCGTCCTTGTTGACGACGACCTTCTTGGCCTTGCCGAGCATCTCGATGGTGACGTTCTCGAGCTTGATGCCGAGGTCTTCGCTGATGACCTGGCCGCCGGTGAGGACGGCGATGTCTTCCAGCATGGCCTTGCGGCGATCGCCGAAGCCCGGGGCCTTCACCGCCGCGACCTTGAGGCCGCCGCGCAGCTTGTTGACCACGAGGGTGGCGAGCGCTTCACCTTCGACGTCTTCAGCGATGATCAGCAGCGGACGTTGGCTTTGCACCACCGCTTCCAGAATCGGCAGCATCGGCTGCAGGTTCGAGAGCTTCTTCTCGAACAGCAGGATCATCGGATCCTCGAGCGTCGCTTCCATCTTGTCGGCGTTGGTAATGAAGTACGGCGACAGGTAGCCGCGATCGAACTGCATGCCTTCGACGACTTCGAGTTCGGTTTCGAGCGACTTGGCTTCTTCAACCGTGATGACGCCTTCGTTGCCGACCTTTGCCATGGCGTCGGACAGGAACTTGCCGATGTCGGTGTCGCCGTTGGCCGAGATAGTGCCGACTTGGGCGATCTCTTCGGAGCCGCCGATCTTCTTGGAGCGCTTCTTCAGATCGTCGACGATGGCGGTGACCGCTTTGTCGATGCCGCGGCGCAGATCCATCGGGTTACGCCCCGAGGAAACCGCCTTCATGCCTTCGCGGACGATGGCTTGGGCCAGTACCGTGGCGGTGGTGGTGCCATCGCCGGCTTCGTCATTGGTCTTGGAGGCAACTTCACGAACGAGCTGAGCGCCCATGTTCATGAAGCGGTCTTCGAGTTCGATTTCCTTGGCGACGGTGACGCCGTCCTTGGTGGTGCGCGGCGCGCCGAAAGACTTTTCGATGACGACGTTGCGGCCCTTGGGGCCGAGAGTGATCTTCACCGCATTCGCAAGGATGTCGACGCCGGCGAGCATCCGCTCGCGCGCATCGGATCCGAAATTCACGACTTTCGCAGCCATGTGATGTGTACCTCTAAAATGAAATTGATTGGGGGCTGAGGAGGGCGCTTACGCGGCTTCCTTCTTCGCCTTCTTCTTTTCGATGACGCCCATGATGTCGGACTCCTTCATGATCAGGAGATCCTCGCCGTCGATCTTCACTTCCGTGCCTGACCACTTGCCGAACAGGATGCGGTCGCCGACCGATACGTCCATTTCGATGCGCTCGCCGTCTTCGTCCCGGGCGCCCGGGCCAACCGCGATGACTTCGCCTTCTTGCGGCTTTTCCTGAGCGGTCTCAGGAATAATGATGCCGCCCTTGGTCTTTTCTTCTTCCTTCACGCGCCGGACAACGACGCGGTCGTGCAGGGGACGAAAGCTCGCCACTGGGTTACTCCTTTGGTTTAAAACGGGTTTTCCGCCTAAAGAACTAGTCAGCGAGACGTTAGCACTCACCGGCGCCAGTTGCTAACGTGGCAGATAGGGGGCGGGCGCGCCTGGGTCAACCGCTTGCGCCATGCAGAACCGCGAAGGCAGGGTCCCGCCGGGAGATTTTCGATGCGCTTGACGGTCTTAGGTGTGGCAGCGGCTTGGGCGCTTTGCGCGTCTGTGGCTTTGGCGGAAAATCCGCCGTCCAATCCCGCTGCTTCAGCGCAGACGGCGCCCAGCGATGATGCGGCGACGCGGCTCGGGCTCGCGCGCCAAATCGTGGCGCTCCGTTCTCCGGGCAGCGAGATGCAGCTCTTTCGCGCCAAGCTGCCTTGGTTTCGAGCGGCCATGCAGGCGAACGTGCGCATGACCGACGCCCAGCGCGAGGCGCTGCCGCGCATTCTGGAAGAGCAATTCCGCGCCGCCATGATCCCGGCGCACGAGAACATCGCGGCCACCTACGCTCGCATTTTCACGGCCGCGCAGCTCCGTGACGTGCTTGCGTTCAACACCAGCGAGACGGGCCGCGCTTGGCTTTCGCACCAGGACGAGATTACCGAGGCGTCGCTGGGCTTGCAGCACATCGTTGATCTGGCGGTGCTCGCGGGAGCGACACAGCAGCTACAAGGACCGGGCGTCAACCAGTAACAAGAAGGGCCGCGTTTT
>JBAQGO010000071.1:0-20034 GCA_049287825.1 Vitreimonas sp. | reverse complement strand
GCCGGCGGCTATGCTGTGCAGGGTCTCGCCGCGCGCTACATCGCGTCGATCATCGGCTCCTATTCTTCCGTCGTCGGACTGCCGCTTTACGAAACCGCGCACCTGCTTGATGCAGCGATGCGCCCATGAGCGAGCCACTCGAAACCTGGATCGACGCCAGCATCGGCGAAACCCGCGAGGCCTTGGTGCGCCAAGGCAAGCCGATTGCGCTGCGCATCATGCGCACGAGCGATGAAGGCCGCCGCGCCCGATGGGGCGAACTCTATTGCGCGCGCGTCCGCGAGATCGATCGCCGCCGCCGCGGCGCTTTTCTCGATCTCGGCGTGCGCGACCAGCACGGTTTTCTGCCGCTCGGCGAAGATGGCCGCGTCCGCATGCGCAAGGACCGCGTCGCGCTGACGGAAGGCCAGGGTGTCATCGTGTCGGTGACGCGCGAGACCGCGCGCGGGAAGAGCCCAGTGCTCGACCTCCAGGAAGTCGGGCACGACCGCGAAGCGCCACATCGCATTGCTCAGCACGAATGCGACGAAGAATTGGTGCTCGCGAAGGGCGCCGACGCGCAAACCCGCGCCAAGCTCGATGCGTTGATCGAGGACAGCCTGTCACGCACGGCGCCGATCCCGGGTGGCGGCGCGCTGACCATCGAGCCCACCTCAGCACTCGTGGCCATTGACGTAGACTCAGGCGCCCGTGCTGGGTCTGGCGATCCAGAACGCTTTGCCCTCGACCTCAACATCGCCGCCGCACAAGAGGCGGCGCGGCAGATCAGGTTGCGCAATCTCGCAGGATTGATCGCGATTGATTTCGTCTCGATGCGCGCCAAAGCGCATCAGAAGCAATTGGACGACGCGGTGCGCGAAGCCTTCGCCGCCGATCCATGGAGCGTGCAGTTCGGCGGGCTGTCGCGCTTCGGCGTCTACGATCTGGCGCGCGCGCAACTGCGCACGCCGCTGCACGAACAAGTGCGCGACGCTGATGGCCGGTTGAGCGCCGAGACCGTAGCGCTGATGGCGTTGCGGGCGATCGAGCGCGAAGCACGCGCGCAGACCGGACGGCAAGTCGCCTGCACAGTGGCGGCAGAGGTGAAGGCTTGGCTCGAAGGCGCCGAGTTCGATTGGCGCGGTGAACTCAATAATCGCATCGGCATGCGCTGGACCCTCGACGCGGCGCCCGGCGGGCGTGAGAAGATCGATGCGAGGGCGCTATGACTGCCGCTCAATCCAAGTGCGCTGTCTGCGGCAAACCGCAGAACCCCCAATTCAGGCCGTTTTGCTCAAAACGCTGCGCCGATGTGGACCTGAACCGCTGGCTGAGCGGAGGCTACGCCATCCCTGCGGCCGAAGAAGACGACGGCGAGCAATCCGCGAACGGCGAATAATTTCTATTGCGCAGGCGTTGGCGGAGGCGGTGGCGGTGCGCGGGGTGCAGGTCCAACAATCCGGAACGCGCCAACGGGCTGGTGAAACCAGCCCCACCGCCACGAGCGGAAAAGCACGTCGATCTGATGGGCGTCATTGGCCGTGCAGTAGTGGCGCTCACTGTCGAACGTGACGCCAAGTTGACGCAACCGGCTCTCGGAAAATTCCTCGCACTTCGGCATATACTGCATGAGCCGCGATCCCGTCCGGTGCACGAGAATGTAGGAGGGGCGTTCATCGTCGTCCTGGACGATCCACCATTGCCCACCGATCGGCACGAACAGCGTGCGTGAGACCTTTCCTTGGTCGTTGGTGGCTCGACAGTAAGCGCCGTCAGGCTCGAATACGAACGTCGATGGCGTTTCATCTGTTTCTTGAAGCGTTGTCGGCCCAGTGAACGGGCAGTGGCCGCTTGCCTCTTCGAACAATGGCCGTTCCGATGAGAAACATCCGCCGAGCGCTAAGCTGAGCGCGAGCACCGCAAAGATGCGCACAATAATCTCCAACGCAGCGGTGACGGAGTATGCACGCCATTGCGGCGGGCGTGCGGCGAACGCGCGTTACGCGCTAAATTCCGCGACGATCGGTACGTGGTCGGAAGCCTTCTCCAAGCCACGGGCTTTCTTGAATATTTCCACGCTTTGCAAGCGATCCGCCGCTTGCGGCGAGAGCAACATGTGATCGATTCGAATGCCGTGATCCTTTTGCCAGGCGCCGGCTTGGTAGTCCCAGAACGTATATTTGTGCGCGCCGGAATCTGCCTGCATGTAAACGTCCGCCAATCCCAAATGTTGCAGAGCGCGATAAGCGGCTCGTGTCTCGGGCTGGAAAAGCGCGTCGTTCACCCAAACGCGCGGGTCGTGACAATCAACATCACGCGGAATGACGTTGTAGTCGCCAGCAATGACGAAGCGCTCTTCCAGCTTCAACAAATCGCTGAGATGCGACCGCAGCGATTCCATAAACTGGAGCTTGAATTGAAACTTGTCTGTGCCAATCGGATTGCCATTCGGCGCATAAATGGAAGCAACGCGATAGGGACCATCCGGCGCGGCGATCACCGCTTCGATATAACGGGCGTGTTCGTGATCAAGGCCCGGCACGCCGCGGATGAATTCCTCAATCCTATGCTTCGAAAGAATGGCGACGCCATTGTAGCTCTTTTGGCCGAAGGTCTCGACGTTGAAGCCCATCGCTTCGAGTTCGAAGCGCGGGAAGCGAGCGTCCTCACATTTTATTTCCTGCAAGCACCAAACGTCGGCGTTCACCTCCTCGAAAACCTTCAATGCCGTCGGCAGGCGCGCGAGGATGGAATTGACGTTCCAGGCTGCGATTTTTAGGCCCATGTTCCGGGCTTAGCGCCCGGGCTTCAGGGCTTCAACCGGGATGCAAGGAAAACGCGGCGACCGCAAAACCAACAATAACCAGGATGAGGGAAGCGCCCAA
Organism: Vitreimonas sp.; assembly: GCA_049287825.1. Lineage (GTDB taxonomy): Bacteria > Pseudomonadota > Alphaproteobacteria > Caulobacterales > Aquidulcibacteraceae > Vitreimonas. The sequence continues at coordinate 17,170 of JBAQGO010000071.1, read as the reverse complement.
AACAATGCGAAGGCCGGTGCCGGATTGGCCGGCCCGCGCTTCATCCTTGTCCAATTCCACGTGATCGCCGACTTTTTGAGCGGTCATAACGGGCCTTTCCTTCGTCACTTCCCACCAGCGCTTGTGTCAAACTGGATTGAAGGGACAGCAAATTGCGCGGCGCCGTGGTAGAAGGCGCCATGATTGTAATTCTGGCGGCCTTCTCCTTGTTCCATTTGATTGCGGGCACGGCGAGCCTTGGCATGGCGGTGCGCTTGCTCGCGCCCGAGGAGCGCAGCCACTGGCGCTCCAAGCCCAATTTGGTTGTCGCTGAGCTGACCTGCTGGCTTTATCCGGTCATAGCCTTCGGCGCCGGCATCTTCGCGTGGCGCGCTTTTAGCGCTGGCCAGCCGCACGCGTTGGCGCTGCTCGCCGCGCCGTTTCTGTGGTTCTTAGGGATGGGGATCGTGTTCGCGATCGTCGACTACGCGGAGGACGGCATCCTCGGCAACGCGCGCACGCGCGATTGAAACGCGTCGCCGCGATGGATGCGGCGACGCTCACTTCACGTTTACGGATGAGCAGCTGTGCTCGGCTTTGGCGGCGAGGACGTGGACGTCGTGGACGCCGTCGTGCTGCTCGCTGCCGGTGTAGTGGTGGCTGTCGTCGCGGCCGTTGTCGCCGCGGTGGTTGAGCGCGTCGTGGTGCTGGCGCTCGATGAAGTCGACGAAGACGATGAATGCCCCATCATCTGTTGAAGCTTGTGGCAACCGCCCAAGGTCAGCATGAGCGCGGCCGCGCATGCGAGAACTGTAAAACGCATTGGTACTCCCATTGGCTCTGATGGGCGCGCCTTCGCAGCGTGGCGCGCAACACGCAAGCCGATGCGGCCGTCAGCTGGCGCGGTTCTCTCTTCAACCTGACAAAATTGCCAGAAACAGGCGTGCTAGGTTTTGCCGCCCGGAAAACCGCGGAAACTGGCGAATTCATCCACGTCCGCGCGCTCGCTGCGCAGCGTGTTCACCGCCGCGCTGTCATCCGCATAGCCGAGCGCCATACCGCAATAAATCATTTCATCTTCCGCGAGCGCGAAATGCATATGCAACAGGGTGCGCATCCGCGCCCATGCTTCCTGCATGCAGCTGGCCACGCCGCGTTCGATCGCCGCAAGCGCCACCGATTGCATAAACATGCCCAGATGCGCCCACTGACCATGCCCCATGCGCCGCTCGATGACGAAGAAGAGCCCGATCGGCGCGCCGAAGAAGTCGAAGTTCTGCGCCAGATGCATCAGCCGCCCGGGTTTGTTCTCGCGCAGAATGCCGAGCAGCGCGTACATGTCCTCGCCAACCTTGAAGCGGCGCGTCCGATAGGGCTCCCACAAGTTTGCCGGATAAACTGCGCGATCGCCTTCGTCGCCGGGCAGATTGGCTCGCGCCAAAGCCACAGCGGCATCGCGCTCAGCCCCCGCGACCGCGATCACTTTCCACGGCTGCAAATTCCCGCCAGACGGCGCGAAGCGTGCAACATCGAGAATTTCGCGCACCACAGACTCAGAAACAGGGTCGGCTTTGAACGCGCGCGTGGAGACACGTTTACGCAGCGCGTCGCTGACGTTCACGCGTGCACGCGAGGGCGCGCGCGCGCGCGGCCTTGGATGTCCTTGGCGTAGACGCGCCCCGCCTTCTGCGCCGCTTCGATTTCCCGCGCACTCATTTCGCGCGCCAGGGCCGCGGCGCGCTTTCGGCAGGAATCATCGCCCGATACTGTGACGCTCGCATAAAGCCACGCCAACGCTTCAACCGGGTCTTCCTGCATCAGGAGATTGGAAAGGTGCAGCATCGCTGAGGGATGCCCGAGCTCCGATGCACGGACGAGATAATTTCGCGCATCGTTATGATCGCTCATGGTCGCGAGCTGCGTCATGCCTTCCGCATCGCCCGCCGACGCGGCCAATCGGAAGAGTTCGCGCGCCGCATCGAGGTCTTTCGGGGCGCCCACACCCGAGCGCAGCGCAACGCCATACGCTGTCTGCGCGGCCGGATAGCCAACTTCCGCTGCGCGCGCGAAACAATCGGCGGCGGCCCGCACGTCGCGCGGCCCGCCAAGGCCGCGCCATTCCAACAAGCCCAAATGATAGTCTCCCGTGGCTGTGGGATGCTCGACGTCAGCTTGCTCCAACAAACGTCGCGCGCGTTTCCAATCTTGGCGCTTGATCGCGGCGAGCGCCTTATCGAGTTTAGTTGGGCTCGGTCCGAACAATCCCATGCGCTTAGACAGAAAAGCTCACGCCGCAGCCGCAGGACGACTTGGCGTTGGGGTTTTTAACTTTGAAGGAGGAGCCGATCAGCTCCTCGACCCAATCCACTTCAGAGCCGAGCAAAAAGGGCAGCGACACCGGGTCGACGAACAGCCGCGCGCCATCGCGCTCGATCACCAGATCGTCGCCATTGGCGCCGTGCGCCACGCCGATGTCGTATTGAAAGCCCGAGCAGCCGCCGCCCTCGACAGCCACCCGCAGGCCAGCGCCGGCTGGCTCTTCAGCCACCACCACCTTGATCCGCATTGCCGCGGCCTGGGTCAGCCCAACATTCGCCATTCGTTAACGTTGCTCCTAGAGCGGTTTCTCAAGCGTCTGGCCTCCATATATGGTCCAGATTTGGCGGCGAGGAGAGGGCAGTTCGTGGCCGAAGGGCAGAGAAGCGCAGGGGCCGCCAAGCGGGCTAAGGCGGCGAAACCGTCCGCGCCTGCTGTCGAACGCCCGTCCCGCGCCCCGTTCGCCACCGATCCCGCCCGTTCCCGCGGCCGGCTTTATCCGGAACCAGAAAGTCAGACCCGCACACCCTATGAGCGCGATCGTGACCGGATCGTTCACGCCAGCGCTTTCCGCCGCCTTAAGGGTAAGACGCAGGTGTTCGTCGCCCACGAGGGCGATCACTACCGTACCCGGCTCACGCACTCGCTCGAGGTCGCGCAGATCGCGCGCAGCGTCGCTCGGCGCCTAGGGCTCGATGACGATCTGGCCGAAACGCTGGGTCTCGCGCACGATCTCGGGCATCCGCCGTTCGGGCATACTGGGGAAGACGTGCTCGATCTGTGCATGGATGAGTACGAGGGGTTCGACCACAACGCGCAGACGTTGCGTGTGCTGACTAAGCTCGAACGCAAGTACCCGAGCTTCGACGGTTTGAATCTCACCTGGGAAACGCTGGAAGGCGTGGTCAAACACAACGGTCCCCTCATTCGCTTTGGCGCCAAGCTCGCCGATCTACCGATCGCCATCCAGGAATACGTGGCGATCCACGATCTTGAACTCGACACCTGGCCGGGTCCGGAAGCGCAAGTCGCCGCCCACGCCGACGACATTGCCTACAACAATCACGACATCGATGACGGCCTGCGCGCAGGCCTGTTCACGCTCGCAGAGTTGCGCGCGGACGTGCCGATGGTGGCGCGCGTGATGGCGAGTGTCGACAAGGACTATCCAAAGCTCGAACATCCGCGCGCTGTCGCCGAACTGGTTCGGCGACTTATTGGCGTCTGGGCCGACGATCTGGTCTGGGAATCCAATAACCGCATCGCCGAGATCAAGCCGAAGAGCGCCGAAGACGTGCGCGCCGCGGGCAAACCGCTGATCCGCTTCTCCGACGTGATGAACGATCACCAGGCGGTGCTGCGCCGGTTCCTGATGCAGCGCATGTACCGGCACTGGAAGGTCAATCGCTCACGCAGCCACGCCAAGCGCATCCTGCGGCAATTGTTCGAGTTGCTGCTGTCGGAACCGGAACTTCTGCCGCCAGATTGGCAGCAGGGCGGCGACGGGCCGGGCGGCAAGAAGACGGCCCGCCGCGTTTGCGACTACATCGCCGGCATGACCGACGATTTCGCGATCGATGAGCATCGCCGCCTTTTCACCTTGGATCGGTAACGAACTGATAGGCTCTTGAGCGTAGGCAGGACGGCAAAGCCGCATCGCCGCGCAAATGCTAAGCTCGTGGCGATTCCAGGAGTCGCCGCCGTGGCACGAGGGTACGATCCGCGCATGCACGAAGAGCACAACCGCGTTGGCGGCATGCTCTACGTGTTGATGCTGGTCATCGCGCTCGCCTTCGGCGGCTTCGTTTGGCAGATTTATAGCGGCCCCGCCGCGCCCCACATCGCAGCGCCGAGTGAGCCCTACAAAATCACGCCGCCGCCGAACGCCGCTAATGCGCCCGACGAGGCTGAGCAGAACGCGTTCTTCAATTCGCTCGATGGCCACGAGAACAACAATGCCGCCGCTACGCCGCGTCCCGGTCCCGAAGTGGCGGGCGCAACATCCTCACCCGTGTCAGCGCCCGCACAAACCGGTGTGCCGCAGCTGGCTGCTGCGCCAAGCTTCGTTGCAAGCGGCTCGTTTGTCGCCCAGCTCGCCGCGCTGCAATCGGAAGCCGCGGTGCAAGCCGCGTGGACGCGGCTCTCGTCGCGCGCGCCCAATCTGTTCGGCCAAGCGCATCTCGACGTGCAGCGCGCCGATCTCGGCCAGCGCGGCATCTATTTCCGTGTCCGCGCCGGTTACTTTGCCGACCGCGCCAACGCCTCGCGCTTCTGCGACCGCATTCGGCAGATGGGGCAGGACTGCATCCCGGTCGCCCGTTAAGCTCGCCGGATGCCGCTCTCCGTTTCTCTCGGAATTCGCCAGCCCACGCTTGACGACGCGTTGCGCGCATTCCTGCGGGATGCGCAGCCCTGGAGCCTCATTCTCTTCCGTGAAGCCTGCGTGACCCGTGATCAAGTAAGCGATCTCTGCGCCGATATGCGCGAAGCGGCGGGCTACGATTGCGTCGTCTACATTGACCAAGAAGGCGGCCGCGTCGCGCGGCTGAAGCCGCCAGAATGGCCGACCTGGCCCGCCAGCGCCGAATACGGAAAGCTGCACACGCGCAACGCCAAGGCGGCAACTGAAGCGGCACATCTCGGCCATCGACTCATCGCGCGCGAACTGAAGATAATGGGCGTCGATGGCGATTTCACGCCGGTCTGCGACACGCCCGTCGATGGCGCCGATCCCATCATCGGCGACCGCGCATTCTCACACGATCCGCAAATCATCCCGACGCTCGGGCGCGCCGCACTGGAGGGTCTGCACGAAGGCGGTGTCGCCGGCTGCATCAAGCACATGCCCGGCCACGGCCGCGCCGAAGCCGACAGTCACTTGGCGCTGCCGAAAGTACGCGCCTCGGACGCGGAGTTGATGGCGCGCGACGTGTTCCCGTTCGCGCAGATGGCGGACGCCGAGGCGGCGATGACCGCCCACATCGTCTACGAAGCCTGGGACCCCGATCGCCCTGCCACTTGCTCGCCCACCGTTATCGAGAAAATCATCCGCGGCCGCATCGGTTTTGACGGCCTGCTGATGAGCGACGACCTCGATATGAAGGCCCTCCAATACGCCATGAATGGCGGGCTGACTGAGCGCGCGGAGGCCGCCCTCAAGGCCGGGTGCGACGTGGTCCTGCAATGCTCCGGCGTGTTGAAAGACATGGAAGCCGCCGCCCAGGGGTGCCAAACCCTGGCCGGACCATCGCTCGTCCGCGCCCGCGCGGTCGAAGCTTTCGCCAAGCGGCCGGCGGAGGATTTCGACGCCGAAGCCGGGTGGGCGCGGTTCAAGGCATTAATGGGTTGAGTCATTCCGGGCGAGCGGAGCGAGACCCGGAACCCAGGGATCGCAGAGTTCAGCTCGTTGCCCTGGGTTCCAGATCACGCTTCGCGTGTCTGGAATGACTCAAAATTGGAATGAGCGAAGACATAGAAGACACCGTCGTCGTCGATCTCGCCGCCGCTGAAGAAGCGGAGGGGCGCGACGCGCTGCTGCTCGCGCTCGACGTGTTCGAAGGGCCGTTGGCGATGCTGCTGGATCTGGCGCGCGCCAAGAAGATTGACATCGCCAAGGTGTCGGTCGGCGAGATCGCCGATCAATACCTCGCCTTTATCGCCGAAGCGCACGCGCAGAACATGGAACTGGCGAGCGATTACCTCGTCATGGCCGCATGGCTAGCTTTGCTCAAATCCCGGCTGCTGATCCCCAAACCGCAGATCGCCGAAGACGAACCTGATCCGCAGCAGCTTGCGGACGCGCTGAAACTCAAGCTCATGCGCCTCGAACTGGCGCGCGCCGCCGCCAAGCGGCTGAGCGACGTGCCGCAGCTCGATCGCGACGTCTTTTTGAACGGCATGCCGACAGCGACGGTGCTCACCAAGACTGTCGCCTGGAAGGCCGAACTCTACGATCTCCTCAGCGCCTATTGCGCGGAGCGCTCGAAATCCGTGCGAAAGCGCGCCTATCGCACGCTCGTGCGCCGCGCGTTTCCGCTTGAAACTGCCCGCCGCAAGCTGGAGCAGGCGCTGGTGGCATTGATGGATTGGCAGACCATCGACACCGTTGCCCCACCGGTCGAACCCGGCGCGGACGCGCCGCCGCGTGAAAGCTATCTTGCGTCCACCTTCGGCGCTGCGCTTGAACTCGCCCGCGAAGGCAAGATGGATTTGCGCCAAGCGGAAGCGTTTGCGCCGCTTTTCCTGCGCGCCCGTCCTGCTAAGGAGGGCGCGCGTGAGCACTGAAAACGGCCCGCCGCTCGCCGACGCAATGCGCCGCCTCGAAGACGCCTTCGGAGAAGGCGCCGAGCGCCTGCACAGCGGGCCATCAGCCGACGCCGTCCGCGCCACCGAAGCGCTGTTGTTCGCTGGCGGCGAGCCGCTCACCGCGAAAGCGCTGGCTGAGAAGCTTGGTCCCGACGTCGATATCGCCGCCGTATTGATGAAGCTGAAGCGTGACTATGGGAGCAGGGGTGTTCAACTCGTCGAAGCCGGCGGCGCGTGGCGCTTCCAGTCCGCGCCGGATCTCTCCAGCCTGTTCGCCGAAACCCGCGCTGCGCCCAAGAAACTGCCCAAAGCGGCGATGGAAACGCTGGCGGTAATTGCATACCATCAACCTGTCACGCGCGCCGAAATCGAAGACATCCGCGGTGTCTCGCTCTCGCGTGGCTCGATGGAGCTCCTGCTTGAGATCGGCTGGATCCGCCCCCGCGGCCGGCGCCGCACCCCAGGCCGGCCGCTGACCTTCGGCACCTCCGACGCCTTCCTCGCCCACTTCGGTTTGGCCTCGCTCGATGCGCTGCCTGGTAAAGAAGATCTGAAGGCGCTGGGCCTTCTCGACCCTCGCGCCGCCAACGCCCTTGAGGTGCCACGCCCTGGCGAGGACCTGGCCAGCGACGAAGAACCGCTGGAAATAGGGGGCGACAGCCCCGAGTTTTTCCGCGATCATCTGGACGAACACGGCGAATAAGAGCCCCCGGTTCCAGAACCGGTAATGGTCCCCGTGCTAAGCCGCTACGGCATCATTGAGCCGCTAGACATGGCCGCGACGAGCACGCGTCGCGCTATTAGGCAGCGCCACACACGTTTAGGAGCGTTAGGAAAATGCATCCGACTTGGACTCTCATTATCGTCGTCGTTCTAGCGGCACTGTTGTTTATGCGTCCGGGCAAGCTCTCCAGCCTGATGGAAGACCTGGGCAAAGGCATTAGCGGATTCCGCAAAGGCATGGACGAAGGCCGCGCGCAACCGCAGCCACCAGCTCAGCCAACCGAAACGCCGCGTCAGGTCTCCGATCAAACGCCGCAATCGTCGTCGCAGACGCAAGACCGCGTTCAGAACTGAACGACTGAACTGAATAGCCGTCATGGTGCCTGGCCTCAGCCTTGAGCACATCGTCATCCTGGGCATCATTGCCCTGGTGGTGGTGGGCCCCAAAGATCTCCCGTTGCTGTTGCGCAAGCTCGGGCAGTGGACCGCGCGTCTGCGCGGCATGGCGCAAGAATTCCGCACCGGCTTTGACGAACTCGCGCGCCAAGCCGAGTTGGATGAACTGAAGCGCGAAGTGCAATCGCTGCGGCAGACCACCAGTCTCGCCAGCCTTGGCAACGAAATGAGCAAGCCGCTTGGCACGCTTGAATCTTATTCGGGGCTCTCTCCGCCACCGCCGCCGCCCGCGCAGGACGATGCCCCGCCGGCCGCGACAGAAAACGTTGAGGCCCCGAGCGCCGAAATCAAACAGCCGGCGGATGCGCCCGCACCCGTGGCTCAGTCCGCGCCGTGAACGCCGTGCCCGACGACGACGAAGTCGAGGCTTCGCGCGCGCCGCTGCTTTCGCATCTCGACGAACTCCGCACCCGCTTGATCTGGACGATCGGTGGCGTGCTCGTCGCCTTCATCGGCTGCTTCTTCTTTCAGGATCAGATTTTCCTGATGCTGACCAACCCGTTCGTGGAGGCCATGCGCGAAGCGCATCTCTCGCAAAATCGCGAAATCCACATGATCAACACGGATGCGTTTGGCTTCTTCATGACCAAGCTGAAGCTGACATTGTTCGCGGCCCTCGTCGTGTCGTTCCCGCTCACTGCCTACCAGGCTTACGCCTTCGTCGCCCCTGGCCTCTACAAGCGTGAGCGCAGCACGGCGACGCCGTTTCTCGTGGCTGCTCCGATCATGTTCATCATTGGCGGCCTGTTCGTCTATTACGTCGCTATGCCGTACGCGCTCCGCTTCGCGCTGGAGCAGCAGGTCTCGATGCAGACCGCCGGCGGCACCACCATTCACGTCGACTATCTGCCCAAGGTTGACGAATACATCGCACTCGAAACCACGTTGATCTTGGCCTTCGGGCTCTTCTTCCAGATGCCGGTTGTGCTGTCCTTGCTCGCGCGTGTGGGTGTCGTCACTGCCTCCATGCTGCGCAAGGCTCGCCGCTATGCCCTGGTCGGCATTGCTGCTTTCGCTGCTCTGGTGGCGCCGCCGGACCCGTTGTCCATGGGTGTGATGATGGTCCCACTCTACGGCGTGTTCGAGATTTCGATCCTGATCGTGTGGCTCTTGGAACGTCGCGACGCCAAGAGCCCCTCGGGGCCGGCCGCCGAACAAAGCGCCGCTGAGTGAGGCCGAAGCGCTCGGCGCTTCAAGTTGACCGATGACGCCCGTTCATTGCCCGTGCTAACTCGCGCGCATGCACGATATTCGAGCCATCCGCGATAATCCCGACCTCTACGACGCCGCCTGGGCGCGCAGAGGCCTGGACCCGCAGGCCAAGCGCATCCTGGACTATGATGCGAAACTGCGGTCCGCCTCGACTGCCAAGCAGGATGCGGAAGCTCAGCGCAATGCCGCTTCGAAGGCGATCGGTGCAGCCAAGGCTCGAAAGGACGAGGCGGAAGCCGATCGTCTAATTCAACAGGTAGCCGCCGCGAAGCAGCGGATTGACGAAGTCTCGGGGCTTGAAGCCTCGCTTCAGAAGCTGCGCGACGATCTGCTGGCATCGCTGCCAAATCTTCCGGCGGCCGATGTGCCGGACGGCGCCGACGAGCACGCCAACATCGAAGTCCGCCGCTGGTACAAGCGCGAAGACGGCGATCCACCGAATGTTGAATTGAGCGCCGATCACGTCGCGCTCGGCGAAGCACTCGGCATGATGGATTTCGAAGCCGCCGCGCGCATGAGTGGCGCGCGCTTTGTTGCGCTGAAAGGCCAACTCGCCCGCCTCGAGCGCGCGCTGGCCGCGTTCATGGTGGACCTCCACACCGGGACGTACGGCTACACGGAGGTGAGTCCGCCACTCTTAGTCAAAGACCACGTCATGTTCGGCACTGGTCAGTTGCCGAAATTCGTCGACGATCAGTTCACCGCGGCCCGCACCGTGAGCCGCGAAGAACTACTGAACGAGGCGCTCGAACGCTTTGACGAAGAAGTCGAGCGCCAGAAAAACACCGCCAAGCCCACCGACGTGCTGAAGCAGCTTCTGGAGCAAGCGCCCACGCGCGAAGACTTCTGGCTCATTCCCACCGCCGAAGTGGCGCTCACCAATCTCGTGCGCGAACAAATCCTCGCGGAAGGCGCGCTGCCAACCCGCATGACGGCCGACACGCCGTGCTTCCGCGCCGAAGCGGGTGCTGCAGGGAAGGATACGCGCGGCCTCATTCGCATGCATCAATTCCGCAAGGTGGAACTCGTCTCGATCACCACGCCGGAGCAAAGCCACGAAGAGCACGAGCGCATGGTCGCGTGCGCGGAAGAGGTTCTGAAGCGGCTCGAACTGCCTTACCGCGTGATGCTGCTGTGCGCCGGCGATATGGGTTTCTCAGCACGCCGCACTTACGATCTCGAAGTGTGGCTGCCGAGCCAGGCGAAGTACCGCGAGATTTCGTCGTGCTCGAATTGCGGCGATTTCCAAGCCCGCCGCATGAACGCACGCTTTCGCAACAAGGACGGCAAGACCGAGTTCGTGCACACGTTGAACGGTTCGGGTCTGGCCGTTGGCCGCACGCTCGTGGCGGTGCTGGAGAACTACCAACAAGCCGACGGCTCGATCGCCGTGCCGAAAGCACTTGTGTCGCACATGGACGGGCTGGAGCGAATTTCAAAACATTGAGTCATTCCGGGCGAGCGGAGCGAGACCCGGAACCCAGAAATCGCAGAGCTACGTATTTGCCCCTGGGTTCCGGATGACGCTCCGCGTCTCCGGAGTGACTCTACCTTGTTCGCTCAATGATGTTGATCAGTTCGTCACCCTGCGTCGCCTCGTGCAGCGCTGTGAAATCCCCCTTCACTTCGAGCGCCACGCCCAGCAGCGAGTGAAAAATCCGCCGCGGCAGCGTCTGCGCGCCGAACTGCTCCAAGTGCGGTGTCGTGAACTGCGCGTCGAGCAGCTTGAAACCCCCGAGTCTCAGCCGCGCCACCAGATGCACGAGCGCCGCCTTGCTGGCGTCAGTGGCGCGGGAAAACATGCTCTCACCAAAGAACGCGCCGCTCACCGCCACGCCGTAAAGCCCGCCAACCAGCTGCCTATCGGCCCGCGCTTCAACGCTGTGCGCCCAGCCGCGGGCGTGAAGATCGAGATAAAGCGTGCGGATATCGGGATTAATCCAGGTGTCCTCCCGGTCGGGGCCCGGCGCGGCACACGCGTCGATCACCGCCGCAAAGTCACGATCGATTGTGAAGGAGAACATATCGCTTCGGATCGTGCGCTTCAGCCGCCGCGGCACATGGAAAGCGTCGAGCGGAAGAATGCAGCGCCATTCGGGATCGACGATGAAAAAGCCGTCGTCAGCGCGGCTTTCCGCCATCGGAAATACGCCGCGCTTGTAACAAGCGATGAGATCGTCGGGTGAAAATGGTTTCATCCACCGCCAGTGTGCCAAGAATCGGCGGCGCCGCAAACGCCCTGTTGCAAGGCGGCCCCAGGGTCTAAGTTCGTTCTATGGCCAATCCTGTCCTCACGCCCACACGCGAACAGCTCATCCACTCGCTCTACGAGGCAGCGGAAGTCGAACATAACTTGATGTGCACGTACCTTTACGCCGCCTTTAGCTTGAAGGATGGCGAAGCTGAGGGCTTAAGCGCGGAAGAGGCGGCAGCTGTCGCGCGCTGGAAGCGAACCATTCTCGATGTCGCCATCGACGAAATGGGGCACCTCGCGGCGGTTTGGAACATCACAGCTGCTGTTGGTGGCGCGCCGCGCTTTGGGCGCACCAATTTTCCGCTCGAGCCAGGTTATTTGCCCGCCGGCATCACCGTGAAGCTCGCGCCGTTCAACGCCGAAGTGTTGCAGCATTTTGTGCATCTTGAGCGGCCAAAGGGTTCGGACGAACCGGAAGGCAAGGGCTTCGAACCAGTACGGGCGTTCAAGCGTTCCGCCGCCTCGCCAAAACTTACACCGATGCCGATCGACTACGACACGGTCGGTGAATTCTACGAAGTGCTGGAGCGCGGCCTGCGCATCATGGCCGATAAACTCGGCGAAGACGAATTGTTCTGCGGAGACCCTGCATTGCAATTGTCACCCACGGAAATCGACCTCGGCGGCGCCAAGCCGGTGCTGTGCTTGAAGACAGCCATCGCGGCGTGTGAAGCCATAATCACCCAAGGCGAAGGCGCGAGCGCTGAACATCCGGACTCTCACTTCTGCAAATTCGCCGCCATCCGAGGCGAGTTCGCAGCGCTCAAGAAAAAGAACCGGGACTTCACGCCCGCTCACCCTGCTGCGCACAATCCAGTGCTGCGCCGTCCGCCGACACCTGAGGGTCGCGTGTGGATCGACGATGAGCAGTCCAGCGCAGTCGTGGACATCGCCAACGCGTCGTACCAGCTGATGTTGCGGCTGGTCGGCTACGCCTATGGCGTGCCGAGTCCCAGTCCGGAAAAATCGCTCGCCGTCGATCTCGGCATCGACCTGATGAAGGCGCTGACCATGCTTGGTGAAAGTGCCGCGCGCCGCCCCGCCGGCAAGGACAATCCCCATTGCAATGCTGGCATTTCCTTCACCGCTTTACGCGACGCAGCGCCGCTGCCGCGCGGCGCCAGTTCGCGGCGCTTCTTCGTGGAGCGCATGGTGGAGTTGGCGGACGGCGCCGCCAAGCTCGATCAATCCGATCAGCGCTTGGCGCGCGCCGCGGGGCTTCTGAAAGCGCTGGCAACGCGCGCCAAGCATTTCGAAGCGATGACGGACGCGCCGGCCGCTGCGCCGTCCGCGCCAGCATCTGCGCACACGCCAACGCCTGCTGCCACCAGCACCGCTGACGGTGTCGAGCATGTCGAAGGGCAGGCCATCGACATCAACTTCCACACCAAGCTCTGCATCCACTCACGCTATTGCGTCACGCAGGCGCCGCACGTGTTCTTAGCCAATGTCGAAGGCCCGTGGATTCATCCCGACGACATGGATGTCGAAGAACTCGCCGCGGTTGCGCGCAATTGCCCCTCCGGGGCCATTCAATACAAGCGCAAGGACGGCGCACCCGATGAACAACCGCCGCCCGTCAATCTCATCCGCACGCTGCAGGATGGGCCCAACGCCTTCCGCGGCGATCTGCGCATCGATGGCGAACCGATCGGTTATCGCGCCACGCTCTGCCGCTGCGGGGCCTCGAAGAACAAGCCGTATTGCGATGGCTCCCACCACGACATCCATTTCGACGCGTCCGGCGAGCCCGCCACAGGCGAGAAGACCGCCATGCTCGAAATCCGCGACGGTCCCATCGACATTGCGCCGCAAACCGACGGCCCGCTGATGGTGCGCGGCAATATGGAAATCATCTCCGGCACAGGCCGCGTCGTCGCGCGTATGACCGCAGCGCGTTTCTGTCGCTGCGGTCATTCACAGAACAAGCCGTTCTGCGACGGCACACATGCAAAGATCGGCTTCAAGTCAACTTAAGAGCCGCGATCCTTCCACCGCTTGTCGAACCACAGATCGATTGGGTGCAATAGGACGAGCACGACCAGCGTCAATCCAACGCCAATCAGAACGATAGACCACGTCGCCAGTGCGCACGCTATGCCAAGTGCGGCCGTCACCCAAACCGTCGCCGCGGTCGTGAGACCATGTGCTTGTTGCTGCTGATCGGCGCTCTTCAGAATGGCGCCGGCCCCCAGAAAGCCGATGCCCGTCATCACGCCTTGAATGACACCTTGGATCACGCGGCTCATCGCGGCGACGTCATTGGCGATCGGTGCGTAATGAATCGTCGCTATGCAGATCAGCGCCGAGCCGAGCGACACCAGCGCCAAAGTGCGGATGCCAACGGTTTTGCCGCGCCATTCACGGTCGAGCCCGACGATCATCCCGGTCAGCACAGCCGCGACCAGCCGCAGAGCGACATCGCCCATGTCCACCGAAAGCGTGGCGGGATCGTTCATGGGTGTGTTGTTAGCCCCGCTTGGCGCGAGGGCAAGATCAATCAGCGCTCAAGAAGCCGCGCAGATTGTCGGCGCCGACGTCCGCCGCGTGAAATTCTTCACCTAGGGCCACTTCGCCGGGCGCGGGCGGCTGCGGCGTCATGAGCACCTCGTCGGCCGGGATGGGTTCCGGCGCGCCAAGCGCGCATCCGCTCGCAAGCAGAGAAAGCACCGCGCTCATGGCGCAGAGTGCCAATGCGTGTTTCCGTGTCATAGCGCGGCAAGATTTACCGCGTTCAGCTTAGGAAGGCGTTTGCAAGTACGGTTAACGAAACGCTGACGCGTCACGCGTTCGCGGCTTCTTCCTGAGCCTTCAAGTGTTTCTCAAGCCAGTGAATGGAATAGTCGCCGTTGATGACGTCTGGCTCCAGCATCAGCTCGCGGAAGAGCGGAATGGTGGTCTCGACGCCGGTGATCACCATTTCGTCGAGCGCCCGGCGTAGCCGCATCAGGCATTCGCCGCGATCGCGGCCATGCACGATGAGCTTGCCGATCAGCGAGTCATAGTTCGGTGGGATCGCGTAGCCGGAATAGATGGCGCTATCCAAACGCACGCCTAAACCGCCAGGCGGGTGATAGCCGGTGATCTTGCCGGGCGACGGACGGAAGGTCTTTGGATTTTCCGCATTCACGCGGCATTCGATGGCGTGGCCGTTGAACTTCACGTCTTCTTGGCGAACCGAAAGCGGCGCGCCGTCGGCGATGCGGATCTGCTCGCGCACCAGATCGAGGCCGGTGATCATCTCGGTGACCGGATGCTCCACCTGCAAACGCGTGTTCATTTCAATGAAATAGAACTCACCGTCTTCGAACAGATATTCAACGGTGCCAACGCCCAGATAGCCAAGCTTCTGGATCGCTTCCGCTGTGATGCGACCAATGCGGGCGCGATCTTCGACGTTGAGCGCGGGTGAGGGCGCCTCTTCCATCACCTTCTGGTGACGCCGCTGCAGCGAACAATCGCGCTCGCCCAGATGAATGACGTTGCCGTGGCTGTCGGCGACGATCTGGATTTCGATGTGACGCGGATGCGTCAGATACTTTTCCATGTAAACTTCGTCATTACCGAACGCCGCTTTCGCTTCCGCGCGCGCCGTGCCGAACGCCTCCGCCAATTCGTCAGCACTGCGCGCCACCTTCATGCCGCGTCCGCCGCCGCCCGCGGCGGCTTTGATCAACACCGGATAGCCGATCTGCGCCGCGACCTTACGCGCTTCCTCTTCCGTCGGCAGCCCGCCTTCTGAACCGGGCACCACCGGCATGCCGGTGTCGATCGCCGCTTGCTTGGCGGCGATCTTGTCGCCCATCAGGCGGATGTGTTCGGCGGTGGGGCCGATGAAGGTCATGCCGTGTTCGGTGACGATCTCGGCGAACTTGGCGTTCTCGGAAAGGAAGCCGTACCCCGGATGGATCGCCTGCGCGCCGGTGATCTCGGCGGCGGCGATAATCGAGGGCACGTGCAGATACGAACGCTGCGCTGGCGGCGGGCCGATGCAGACGCTTTCATCCGCCAAGCGCACATGCATGGCTTCGCTGTCAGCGGTCGAGTGCACCGCCACCGTCGCGATGCCCATCTCCTTGCAGGCGCGGTGGATGCGCAGCGCGATCTCGCCGCGATTGGCGATGAGGATTTTCTCAAACATGGAAGACCGGCAGTCGGCAGTTGGCAGTCGGAAGTCGGAAAACGACCAAGGCGACCGCCAAACCGCTTAGGCCGCCGATTGCCGATTGCCGATTGCCGATTGCCGACCTCATTCGAGGATCACGAGCGGTTCGCCGAACTCGACGGGTTGGCCGTCGGCGATGAGAATGGCGACGATCTTGCCGGCGCGCGGCGCGGGGATTGGGTTGAACGTCTTCATCGCCTCGATGACCATCAACGTCTGGCCCGCGTTGACCGTGTCGCCGACTTTGATGAAAGGCGCGGCGCCCGGCTCGGCTGCGAGATAGGCCGTACCGACCATCGGCGAAGGAATAGCGCCTGGGTGATCGGCGGTGTTTGTTGGGGCGGCCGGTGCTGGCGGTGCGGCTGGCGCGGCGAGCGCGGGGGCCGCCACCGGCGCCGATGCGATGACGTGCGTTTGCACGGCGGCTTGCGGTGCGGCGGCGACCGTAACTGTACGCGCCAAGCGCAAGCGCAATTCGCCGCGCTCAATCTCGATTTCGGTAAGCCCAGTGTCCTGCAGAATCTGCGCAAGCTCGCGCACCAGCTGCGCGTCGACAGCAGGGGTGCGCTGTGGCGGCGGAGGCGGCGCGACCGGTACGGCGCGCGAAGACTTCTTGCTGCTGCGCGACCGGGTTGGTTTTCTGCTCACGCTTTTTGACCTTGTTGTTGGGCGAGGAGCGCTGCGGCTTCGATCGCCAAAAGATAAGACGTCGCCCCAAAGCCTGCGATGACGCCCTTTGCGGCTTGGCCCACTAACGAAACGTGACGAAAGTCCTCACGCGCAGCGGGGTTGGAGAGGTGGGTTTCGATCACCGGCACGCCGATGGCCTTGATCGCGTCATGCAACGCGACCGAGGTGTGCGTATAGGCGCCTGCGTTTAGAATGACAGCAGCCGCTTTGTCGCGCGCCTCTTGCAGCCAGTTCACCAGCTCGCCTTCGACATTGGACTGCCGGAACACGATGATGCAGCCCAACTGCTGCGCGCGTTCAGCGCAGGCCTTCTCGATGTCCGCCAGAGTGGCGCGGCCGTAGATTTCGGGCTCGCGCGTTCCCAGCAGATTGAGATTGGGGCCGTTCAGCACGTAGATGGGTTTTCCGTCCGGCATCGTCCTCTGCACGGGTGGATGGGGGCTTCCGTTGAACCCCGGCTCAAGGGGCTTTAAGTCGGGGCGGATAGGAAAGCCGATGCGCCTCACGGTCAATGGAGAAGTGCGGGAAGCGCCCGATTCAGCGACCCTTGCCGAGCTTCTCGCCTCGCTGGGGATCGAAACCGGCCGGGTGGCGGTCGAACGCAACCGCGAGATTGCGCCACGCTCGCAATGGACTGAGATCGCACTGAACGAGGGCGATCAACTGGAAATCGTCCAGTTCGTTGGGGGCGGGTGATGCTATATTCCGCTCAACGAGGTTCGAAATGATCGACTGGTCTGAATGTCCTGCGGTTGAGCGAAACGTTGGCACCGTTAGCGGCGCTTGGGTGTTCAAGGGCACACGCGTGCCGGTCAAGGCGCTTTTTGAGAACGTCGAGGGCGGCGCGACCGTGGATGAGTTTTTGGAATGGTTTCCGGGTGTCGAACGCAGTCAGGTTGAAGCTGTCCTTGAACATGCTCAGCGCAGCCTGGAAGCAGTCTAGCAGTATCTCTGTATGAAGGTCTTATTCGATCACGGCGTCCCGGCTCCGCTGCGAAACAGCCTGCCGTCTCACGAGATCAAGACAGCCTATGAATGTGGTTGGTCGACGCTCACGAACGGCGCGTTGC
>JBAQGO010000070.1:0-3752 GCA_049287825.1 Vitreimonas sp. | reverse complement strand
GTGCGAAGCCGCGGCGGCGACGGCCGTGTTGGCGCAGGCCGAGGCGGCGGCAGCTGCGGCACGGACCGAACGAGCGCTGGGCGGCTTGGAAGCGGCCAATGCTCAAGCCCAGGCAGCAGTGGCGAACTCAATCAAGTTCGCTGCGCACGCTGACCGAATGACGGCCCAAGCCGAGTCGTTGGCTGTCCAGTTGCGCGCGATGGAGGAAGAACGAGGCAGCGCGCAGGAGGAGTTGGCCGTCGCGACGGCATCTCTCGGCGAGATGCAGCACGCCGTTGCGCAGCGCGACCGATTGTTGGAGGAGGCTCGCGCCACGATCGAGGCCAACAGGGCCGCGCAGAGCGCGGCGCAGAAGGCCAGCTTCAAGGCGCCTGCACTGCGTGAGGACGCCCTCGATCTGTCCATCGTCGTGCCCTGTTACAATCAGGGCCAGTTCGTGGCGGACGAAGTGGCGTTGCTGGCGCTGGAGCCTGAGCTCTCTTTCGAAATGATTGTTGTAGACGATGGTTCGACAGAGGCGCGCACGCGTCATGCACTTGAAAAAATATGTGGGCATCCGAGAATAAATGTCATTCGTCAGGAGAATAGCGGTCTGTCCGCCGCGCGAAACACTGGGCTGCTAGCGGCGCGCGGCAAATACGTTCTGTTTCTCGACGCCGATGACGTACTCGCACCGGGCCTCACGGAGCGGTTGAAGCAGGCCGATGCAAGTGACGCTGATGTTACCGTTTTCGATTATCTGATTTCGAACGAGTACCTTACCTATTTTGAGCGGCCAAACCCGTACACCATTGCATCGGACCTGCTGACGGCAGAGGGTTTTGAATATCGCTGGGAGCGCGGGCTCACAGTTCCCATCCATTCCGCCATCTTCAAGCGGCGAGCCATCAGTCATTTATTCAACACGGAGCTGGCGGCCAAGGAAGATTGGGTTTTCTGGGTTTCGAATTTCCGAGCCGGCATGTCCGTCGCATACGTGCCCTCACTGCAGGCGATCTATCGGCAGTCCGGTTCGAACATGACCAAGAATGTCGGCCGCATGATGGAGAGCTGGATCGCGGCGGCGCGATATCTCGGCGACCAACTCGACCACAACCGCACCAAGTTTCTAGAAGCCTCCATGGCGCATGTACGATCCTACTATGTGCCCGTGCTGCAATGGCAAGCGCGACACAACATCGACGCCAGATCGCGTTTGGAGCGCGCCGTCCATCGCGCCTGGCTTTATTTGGAATCGATCCGCCCCCAGCGGCCTGCGTTGCGCCTCGCCAAAGGCGCGGTCAAGCATGCGATCAGGGGCGCGCGGAGCGTGTGGTCGAGCGCGTCCGCACGCATCGGAACGGCGCGTCTATCGCCGGCCCATCTGGCGCGGCGCGCGAACTTCGCCATTCGCCGCTCTACGGCAAAACGAGGCGTTGGGTTTTCCATTGTCGTTCCTGTTTACAACCACTCGGAGCACCTGAGCCGTTGCTTCACCAGTCTCACTGATCAGAAGTATCGCGCTACCGAGATTATCGCGGTCGACGATTGTTCGCCCGATCCGCGCGTGCGCGAGATTATGGACTGCTATGCTCATCACAATCCCGAATTATTCAAGGCAGTTCAAAACCCACGCAACCTCGGTATTTGCGAAACGCTCAACCGCGCCGTGGACATGGCGAGAGGGGAATGGATCGTTCTGGTCGATTGCGACGATTGGCTGGAGCTTGGCGCGCTAAAGGACGTCGCCCGAGCGATCAACGGTCGGGATTCGATCGGGTACGTGTTCTCCGACAGGCGCCGCATAGACGAAGTGAACGGGCGAACGGTCGTCGAGCGGTTCGGCGGGCGACCCGACCTGCTCGACCAACCTTTCCCCTATGCGCTGCGTATGAGCATGGTTGCCTCCCACCTGAAGACCATTCGCCGCGACCTGCATTTCGACCTCGGCGGCTACGACAAATCCTTGGATGGCGTGCAGGATTGGGATTTCGCGCTGCGGGCGATGAACCGTGGCGTGCAGTTTTCTTATATTCCCAGGCCGATCTACAATTATCGCTGGCACGCGAAATCGGTATCGCTGAGTGCGGCCGTCACACAATGGCGCCTGGCCAACGTCGTCCGGCAAACCTCTATGTTCCCAATGCGGCCGCCGGCGCCGTCCTTCGAACAAGTGCGCGCCGGCCTAACGCATTATTCCCGCGTCATCATTGCTGCAGGTCAATCGCATCCCATCGCGCTGTCGAGCGTGGTTGCCCAAAATGCCCAGGCGGTAGCGCTGCGAATTGGCGGCGTTGAGGATGCGCGCTGGGTTGAGCGGCTCCGGTGCGGCGGATACAACGGCTGGGTCGTAGGGAAATTGGATGCGCCTTACACGGCTGAATTTGCCGGAGAGTTGAGGCAGGTGTCCGGGTTCTTCGATCAGCTCGTCACTTCGGATCCGCTATGGACGATTGCGCTTGCGCCCGTTGCTACGAACGACCGACACGTCGTGTTCAACCGAGAATTCTGATGACAACTACTGGCTCCGACTACGAAGCATTGATCTTAAAGGAGAAGAATTTTTTTTCCGGCGAGGCGCCGGAGGCGTCCATACCGCCGATATTCACCTATTGGGCCTCGCGCTATCTTTCGCCGCGACTCACGCAGATGTTCGGCTCCCCGGTAATCGAAGAGATTTTCGCCAACGAAATCACAAGGGTGAATCTCCATCCGAAGTCGCCGCTTCGCATTATCAGCCTGGGCAGCGGTGAGTGCAGTCTCGAACGGGACATCGCGAAGATTCTGATCCGATACGGCGTGCCCTTCCGCATGATTTGCACCGACGTGTCGCCGGCAATGCTGGACGCAGGACGCGACCTCGTGGGTGCAGCGGGCATTCAACAGCACTTCGAGTTCGTCGAGTGCGACGTGAACGCGAAACTTCCTGGCGGCGCCTTTGACGCGGTGATCGCCAACCATTGTCTGCATCACTTTGTGAATCTGGAATACATCTTTGATTGGGTTAAACAGGCGATCGCCGAGGCGGACGGCTGTTTCGTGGTGTCT
This sequence comes from Vitreimonas sp., assembly GCA_049287825.1. Taxonomy (GTDB): domain Bacteria; phylum Pseudomonadota; class Alphaproteobacteria; order Caulobacterales; family Aquidulcibacteraceae; genus Vitreimonas. The sequence continues at coordinate 725 of JBAQGO010000070.1, read as the reverse complement.
GATATGATTGGCCGCAATGGTCATATGCGCTGGCCCGAAGCTTTGGTTTATGTCGAGAATTTTTGGGACATTCTTCCTTCCTCGAAGAAATACGACTGGCTCAATGGCGTTCAGCGTGACTCATATGTAAATTTCGACTGTGCGGCGGGAGCGCTCGAAGGCATCCGAGCACAGGACATACTTCCCATCATGGTCGAAAAGTTTAATTTCGAGCGGTTTGTTGGCTACGGCAATCTTCCCGACATTTTCATCGATCGGATGTATGGGCCCAATTTCTCGCCGGACACGCCTGCGGATGTGCGGCTGATCGACTTGCTTGAGCAGCTAAATACCGACCTGACCATGACCGGCGCCATCAAGCCGACGATGATGTTCGCCACCGTTCGCGTGAGCGAAGCGGCGTGCAAGTATGACGTCGTTTCGCCGCAAGCCGCCCTTCGGCGGCCCTAAGCCGAGCGTTGACGCTAATAGTATCCGCGTAACCGCAGGAGATGTGGGATCGATGGCGGCGAACTTGACCTACGGCCCAAACGAGCCGTCGTCATAGGTGGTGACGTGGGAGACCAAATTGCCTTGGGAATCGTAGAGCCACCATTGTTGGGCCCAGTTGAAGGCGTTGGCTTGATCGAGATCGCGCACCGCGTGTGAGCCGTCGTCATAAGTGACGACATCGGTGTCGAGCCGGCCTTGGGTGTCGTAGCTGGCCCAGGTCAGCGCCCAGTTGA
>JBAQGO010000069.1:0-8282 GCA_049287825.1 Vitreimonas sp. | reverse complement strand
GCTTTTGCGTAAGCAAAAGCGGGAGAGCGGGGCGCGCAAGAAGCTTGCGCAGAAAGTTGGTAGTTGGGGTTGGTGCTTGATGCGCGCCCCGCGTGATTTGTTTTTGCGACCGGAGAAGACTCAGTGGCGTTCCTACGGAACCGCGAGGGGCCATGCGTTTGGAGACAAGTCGATGAAGCTCCGATAACTGAAGCTGCATCGATAAAGGTCGGCGCTCACTCCTCGCCTAGCCGGGTCGCCCCCGGACCGATCCTTGCGACGCTGGGTATCTCGCGCGTCCTTGGCGCCTAATCTTCCTAGCCGGACGATGTGCAGCTGAACCACAACATGTTCAGCTGGACCTTTCGAGTTTCGTTTTCTCTCCTCGAAACTGCGGCGCCTGCTCTCGCGAGTTTCTTCCGCATCACACTCAAATCACATCTCTTGAACTGAACGCTGTTGTCGACCTCAGCCTCCCTACAAGAGACGGATGCAGTGTAAGCGGGTTTGAGAGCGGTCGGATTGCGTGTCGCAAATCCCCCTAATTCGGAGTGCGGACGTCCTCGTCCGCATTTGATTTTAAAGAAAAAGAGCGGCCGAGGGCGCCCGCGCTCCGAAGGGCGACTCGGCCGGATTGATGCGCACCAATTCGCCTAATCATTGAGCGTTGAGCTGGGCGTAGAGAAGTGACGCACATTGCATGCGCGACGTCTCGTCTGCTCCGTCCGCAGGCGTTTCGATCGCACTGACAACACGCCGCCCTTCTGCACTGCGGGGATCAGTCAACGCTGCGCTCAGCGCGGCGCTGGCGTCTGAGACAGATATTTGCTCGTGACTGGCGAGCTGTTGTGCGCACCAATGCAAGGCGCCAGCCGCTTGGGCTGCGGATTCTGGCGTGCCGAAATCATCGCGGTTTTGGTACGCACTCAAGATGGCCGCCAGTCGGTCTCGTACGCTCGCGGTTCGCGCGCGAGGGATCGTGTTACTCGGAACCACAGATGTAACGACGGGCGCCGAAGGCAACGACGCAGGCATTGGCGCGACCGGCGGCGCCGGTGTTGGCAAAACGGCTCGAGCTGCCGACGGCCCCAGAAACGGGGCGTGCTGCACAACAGGTGGCGTCAGCACGCGCGTCACAGCAATTGGCGCAACCAGCACGAAAACGAGCGCCAGCCAGATAAGGCCCCGCGCCGCGACCGTGTCCAAGACCCAAACGCGCCGCCTGCGCTCATGGCTGTTGATCCTATGGCCTGCAACGTCGGTCATGCGCCTTCCCCCGATGGCGATCGAAGGTAGCACAAACGACCAGCGGTCACGCGGCCATCGCCAGACAGGCGATTTTCACGCGAAGAGCTTCATCGCTTAGCCGAACGTAAAGCTGAACACTTGCGCGCCGGGGTCGAGGAATTCGATCTCGAAGGTGTGTTCGCCGGCGCTTGGGAAACGCAGCAATTGGTAGAGACGCTCGGCGTTGACGACGCCCTCGCCGGCTGCGTTCAAGTCGGCGCCGTGATTGGCGCCGGGGGCTTGGGCGTCTACGCGCACGCGGATGCGGACCGGATGCGCGCCGGGCCCCATGACAAGATGGAGATCACGCGCGCGGAAGCGGTAGGTGAGCTTGGCGCCGGCGGCGTTGGCGGTCGCAGGTTGCGCGGCGATGGTCCAACTGCCGGTGAAGCCCCATTGGTTGAGCGTGAGTTGCGCAGGCAGCGTGTAGGCGTGCGTGACGTCGTGCACTTGTTCGCCGGAGGCGAAGTTGCGGGCGCGGGAATAGCCGACGTAGGTTTCAGGCGAGCGCGGGCCGCTGGCGGTTGAGGCTTCCGCCATCGCGCCGTTGGCGTTGGGATTGACGACGCCCATCGGCACGTTGCTTTGGCCATCTTGCACGAGAAGCGCTTGGATGGCGTGCTCGGTGTTTTCGTATTCGCCTTCGCCGGAATGCACGTAGCGAATGTGGCCTTGCGCATCGATTAGATAATGTTGCGGCCAGAAGCGGTTGTGGAAGGCGCGCCAGATCGCGAAATTGTTGTCCATGGCGACGGGATAGACAACGCCGAGATCATGCACGGCTTGACGAACGTTGTGTTCGTCACGCTCGAAGGCGAACTCGGGTGCGTGCACGCCGATAACGATGAGGCCGTTGGCGCGATACTTGGCTTCCCAAGCGCGCACGTACGGGAGCGAACGCAGGCAATTGATGCAGGAATAGGTCCAGAAATCGACCAGCACGGTGTGGCCGCGGAGTTGTTCTGCGGTGAGCGGCTGCGTGTTGAACCAGGCGGTGGCGCCGGTGAAATCTGGCGCGGGGCCGAGATCACGGAGTTCGGCGCCGACGGAGTCGGCGACACCGCCCATGCCGTTGGCGTTGCTGAGCAGCGATTGCTCGAGGCGCGAGGTGTTGGCGGTGGACAGACGCGAGAGGAAGCCGGTGTCGAGGCCGAGCGCGATCGCCGCGACGCCCGCAAGCACCAGCACGCCAAGCCCGCGGCGCACCCACTCGCCCGCGCCAAGCGATTTCTTCATCAGCGCAAAGACACGGCCGCCGAGCAGAAGCGCTGCGCCGAGCGATGTCGCTGCGCCTGCGCCGTAAGCGAGCAAAAGCAACGTAGTGTTGGCGCTGGCGCCTTGCAGCGCGGCGCCGGTGAGCACAAGGCCGAGGATTGGGCCGGCGCATGGCGCCCAGAGCAAGCCGGTGGCGACGCCGAGCAGCAGCGAGGCCCAGACGCCGCCGCCGGAATTGTCGGCCGACTGCGAGAGCTTGTTGCCGAGCGCCACCAAGGGGCGCGTCAGCATATCGGCCAGCGTGCGCGAGATCAGGGTGAGGCCGAAGAAGCCGAGGATGATCATGGCGGCGATGCGCCCGATCTGGTTGGCGTGAACCACCCAGCCGCCGCCGACGGCAGCAAGCGTTGCGACCAGCGTGAAGGTCAGCGCCATGCCGACGAGCAATGGCAGGCCGCTTTTGACGAAGGGCTGGTCGGCGCGCGCGAATACGAACGGCAGAACCGGCAGTACGCAGGGGCTCAGGATGGTGAGAACACCACCCAGATACGCCAGAAGAAACAGAACCATGGACCTCGCCCGCTTAAACCGTTGAGCCCCTTGATACGCCGGGCTCCCGCTTGTCGTTACGAGCTATCTTACGAACGCATCCCAGGCTTCGGATTTTGCGACTTTTGCCGCAGGCAAAAGGGCCTGGCCTTTGCTTGACCCCAGCGGACCCTCCCCCTAGTTTCCGCGCGCGCAAACGGGGGGCTCAGACGAGTCGCCCCGGTGGCGCGCATTCGACCGTTCGATGGCAAACAGAAACCCGCCGGAGGACCGTCTCGAAAACCTGCGCAGTCGCGTCGCGAAGGCACAGAACGAGACTTCCTCGACGTCCCAACCGCCTGACAGCGCCGCATCCCTGGCGTTCAGGTTTGGAGGGGAATTTGGCGCGGCCATTCTGGTGGGCGCATTGCTCGGGTACGGGGTCGACTTTTTTATCCACACGTCGCCGTGGGGATTGGTCGTGGGCCTGGTGCTCGGGTTTGCAGCGGGGGTGGTGAACATTGTGCGCGTCGCGAGCGCGTACAACAAAGCCAATCCTCCCGATCCCAACGCGCCCCGAATCCCGGATGACGACGATTGAGGATGTGAAGTTTGTCGAACGATCCGATCCACCAGTTCCACATCAACCCGATCTCGCCGCCCATCCATCTGGGCGCGGTCGATGCGACGTTTACGAACGCGAGCCTGTTCATGGTAGCGGGGGTGGCGGTAGCGTCGGGGTTCATGGCCTGGGCGATGCGCTCGCGAGCCTTGGTGCCGAACCGGGCGCAATCGGTCGCTGAGATCGGCTACGGCTTCATCCACAGCATGGTGAGAGACGCTGCCGGCGAAGAGGGCGTGAAGCGCTTCTTCCCGTTCGTGTTCACGCTGTTCACCTTCATTTTCATGGCGAACATGCTGGGCATGTTCCCCTACTGGTTCGCCTCGACCAGCCAGATCGTCATCACCGCGACGATGGCGTTGATGGTGTTCTTGACGGTGCTAATTGTCGGCATCGGCAAAAACGGGTTCAAATTCTTGAAGCTGTTCGTGCCCTCCGGCGTGCCGATCTACATTTTGCCGTTCGTGGTGCTGATCGAAATCATTTCATTCTTCTCGCGCCCATTGAGCCACGCCGTTCGTCTGTGGGCGAACGTTCTCGCCGGCCACTTGGTGCTGAAAGTTTTCGCGGGCTTCGTGCCGATGATGGTCGCCGCGGGCGGCATCGTCGCGGTCGGCTCGGTGCTGCCGCTGGTGCTGACGGTTGCACTCTACGCGCTCGAATTCCTGGTCGCCTTCCTGCAAGCCTATGTGTTTGCGCTGCTGACCTGCATTTATCTCAACGACGCTCTTCACCCTGGCCATCACTAAAGCCATCATAATCGGAGAAAGACAAAATGGACGCTCACGCCGCAGCACTCATTGGCGCCGGCATCGCTTGTATCGGCATGGGCGGCGCCGGTGTCGGCGTTGGCATCATTTTCGGTAACTTCCTGCAAGGCGCGCTGCGGAACCCGACTGAAGCCCCGAAGCAATTCGGCAATTTGATCTTCGGCTTCGCGGTGACCGAAGCGCTCGGCATCTTCTCGCTGCTGATCGCGCTCTTGCTGCTGTTCGTGATCCACTAGGGCATGGCGCTCGAGGCAGCCCCCGCTTCGGCCGGCGCGGAAGGCGCGACCGTCTTCCCGCCGTTCGATCCGACCTTGTTCGCGAGCCAGTTGGTCTGGTTCGCGCTCTGCTTCATCGCGCTCTATCTGATCATGTCGCGGTTCGTGCTGCCGAAGGTTGGCGCGACGCTGGCGGCGCGGGCGGACACGATCGAGGGCGATCTCGGTTCTGCCGCGCAGAAGAGCGCGCAAGCGGAAAGCGCTCGCGCTGCAATGGACAAGGCTGTCGCCAAGGCGCGCGCGGATGCGCGCGCGATGGTCGATGCAGCGCGCGCTGAAGTGCAAGCCAAGCTGGCGGCGGAACAAGAAGCTGCCGAAGCACGCATCGCCGAGCGCATCAGCGCCGCAGAAGCGCGTGTCGACGGAGCCAAGCAGAAAGCGCTGTCGGAAGTGCCTGCGCTCGCCGATGGTCTGGCGAGAGATATCGCCGAGCGCATCATGCCAGCGCGAATTCAACAACCGGCGCCGGTGTCGTAGGAGAAGCCTGATGGGCATCGAGATCGACGCCACCTTTATCGCCTTCGTCGCGTTCGCGCTGTTCTTTGCGCTGATCATCTATCTCAAAGTTCCGGGCATGATCCTGTCGTCGCTCGACACGCGCAGTCAGGCGATCGCCAAAGAATTGCACGACGCGCGCAAGCTGCGCGAAGAAGCCGAAGCGCTGCTCGCCTCCTACGAAGCCAAGCGCGCGGCGGCGGAAGCCGACGCCAAGGCCATCGTCGATCATGCCAAGGAGCAAGCCGCGGCCGTGGTCGAAGAAACTCGCGCGGCGATGGCGGACGCCATGAAGCGACGCGAGAAGCAAGCGGAGGACCGCATCGCGCAGGCCGAAACCAAGGCCACGCAAGAGGTTCGGGCTGCCGCTGCTGAGGCCGCGATTGCCGCTGCCGAGCGCATGATCCGGGAGCGCATGAACGACGGCACGCAAAGCGCGCTGGTCGCCGAGGGTGCAAACGAGCTGAAGCGCAAGTTCGGCTGAGCCCAGACGCTAGACGTTCTCAGCGCGCGGACCGATGCTCAGCGCGATGTTCAAGACACGCGGATTCAAGGACGCCGAACTGGAGCGCTTTCGCAGCCTGCAGAGGCTGTCGTTCTCGATCCTGACGGCCGAGGCCGCACGGCTCGAACCCGGCATGACCGAACGCGAAGTCGGACGCCGGTTGGTGAGGGCCTATCGCCGCGAAGGCGTGCGCAGCTTCTTTCATTTGCCGGTGGTGCTGTTCGGTGCGCGCACGGCGCTGCCCGGCGATTGGGCGCTGGCGCACTTCTTTCCCAAGAAACGCGCGATTGCCGAGGGCGAAGCGGTGATCTTCGACGCGTCGCCGGTGTTTGACCGCTATTTGGTCGACACATCGTTTTCGTTCTGCCTCGGCGCCAATCCGGTGCACGCGGCGATGATGCGCAATCTGGCGACGTTTCGCACATCGGTGCTGGCGGACGTGAACGCAGGTCAGAGCTTCAAGGCGATCACAGAGACTGTGAACGCCGCGATCACCGGTTGGGGCTATGAACCGGTGCATCCTAAGCACCCCGGCAATGTGCTCGGCCATCGCGCCATGCGCCTGCCCGGCCTGCCCTTCACATGGCAGGCGCAGGGTTTTGACCAAGTGTCGCTGAATTGGTTCTACGCCAACGAGTTTCTGGCGCGCGCCGGGTTGGCGCGTTCGCCGCTTTGGAACGCGACGCGCACCTCCGATCACAGACCCTTCGATGGATTGTGGTTGATCGAGCCTCACGCAGGCAAAGGCGCCGTCGGCGCCAAGTGGGAGGAGATCTTGGTGATCGAAGGTGGGCGCGCGCGCTGGCTGGATGAGGAGACGCCGCACGTGCGGCAGTGGCGGCTTGCGGAAGCGCAGCGCGACTATGGGCCAGCCGCGCTGGTAAGTTAGAGGCGCCGAGCGCGTCGCCTGCTACATGTCAGGGATGACGCGCCTCGAACTCAGCCCCGACGATCTCTCCGGGGCGATGGAGAAAGCCTTCTCCCTCGCCAAGGACTTTTGGACGACGCTACCGGAGCGAGGCTCCTTTCACGGCACGACCGGCGAAGAGACGACGCGGTTGTTCACGCGCGAATGGGGTGAAGCCGGCCTGGGCGCGGCGGTGCTCGATGATTTCACGGCGATTGCCGATCGCTCGCGCCCACCGGGCGGGACATTCTTCGGCTACGTGCTGGGTTCGAACGAACAAGTCGGAGCGTTGGCCGAATTTCTGGCAGCGACGTTGCATCAGAACGTGACGGCGTGGCGTTCCGGGCCAGCCGCGGTGGCGATCGAGCGCACAGTCGTGAGTTGGCTGGCCGATGCGGTCGGCTGCGCGGGATTCTCTGGAAGCCTCTGCGGCGGCGGCTCGGCGGCGAACCTCATGGGCCTTGCCATGGCCCGCGAAGCAAAAGCGCCGGCCAACGATGATGGCGTGCGGGACGCGTGCGTCGTCTATGCGTCCGACCAGGTTCACATGTCGATCGACAAGGCGGTCGCACTGCTTGGCCTCGGCAAGCGCAACCTTCGCATCGTGGCCAGCGATGAGGATTTTCGCATGCGGCCGGATGCATTGGCGGCGGCCATCGCCGGCGATCGCCAAGCCGGCAAGCGGCCCATCGCAATTGTTGCGAGCGCGGGCGCGGTTTCAACCGGCGCCATCGATCCCCTGCCCGCAATCGCGGCGATCGCCAAGGCAAGCAGACTTTGGCTGCATGTCGACGGCGCGTACGGCGCGCTCGCCACTTTGGCGCGGCCGGATTTGTTTGAAGGCTTGGCGCTGGCGGATTCGCTTTCGCTCGACGCGCACAAATGGCTCTATCAGCCGCTCGATTGCGGCTGCCTGCTGTTTCGCGATCCGGCCGCCGCGCGCACGGCGTTCTCACACAGCGGCGACTATGTGAAGGTAACGAACACCGATCCTGTCGAGGCGTTCGCGTTTTTCGATGAGACGCTTGAGTTGTCGCGGCGCTTCCGGGCGCTGAAACTCTGGATGTCGCTGCAATACCATGGCCGCGCCGCATTTCGGGAAGCCATCGCGCTCGATTTGCATCACGCGCGGCTGCTCGAAGAGTTGATCGGCGCTGAGCCCGATCTCGAACTTCTGGCCACCGGCCCGCTTAGCGCCGTGTGCTTCCGGCATCAGCGCGCGGACAACGAAGCGGTGCTGAAGCGCGTCATTGAACGCGGCCGCGTCTACATCTCCAATGCCAACATCCGCGGAGAATTCGCGCTGCGCGCCTGCTTTGTGAACAATAGGGCGCACGAAGAAGACGTGCGCGCGATCGTGAGCGAGGTGCTCGCAGCGGCCCGAGAGGCTGGCTAGCCTTCCGCCGCCAAGTGCTCGCGGCGGCGCTGTCCTTCGCTTCGACGCTGCTTCAACGTTTCGCACAGACGATCAAGCGTCACGGCGCGCCCTTTGCCTAAGGCCCAAACGAGCCGTCGTCATAGGTGGTGACGTGGGAGACCAAATTGCCTTGAGCATCGTAGAGCCACCATTGCTGGGCCCAGTTGAAGGCGTTGGCTTGATCGAGATCGCGCACCGCGTGTGAGCCGTCGTCATAAGTGACGACATCGGTGTCGAGCCGGCCTTGGGTGTCGTAGCTGGCCCAGGTCAGCGCCCAGTTGA
>JBAQGO010000068.1:0-10304 GCA_049287825.1 Vitreimonas sp. | reverse complement strand
GGTATGAACTATGGCTTCGAAGCTATCGAATAATGCGAAAATGGGAGTTGCCGCGGCCTGTTTGGCGGTCGTGGCTGTCGGCGCCTACAGCATCGGCAGGGTCTTTCCGCCAGTCGGCGAATCCGCGGGCACCATTGCCCCAGCGGAGCGCTATCAATCTGCACAAGTCGGCGCCGGCGACATCACCATCGGCGACAATTCCGTTCCGCTTCTGATGCAGACCGACACTTTCGAAACACTCGTCCACGACGCCTCGTTCCGCGCTTTCGCGCGCGACCCGGGCTTCGCGGCTCTCGCACGAAACCCGCAGGCGCTGGTGGCTATGGCCCGCGACCCGCAAGCTTTCACAGCGCTGGCGCGCAACCCGCAGGCCTTCCAGGCCCTGGCGAGCGGCGTGCAAGCGGCTTCGGCGCAGTCAGCGGCAGCGCAAGGCGTGAACGCGCAAGCGTTCGCGGCGATGGCGCGTTCTCCGCAGGCGTTCGCGGCATTCGCACGCTATCCGCAAGCCTTTGCGGCAATGGCGCGCAACCCGCAGGCGTTCGCGGCTTATGCGTCCAACCCGCAAGCGTTTGCGGCCGACGCACGCAGCCCGCAAGGTCACGAAGCGATGGCGCACGACGCGCAAGCGTTCCAAGCGCTGGCCGGTGATGCGCAAGCGATGAGCGCATTGGCCTCGAACGCCCAGGCCTTCCAGGCTCTGGGCGCGAATGCGCAGGCGTTCCAAGCCTTGGCGCGTAACCCGCAGGCGTTCCAAGCGCTGGCGGCGAACGTCAATGCGGCGACGGCGCAAGCCGGCGTTGCGCAAGGCGTGAACGCGCAAGCGTTCCAAGCTCTGGCGCAAAACCCGCAAGCGTTCCAAGCGCTGGCGGCGCAACCGCAAGCCTTCGCGGCCATGGCTCAGAACCCGCAAGCTTTCGCGGCACTGGCCCGTTATCCGCAAGCTTTCGCGGCAATGGCGCGCAACCCGCAAGCCTTCGCGGCATATGGGCGTAATCCGCAAGCGTTCGCGGCTGACGCCCGCAGCCCGCAAGCGCATCCGGCGATGGCGCAAGACGCGCAAGCTTTCCAAGCCCTCGCAGCTGACTCGCAAGCGATGAGTGCTTTGTCCTCTAACGCGCAAGCCTTCCAAGCGCTGGCCTCGAACGCGCAAGCGTTCCAAGCCCTCGCCTCGAATGCACAGGCGTTCCAAGCGGCTTCGAATGCGCAAGCGTTCCAAGCTATGGGCGCCAATGCGCAAGCCTTCCAAGCACTGGCCCGCAACCCGCAAGCGTTCCAAGCGCTCGCTGGTCAGGCCCAAGCTTTCCAAGTGCAGGCAGGTGCGGCTCAAGGCTTGAACGCGCAGGCAATGCAGGCTCTGGCGCAAAACCCGCAAGCGTTCGCGGCGATGGCGCAGGCGCCGCAGGCGTTCGCGGCTCTCGCTCGTAACCCGCAGGCCTTCCAAGCTCTGGCTCGGAATGCCGAGGCGTTTACCGCGTTGGCGCGCCAACCGGCCTTTGCGGCGCTCGCGAGCCAACCGGCATTCGCCGCGATGGCTCAAAACTCGAGCTTCTCCGCAGCAGTTCGGGCGAATTAACTCGCAAATTGAGCTGAGACGGCGGACGCTTCCGCCGTCTCAGACTCACTTTCGGGCAAAACGCCGGGGGGCGTTAGATGCGGAAATTTGCGTTCGGCGTGGCAGTCCTCGGCCTCGCCTTTGCCGGAACGGCTTGGGCGCAAACCGCTCCAACTGAAACAACCACCAGCAGACAACCCAACGGCGCAGACACGCCTGCTCCGCCGAGCACGCCGACGCCGCCGGGCACACCGGTTGAAACGCCAGCACCGCCGTTACCGAGCCAAGCGCCGGACGCGGTCCCGGTCATCGATCTCAGCCAAATCCAGACCAACGATCTGCGGCTGCTCTATTTCGATCCATCCGAAACCTATTTGACGCCGTACGTCGGGCGCGCAGCGGAGAATTCCCTCGCTTTCCAACAGCGCATGTTCGGTTGGCGCCCTTGGGATCGCACGACGCTGTTGCTCAAGGATTTTTCGGACTACGGCAACGCGGCCGCACGCGCCTCGCCAAACGATGCGCTGCTGATCGATATCGCGCCGCTGAGCCAAACCTATGAAACCTTCAGCCCCGGCGAGCGCTTCTTCACGCTTTCAAACCACGAGCTCACGCACGTCGCGACGATGGACGTGTGGAACGACACGGATGCGTTCTGGCGGCACACCTTCTTCGGCAAGCCGCTGGCTCTGCAGGAACATCCAGAGTCGATCCTCTACAATTTCTTGGCGACGCCGCGCGTGAATGTGCCACGCTGGTATCTTGAGGGCAGCGCGGTGTTCATGGAAACATGGATGGCCGGCGGCTTCGGGCGTGCGCAAGGCGGCTACGACGAAATGGTGTTCCGCGCCATGGTGCGCGACAACGCTTATTTCTTCTCACCGGTTGGGCTGGAGTCAGCGGGGATCAATTCCGACTTCCAAGTCGGCGTGAACGATTATCTCTACGGCACGCGCTTCTTCTCTTATCTGGCGGGAACGTATGGGCCGGAGAAAGTGATCCAGTGGCTGCGCCGCGATCCGGGCAGCGCCGGCTATTACTCGGTGCAGTTCCGGCGCGTATTCGGCAAATCGCTCAACGAAGCCTGGCAAGACTGGATTACCTGGGAGCACACGTTCCAGCAGCAGAATTTGGCGTCGGTGCGCGCCTATCCGGAGACCAATGCGATACCGCTGGCGCCGCGCGCGCTCGGCTCTGTGTCACGCACCTACGTCAATCCACGCACGGGCGATTTGGTCGGCGCGTTCCGCTATCCGGGCGTGATTGCGCACGTGGGCGTGCTGACGCCCGGCTCGGGCCACATCCGGCGGCTGACCGACATCAAGGGCGCGATGCTCTATCAGGTGACGTCGCTCGCTTATGATCCGGGCAGCAACACGGCGTGGTACACCACCGACAACTACGCCTATCGCGACATCATGCAGATCGATGTGGCAACCGGACATCAGCGCGAAGTGCTGCATGACGCGCGCATCGGCGGCATCGTCTTCAATCCGGGGGATCACTCGCTCTGGGGGTTCCGTCACCTCAACGGCTATGTGACCTTAGTGCGCATTCCGCCGCCGTATACGAGCTGGACACAGGTTCACACCTTCGACTTCGGCACCACGCCGTTCGATCTCGATGTCTCTGCTGACGGCTCGATGATCTCGATGTCGATCGGCGAGCCGAACGGGCATCAGACGGTGCAGGTGTTTCACACCGCCGATCTCGGCGGCGATGCGCCGATGCAGCCGATTGCCACGTTTGCGCTTGGCCAATCGACGCCGGAAGGCTTTGTGTTTTCGCCGGACGGCCGCTCGCTTTACGGCAGTGCTTATTACACTGGCGTTTCGAACATCTATCGCTTCGACATCGCCACGCAGCAGACCGAGCTGGTGAGCAACGCCTCGACCGGCTTCTTCCGTCCGATCCCGCGGGCTGATGGTTCGCTTGTTGTCTATGAATATACCGGCCAAGGCTTCCGTCCGGGCGTGATCCAGCCGACGCCGCTGCAGGACGCTGGCGCGATCCATTTCCTCGGCGCGCAAATCGCGCACGATCATCCTGTGGTCACCACTTGGGGCGTCGGCTCGCCATCGCAGGTGCCGTTCGACAGCATGGTGACGGAGCGCAACCACTATGTGCCCTCCAACGAGATGCGGCTGGGCGCGGCTTATCCGGTGATCGAGGGCTATCGGGGGCTGGTGACCGGCGGCTATCACGTCATCTTCGAAGATCCGCTGCAATTCCATCAGCTGACCGCGACGCTGTCGTACGATCCGAGCTCACGCTTCGAGGATCAGAATTGGCATCTCGACGTCGCGTATCACACGCTGAGCTGGAATTTCCGCTACTGGCACAACGACGCCGACTTCTACGACATCTTCGGCCCCACCTATCGCTCACGCGCGGGCGATGCGGGCTCGATCGGCTACCATCACTCCTTCATATATGACGTGCCGCGTCAGTTGGATTTCGAGACTCACCTCAACTATTACAGCGGCCTCGATACGCTGCCGGGCGCGCAGGATGTGAGCACGGGCTTCAACAATCTCGTCACGCTGGACGCCGGGCTGCACTACTCCAACGAAACGCGCTCGCTGGGCGCTGTCGATCACGAAAAAGGCTGGAGCTGGAATCTCAACGGCGAAGTCGACTACGCCAATCAGGAAGCTTTCCCGAGCCTACGCGGCGGACTGAATGTCGGCACGCCGCTACCTTGGAACAACACCTCGGTATGGCTCTACACGGCGGCGGGCGTCGCAGACGGCAACCGCAACAATCCTCTGAGCAGCTTCTACATGGGCGGCTTCGGCAACAATTATGTCGATGACCGAGAAGTGAAACGTTACCGCCAGTTCGACAGCCTCCCAGGCTTCGATATCGATGAAATCAGCGCGCGCCGCTTCGTGCGGGCGGTGGGTGAGATCAATCTGCCGCCGATCCGCTTCCGCGATGTCGGCCTCGCAAGCCTTTATCTAAGTAACGCACGCACCGCCTTCTTCGCCGGCGCCCTGTACGCCGAGCCAAGCATTGGCGACGCGCAGACGTACGAAACGGCCGGCGTGCAGGTGGATCTCAATTTCACAGCTGCGCTGCGGCTGCCGATGGTGCTATCGTTTGGATACGCCGAGGGCTTCGTTGACGGCGACGACCACGGCGGAGAGGCGCTCATCTCACTGAAGATCATGTGATGGATCTTGATCTGTTGGAAAAAGGAGCCACTGCGATGGCTCCGGTTCTCGTTCTGCTGCTGGTGTTCGACCGGCTCGATATCTTCAATCTCATAACCATGCGCACCATCGCGTTGATGGTGCTGATCGGCGGCGCCATCGCTGGCGTTGCCTATTACGCCAATGGCGGGGTTGAGAGCCTCACGCACGGTTTTCCTATTCCCGGCGACAACCCCTACTCTCTCTACATCGCGCCCGCCGTTGAGGAGACACTGAAGGCGCTGCCCATCATCGCCATGTTTGCGATGAACCGGTTGGGCTTTAAGCTCGACGCCGCGATCGCCGGCTTCGCGATCGGCGCTGGCTTTTCGATGGTGGAGAACGCGGTTTATCTCTTCCATCCGGACATGGTTGGCGCCGCCTACGCCAACTACAGCGCCTGGCTGGTTCGCGGGTTCGGCACGGCCATTATGCACGGCGGCGCTACCGCCCTCTTCGCTGCTGCGTCACACGAAATGAGCGAGACGCAGGTGCAGGCGGACGCAGCGCGCTATCAGTTCAACCCGCTGCTATTCCTGCCCGGTTTGGCAGGCGCCTACGTTCTCCACTCCGTCTTCAATCACTTTCGCGATCAATCCACCTTGGCCATGGCGCTGACGCTGCTCTTGGTGCCGGTGTCGCTGTTTTTTATCTTGTCGCGCAGCGAACATGCGACCCAGGCCTGGATCAAGGCAGATCGTGACGCACACAGGAAGCTGCTTGAGGACATTCGCAGCGGGCACTTCGCTCAGAGCGAGACAGGCCATACGCTCAAGCGCATCGCCGATCGCTTCAAACCCGGCATCGCACCCGATGTGCTCGCTTACCTGGAGACCAAGATGGAGCTGGTGCTGCGCGGCGAAGAGATCATGCTGGCGGTGCAGGAAGGTGAGGATGTCGCGGTGGGCGCGGCCGAGCGCGAAAAGGTGCTTCGACTTGAACAACTCGAGCACAAGATCGGGCCGAGCGTACTGGCGGCGATCGGGCCGAAACTTGGCTTCAGCCGCAATGATCTTTGGGAGCTGGAGCACCTGAAGAAGCGCGCAAAGAAGTTGGACGCGCCGCAAGCATAAGAAAATCGCGGCGGAACAATGCGGCAATAGAGCGGTCTAAAAGACCGCCGGGCGATGGGTTCAGCGGTTGCGTCTTCCGGAGCCGCGGTCAAAATGCCGCCGGGGGAAGATGCAAGCGCCACCGCAAGCCCAGGAGGTCGCCGCCGCAAACGCGGGAGACCACTTCGCAGCTGCCCACGCAGCAATGCTTCGCGATCAGCAACTGCAATTTCATTTCACGGAATTCGTGAGGCCGGAGCCGCCGCAATGGGTTGGGCCGCTTGCGGACTTTTTGCGCATGATCGCGCCGTTTCTTAGCTACGTGTTTTGGGGCGGCGTTGCGGTCATCGTGCTGGTGATCGCGTACGCACTGTTCTCGGAAATTCGCCGCCGCATGCCGGCGCGCGCCAAGGACGCTCAAACACCGGCGCCGCCCGCCCCGGACTATCGGCCGACAGCGGTGAGAGCGCGGGCGCTCCTGGAAGAGGCGGACCGGTTGGCGCGCGACGGCCGCTACGGCGAGGCGGCGCGTGTACTGCTTCATCGCAGCATCGAGGATTTCGAGGAGGTTCTGAAGATCGCGATCGGACCGGCGCTCACAAGCCGTGAGATTGCGCGGCTGGAACGCCTGTCGCCGCAGGGACGCACCACGTTCTCCGGTATCGCCGCCGCCGTGGAGCGGAGCTTGTTCGGCGGGCAAGCGCTGACCTCTTCCCAATATGATGAGTGCCGCGAAGCGTACTCAACGTTTGCGCTGCAAGGCGCGCGCCGATGAGCGATCATGCGCCGGCGCGACGCCAAGCTGGCGCCTTTTCGCCTGCCGTGATGATCGGATTGGTGCTGGTCAGCGTATTTTCGTTTGCGGCGTTCATCTTGCTCTCGGCGTTTGAGCCAGAACTGGCGAGCGGCGCCAATGGCGGCGCGCATGCGCTCTCACAATCGGCTGTTGGTTTCGCCGGCACTGTGCGCTTGCTGCATGACATCGGGGCGCCAGTGAGTGTTGGTCGCGTCGCCGGCGATCTCACTCGGCGGCAGAGCACAGTGATTGTCACGCCCCAGCAACCGCTCACCTGGACCGAATTGCTCAACGCCAGCGGCGCCACGACATTGGTGATCTTGCCGAAATGGGCGACCGTGCCAGATGACAATCATCGCGGTTGGGTGTCGCGCGTGCAAGCAGCGCCGCCGGAGCTTGTTGCGCGTCTGGTGGCGGATATCGCACCTGGTCTGTCTGTCGCGCGCGCCTCGGGCGTCAGCCGTCCAAGCCTAAGCGCGCTCGACAAGACTTCACTCCAAGCTGGACCGATCGATCAGCTGCAAACGATCTCGGCCGACGCGCTTACGCCGATCGTGACCGATGCAACGGGTCATATCGTGCTCGCACGCCTCATGCGCAATCGCCAGGAAACCAACGTCTACGTGCTCGCAGATCCCGACTTTCTCAATACGCAAGGCATCGCGGATATTCACAACGCGACGGCGGGGATGGGCATGCTGGGCCTGGTCCGCGGCGACAATCAGCAACCCATCGTTTTTGACGTCACGTTGAACGGCCTGGGCTCAGCGCGCAGCGCGTTGCGGCTTGCGTTCCAACCACCGTTCCTTGGTTTTACCTTAGGCTTCGCGATTGCAGCGGCGCTTCTGGCCTGGCGCGCGGCTTTGCGCTTTGGTCCCAGCGCGCCCCTGCAACGGGCGATCGCACTTGGCAAAACGGCGCTCGCGGAAAATTCGGCGGCGCTCATCCGCTTGGCGCGACGCGAGCAACGGCTTGGTCCAGGTTATGCGCGCATGACCGCGGCGGTGGCGGCGGACAAGCTTGGGCTCGGACGCCAGGACGAAGCGGAGATTGTGACGGCGCTCGACCGCATCGGAGCTGTTCAAGGCGCCAGTGAAAGCTATTCCCAACTCGCGGCGACCGCAGGCGCCGCGAAATCTTCACAACAAATGCTTGAGGCGGCGCGCAAGCTCTACGCCTGGAAAAAGGAGATCGCCCGTGCAACTCGCTGAGGTTCGGCAAATTGCCGACAGCATTCGCAAGGAAATTGAAAAAGCTGTCGTCGGCCAGGCCGATAGCGTCAATCTGATGCTGACGGCGCTGTTGGCAGGCGGCCACGTGCTACTGGAAGGCGCGCCCGGCACGGCCAAGACGCTGCTGGCGCAGTGCTTCGCCTACACGTTGAACCTGCAGTTCGGGCGCATCCAGTTCACACCCGACCTAATGCCAGGCGACATCCTTGGTTCGAACCTGTTCAATTTCCAAACCAACAGCTTCACACTGACCAAAGGTCCGATCTTCTGCGATGTATTGCTGGCGGATGAAATCAACCGCACGCCGCCGAAGACGCAAGCCGCCCTTCTAGAAGCGATGCAGGAGCGCGGCGTGACCCTCGACGGCAAACGCCACACGTTGAGCCCGCGCTTCACAGTGATCGCCACGCAAAACCCAATCGAGCAACAAGGGGCGTATCCGCTACCGGAAGCGCAGCTTGACCGCTTCTTGTTCAAGCACGTGCTCGCCTACCCTTCTCTGGAAGAAGAGTTGCGAATCGTCAGCGAGCATGGCGCGCGTTTGGCCGTGCAAGATCCGGCCGCGCTGGGACTACGGAAGTTGGTGAACGATCAGGCACTGGCGGATGCTGTGACGGCGACGGGCGGCGTGCGGCTCACCGATGAAGTGGTGAAATACATCGTGCGCATCGTACGCGCCACACGTGAGGGCGCGACGTTCGAACTGGGCGCGTCACCGCGCAGCGCAGCAATGCTGGCTTCGGCCACGCGGGCTTGGGCGGCACTCGATGGTCGCGACTATGTCATTCCCGACGATGTGAAAACGCTGGCCCTGCCGGCCTTGCGGCACCGCGTCATTCTCTCGCCTGGCGCCGAAATCGAAGGACGCACAACCGACACGGCCATCAGAGCGATTCTGGATCAAGTCGAAGCGCCGCGATGATCTCGCCTACCAGCCGCGCCATTGTGCTCGCATGCCTTGGAGCGCCGCTGTCGTTGCTGCTGGCGACGATGGTTGGTGGCAATCTATGGCCGCTCGGCGCCGCATGGGCGCTGGAGATTTGTGCACTGGTCGCCATCGATGGATTGCTGGCGGCCTCGCCGGGGCGCATGCGCGTGGGCATTGCCGCGCCTGCCACCGCAGCGATGGGCGCAGGACCCATCGACGCGCGCTTGCAATTTGAGTGCGCTGGCGCAGGCCCTGCGAGTGCGGAAGTGGCGCTTGAGACCAACGCAATTCTGCAACAACCACGCACGCCACAGCGCGTGTCCCTCCACAGTGGACGCGGCGAAGCGCTAACATCCATCACACCGTTGCGGCGCGGTGAAGGTCGCGTGGAAAACTTGCATTGCCGTTGGATGGGCCCGCTCGGGCTTGCCTGGCGACAACTGATCGCGCCGCTACAAACGCGCATTGCGGTGACGCCCGATCTCGACGCGGTGGAGCGCGAGGCGAAGCTCTTGTTCTCGCGGACCATGACCCACGGCATCAAGCCGCTGCGCGACCGCGGCGATGGCTCGGAGTTTGACTCACTCGCCGAGTTTCAGCCGGGCATGGATCACCGGCTAATGGAGTGGAAGCAATCAGCCAAGCACATGCGCCTGCTGGCAAAGGAAGTTCGCGCCGAGCGCAACCATCAGCTCGCCTTCGCCATCGATACCGGCCGCGCCATGTGCGAACCGATCGCCGGCGCGCCGCGCGTGGATTGGAGTATCAATGCGGCGCTGATGCTGGCCTATGTGGCGCTGAAACTGGGCGACCGCGTCAGCTTCTTCGGGTTCGATTCGCGCCCGCATCTGATGACAGGCTTCGCCAGCGGCACGCGCGCATTCACGCACTTGCAGGCGCAGACCGCCAAACTCGATTACTCCACCGACGAGAGCAACTACACGCTTAGCCTGACGGCATTGGCTGAGCGACTGCAACGGCGCTCCATGGTGATCGTGTTCACCGATTTCACCGATACGGTGAACGCCGAGCTGATGGTGGAAAACATCACGCGGCTGGCGCGACGGCACATGATCGTGTTCGTCACTTTTTCCGATGAAGAACTAGAGACGCTGCGCGATGCCGAACCGCGGGCGCCAGACGATGTGGCGCGTGCGGTGATTGCTCAGCGCCTGCTACAGGAGCGCGACGTGGTCCTGGCGCGGCTGCGGCGGCTGGGCGTGCATATCGTCGACGCCCCGGTGCGCCAGCTCGGCCAAGCCTTGGTGCGCGCCTACGATACGTTACGACGCCAGGAGCGCGTGTGATGGACCAATCACTGCGCAGCTTGCGGTTTCGTTTGGAGCGTGAAGCGACGTGGGAGCGGCTGGAGAAGCTGCTCTCCCGGGTGGAGGGGCGTTCACCACAAAGCCTTTCCGATGAAGACATGCTGGCAATTCCTGCGCTTTACCGCGCGACGTTATCCTCGCTCTCGGTGGCGCGCGCGACATCGCTGGATCAGGCGCTGGTCGACTATCTCGAGGCCTTGTCGGCGCGCGCCTACTTCTTTG
>JBAQGO010000067.1:0-26621 GCA_049287825.1 Vitreimonas sp. | reverse complement strand
ATCGCATTGTCCGCGTGCGGCTCTCGGGCAACCGACGCAAGCGGCTGCAGGTGATGGCCGAGCGCGCGTCAGATGGCTACATGGGAATCGACGATTGCGGTCGCCTTTCTCGCGCCTTGTCGCCGATGCTGGATTTGAAAGACCCGATCGCCGGCGAATACGATCTTGAGGTTTCGTCGCCCGGCATCGACCGGCCATTGATGCGGCTGGAAGATTTCGAACGCTTTGCCGGTCACGAAGTGAAGCTGGAAACGATTGGCGTCATCGATGGCCGCCGCCGCTTCAAGGGCGTGGTCGCCGGCATCGAGGGCGATGAAGTTCGGGTCGCACTGTCCGAAGGCGGCGAAGGCCGTTTCAAGATCGCGGCGCTTTCCGAGGCGCGCCTCGTACTGACTGACAGGCTGATCGAAGAAGATTTGAAACGTTCGAAGGCGGCGCAGGCCGCCACGGCTGAAGACGAGCAAAGGGAAGAGACATGAGCACCGGCATTTCCGCAAACCGGCTGGAAATTCTGCAGATCGCCGACGCGGTCGCGCGGGAGAAGTCGATCGAGAAGGAGATCGTCATCGAGGCGATGGAGCACGCACTCCAGAAGGCCGCGCGCTCGCGCTATGGCGCCGAGCATGACATCCGCGCCTCGATTGACGTCAAGACCGGCGAGATGGCGCTAAAGCGGGTGATGACGGTGGTGGACGAGAGCATGCTCGATCCCGAAACGCGCCCGTTCAATCCGTCGACCGACATTATGCTCGATGTCGCGCAAAAGACCGATCCGGACGCGGTGCCGGGCAAAACTTACGAGGAGGGGCTGCCACCAATCGAATTTGGCCGCGTCGCCGCACAAACCGCCAAGCAGGTGATCAATCACGAAGTTCGCGAAGCCGAGCGTGGGCGTCAGCACAGCGAATACAAAGATCGCGTCGGCGAGATCATCAACGGCGTCGTCAAGCGCGTTGAGTTCTATAACGTCATCGTCGATCTCGGCCGCGCCGAAGGCGTGATCCGCAAGTCGGAGTCGATCCCGCGCGAAAACCTGCGCGTCGGCGACCGCACCCGTGCGTACATCTACGACGTGCGCCGCGAGACCAAGGGCCCGCAAATCTTCCTCTCGCGCGCCAAGCCAGAATTCATGGCGCGCCTGTTCGCGCAGGAAGTGCCGGAAGTCTATGAAGGCGTGATCGAGATCAAAGCGGCTGCTCGCGACCCCGGCTCCCGCGCCAAGATCGCAGTGTTGTCACATGACTCAAGCATCGACCCCGTCGGCGCCTGCGTCGGTATGCGCGGCGCGCGTGTGCAGGCCGTGGTGGGCGAGCTGCAAGGCGAAAAGATCGACATCATCCCGTGGTCGTCTGATCCCGCCACCTTCATCGTCAACTCGCTACAGCCGGCCGAAGTCACCAAGGTGGTGCTCGATCCGGAAGACGCGCGCGTGGAAGTGGTTGTCGGCGAAGCGCAGCTCTCGCTGGCCATCGGCCGCCGCGGCCAGAATGTGCGTCTGGCTTCGCAACTGACCGGTTGGTCGATCGATATTCTGACCGAAGCGGAAGAATCCGAGCGCCGTCAGAAGGAATTCGCCACCCGAAGTGAACTGTTCATCAAAGCACTCGAAGTCGACGAAATGTTCGCGCAATTGCTGGCGTCGGAAGGCTTCGAGACAGTCGAGGAAATTGCTTACGTCGACCAAGGCGATCTCGCGTCGATCGAAGGCTTGAACGAAGAAATCGCCGAAGAGCTGCAAGCGCGTGCGCAAGACTATCTCGATAAGCAAGCTGCTGAACTCGAGGCTAAGCGCGTCGCGCTCGGCGTCCAGGACGACCTCAAAGGCGTCCCGGGCCTGACAGCGCAGATGCTCGTGGCGCTCGGCGAGAAGAGTGTAACCACGCTTGAGGATTTCGCTGGCTTCACGGGCGACGATTTGCGCGGCTGGTTCGAAACCAAGAATGGCGAGCGCACGCGTGAGCCGGGCATGTTGGAATCCTTCGAGTTGACGCAAGAACAAGCCGACGCGTTGGTATTGAACGCACGTATCGCCGCGGGCTGGATCGAAGCGCCGCCTGAGCCAGAGCCGACAGCTGAAAGCGAGGCGCAGGATGAATTATCCAGCGTCTTCCCGGATCGAAGCTAGGGGTAGCGCCGCGCGCGAGCGGCGCTGCGTTGTCAGCGGCGAAGTTCTGCCAGAGGCGCAACTTATCCGGTTCGCACTCGGACCGGACGACGTGCTGGTTCCTGATGTTGCGGCGAAGCTGCCTGGACGTGGCGCTTGGGTGCGCGCCAATCGCACGAGCGTCGATCAAGCGATAAAGAAAAACGGCTTTGCGCACGCGCTGAAGGCCAATGTGAAACCGCAGGATGGTTTAGCGGCGCTAACCGAAACGCTGCTGACGCGGCGTTGCCTAGATATGCTGGGCCTCGCGCGGCGCGCCGGCGCAATCGCCTTTGGCGCCACCCAAGTGGAACAGACGATTCGCGCCAAACCTGCGCAGCTGTTGATTGAAGCGAGCGACGGCGCCGGAGAGGGTCGCGAAAAGCTGATGAGCCTCCATATAGGGCTTTGGGGGGCGCCGCCGCCTGCCGCCGCCTGCTTTTCTGCAGCGGATTTGGGCGTGGCGCTGGGCCGGGAACGTGTGATACACGCTTGCCTGCTTCAAGAGCGCTTGGCGGTGGCTTTGGCGACGGATATCGGTCGCCTCGCGGGATTCCGCGCCATCGTCCCGGACTCTTGGCCCAATTCCTGGCGCCTTGTGGGATGGGGACTGGGTGGCGCTGGCGCCGCGGCGGACGCGGCGCGGCGTGACGAACAGGTTGAAGAGACGTGACTGCGAATTTAGGAATGGCGAACCCGACTGCATGACTGACGGCTCCGAACAAAAAGAAAATGCCGGTCGCAAACCGCTCACTCTGACGCGCAATGTCAGTGGTGGCACGGTGCGCCAAAGTTTTAGCCATGGCCGCACCAAGCAGGTCGCTGTCGAAGTGCGCGAAAAGCGCTCGGTGAACCGGCCTGGCGCCGGCGGCGCGGCCGCTTCGCCAGCTGCTGGTCCCGGCGTGCCGCCGCCGATGCGCGCGCGCACTGCAGCGCCCGCCGCGCCTGCTGTTCCAGAACCGAAGACGCCTGCGGGCGGCATCACCGACGACGAAACCCGCCGACGCGAAGATGCGGTGCGCCGCTCGATGGCCGAGCGCGAAGCGCGCGAGCAACGCAACAAGGCCGAAGAAGATCAACGCCGCGCCCTCGAAGACGCACAACGCAAGCGCGCCGAGCAAGACGCAGCCCAACAAGCTGAGATCGAGGCGCTGCGTCGGGGCGACGAAGAGCCGCCAGTAGAGGAGCAGGCGCCGCAAACCGATGCCACGCGCGCTCGCGCCGGCGGCGCGTCCGCGCCGACGCCAGTTAAAGAAGAAGGTCCGGCCTTGCTCGATGAGCTCGGCGGCCGCGTGAAGTCGACGCGCCGTCAGCTGACGCCGACGCCAGTGAAGCCGACCAAGAAGGGCGAACCGAAACGCCGTGAAGGCCGCCTGACCCTCGACATGGTGGAGCGTGAAGTCGCTGGCGATGACGATCGCGTCCGTTCGCTGGCCGCGTACCGCCGCGCGCAACAGAAGGAAAAAGAGCGTCGCGCCAAGCTTTCGGGTGGCGGCGAACGGGAATCAATCAAGCGCGAGGTGACGATCCCAGAGGCGATTTCGGTCCAAGATCTCTCGAACCGCATGGCGATCCGCGTGGCCGACATCATCAAGTTCATGATGCGCCAAGGCCAAATGATAAAGCAGAGCGACATGCTCGATGCGGATACCGCCGAGCTGATCGCCACCGAGTTTGGCCACACCGTGCGTCGGGTCGCCGAGTCCGACGTTGAAGAAGGCCTCGAAGGCGAAATCGACACTGACGAGAACCTGCAGCCGCGTCCGCCGGTCGTGACGATTATGGGTCACGTCGACCATGGCAAAACCTCGCTGCTCGATGCGCTGCGCCAAACCGACGTCGCAGCAGGCGAAGCAGGCGGCATAACCCAGCACATCGGCGCTTACCAAGTGCGCTTGAAGGACGGCCAGCGCGTTACCTTCCTCGACACGCCAGGTCACGCCGCGTTCTCGGCGATGCGCGCGCGTGGCGCGCAAGTCACCGACATCGTCGTGCTGGTGGTCGCCGCCGATGACGGCGTCATGCCTCAAACCATTGAGGCCATCAGCCACGCCAAAGCGGCGGGCGTGCCAATCATCGTTGCGGTCAACAAGATCGACAAAGAAGGCGCCAGCGCCGACCGGGTTCTGCAGGAATTGCTGCAGCATGAAATCGTCGTCGAAAAATTCGGCGGCGAAGTTCAGTACGTCGAAGTCTCGGCCACACAGAAGATTGGCTTGGACAAGCTGATCGAAGCGATCCTGCTGCAATCCGAAGTTCTCGATTTGAAAGCCAACCCGGACCGCGCCGCGGAAGCGTCGGTGGTGGAATCCAAGCTCGATCGCGGCCGCGGCGTTGTCGCCACCGTGCTCGTGCAAAAGGGGACGCTAAAGCGGGGCGATCTCGTCGTCGCCGGCGCGACTTGGGGCCGCGTGCGCGCTCTCGCCAACGAGCGCGGCCAGATGGTGCAGTCGGCAGGCCCCTCGGAGCCTGTCGAGATCATGGGCCTCGAAAGCGTTCCGGAACCGGGCGACGTCGTGCAAGTCGTTGAAAACGAAATGCGTGCGCGTGAGGTCGTCGACTATCGTCAGCGCAAGCGCCGCGATCGCGCGTCAGTTGGCGCCGCGCGCGGCAACTCGCTTGAGCAAATGATGCAGCGCATCAAGGATGCGGGCTCATCGGAATTGCCGGTGCTGATCAAAGCCGACGTGCAAGGTTCGGCGGAAGCCATTGGCGGCTCGCTGGATAAGCTCGGCACCGATGAAGTGCGCGCGCGCATCGTCCATTCCGGCGTCGGCGGCATCAACGAATCCGACGTGCAGCTCGCGAAAACCTCGGGCGCATCAGTGATCGGCTTCAACGTCCGCGCCTCCAAGGAAGCGCGCGATTTGGCCGAGCGCGAAGGCGTCGAAATTCGCTATTACGCGATCATCTACAATCTGATTGATGACATCAAAGGCGTGATGTCGGGCATGCTCGCGCCGATCAACCGCGAGACCTTCCTCGGCAATGCGGAAGTGCTGGAGGTGTTCAACATCTCCAAAGTCGGCAAGGTTGCGGGTTGCCGCGTCACCGAGGGCGTGGTTCGCAAGGGTGCTAAGGTGCGCATCCTGCGCGACAACGTCGTCATTCAAGAAATGGGCGTGTTGACCACCTTGAAACGCTTCAAGGACGAAGTGAACGAAGTCCTCTCCGGTCAGGAATGCGGCATGAGCTTTGGCCAATTCCAAGACATCAAAGCCGGCGATGTGATCGAGTGCTTCAACGTTGAAGTGGTGCAACGCACGCTCTGAGGCGGGTCGCATGCGCACTGTTGCTGTAGCTCTGGCGATTGCTCTCGTGCTGTGCGCGGGCGGCTGCGGCCGCCGCAATCGCAACGACGCCAACACAACGCCGCACTCCGAAACCATTGTGGCGCCAGAGACGCGCCCGGTGGATCAAGTGCCGGAAGAGGAGCCCGCTGTCGCGCGCTCGTCTTGGCGCGCCGTCAACGACATCACCCGCAACGTAACCGGCAATCTCCGCGTCAGCATGGAGCGCCAACGCGGTGGACCGCTGATTTTCGCGTTTGCAACCGGCGTGACTGTTCGCGCGCAAGCCTATCAAGAAGTGCCGGCTGACCGCCGCTCGAACGTCGGCGGTCAGAGTTTCGCCGCGGTGCTTGGCGGCGATCCTCGCGTTGATGCTTATCTCTACCGCGTGATCGAAGAGACGGTCGCGCAAAGCGCGCCGCTGGGTGGGCTCTGCGGTACAGACCGCACCCGCTTCATGGCAGTGAGCGAGTTCGTAGATGCGAGCGGCCGCTGGGTGTTTAAGGTCGCCGCTTTCAAAGGCGACCGGGGTCCGGGCTCGGGTCAAGACCCGCAACTTTGCCGGTCCTTCTCCTTCACGGCGCAATGACATGAAACGCAGGCCGCAAGCCGGCGCGCCCTCGCAGCGGCAGCTGCGCGCTGCAGAACTCGTCCGTCACGCGCTCGTTGGCATCATTGCGCGCGAGGACCTGCGCGATCCGGACTTGCGCGGCGTCTCGATCACCATCGGTGAAGTGCGCGCCTCTCCAGATTTGAAGCACATGACGGCGTTCGTCTCCGCCTTAGGGCCGGGCGACTCGCGATTGATCGCCAACGGGCTGACCCGCAGCGCCTCGTTTCTGCGCGGCAGACTAGCGCGTGAGATCGAGCTTCGCTTCACGCCCGACCTGCACTTCCTTCCGGATCAATCCTATGAAGAAGCGCGTCACATCGATGAGCTGCTCGCCAGCCCAGAAGTCGCGCGCGATTTGAAGCACGACGAGGACGGCCAATGAGCCGCCGCAAAAAGGGCGAGGACATTTCCGGCTGGATCGTCCTCGACAAGCCTGAGGATATCACGTCCACCCAAGCCGTCTCCGCAGTGCGCCGTGTGTTCAACGCCAACAAAGCCGGTCACTCGGGCACACTTGATCCGCTCGCCTCGGGCATACTTCCGATCGCGCTCGGCGAAGCGACCAAGACCATGCCGTGGATGGTCGAGGCTGAGAAAGAATACGTTTTCACCATCCGATGGGGCGTCTCCACCGAAACTCAGGACCGCGAAGGCAAGCCCAGTGCCGAAAGTGCCATTCGCCCGTCACGCGAAGCGGTCGAGGCAGCGTTGAAAAGCTTCATCGGCGAAATCGAACAGATCCCGCCCCAATACAGCGCCATCAAGGTCGACGGCGAGCGCGCGTATGACCTCGCCCGCGCCGGTGAAGAGGTCGAACTCGAAGCCCGCAAGGTCGTGGTTTACGAGGCTGAAGTCGCCGGAACCGAGGGCGCCGACCTGATCAGCATCCGCGTCCGCTGCGGCAAAGGCTTCTACATACGAGCCTTGGTACGCGATTTGGCCGCCGCTTTAGCCGCGGATGGCCACGTTTGGCGGCTTCGGCGCACGGCAGTGGGCCCATTTCGCGAAGCCCAGAGCGTTACACTGGACGATCTGCAACTTTTAGGTCAGAAGGGCGCCGCGTCAGAACGCCTAAACCCCGTAGAGACCGCGCTGGACGACATCCCGGCACTGGCCATCAATGGGGAAGACGCGTTCAAGCTCAGACAGGGCCGGCCAATTGTCCTCCTT
Organism: Vitreimonas sp.; assembly: GCA_049287825.1. GTDB lineage: Bacteria > Pseudomonadota > Alphaproteobacteria > Caulobacterales > Aquidulcibacteraceae > Vitreimonas. The sequence continues at coordinate 19,405 of JBAQGO010000067.1, read as the reverse complement.
CCGCATGTGATGGAGACGCTGAAGCCGAAATTCCGAGACCGCACCATCGCCGGGCAGGATGCATCCCGCGCGGCGTTGGCCTTGTTTCAAGGCAAAGCGGTTGCGCTGGGTGACGTGCGGGCCGGCCAATTCAAGCCGACGCGCGTCTTTCATTTAGCAGATTGATAGAGGAGTCCGATGTCGATTTCCGCAGAGCGCAAGAGCGCTGTGATTAAAGAGAATGCGCAGGGCAAAACCGACACCGGTTCGCCAGAGGTGCAAGTGGCCATCCTGTCTGAGCGGATCGCCAACCTCACCGAGCACTTTAAGACGCACAAGAAAGACAACCACTCGCGGCAAGGCCTTCTGAAGATGGTCTCACAGCGCCGCCGGTTGCTCGACTACCTCAAGGACCGTGACGTGAAGCGCTACAGCGCGATCATCGAACGCCTGAACCTGCGCCGCTAAACCCGGCGCGTGAGGGGTGCTGTTGCTTAGGCTTCAGACCTCACGCTTTCACGCCCCTCAAACAGCGATCCTCCTTCGATCCGCGAAGGAGGCAATTGGCGTAGCGGATCCGCCGCTTACGCCCCACGAGGCCGCCGGAGCATCGGCTCATCGGCCTGGAGTAAGATAAATGTTCGATACTAAATCCGTTTCCATGGATTGGGCGGGGCGGAAGCTCACGCTCGAAACCGGCCGCGTGGCGCGTCAAGCTGACGGCGCTGTGTTTGCGACCTGGGGCGAGACTGCGCTCCTGGCCACTGTCGTGTTCGCGAAAGAGCCGAAGCCTGGCCAAGACTTCTTCCCGCTGACCGTGAATTACCAAGAAAAGTATTTCGCTTCGGGCCGCATTCCCGGCGGCTTCTTCAAGCGCGAAGGCCGCCCGACTGAGCGTGAGACGCTGCTGTCGCGCCTGATCGACCGTCCGATCCGTCCGCTCTTCGTCGATGGCTTCAAGAACGAAGTGCAAGTGATCATCACGGTGCTGAGCTGGGACAACGAAAACGAGTCCGATCTGCTCGCCATGGTCGCCGCCTCTGCGGCGCTGACCATTTCCGGCGTGCCGTTCATGGGCCCGATCGCCGCCAGCCGTGTCGGCTGGATCGAAGGCAAGCCAGTGCTCAATCCAACCATTGAGCAAATGAAGACCAGCGACCTCGATCTTGTCGTCGCCGGCACCGCCAACGCCATCATGATGGTCGAGTCTGAAGTAAAAGAGCTCAGCGAAGAGCAAATGCTCTCGGCGCTGAGCCTGGCGCACAAGGGCATGCAGCCGGTGATCGATGCGATCATCGAATTGGCTGAGAAGGCCGGCAAAGAGCCGTTCGCCTTCGATCCGCCGGACCATTCAGCGCTCAAGAAGAAGATCGCCGCTCTCGTCGGAACCGACCTCGCCGCCGCCTACAAGATCACCAAGAAGGACGAGCGTTACGGCGCGGTCGGCGCGCTGCGCGATAAGGCCAAGTCCGCCCTCGTGAAGAGCGACGCGAACCCGGATGGCGCCGACGCCAACGTGTTCAAGGAAACCTTCAAGGAAGTCGAAAGCGACATCGTCCGCACCCGCATCGTCAAGGAGAAGGGCCGCATCGACGGCCGCGCCGTCGACAAGGTGCGCCCGATCGAGTCGATGGTCGGTTTCCTGCCGCGCACGCACGGCTCGGCGCTGTTCACGCGTGGTGAAACGCAATCCATCGTCGTCGCCACGCTCGGCACCGGCGAAGACGAGCAATTCATCGATGCGCTCGGCGGCACCTACAAGGAGCGCTTCATGCTTCACTACAACTTCCCGCCCTACAGCGTCGGTGAAACCGGCCGCATGGGCGGCGCCGGACGCCGCGAAATCGGCCACGGCAAGTTGGCCTGGCGCGCGATGAAGGCCGTGCTGCCGACGGCGGAAGTGTTCCCGTACACCGTGCGTCTGGTGTCGGAGATCACCGAGTCCAACGGCTCGTCGTCTATGGCGACCGTCTGTGGTTCGTCTCTGGCGCTGATGGATGCGGGCGTGCCGATCACCGCGCCGGTCGCCGGCGTCGCAATGGGCCTCATTCTCGAAGACTACGGCTTCGAAGTGCTGACCGACATTCTGGGTGACGAAGATCATCTCGGCGACATGGATTTCAAAGTGGCCGGCACGGCGAAGGGCATCACTTCGCTGCAAATGGACATCAAGGTCGCGGGCATCACTCAAGAGATCATGCAAGTCGCGCTCGACCGTGCGCACGGCGCGCGCCTGCATATTCTCGGTGAGATGAACAAGGCGATGGACGCGCCGCGCGGCGAGGTTGGCAAGAACGCACCGCGCATCGTGCAAATCCAAATCCCGACCGACAAAATCCGCGATGTCATCGGCACCGGCGGCAAGGTCATCCGCGAAATCGTCGAAAAGACGGGCGCCAAGATCAATGTCGAGGACGACGGCACGGTGAAGGTTGCTTCCGCCAATGCGGATTCAATCGAAGCCGCTGTGAAGTGGATCAAAGGGCTCACCAGTGAGCCGGAAGTCGGGACCATCTACGAAGGCAAAGTCGTGAAGGTGATGGATTTCGGCGCCTTCGTGAATTATTTCGGCGGCAAAGATGGCCTCGTGCACGTCAGCCAACTCGCGCGCGAGCGTGTGGAAAAGCCCGGCGACGTCGTCAAGGAAGGCGACATCGTCAAGGTGAAGCTCCTGGGCTTCGACGATCGCGGCAAGACGCGGCTTTCCATGAAGGTTGTCGACCAAGCCACCGGCGCTGATCTGTCTGCGGAGATGGGCGCGGAAGCCGAAGACCACGGCCCGCGTGGCGGCGATCGTCCCGATCGTGGTGACCGCGGCCCACGCCGCGGCGGCCGCGACCGCCCGCGCCGCGAAGCATCTGGCGACTAAACGCTCAAATATGAAACAGAAGCCCGTCGCGAAAGCGGCGGGCTTTTTGTTTGGCCGGAACCCAAGCGGGGACGGCCTCGTTGGCGGCGTGGAGATCAATCCATGGCCCAAGACCCCGGCGTTCCAGAACCACACAACGAACCCAAGACCGATCCGCACGAGCGGCGTCGCAGGCTCGGCGTCACCGAACCGGAAATCGCGGACGCTCAGCCTGACACTGAGCAACTCGGCATCGAAATCAACAACGCCATTGAGCGTCCGCAAGAAGGCCAACCCGCACAGCCGGGTGGAAGCGCGCACTAGACTTCTAATTGCAACTTGCGCCGCTAGAATGCGGCATGGGGTTGAGACCAGTTGCGCATTACTATGATCGCGTGGAAGCGCTGGTCGTGAGCTCGGCTCTCGACGCGGCTGGCGTTCCGAACTTTGTAGAGAACTTCAACCAGGTAGCGGTGAAGCCGTTCGAAGAGATCGCTCTTGGCGGCTATCGATTGATGGTGTGCGAGCAAGACCTTCAATACGCGCTTGAGGTTATAGACGAGGCACGGGCTAAACCTTCGTTCGAAGGCGAGCGGCTGTCCACTTACAGCGCGTTGGAACTTTCGTTGTTGCTCATGCTCGCTCTAAGCATAGTTACCTCAATCCCAATCGCGATGTTCATCCCGTTTCGTTGGCATAGGTGGCACCCCGTTGATTGATGCCCGTTCTTGTGACGCGAGCCGCGAGTCTAGCTGATCAGCACCGCATGCGCGTGCACGGGATCGTCGAAGCCCTTGAGCGCCAGCCGGCCGATTTCGCGCATTGGCAGCATCTTGCCCACGCATAGTTCGGCAACGGCGTTTGAAACTAGAATTTGCTCCGGCTCAGCGTGCTGACAAAGGCGCGCGGCGAGTTGCACGGTGGCGCCAAACAAATCGTTGGCGCGCTCGATCGGCTCGCCCGCGGCAATGCCCACGCGCACCCGCAGCGGCGCCTTGTCGTCGCGCTCGGCCGCGATCTGCTTCAAGACGTCCCTGCCGCAACGCACCGCAGACGCTGCCGAGACAAACGACGCCATGATGCCGTCGCCCGTGTGCTTCACTTCGATGCCGTGATTGGCGGCAAGCGCATTGCGCACAATGCGGTCATGCATTTCGACGAGGGCGAGAATGCCTTCGTCGCCGACCCTCTGCGTGAGCGCTGTCGATCCGACGATATCGGTGAAGAAGATGGAGCGGGTGCCGGGGTCGTGGCTATTGGTGTCTGGAAGAATGACCGCGCCATCGAGGTTGGTTTCCACCGATCCCATGAAGGCGTCGGCCATCTCAGGCGAAACTTCCATGATGCGGGCGGCTGACAGTCCATGCGACGCGCGATGCACTGCATCGGCCGCCGCGGCCGTCGGCGCGTCGCAGAGGCAGTAGATTTTGCCCTTCTCCTGATTGATCCAGTACTTGTGGTAGGTGACGCCATACTTCGACTGCACCCGTACATCTTCGAGGTGCGCATTGGCCACGGCTTCGGGCGTTACGCCAGGCAGGTCATGTATATCCATGTACGTGGGCATTGGCGCCGAAGACTCGCGTATGCAGCGTGTTCTTGCCCGAACCTTATCCCAAAGCGGCGTGACGGCAATGTGCAGCGCGTCACGAGCGAAGCACGGCGAGGAGGGAAGGCGGTTCCAAAGAACGCCGCATTTGGCGTGTTAGAGCAGGTACATGGCCGATCTCGTCATCGTCGCACGCTTCGCTTCCCGCTCCGAGTGTCTGATCGCGCAGTCTGTGCTGCGCGCGGCTGGGATCGAAGCTCTGGTGCCGGACTTCAATGTGCTTACCGCCGACTTTGACCCGTCCATGATGGAGTCCGGTTGGCGTCTGATGGTGCGGCAAGAAGACCGCGTCATGGCGCAGTCGATCCTCAAAGACGCGCAGGAGCAGCCAGCTCAAAGTGAGAGCGATTAGCTTTCGCCGCTGGTGTCCGGCACGCCGACAATGTGGAAACCGGCGTCAACGTGAATCACTTCGCCCGTCGTTGAGCGGCCGAGATCGGAGAGCAGCCACAGCGCGCAGCCGCCAATGCCTTCCATCGACGTATCTTCCTTCATCACCGACCATTCGCGGCCGGTGGAGATGAGGCCGCGCCCGCCTTGAATGCCGGCGATGGCGAGCGTGCGCATGGCGCCGGCGCTAATGGCATTGACGCGAATGCCGCTCGGTCCCAGATCGCGCGCCATGTAACGGGTGCACGCTTCAAGCGCGGCCTTTGCAACGCCCATCGTGTTGTAGCTCGGCAGCACCCGCTCGGCGCCCAGATAGGTAAGGGTCACCATCGATCCGCTGCGGCCCATCAGCTTCGACGCACGCTTGCCGGCAGCAACAAAACTGAATGCCGAAATATCAAGCGCCTTCAAGAAATTCTCGCGCGTAGTGTTCTCCACGAAGGAGCCTTTGAGTTCGCTCTTCTCCGCGAAGGCGATGGAGTGGACGAGGAAATCCATGCCGCCCCATTGCTTCTTCAGCTGATCGAATGCCGCGTCCATCTGCGCGTCATTGGTGACGTCGCACTCGAGCATGGTCTTGGCGCCGATCGAGTCCACCAGCGGCCGCACGCGCTTTTCCAGCGCTTCGCCTTGATAGGTGAACGCCAGCTCCGCGCCCTGATCGGAGAGCTGCTTGGCGATGCCCCAGGCTATGGATTTGTCATTGGCGACGCCCATCACCAGACCGCGCTTTCCGGCCATCAGCTGGCCTTTCGGGAATGTCCATTCGTCAGCCATGGCGTCGCTCCTTGTTGGCGCGCACCTGCCAACGTCGGGGGCGGCGGGTCAACAAAAACGCGGCAGTCGCTTGACAAGAGCTAACTTAGATATATCTTATAGTTCGATATATCTTAGTGCTAACGGAGAATGCTATGAATTTTCATCGACATCGCGAACGTTTGGCCCGCGGCATGGGCCGCGGCGAGCATTTTGGAAGAGGTTTCGGCGGCGGCCGGCGTGGCTGGGGCGGACACCGCCATGGGGGTGGCCGGCGCATGTTCGAACAGGGCGACCTGCGCTTCTTGATCCTGTCGCTGATCGCCGAGAAATCCAGCTACGGCTACGAGCTGATCAAAACCATCGAAGAGCGCACTGGCGGCGCTTACGCGCCCTCGCCAGGCGTCGTCTATCCGCTGCTCACCATGCTTGAAGAAATGGGCTTTGTGACGCTGACGGCCGAAGACGGCGGCAAGAAGCTCTACGCCATTACCGACGACGGTCGTGCCGAACTCGAGAAGAACAAAGAAACGCTTGAGCACATCAGCACCCACGTTGATGGCGTGCGCGAGCGCAGCGTCGGCGGTCGCTCACCGCAGATCATGCGCGCGATCCAGAACTTCCGCACCGCGCTGCATCTGCGCATGGAACGCGGGCCGCTCACGGATGAGCAAGCCCAGACCATCGCCGCGGCAATCGATGCCGCAGCGCAGACCATTGAGCGCACCTAACGGAACAACGCCTCGAAGCGCGGCGTTCGCACGCTGTATTTCGAGGAGTTTTGAAATGGCCGTAATTCGTGAAACGCGCGTCACGCCTGACGTCGAAGGCGATGTTGTCGAACGCAATACCGTAACCGAGCGTCCCGTCGTGATCGAGCGGCCCGTTAAGAAGAAGGGCGGCTTCGGGTGGGGTATGCTGCTTGGCGTGCTGATCGTCGCCGGCGCCATCGTGGCGTTCGCGTACAATCAAGGTTCGTTCCAAACCGCGGGCGTGCGCGCCGACCAAGCGACGCAAACTGCACGAGTTGAAGCCAGCCAAACCGCCGACAACGCGCGCCAAGCCGTCAACAACGCGACGGAACGCGATTCATCGCAACCGACGCAGTCGAACTAAGACCGTGGCAGCTGCCTTAGACGCCGGTCCGTGAACAGCGGGCCGGCGTTTCAGCACGCTAGGCCATTCTCACAAGCCTGCCCTTGCGGCGGACCAGGTTCTTATAGTCCCATTGAATCGTTTGCGCTTTTTCCAACCACCGCCGCAAATCGCGTTGCGGCACTTCTGATAGGTAATTGAAAAAGATTGATGCGTCCTTGAATTTCTTGCCGACGACATTGAGCTTCGCTTCCTCAAAATCCGCGCCACTCCAAAACATCAGCCGGATTCCCGTTTTTTGCTTGCTGTATCCAACGATTGGATTGTCGTTCAAGAACCAGACGGGATGAGCGTGCCAAATCTTGCTGTCGGCGTTGGCTAGGGCCTTGTCGATTTCTTGAGCAAGAGCATCACACACCACCCTGTGTTCAGCGCTCTGCTGGCGGTTGTACTTCAGAATCTCAGAATGCACGTCCGCGCTTTCATTGCCTGCGGAACTTAAGCCGCGACCCGCGTAAACGCCAAGCTCGCATTGGTCCCGCCAAACCCGAAGGAGTTCGACAGCACACAATTCAGCTCGCGGTCTTCGCGCTTGCGCAGGATCGGCATGTCTTCGAACGCTGGATCGAGCTCCTCGATGTGGGCGCTTTCGCAGGCAAATCCGTTGTTCAGCATCAGGATCGAATAGATCGCTTCCTGCACACCCGCCGCGCCCAGCGAGTGCCCGGTGAGCGACTTGGTGCTGGAGATCAGCGGCATTTTCGAGCCGAACACGGCGCGCACGGCTTCCATTTCTTTGAGATCGCCGACCGGCGTCGAGGTGCCGTGCGGATTGAGATAGTCGACAGGGCGGTCGACGTATTTCAGCGCCATCTTCATACAGCGCGCAGCGCCTTCGCCGGACGGCGCCACCATGTCGTGGCCGTCGCTATTGGCGCCGTAGCCCGCCACTTCCGCGTAAATCTTGGCGCCGCGCTTCTTGGCGCGCTGATATTCTTCCAGCACCAATACGCCTGCGCCGCCGGCAATCACGAATCCATCGCGGTTTTTATCATAAGCGCGCGAGGCCTTTTCCGGCGTGTCGTTGTACTTCGAGCTCATCGCGCCCATGGCGTCAAACAGCACTGAAAGCGTCCAATCCAGTTCTTCGCTGCCGCCTGCGAACATGATGTCTTGGCGGCCAGCGGAGATGTGCTCGTATGAGTCTCCAATGCAATGCGCGCTCGTCGCGCAGGCTGAGCTGATCGAGTAATTGATGCCCCGAATTTCAAACGGCGTCGCCAAGGTCGCACTCGCTGTCGAACTCATCGCCTTCGGCACCGCAAACGGCCCCACGCGCTTGGCGCCCTTTTCCCGCGCCGTATCTGCGGCCAACACAATGGCATGCGCGGAGGGGCCGCCGGAGCCCATGATGATGCCGGTGCGCTCGTTGGAGATTTCTTCTTTTGAGAGACCGCTATCGGTGATCGCTTGCTCCATGGCGACGTAATTCCAGCCCGAGCCCTCACCCATGAAGCGCATCACACGCTTGTCGACGACGTCTTCCGGATTGAGTTGCGGCTGCCCGGACACTTGCGAGCGAAAACCGCGTTGGGCGTAATCATCAGCTTTGCGGATGCCTGATTTGGCTTCGCGCAAGCTCGCCAACACTTCCTGCGTGTTATTGCCGATCGAGGAGACGATGCCCATTCCGGTGACGACGACACGGCGCATGCGCGCACTCCTTACATCCGATCGAGTTGTTCAGCGCTGAACAGACCAACTCTGAGATCCTTGGCGCTATATATGGGTTTGCCATCGGCAAGGACGACGCCATCGCCAATGCCCAAATGCAGCTTGCGCTGGATGACTTTCTTCATGTCAATCTCGTAGCGGACCACCTTTACTGTGGGCCGGATCTGGCCGCGAAACTCGACCTCCCCAACCGCGAGCGCGCGCCCGCGCCCAGGCGATCCATTCCAGCCCATGAAAAACCCAACGAGCTGCCACATCGCATCGAGGCCCAAGCAGCCCGGCATCACCGGGTCGCCGCGAAAGTGGCACTCGAAAAACCAGCGGTCGGGGCGGATGTCGAACTCGGCTTCGACGCGGCCTTTGCCGTAGGCGCCGCCGCTATCGGAGATGTGGGTGATCCGGTCGAACATCAGCATCGGAGGCAGCGGCAATTGCGCATTACCAGGCCCGTGCAAACGGCCTTCGCCGGATGAGATCAGGTCTTCATAGGAAAGGGTTGGTGGCTTCTCGATCGCCATGCTCTGCTTTGCTCTGCTCTAAAGGAGATAGGGGCGGCTTATAGAAGCGGCCACCAGCCGGCAAGGCGAAGCGGGCCTTCGCAGGCGCGAAGCGTCAGGAAACCAAGGGCTTGGCCGTCAGAGCCCGTCGCAGACGTCAGCGCCCCAGAGCTCACTCCGCTTCACCCAACCGACGCGGCCTTCGACGGCAATGCGCCGCCAGTCGCCCTGGCAACCGGTCAGCGAACCGATAACGCCCGGCGCCAGGTAAGCGACAGCGCGCGCGTCGTCGTGGCCGATCTGGCGGAGCGTTGCGGCATGCTCAACGTAGGCCGTGCGGCGAGTATCGAGATTCTGCGCGTGCATCCAGGTTTGCGCGCCGTCCGGATCGCGCACTTGGCGCCATGGGCCGCTCTCAGCCGTGACTTCAAGCGGCAGGCCGATGCGCTGATAAATCCAATCGACGCGGTTCTCGACGCTAGGGCCATGACGGCCATTCGCGCCGGCTGTCCGCAAACTGACAAAGCGCGGAACAGGCAGGTTGGAATCCGGACCGACCGCAGGCGCAGTCGCGCCAGCGCTGGTCGCGCAAACAAGAATGGAAACCGCGGCGAACGCGGCGAGAGACCGGCGGCGCATGAAAACCAACCCAACGCTAGTCCCGCCACGTAATTGGGCGAGCCCGAGGATGATCCGCCCAGCCCGTAAAGACTGGTTTAACGATCAGGCTTTTCAGCGGCTTTCGCTGCAGCGCAGCGTGGTTTAAGCAGGGTTATGGCGTCGAAAAAACTCAAAGTGGTCGTGACACGCAAACTCCCCGATGCGGTGGAGACGCGCATGCGTGAACTTTTTGACGCCGAACTTAACCATGACGACAAGCCCTTCTCGGCCGAAGATCTCGCCGCCGCCGTACAGCGCGCCGACGTGCTGGTGCCGACCGTGACAGATCGCGTCGATGGCCGCGTGCTGTCGCGCGCCGGCGAACAGCTTCGGCTGATCGCCCAGTTCGGCGCCGGCGTCGACAACATCGATGTCCAAACCGCCGTGCAGCGCGGCATCACCGTCACCAATACGCCGGGCGTGCTTACCGAAGACACCGCCGACATGACCATGGCGCTGATCCTCGCCGTGCCACGCCGCATGATCGAAGGCGTGAAGATTGTCGAAGCCGACAAGTTCATGGGCTGGAGCCCGACCTGGATGATGGGCCGGCGCATCTGGGGCAAACGCCTCGGCATTATCGGCATGGGCCGCATCGGCCAGGCGGTGGCGCGCCGCGCCAAGGCGTTTGGGCTGCAGATCCACTATCACAACCGCAAGAAGGTCGCCGCCCACATCGAGCAAGAGCTTGAGGCAACCTATTGGGACAGCCTCGATCAGATGCTGTCGCGCATGGACATCGTGTCGGTGAACTGCCCGCATACTCCCGCGACCTATCACTTGCTGAGCGCGCGGCGTTTGGCGCTGCTGAAGCCGCACGCGTACGTGGTCAACACCGCGCGCGGCGAAGTGATCGACGAAGGCGCGCTGGCGCGCATGCTGGAGAAGGGCGAACTCGCCGGCGCCGGCCTCGATGTGTTCGAGCATGAGCCCGCGATCAATCCGAAGCTCAAGAAGCTCGCCAACGTCGTGCTGCTGCCGCACATGGGGTCCGGCACCATCGAAGGCCGTATCGACATGGGCGAGAAAGTGATCATCAACATCAAGACGTTCGCCGACGGCCACAAACCGCCGGACCGCGTCATTCCGGCGATGCTCTAGAGGGTGGGGACGATGAAGAATATTATTGCGCTAGCCGCGCTCGCGGCGCTCTGCGCTTGCGGTCAACAAGGCGCAAAGCCTGCCGACAGCACTACGACCGCAACATCGCAAGCGACGACAACCGCGACACCTGCAGCGTTCGAATTGAGCTGCGCCGCTTTCGCCAACGCGACAGGCGCCAGCCTCGAACAGCGCTACGGCGCCACGAACGTCGCGCAACAAAATATTCCGGGCGCTGAAGGCGAAGAAGCGCCGGGCACAGTGCTGTTCCCGAATGATCCCGCGCGCCGCGTCGAGATTTTTTGGAACGATACGCGAGGCCGCACCAGCCCGTCATCGATCACCATCTCCGGCACCGAGGGCCAGCGCAGCCACTGGACTGGCCCCCACAATCTGACGCTCGGTGAAAGCATGACCGACGTCGAACACGCCAATGGCGGCGCCTTTACGCTCTACGGCTTCGAGTGGGATTACGGCGGCACCGTCACCGACTGGCGCGGCGGCACACTCGCGCCGGATGATAACTGCCATGTGCATGTCGGCTTCCAGCCTACGGGTGATGCGGGGCGCGCCGCGGGCGACACGGCATTCCGGTCTGACTCGGCTGAAATGCGCGCCGTGCATCCGTACGTGTCGATCATCGGCGTGAGTTTCGTCGGCACGCCAAGCGGTCAGAGCCAGCAGACCGACGGAAAATAGGCTCTAAGCGAACAACGCCGAATAGGGCGACAGCGCTACGTGCGCGCCGTCGCTGGTCGCATTGGCTACCGTGAGGCGCGCCTGACCGACTGGTCCTGGCGCCGTCCACTCCATCGGCTGATCGCCAAGATTGAACACGCACAACATGCGCTCGCCGCCAGCGACGCGCTCGAATGCTAGCACTGGTTCCGGCGCATCCAGCGCCACGAAATCACCTTCGCGCATGGCCGCGCTGGACTTCCGCAGCGCGATCATCTTGCTCGCGAACGCCAACATCGAGTCAGGATCCGCCTCCTGCGCATCCACGGCCAGCGCGCGGTGACGCGGGTCCAGCGGCAGCCACGCATCCGGCGCAGACGTAAAGCCTGCCATGTTCGCGTCGCGCGCCCACGGAAACGGCGTGCGTGCGCCATCGCGCCCAATTCCGGCTGGATAAAACGCGATCGCCTCCGGATCACGCAGGCGATCGAATGGCACATCTGCGTGCGGTAGTCCTAGTTCGTCACCCTGATAGATGAAGGTTGTGCCGCGTAGCGACAGTAACAGCGCAAACATCTGCTTGGTGCGCTCGCGATCATTGTCCGCAAGCCGCGTTGGGAAGCGGAGCACATCGTGATTGGAAAGGCTCCACGATGGCCAACCTCGCGCGCCGTCCCATGCTTTCATCGTTTCGAGGATAAAAGGCGGCGTCATTTTCCTCGGGCGCAGCAACGTGAAGGAGTAGGCGGTGTGCAACCGCGTTGGGCCGTCGGTGTATGTGCGCTGAGTCTTGATCGGTTCTTCGTCTTCGACTTCGCCGAGTGAAATCGCGCCGTACTGATCGAGCACCTTTCGCAAGCGCGCGATGAACTCCAGCGTTTCCGGTTGCGAGCGCTCATAGAGGTGGCGCTGGAACTGATGCGGCCGCGCGGGCGCGCGCGCCAGGTTGAGCGAAGGATTGTCGCGCAGCAGCGCGTCCTGAACGTAGAAGTTCACGACGTCCAGCCGGAAGCCATCGATGCCGCGATCCAGCCAAAAGCGCGCAATCTCCAACAGCGCATCTTGCACCGCCGGATTGCGCACATTGAGATCCGGCTGCTCCGGCAGGAAGTTGTGCAGATAATATTGCCGCCGCCGCGAATCCCAGGTCCACGAACAGCCGCCAAACATCGCCTGCCAATTGTTCGGCGGCGAACCGTCCGGCTTCGCGTCCGCCCACACGTACCAATCGGCTTTCGGATTGTCGCGTCTCTGCCGGCTTTCGGTAAACCACGGATGCTGGTCCGATGAATGCGACCACACCTGATCGACCATCACCTTCAGGCCAAGCTCATGCGCGCGCGCGACGAACGCATCCGCATCAGCAAGTTCGCCGAACAGCGGATCGACAGCGCGATAATCGCTGACGTCGTAGCCGTAATCTTTCATCGGCGAGCGGTAGAAGGGCGAGAGCCAGATTGCGTCGCATCCGAGCTTGGCAATGTGCTCAAGCTTTCCCATCGCACCTTTGAGATCGCCGACGCCGTCGCCGTTGGAATCACAAAACGAACGCGGATAGATCTGATAGAAAACCGCGCCGCGCCACCAATCGCTCATATTCAACGCATGAGCGCAGCCGGCACGCAAATCAAGCGGACGAAAATTTCGGCTTGCCAATATTTAGCAAAACGGCTTAATATCATCTGCCGATGCCAAAGCAGGAGCCAAAGGCGCGGCTGGACGCCTACGAGGCGGTCTTCAGCGCGCTAGCGCATCCGGCGCGCCGCCAGATTCTGATGACGTTGAATTTCGAAGGAGGGGCAATGTCGGCCGGTGCGATCGCGGCGCTGTTCCGCCATTCGTGGCCGACCACGACGCGCCACCTGCAAGTGTTGGAGAGCGCCGGGCTCATCCATCACGAGCGTGAGGGCCGCGTGCGCAGCTACCGCATCGATCGCCGCCGCATGCAATTGGCGCGCGACTGGTTGGATTGGTTCTTCAAGAGCACTGGGTGACGACGATGAGTGAAACCATAGACACACCAAACTTCTTTCGGCTCAACATAGAGGTCGGCAATCTTGAGAGGGCGGCGCAATTCTATGGAACGCTGCTCGGGATCGAAGGCCGGCTTCAGGCGGGCTCCCGCGTCTATTTCACCTGCGGCGTGGTGACGTTGCAGGTTGTGAACGTGTCATCAGCGCGTGAGCCACACGTTGCTGCGAAGGCCCTCTATTTCACTGTGCGAGACCTTGAGGCGGTGCACACGCGTGCGCAATCGCTTAGCGCGCTGTCGACGGAAAACGTGCACGGCAGGCCGGGTGGCGCCATCAATGTGTGGCCGTGGGGCGAACGCTCGTTTTACGCGGAGGATCCTTGGGGCAATCCACTCTGCTTCGTGGAAGAGGGTACGGTTTATCCCGGCTAGTCCGCGCCGGCGCCCGCAGGCATTGCCTCGTAGCCGCGCTCGGCCAGAGCATAGAGGAATTCGTGCACGGCCATCGCCGACTGTTCCGGCGCTTCTTCCTGCGGCACGTGCCCGACATTCGGCAGCATCACCAGCTGCGAATTCGGGATCGCATCCTTGAAATGCTGACCGCTGGACGGCGCGATTAGGTTGTCATGGTCGCCGTGAATGATGAGTGTCGGCGTGTGGATGGCGCGCAAACGTTCTGGCGTCGCCACATCACGGGTGGCGCGATCGAGCATAATCCGCACCAGAATTTCGCGATGCCCCGGCGCGCGCGCCAGATCCGTGTAGCGCGCCACCATCGCATCGTTGATCAGGCTGTGATTGACGAACGCTCTCTCCAGGCCCTCGCGCGTGAGCCGCGTATTGTCGAGATCGCGCAACAAGGGCGCGATGATCGGATTGCCTAGGAGCTTGAAGATGATCGGCTCGCGCTCCGTCGAAGCATCCGGCCACCCGCCGGCGTCAACGAGAACCAGCGCGTTCAGCTGTTCGGGATGCGCCAGCGCATAATGCCAAGCGATGTTACCGCCCATCGAATTGCCGGCAATAACGAAATGATCGAGATGTTGCGACGCCGCGAAAGCGTTGATGGCGTCGACATAATTGCTGGTCGTCGGCTGATAGCCGGCCGGGGCGCTGGTGAGCCCGTGGCCAGGCAGATCAATCGAAATTACGCGATACTGGTCGCCGAGTTCGCGCACCCACGGCTCCCACGTCTGCACCGAAGCGGCGTAGCCGTGCACGAGCAACAACGTCGCATCGCCCGGATGCGCGCCCTCATCGCGATAATGCATGTGAATGCCGCCGGGCAGGTCGACATAGTGTGAGTTGGCGTTCTCGTAGCGTGATGCCAGCGAGGCGTAAGGAATGTCGTCACGCTTCAGAACGAAATAGCCAACCACCGCCACCACAGCGGCAAGGCCGATCAACCCCAACAGCGTGCCAATCAGCCAACGAAACATGTGTCACCCTCCGCCACCGCTAGAGTGAAGCCGTCCGCGCACCCGTCAAGCGCCGCCGCAAACCGGGCAGGCGGGATCGCGCTTCAGTGTGACAGTTCGGCCCTCAGCGCTGAGGCCGTCAAAAAGGAAGAGCCGGCCCGCCAGGCCTTCCCCTGCGCCAGCGATTTCTTTGATCGCTTCTAGCGCCATCAATGAACCAATCACGCCGGTGAGCGCGCCAACAATCCCAACTTGCGCGCATGTCTCAGCGTCAGGCGGAATGTCCCGCACGAAGCAGCGATAGCAAGGCAGGCGCTGCGCGGGGGGCAAGCCTTTGGTGAGCCCGGACTTGAACGTCGCCACTTGTCCGTCCCAACGCCCCACCGCGCCGGAGATCAAGGCGATCCCGAGTTCATGGCACGCCGCATTCACCGCAAAGCGCGCCGCGAAATCATCCGTGCCATCGAGCACAATGTCGGCGCCGTTGAGTAAATATGCCGCGTTCGATTCATCCAACTTCTGCGCGATCGCTTCGACGTTCACGTGCGCGTTGATTTCGGCCAACATCGCGCGCGCCCGCTCGACTTTCGGCGCACCAACATCGGCGCCACGGTAAATTACCTGCCGTTGCAGATTGGAGACCGAAACCTCGTCGTGATCGATCAGTCGCAGCGTGCCGACACCAGCCGCCGCCAAGTATAGCGCCGCAGGCGCGCCCAGTCCGCCGGCGCCGGCGATCGCCGCCGTCGCCGTCTTTAGGCGCTGTTGTCCCGGCCCGCCGATCTCTTTGAGCAGGATGTGGCGTGCGTAGCGTTCGCGCTCGTCAGCTGAGAAGGGCCTCACGCCGCCCAATTCAAATGCCCTCGAACAACGCCGTAGACAGATAGCGTTCGGCAAACGATGGGATGATCACCACGATCCGCTTGCCTTTATTTTCCGGCCGTGCGCCCACTTGTAACGCGGCAATCAAAGCCGCACCGGAAGAAATCCCAACCGGAATGCCTTCCAGATGCGCCACCTCGCGCGCCGTGTTGATGGCGTCGTCATTGGTAACGGTGACGACCTCATCATAGATCTTGGTGTCGAGAATCTCAGGAATGATCCCCGCGCCGATACCCTGAATCTTATGTGGCCCAGGCTGGCCGCCCGAGAGGATCGCGGAATCCGCGGGCTCAACTGCGACGATCTTCAGATTGGGCAAGCGCGGCTTCAGCGTTTGACCAACGCCGGTGATGGTGCCGCCCGTGCCGATGCCGGCAACGAAGATGTCGAACTTGCCACCCGTATCGTTCCAGATTTCCTCGGCGGTGGTGCGGCGATGGATGTCGGGGTTCGCCGGATTTTGAAACTGCTGTGGGATCACTGCATTCGGCGTGTTCTTCAAAATCTCATCGGCTTTCGCCAGCGCGCCGCGAATGCCTTCCGCCGCCGGCGTCAACACCAGCTCCGCACCCAGGATCGCCAGCATCTTGCGCCGCTCGATCGACATCGTCTCGGGCATTACCAAAATGCAGCGATAGCCGCGTTGCGCCGCCACAAACGCCAGCGCGATGCCGGTGTTGCCGCTAGTCGGTTCGACGATGATGCTGCCGGGTTTCAGCTTGCCGGCTTTCTCCATCGCATCGATCATCGACACGCCGATACGGTCCTTCACCGAAGCGATCGGATTGAAGAATTCGAGCTTGCCCAGAATCTCGGCGTCAACCTTGTGCGCGGCTTCCAGCTTGCGCAGGCGCACCAAGGGCGTGTCGCCGATCGTCTGGGTGATGTCGTCATAGATGCGGCCGCGGCCGGGCTTTGCGTCTGACATGAGCGCGCTCCTTTGAGAGGTGCGCGCTTTCATTACGCCGAGCAGGTTCCCGGCGCCACCAGCTTGAAGACGTCAGCGCCCCGTCGAGCCAAACCCACCTGCGCCACGCGCGCTGTCAGGCAGCGCCGCAACAGTCTCCCACGTCGCCTGCGTCACTGGCGCGATCACCATCTGCGCAATGCGCTCGCCGCGTTTGATCACGAAAGGCTCTTGACCGAGATTGATCAGGATGACCTTCACCTCGCCACGATAATCCGCGTCGATGGTGCCCGGCGTGTTGAGGCACGTGATGCCGTGCTTAGCCGCGAGCCCTGAGCGCGGACGGATTTGCGCCTCGTAGCCTTCGGGTAGCGCCATGGTGATGCCGGTTGGCGCCAGCACGCGCGCGCCAGGCGCAAGCGTCAGCGGTTCGTTCTCCGGAACCGCCGCACGCAAATCCATGCCCGCTGCATGTACGGTTTCGTAAGAGGGAAGCGCCAATCCCTCAAAATGCGGCAGCGCGACGAACTGAATGACGACGGACTTGGCCATATCCGCTGCTTAACGCGGATTCGCCCGCTCGGAACAGAAGTTCCTTACCGCTGAACGCGAACAATTCCCGCGATGACCGCGTTCATCTGGCGCACCCCCGCACCCACGGATGAACACCATGACAAATCTCAAGACCACCCTTGCAGGAATTTTCGTCGCCGGCATGCTGCTCACAGCATGTGGAACAACCACCTCTGACCGCGCCCTTTCTGGTGGTCTGATTGGCGCTGGCGCCGGCGCGGCCGTTGGCTCGCTCAGCGGCAATGCAGGCGCGGGCGCCGTCGTTGGCGGTGTCGCCGGTGCAGCCGCAGGGGCGCTGACGTCGCCGAGCCAAGTCGACCTTGGCGATCCGGTCTGGCGTTCGCACCACCACTGCGTTGATCGCGACAGCTCAGGCGAATGCGTTCGCTGGGCGCCGAACGACTAAGCACCACTGAAACAAAAAGCGCCGGACCTTGATCGGTTCGGCGCTTTATTTGTTCGATGTTGGCGGTTTAGCGCTTGCCGCCCTGACGCGCCTTGCGAGCGGCATATTTCAGATCGCGGCGCGCCTTCAATTCGAAAGCGCGAATTTCTTCAGCTTCGATGTCGGCCAGACGCTTTCTTTCAGCTTCTTCCGCAGCATTCTTTAGCGCCGCCACTTCGGCCTCGGCCTTCAGTTGCGCGGCCAGGATGCGTTCTTCCTTTTCGGCGGCGACCCGCGCGCGGCGTTTCTGTTCCGCGGCAGCACGTTTGGCGTCCCGCGCCTTGGCCTGTTCGATGCGTTCCGCCTCGATGGCCGGATCAACTGTTGCCGCCTTCGACTTGAACCTCTGCAACATGGCCTGCCGCGCCTTGTCGGCGGCTTCCTTACGCTCGTTGAAGTTGTTCGGGTCGTTCATGCAGGCATCCTTGAAACGCGCAATATCGGGCGCTTGAATCGGCGACGGGTGAGGAGAAGCGACCATATGGCGCGGCTCGCGCGATTTTGGAAGCCCTGCTGCTAGACAAATTGCCGCTAGCGAGGACGTTATTTCCGCCGCGTAGCCTTGCCGCCAAGCGCGGCGGCAATTTCCGCCGCGAGCTTTTGCGCGACCATGTCCTTCGACATACGTGGCCAGACTTGGGCGCCGTCGCGCGTGATCAGCATGACTTGATTGTCATTGCCGCCCATCACGTCGCCGGAGACGTCGTTGGCGACGATCCAGTCGCAACCCTTCTTTGCAATTTTGGCCCGCGCGTTGGTTTCGACATCGTCCGTTTCGGCGGCGAAGCCGATAACCAGGGTGGGGCGCTTCTTGGTCTTCTTGGAGAGTGTTGCGAGGATGTCGGGGTTCTCGACAAGGTCGATGGCCTCCGCGGCTTCGCCCTTCTTGATTTTCTTTTTGGCGCTCTTGCTCGGCCGCCAATCGGCGACAGCGGCAACCATCACGGCGACATCCGCCGGCAGGGCGTCATCGCAAGCCGCGAGCATGTCGCGCGCGCTCTCGATGCGCTTGAGCTTCACACCGAGCGGCGCAGAGAGGCTGGTCGGGCCCGAGACAAGGGTGACCTCTGCACCAAGCCGCGCCAGCGCGCCCGCAATCGCGTAACCTTGCTTGCCGCTGGAGCGGTTGGAGAGAAACCGCACCGGATCGAGCGCTTCGACTGTCGGTCCTGCCGTGACAATCGCTTTCTTGCCTTTGAGCGGCCCGTCGCTGAGCAGCAAGAGGCAAGCATCGCGGATTTCCTCCGGCTCAGCCATGCGGCCAAGCCCGCGCTCACCGCGCTCCGCCATCTCGCCTTCGTTGGGGCCAACGAACGCTCGGCCATCAGCGCGCAGCACTTCGAGATTGCGTTGCGTCGCAACATTCGCCCACATCTGCGGGTTCATCGCCGGCGCGAGCAAGATCGGCTTGTCGGTCGCCAGCAGCACAGCGGAGGCGAGATCGTCCGCCAAGCCATTGGCCATCTTCGCCATTAGATCAGCAGTGGCCGGCGCCACCACAATCAGATCGCACTCGCGCGCCAATCGGATGTGGCCGACATCGAACTCTTGCGCCTGATCAAACAGATCAGTGAACACGCGTTCGCCCGCCAGCGCGCCGGCAGCCAGCGGTGTCACAAAATGCTGCGCAGCCTTGGTCATCACCACGCGCACGTCCGCACCGACTTCTCTCAAGCGCCGGATGACCTCGAGGCTCTTATAAGCAGCGATGCCGCCGCCAATGATGAGAAGAACGCGCTTGCTCATGGCGCGGCGCTCGTCGTCGCAGTGGTCGTATCAGGTGGTGTTTCCGGGAGCGGTTGACCGGTGAGGGGATTGGTCGTCGGCGCGGCGTTTGGCGGCGGCGCCACCGGCGCTGGCC